>NZ_JBHUPY010000001.1:0-1032136 GCF_042688385.1 Herpetosiphon sp. NSE202 | reverse complement strand
TTCCAGTTCATCAGCAAACAATTCGGCTTCGTCGGCGGTCACTTCAGCGTCGATCAAATTTTTTACATCTGCCATTGCGGTATTCCTCACTATCTAATGCAAGATCAAAATTATTGAACTTCGGCGGCGGCGGTGCAGAAGGTGCTGACGGTACAGAGCGAACCCGAGGTGCTGATTGAACCCAGCGATGAGATACAAGCAGCGGCGACGTTGGTTACATGCTCTTCCAGTTCATCAGCAAACAATTCGGCTTCGTCGGCGGTCACTTCAGCGTCGATCAAATTTTTTACATCTGCCATTGGGTGGTGCTCCTAGTGGGCTAAGTTCTGTTTATCAGTGTTTGTCAGCGTTGGGTGCGCACCTCGTTGTTGACAGGGCTATTACACCACAACGCCATGGCCCAAACTATCTGGCCAACGATAGTTAAACCGATATAAGAGCGATATATCGGCTATCGCTCATCATAAAAAAATATTAAATTCTACTTACTTGAATAAAAATGTTACAAAGAAATACGTTCGAGGCGTTTGCGGATGCGCTCGGCAGCGCTAATATTGCCCAACATGAGGTAGATGTCGATTAAGCGTTGGTAGGTTGGCTCGTGATATGGGTCATAGCTTAATAAGCGTTCGGCGTAGGGGATGGCCTCGGCGGTTGGGCCATAGGCCAACAATAATTCCAGATATTCGCTGGTTGCGTTGACAAATTGAGTTAAGGCTTGCTCGCGCCAATCAAGCACCCATTCTGCATAGGCAAGATCGCTGAGCAAATCGTCCTGATAGATCGCCAAGGCGCTTTGATATGCCTGCAACGCGGCGGGCATGGCTCCTTGCTGGCGATGCTGGGCCGCAGTTTGCAGCAAGCTCTGAAATTGCGCATAATCGGTGGTAATTGTGGCCTGCGGATTCAAGCGCAAACCAGCAGCTTCGCTCAAAATAAAGGCCGAATTAGCGCCGCCGCTGCGTTCTGGCTCCAGCACATGCAGCAAGGCGTTGAGCGTTACGCGCAATGCACCATCTGCTGCTTGAGGCGCAAGTTCGGGCCAAAGCTGCTCGATCACCGCTTCGCGGCTAATAATTCGCGGGCGTTGCAGCAACAACAAGGCCAATAATTGACGCGCCTTTTCGCGTGCCCACTCATGAGCATCAACCAACTCCGAACCACGCCACAGCTGTAAACTACCAAAAAGCTGAATCTTAAGCGCATAGGCTGGGCGTTGGCGAATACTGGCCAAGCTTTGTTGGGCAATTTTGCGCTGTTGGGTCGAAGCTTGTTTGACCACCTCCAACAAGCGTTCAATGCTTGCCGCCGAGCCATACAAACCCAAAAGTTGCAACATCGTGCTTTGTTGCTCGGGCAACTCGGCATACAATTTCCAGCACATCGCTTCGAGGGCTACACGATCACGCTCGGCTAGAAATTGAGCAATTCGTTGGGGCGCAATCCCCGTGCGCAAGCCCAATTCAACCAGCAACGTCGTCAAGATTAATGGCGTGGCATTCATATGGCGATCGCCATCAGTCAAATAATCGCGCCAAATTGCGGTGGCTTCGCCAATTAACTGGGTGCTTGGCTGCAATTGCCAACGGCTAGCAAGCTGCACCAGGCCAGCACGTAAGCGCAAAATTGGCGATTGCGCCGCTTCAATCATGGGCTTGGCGCGCTCCAAGGCTGCCAACGCACGGCGATATTCGCCACAGCAAAACCATGCTTGGGCCAACATCAACCACATGCGCGGATCAGCGCCATATAACGCATCATCGCGAATCAGGCCGCGCTCGCTGCTGGTTGCATCGTGCTGAGCCAATTTAATTTCGCCTAAACTGGCCCAGGCAAACGCCCGTAATGCCAGCAAGCGATTACGCATAATTGAGGGCAATGGCTCATCGCTTGGCTGTAACAATTGTTTAATCAAACGCTCGGTCGTTGGCCGATCAGCCTCAAGCAAGGCCAGCCCAAGCTTGGTTCCGCGCGTTTGCAAACGGGTCAAACGCACGCCATAACGCTCGCTCAGCCGACTGGCCTGCTCAGCCAAATCTTGGGCAAGCAAGCGATCTTCAGGAGTCGAGCGGCTCATCAAGCAGGTTGCCAAGAGATCCAACAAGCTCATGCGCATGGCTGGCTCGGCTTGCACTTGTGGATGTTGCAACCACGCTTCGAGCCATTGAATGCCTTCATTCGGCAAGGTCAAAATGGTATACAAGCCGCCGACAACACAAGCCGCAACCCACCGCCAAAAGAAGGGCAATTCGCTATGGGCCAAACTTTGAGCCGTTGCCAAGGCCTTGAGATAGCGCCCACGCTTGATCTGAAACAGCAATAAAGGAAATTTCAATAAATCGCGGCGTTGGCGATACCAAACAAAACTTTTGAGGCTAAAACTTTCGCGGGCAGCAGCAAACAAGGCTTGCTCGTCGCCTTGCCAAAAATAGATTAAACATTGTTCGCCAACCACCTGAAAAGCCTCGGCGTAGCGTTGCTCAGCCCGGTAGGCTTGGGCGGCCAAGGCCAACGTTTGGGCCGCCAACACCGGATCGTGTTCACGCAAGGCCAAGCCATGCACATGCAATAATTCGCCGCTTTGGCGCTCGTTGGCTGGCAATTGTTGCAACCATTGCAAAACTGGCTGCTGCTGGGCCAACAAGGCTAAGCCAGCCTGTTTGAGCCGCGCGACTACCTTTGACCATTGGCCCAAGCGACACCAGAGATCGAGCGCCGCTTCATAATGCCCCTGTTGATCAAACCAAGTTGCCGCTTGAGCCAGCAATTGCTCGGCTTCGGCCAACGGCTCTTGGCGCACAACCTCCAGCCAAAACGGCTCAAAGCGCCACCAATCAGCATGATCGGGCACAACAAACAAGTTATATTGCCAGATACTCGCCGGATCAGGCGCGGCCATTGCCGTTAACACTGCTTGATTGAAAAATGGCAACTGGGCAGCAAATTGGGCAGTTCGGCGCACAGGAGCGGGCAATTGGGCTAAAACATCTTGCGCCAAAAAAGCGCCAATCGTGCCTTGATAGCTATGTGGCAACGCTCGCCATAAACGTAAACCAGCAGGCCAGCCATTGGTTGCTTGCCACGCAGCCTCACGTTGGCTAGAATTTTGGCTTGGCAACAGTTGGGCAACTTCCGCCGCGCTAAATCGCAATTCAGTGGCGTTGAGTTGGCGATATTGGCCACGCGCCGCCAAACTAGCCCAATCAAGCTGCGGCAATTGGCGGCTACTCACAACTAGATGCACATTAGTTGGCGCAAAACGCAGCACTTCTTGCAACAACTTCCAAGCGCTGGCCTGCAACTGCTGGCAATCATCAAGCACCAAGGCAATGCGGCGTGGAGCCAAGGTTGCCCAGCAATCAAACAAATCGGCCAAACTGTTGATTGGCTTAATCAGCGGAAAACGGCTTTTCGTTAAGCCAATCAGCAGGCGCTGAAGCTGCTCGGCCTCGGTTGAGCTATTCAAGCCATACCACAAACTATCGCCGCCAAGCGTTTGCTGCATCCACTGGGCCAGAATTGTAGTTTTGCCATAGCCAGCCGCCGCCACAACCACAGTTAAGCGGCATGTCCAACACGCCTCCAATTGGGCTTGAAGGCGTGGGCGTTCGATCAAATCGTCATTCAGTTGTGGATAATCACGTGTATGCTGCACAATTTCCAGTGTAGCATAAAAGCCAGCTTACTCCTCACGTAGCACATGCAATGGTCGTCGATGAGCAGGTCGCCAAGCAACCGCCAATGCGGTCAACAAGGCAAGACCAATCGAACAACCAAAAATCAGCAAGCCAGGAATGAAATCAAGCCCCATTTTGGCTTTTGGCTGGAGCGTGTTGAGCACAACAATTGCAATCCACACCGCCAGCATCCCAAAGCTGCCAGCAATTAAGCCAATCAAACTATATTCCATGCTAATGCTGCGCAGTAAATTGCTGGTGCTATAGCCAACCGCCTTGAAAATGCCCATTTCGCGGCGGCGCTCAAATAAGGCCAAACCAACCGCATTCGCAATCAGCACCACGCCTGCTACAAAGGCCAAGCTAGCCACTGCGATCGCAAACATGCCCAGCGATTTATAGAGCATTTGCGTCGCGTTATACAAGTCAACTTCGTTATAGACAAAGGCTTGGGGCAGCGCTTGATTAACCGTGCTGGTTACCGTACTCAATTGATTAATCGGCAAATTCAGGATATAGATTGAACTACCGCGCTTGACTGGAAGTTGCTGCAGAGCTGCCGGACTGATCACGATTGGGCTTGATGCTTGGCTACCGGTGGCATCATAGCGGCCAACCAAACGCAGCTTCTGATTTGAGCCAATAACTGCAAATTCGCTGCCAAGTGGAATATCACTGAAAAACCACGTTTCAAACATCATCTCATCAACGCCAGCTTGCCATTCGCCCTCAGTCAATTGCACATCAGCAAGTTGATCGCGACTGCGAGCAGCAGCCTGAATCGGCCCATCTTCGCTGTCAGGCAAGGCAATGGTAACATCGAGCATGCGAATTGGCTCAAGCGCTGGTTGTTGCAGTTGCTGTAACATTGCCGTCACCTGCGGCTCGTCGCTTGGGGCAGTAATCATCCACAAGGCCCGCGTAAGATCAGTGTTGGGGTCGGCCCGCAGATCAAGCTGTTTTTTGACCGTTAGCAAGGCCGTTGCCGAAAAGCCAATCGTAAATACGCCAATTGCTAAAGCGATAATTGCAAACGTTGCTCGTTGGCCGTTGCGCTGCATATTGCGGCTGGCCAAACGCAGCCAATAACCAGGCAATGGTATTTTGGCAACCAACCACAAAATGCCCTGAAACAGCCAATTAAGCAAGGCCAAGCCAACCAGCGCGCCAACAAACACGATCATTCCAGCCCCAAATGAACCCATGCTGATGCTGGCAACCAAGGCAAACATTGCACCCAAACCAGCATACAAACCAAGCATAGCGCGGCGAGTGGTTGGGTTCACCTCAATTGGGCCAGTGCGCAACAACGAACCAGGCCGCACAGCATTGGCCTTAACAATCGCCACCATGCCAAAAATCAAGGTTGTCGCGATGCCCAAGCCCACTGCCGCCGCCAAAATTTGCCAATCAACCACCGTTGGCAACATAAAGGCACTGGTGCGTTCAAACAAACCAGTTAATTGATCGCCAATCAACACGGCGGCAAGAGCCCCAAAAATACTGCCAATTAAGCCAAGCAAGGCGGTTTCCAAGCCAAATAACAGCAAGAGTTGTGGGCCACGGTAGCCCAAGGTTTTGAGGATGGCGATTTCGTTGCGGCGACGAGCCAACACCACTTGCATCGTGTTTGCCACCCCAATCCCGCTGACGATCAAGCCCAACACGCCAGCACCACGCAAGGTCATGTTAAAAAAGGCAGCTGTATTCGATGGCTCGTTGCTTACGACTGAAACCAGCCAGCCTGCTTGCTCTAAGGCAGCAACTTGCGGGCCTTGCTGACCCCAAACCACCCGCACCGAATTCAAAGCAGCTTTGCCATCCAGGCTATTCGCAGTTTCAAGGCTGAAAAATAAACTATCGGCGTTCATATTCGGCACTCGATCCACGAAGCCGACCAATTTGAGCCGTTTGGGAATTGTCCCTTGTTCAATCAGCATCACCAACTCTTGGCCAAGCTGTAAATCGTGCTGCTTGGCCAAAACCTCACTCAGCACAACTGCATCGGGCTGTTTGAATAGCTCGACCATGCTAGCGTTGGCCGGCTCGCTTACATGCAACTCGCCCAATAATGGATAGGTTGCGGGATCGATTCCATAGCCCATGCCACTAAAAATCACATGATCGCCGCCAGCAGGTTTGAGCATACTCGGCAGAATCGCCGAATAGACCACATAATCCCCAATCACGCCAGTTTGCTTCAGCTGCTCAAGTTGGGCTTGTTGCTCAGGACCAATTGGGCCATTAGGCCAATTGAGCGCGGCATCGCCGCCAGCGCTGACTCGATTTTCAACAAAGCTTCGATTGATCGCCGTGGATAAACTTTGCATCGCGCCAAGCGACATCACGCCAAAAGCGATACAAATAATTGCCAGCACTGTGCGCTGGCCACCTAGGCGCAACGAGCGCCAAGCATAATTAAACGCAAATCGCAACCCCATTATTCGGCCCTCGCGCTATCGTGGCGAATCTGGCCATCGACGAGGTAGAGTTGGCGATCAGCCCGCGCTGCCACATCGGGATCGTGGGTCACCATCACAATCGTAATATTCAATTGGCGGCGCAAATCGGCAAATAATTCCAGAATTTGCTTGCTGGTGGCGCTATCCAAGTTGCCAGTTGGCTCATCGGCAATCAGCAACTGTGGCGTTGTAACCAAAGCGCGAGCAATTGCAACCCGTTGTTGCTGGCCGCCAGAAAGCTGCGCAGGCCGATGATCACGCCGATCGCCAAGGCCCACCAATTCGAGCATGGCTTTGGCGCGTTGGCTAATATCGCTGCGATTGCGATGCACAAACAAGGGTGCTTCAACATTCTCTTGGGCGGTCATGGTGGGAATCAAATTAAATGCTTGAAAGACAACGCCGATAGTTTGATTGCGCAAACGGGCCAATTGTGGCTCGCCCATTTTGGTAATATCGACATCATTCAAGCGCACATGACCATGGCTCGGCGTATCAAGGCCCGCCAAAATGCCGAGCAAGGTCGATTTACCAGAGCCTGAAGGGCCAGTTAATGCGACCCACGAGCCACGGGCAATTTCCAACGAAATGCCATTCAAAATTGTCAAGTTGGTTGTACCGAGTTGGACGGTATGCGAAACATCGCGCATTAAGGCTACAGGTGCAGTAGCCGCAGGTGTTGCAAGCATGAAAATTCCTTAAAAAGAACATAGAGCAAAGAACATAAAACATAGAACATAGACATTGGGGATCGGGCTTTAACGCAGAGGCGCAGAGCAAGTAAGGCTGATGGCTATATGGAATAGTTCAGCACGTTAACCACAGCCTGATCCCCTCACCCCAACCCCTCTCCCGTGGCGCGGGCGAGGGGCTTTAACGCGCTGGTTCTCCCGCAATTCCTTGACGAAAAATAGTCGGCTCCCCCTCGCCCGCGTTTTCGTGGGAGAGGGGGTTGGGGGGTGAGGGCATGTCGCTAGGGGCCAATAGCCTATAGCCTTTTTACTCCCTGATCCCCGCCCCTAGTCCCTCATCCCTGATGCCCGATCCCTCGGTATTACGCTGCTTGGAGCTGAGCTTGGCGAGCTAATTCAGCCAAGGCTTGAGCAATCGTTTCTGGCTGTTCGAGGCGGGCAAGCGCATGCGCCCCTAGATCGAGCCAAAGTTGTTGTTCGTTGCGTGAGCCATTGCTCAAAACCAAGCTGGCAGGGCAGGTTAGCCATTGATTTAAGCTTTTGAGCGCTGCCAAAGGATTAATATTCAACATAGCTGCATCAATAATCACGACATCGGGCTGAAGGTTCGGCAACAAGTGCAAGGCCTCAGCATGGGTAATATCGGCAACTAATTCATAGGCTGGGTTGGCTGAAATTAAGCTATGCAGCAGTGCGCGACGACTAGCGATGCTGATTGTGGCAATAGTTAAGTGTTGCATAAAGCCTCCTTGAGATTGGCTTTAGCATAGCTCGCAAGTGTTACCGGAGTATCACGAACCTGTCGCAAAATTGTCGCAAAGCTCGCGCTTGACACAACGCGCAAGCGTGGCTATTATTTGAGCAATCGCAAATGACGTTGAACAAGATGAGTAAATTATTGGTTCCCGCCAGAGATTGGGTGTCGGCGGCTGAAAGCACCCTCGGTTGAGCAATAATTGAACGTGGCTTGGAAGTCGATCAACTGAATTTCAGTAAGTTGGTTCGGGTGCGCCCGTTATCGCGCTCATGAGTGATGTTGCTGCGGCAACATAATCAAGGTGGTACCACGAGTTTCCTCTCGTCCTTGTTGGGCGTGGGGTTTTTGTTTTTAGCGGCAACCATTCAACGAGGGAATGTGATGGAAGCACCCAATTGGCAGCATTCAGTTGCCCAAGCTTTAACTCAAAACGATCATCAGCGCGCCAAACAGCTGCTGGCTGGGGTTATTCGCCAAAATCCTCACGAGCGCGAGGCTTGGCGCATTTTAGCCACAATCGTGACCGATCCGGCGCAACAGGCTGAATGTATGCGCCGGATTGCAGCCATTGATGCAACAGCGCCAGCAATTACGCCCTTGGCAAGCCAACCAAGCGCCGAGCCAACGCCAAATCCCGAGCGCCGCATCTTGTCGATCGCCAAAAAGACCATCCCGCTGGCCGATGCTGAAGCAATGCCTCAACCAGTGCCAAGTGCAAGCCAAGCAATGCATGCCAATAGCAAAAAAACCATCCCGCTTGCCGATGCGCAGCCCAGGCCGCAGCTCGTAGCAAGCGAGATTAAAACAACGCCGCTTTATTCATCACAACCAACGACCGAGCTTGTGCCAAATACTGATAACGCGGATCTGCCAACCCTGCGCTTGAGTCCGCCAACAACGGCTAAACAGCCGCGTTCGTTGCCTAAAACGCTGATGCTGCTTGGGGCAAGTTTGTGTGGCATTGGGCTGTTGATTCTGCTTGGCCTGCAACTTTGGCCTTTATTGCAGGCTAGCGACAAATCTGCTGCCAATGCAGAGCCGCAGCAAGTTGAGGTTGCCCTAAATATCGTGCGTTCTGGCGTTGGCCAAATGCCAATGACCGATCAGGCAATGGTCTATTTTGAAATTGAAAATCCCAGCGATCAAGCCTTATACAACGTTCCCTATACGATGACATTAACCAGTCAATCGAATAAAGTGCTAAAAAATACCAATACAATTGAATTATTGCTGCCCAAGCAAAAAATTGTCGTGACCGATGGCGTATTTACCGGAATGAAATTTCGTGCCAAAAGCGTCGAAATTAGCCTAGGCAAGGGCTATCCAATAATCTTTGAGCAAGCTATTCCAAAGCCAAAGCTCGATATTATGACTACAAATGGCATAAATTATCCTCCTGATAATTTAGAAGCACGAGGTAATACGTACGTTGTCTATAATATTGTTGCAACTGCTAGCACAGACCTTATTACATCAACATTTGTATCAATATTGCTTTATGACAAAGATAACACCATTATTGGTGCTGGCTCCGATTTTATCGATATTATTGGTGAATCTGATTTAGAAACAAATCGTAATAATAAAACATTAGTCTATCCTAGCATTTGGAAAGATACAGAAGTGGCTAGAGTTGAAGTTATACCAGCATTTAGCTTGGCAACATTTAATCAACAGCCACCCATTAAAACAGCAAAGCCCGAATTCGATCAAATGTGGTTGGGTGAATATATTCCGGCAGTTGATCCGCCATACCATACTAGTGAAAGTGTCAACTATAAAAGTTTGCCGCCAACATCTGGCTATCATGCAGCGTATCCTGCTGATTGGGGCTATCATTTTTATGATGTTCAGGATGAAGCACTTGTGCATAATCTCGAACACGGCGGCGTGATTATTTTTTATAATCCGCAACTAATTACGCCTTCAGAGCTTATTCAATTAGAAGCAACGTTCAATACGCTCTACCAGCGCAATGATCATACTATTTTCCGCTTGCGAATGAATATGGATGCAACAGTGGCAGTGACCGCGTGGGAATATCGCTTGATGCTGCGCGATAATGCGAATCTCGATGCAGTTAATACATTTTTCAGCGAGCATATCGCTCGTGGCCCAGAATGCGTAAACTTACGCTGTCCTAATTAATTTCTAGTTTGAGGT
This sequence comes from Herpetosiphon sp. NSE202, assembly GCF_042688385.1. Lineage (NCBI taxonomy): Bacteria > Bacillati > Chloroflexota > Chloroflexia > Herpetosiphonales > Herpetosiphonaceae > Herpetosiphon > Herpetosiphon sp. NSE202. The sequence continues at coordinate 1,022,385 of NZ_JBHUPY010000001.1, read as the reverse complement.
TTGAACCATGACGTTAAATGAGCATTTAGCACGGGCTTTAGCTGGAGCCGATCTCGGCCAAGCCTACGAAGCCGCTAAGGTCGAGGAACATCTATACAAATGGTGGGAATCGGCGGGCTATTTCAAGCCAACCGAGACCAATGGCAAAGATCCGTTTGTGATTGCGATTCCGCCGCCCAACGTGACTGGCGTGCTGCACACTGGCCACGGCTTGACCAACACCATCGAGGATATTTTGACCCGCTGGCATCGGATGCTCGGCCAACCAACTTTGTGGGTTCCTGGCACCGACCACGCTGGCATCGCCACCCAAAACGTGGTTGAAAAACAACTGGCGAAGGTCGGCAAAACCCGTCACGACCTTGGCCGCGAGGATTTTCTCGATGCAGTCTGGGAATGGAAGGGCCGTTCGCACTCAACAATCACCAGCCAAATTCGCCGCCTTGGTTCATCGGTCGATTGGCAGCGCGAACGCTTCACGCTCGATGAAGGCTTGTCGCAAGCGGTCGTCGTAGCCTTCAAGCGTTTGTACGACGATGGCTTGATCTATCGCGGCACGCGCTTGGTCAACTGGTGTCCCCGCTGTCTCTCTGCAATCTCCGATCTTGAAGTGGTCTATCGCGATGAGCAAGAGCAAGGCAATTTGTGGCATATTCGCTATAAAGTTGCCAGCGATTTGAACGATACCGAATGGCGCATTAGCGAAGGCGATCAATCAATTACAATCGCCACAACCCGCCCAGAAACCTTACTCGCCGACGTGGCGGTAGCCGTGCATCCCGACGATGAGCGCTACGCCGATTTGGTGGGCAAATTTGTGGTGCTGCCAGCCTTGGGTCGCCAAATTCCCATTATCGCCGATACCTATGTTGAGCGCGAGTTTGGCACTGGGGCGCTCAAAATTACGCCAGGCCACGATCCAAACGACTATATCGTTGGCCAACGCCATAGCTTGCCAATTCTCAATATGCTGAATCTTGATGCAACGATCAATGCTGAAGGTGGCAGCTATGCTGGCCTCGACCGTTTTGAGGCCCGCAAGCGCTTGGTCGCCGATTTGACCGAAACTGGCAATCTGGTCGAAACCAAGCCCCACTTGATGAAGATTGGGCGCTGCGAGCGCTGCGATACCATCGTCGAGCCGTTGATCAGCACTCAATGGTTTGTTAAAACGCAACCCTTGGCTGAGCCTGCCATGGCTGCCGTGCGCGAAGGCCGCACCAAAATCGTGCCCGAACGCTTCAACAAAATCTATTTCCACTGGATGGAAAACATTCAAGATTGGTGTATTAGCCGCCAACTCTGGTGGGGCCATCGGATTCCAGTTTGGTACGGCCCCGACAACCAGATGTTTGTCGAGTTGAACGCTGCCGATGCCATGGCTGCCGCAACCGAACATTATGGTCAAGTTGTTGAGCTACGCCAAGACGAAGATGTGCTTGATACGTGGTTCTCATCGGGCTTGTGGCCATTTAGCATTTTGGGCTGGCCCGACGTTGAAAATCCCGATTTCAAGCAATTTTACCCAAACACGTTGCTCGAAACGGGCTACGACATTCTGTTTTTCTGGGTCGCGCGCATGATGATGTTGGGCATGTATCTTACTGGCAAAGAGCCATTTGAATGGGTCTACTTGCATGGGCTAGTGCGCGATGAACATGGCCGCAAGATGTCCAAATCGTTGGGCAATCAGGTCGATCCACTCGATTTGATTGATCAATATGGCACTGATGCGCTGCGTTTTACCTTCGCCACCTCATCAACGCCAGGCCAAGATTTTGCCTTGCAACCAACTCGTTTGGATTCGGCGCGTTCGTTTGCTAACAAAATTTGGAATGCAACCCGCTTTGTGATTTCAAAATTAGGCGATTTGCCACGCACTGCCGAGAGCAAAATTAACGCCGAAAGCTTGAACGCTGAAGCCTACACCGTGGCAGATCGCTGGATTCTCTCGCGGTTCAATCGCTTGGCGGGCGATGTTGAGCGCTTGATGAATAGTTTCAATTTGGGCGAAGCTGGTCGCCAAATCCAAACCTTTTTCTGGGATGAATTTGCCGATTGGTACATTGAAACTGCCAAAATTCAAATTGACACTGGCGACGAGCAGCAGCAATTGCGTACCCGCCAAACGCTTTATAGTGTGTTAGAAGGCACCTTGCGCTTGCTGCACCCATTTATGCCGTTTGTCAGCGAGGCCGCTTGGCAAAAACTGCATAACAGCGAGCAAACTACGCCAACCCCAGCCGCCTTGATCATCGCCGAATATCCGTTGATCGATTCAGCAATGCTCAACGAGCAAGCAGAACGTGATTGGGAATTAGTGCAAAATATCATTCGTGGCGTGCGCAACGTGCGTACCGAAACCGGCGTGGAAGCAGTCAAATGGATCGAAGCCTTGATTGCTGGTGGCTCTGCAAGCGCCATGCTCAACGAACAAGCTGCGATCATCAGCCGTTTGGCGCGGATCGCTCCCGATAAATTAATCATTAGCGAAAGCTTGAGTGAGCGCCCAGAAAAAGCCACCAGTTTGGTTATTTCGCCAGCAGAAGTGGTTTTGCCTTTGGCGGGAATGGTCGATTTGGCCGCCGAACGCGAACGGCTCAACAAGGAGCTTGAACGGGTCGAGGCCGATGTCGAGCGCCGCCGCAGCAAGCTTTCTAACGAGAACTTTGTAGCCAAAGCTAAGCCCGAAGTTGTGCAAAAAGAGCGTGAAGCCTTGGCTGCCCAAGAGCTAGCCGCCACAACCTTACGCGAACGCTTGGCGACTTTCTAGGCGAGGGGTTGGGGAGGAGGGGTCGGGGTTCAGGGGCTGGGGATCGGTTCGTCCGTCCAGCCCCATTTGTTTTGATCCACGAAGCACACGCAGAACATAGAGCATAGAACATAGAACATAAAGCATAGATGTACTGGTTCATTGGATTTACCACGGCTTGATCCCCTCACCCCCACCCCTCTCCCACGCGGCGGGCGAGGGGCTTTGATTCCATGGTTGTGCCCCGATTCTTCGTCAAAACGACGGCTCCCCCTCGCCCGCGTTTTCGTGGGAGAGGGGGTTGGGGGGTGAGGGAATGCTACGTGTTGCTAATCCAATTTACCAGTACACATAGAGCATAGAACATAGAACATAAAGCATAGAGCGCACAAAAATTATTTTTCGCCACGAATTCCACGAATAATTATTGTTTACCACATATTCGGAGGCTTATGTTCCCATAGCCAAAAGCCATCAGCCTATAGCCTAATCCCTATGTTCTATGTTCTCTGTTCTCTGTTCTGCTAGAGACCTAATTCACGGCGCAAGGTTGCTTGCTGCTGCTCAAACTCGATCAGCAATTGCTGGCGCTGTTCGGCGGGCAAAAACGAGGCTTTGGCGCTTTGGAGCGCAACTTTGCAAATATCAGTAAGCGCAAAATCAAAGCGTTCGGCGGCCAGCAAATACTCGCCTGTCACGCTGGTATTGAACAACACCGGATCATCGGAGTTGAGGGTTATTGGCAAACCAGCATCGAGCATCTGACGCAGGGGGTGTTGCTCAAACGAGGCAACCACGCCAGTGCGAATATTACTGGTTGGGCAGACATCGAAGGTTATATCGCCACGGCGCGCCAAAAATTCGGTCAATTCTGCATCTTCAAGCACGCGAAAGCCATGGCCAATCCGATCCACGCCGAGCATTTCGACCGCACCGCGCACACTATTGGCTCCGGCAACCTCGCCAGCATGGGCCATGACGTGCAGGCCCACCGCTTTGGCTAAGGCAAAAACTTCGACAAATGGCTCAGGTGGATAATTGGCCTCATCGCCGCCAATCGAAAAGGCAACCACGCCATACTTCATGCCAGCTTGGGCCAACTCGACCGCTCGCAGCGCTTGATCAAGGCTAAACTGACGGCCAAAATCGAAGGCAGGCCGACAAATAATACCTGTCTCGCGCTCAGCACGGGCAAAACCAGCAGCAACACCACCAAGAATCTCATCGAAATCCATGTTGCGCTGCATGTGCTGAGCAGGCGATAGCATTACTTCTGCATAACGCACCTGTTGCTGGGCCAAATCGATGGCCAACTCATAGGCAACCCGTTCAAAATCCTCACCATGGATCAAACAACGGGCACAGGTGCGATAGACATCTAAAAAGCCCAAGAAATGTTCATATTGAAACATGCGCTCAACGCCCGCCAAATCATTAGCAGGCAGGCTAATAGCATTTTTCGTCGCTAGCTCCAACAACGTTTTAGGGGTAATTGAGCCTTCGAGGTGAACGTGAAGCTCACATTTGGGCATGCGTCGAATAAATTCAGCAAGCGGCGAGTGCATGCAACAAACTCCTAGGCTCCCATACCCAATGCCTTAAGCCGTTCGGCGTTGTCGTAAGTAACCAGTGCGTCGATCAACCGATCTAGCGCTCCATCAAGCACAACAGGCAGGTTAGAGATGTTTTGGCCAATCCGATGATCGGTAATTCGGTCTTGCGGGTAGTTGTAGGTGCGCATTTTTTCGGCCCGTTCGCCGCTGCCAACTTGGGCCAAGCGTGATTCGCCAAGCTCTTTTTGGCGTTTTTCTTGTTCACGGGCATATAAGCGGGCGCGCAACACGTTCAAGGCACTTTCGCGATTCTTAATCTGCGAACGAGTATCTTGACAAACAACCACAATTTCATCTGGCGTGCCGGCTTTGTAGACGATCCGCACTGCCGAGTCGGTGGTGTTCACGCCTTGGCCGCCGTGACCGCCTGAGCGATATACGTCGATACGATAATCTTCTTGCTTAATTTCAACCGCAGTTTCTTCGACCTCTGGCAAAACGGCCACGGTGATGGTGCTGGTGTGAATGCGACCGCGAGCTTCGGTTGCAGGCACGCGCTGAACGCGATGCACACCACCCTCGTATTTGAGGCGGCTCCAAGCGCCTTGGCCTTGTACTTCAAAAATAACTTCTTTGAAGCCACCAATGCCGTTTTCACTCAACGACATAAGTTCGGTTTTCCAGCCCCGAGTTTCAGCGTAGCGTTGATACATGCGGTACACATCGGCGCTAAACAAGGCTGCTTCATCGCCACCTTCGCCTTGGCGAATTTCGATGATCACGTTCTTTTCGTCGTTAGGGTCGCGCGGCAACAACAAAATCCGAACTTCGGCTCCAATTGCTTCCATGCGGGCTGAAAGTTCTTCGATGTCCATTTGGGCCATTTCGCGTAACTCAGGATCATTCTCCTCGCGCAGCATGGCTTTGGATTCTTCGAGCGCTTTTTCCGCCTGCAGAAACTCACGATAGCGACCAACCAACTCGCCGAGTTCGGTTTGTTCGCGAGCCAAAGTGGTTAGACGTACATGGTCGCTGAGCACATCTGGCTGCGTCATTTCATCATTGAGTTCGATATATCGCGCCTCGACACGAGCGAGACGAGCTAAAATTTCTGGTTCCATAGTTGTATGGATATTCCTTATCTTGGTGGTGTATCTGCGTCATTATAGCATACTGCTTTTAATAAAGAGCATAGAACATAGAGCATAGAACATAGTAGCGATTGAGCCACGAAGGGCACAAAAAACACAAAGGATTGAAACCGCGAAGATCGCGAATATCACAAAGGCTACTTTTAGCCCCAGATTCCACAGAGTATGTTCCCATAGCCAAAAGCCAACAGCCATTGGTTCTCTGCGCCTCTGCGTTAACATTGATCCGCGAAGGACGTTTTTAGCCACAGATTGACACAGATGTTTAGGATTAGGCTTCTGCCTTCTGCCTTCTGACTTCTGACTTCTGACTTTTGACTTTTGCTTTTTGCCTTTTGTTTCATCCCTCATACTTCATCCTTCATCCTTTTCTTATGTTCTTTGCTCTATTTCTTAACTTCATCCCTCATACTTCATCCTTCATCCTTTTTCTATGGTAAGCTATGGATTCTGTAACGATAACCCTTTATCTATAGCCTATTGCCCATAGCCTATAGCCTACGATCATGCTACCAATTGCCGATTTTGATTATCACTTACCACCAGAACGGATCGCCCAAACCCCGGTTGAGCCACGCGACCACTCGCGCTTGTTGGTGCTCGATCGCGCCACTGGCCAGCTTGAGCATCGCCATTTTTATGAGATTGGGCGCTATTTGCGGCATGGAGATCTGTTGGTTGCCAACGATAGCCGCGTCTTGCCAGCCCGTTTGTATGGCCAAAAAGCTAGCGGTGGCAAAACCGAGTTGCTACTGCTTAAACAACGCGATCCCCAACGTTGGGAAACGCTGATCAAAGGCAAAGTTGCAATTGGCAGCCGTTTGCTCATCACTGGCCATAGCGGCGCACAGGCCGAAGCAACAGTCGAAGCGTTGCTCGAAAGTGGCAGCCGCATTGTCTGCTTTGAGCAGCCAATTAATCAGCGCTTGCCAGAACTTGGCTCAATGCCAACCCCGCCCTACATCACGGCCCCGCTGAGTGATCCAGAGCGTTATCAAACGGTGTATAGCGCTCAAGCAGGCTCGGCTGCTGCGCCAACCGCTGGCTTACACTGGACACCAGCGCTGATCGAGCAGGTTAAAGCCCAAGGTGTTGGCTGGGCGAGCGTTACCCTGCACGTTGGCTTAGATACCTTTCGGCCTGTACAAACTGAAAATGCGCTGGATCATCAAATTCATAGCGAGTGGTATGAGCTTTCTGCAGAAACCGCTCAAGCAATCAATGCAACCCGCGCCGCAGGTGGGCGAATTATCACGGTTGGCACAACCAGCACGCGAGTGGTCGAAACCGTAGCGCAAGCCCAAGGGTTAAGCTTGCATGCTGGCGAAATTCAGCCAGCTTCTGGCTGGAGCAATATCTACATCTACCCGCCATATGAGTATCGGGTGGTGAATAGTTTAATTACCAATTTCCACCTGCCCAAATCAACCTTATTGCTCTTGGTGAGTGCCTTAGCCAGCCGCGAACAGATTATGCATGCCTATGCAGAGGCGGTTCAACACGAATATCGCTTCTTCTCGTTTGGCGATGCCATGCTGATTATTTAACCATTGATCTACGAAGAGCACCAAAGCGTCCTTGCTTCGTGCTCTTCGTGGATCGGAATTAACTGTTTTTCTGCGCTTGATATGCTTCCCACAGCGCTTGCGGATCTTCCACGCGCAGTATAATATGGCCACAATTGCCACACACTGCACATTTCACCCAAGCATCAACTGGTTTTTTCAGCAATAAGGCTTCAGGTTTGCTGTAAACCGTCACCATCAGTCGTTTAAGATCACTGTCTAGCTCATGGATAATCGCATTCGGAATAATGTTATCCGATTGGCAGCTTGGGCAGTGTGATCTGGCCATCTTCTCGATCCTTTCTTGCAACTCAACAGCGATAACTAATTTTGATTTAGCACTTGAAAATTGATCCACGAAGAGCACGAAGCTATACGAACGTTTGCTTGCTTCGTGCTCTTCGTGCCCTTCGTGGATCGGAATTAACTGTTTTGCTGAACCTGATAGGCTTTCCACAGCACTTGTGGATCTTCAGCGTGCAGCATAATATAACCACAATTGCCACAAACGAAGCAATTCACCGATTTCGTAACTATGCCCTGCGCGAAAAAAGCCTTGGGATTCTCATAGACTGTCACCAATGAGCGCGCATTGCGGCTAGCCCCCTCATGAAAGGTTGCATTCGGAATAATGTTATCCGATTGGCAGATTGGGCAGTGTGATATGTGCATCCGCTCGATCCTTTCGTACAACTCAGTAGCCATAACTAATCCGATTTAGCGATTGAAAACTGGCTGCATCAGATCAATTTCTGGCATTGTCAGCGGTACACTGACTTGCATGGTATTCAAATCCAATATACGCAGCGCAGTATGAAAAGTTTGCTCATCGTAGGTTGTAAAGGCAATTTGCTGATCAAGCCATTGCGGATCGAAGGCATTGGATTGGAGTAACTTGGCTTCACTGCCATCCCGCTTGATCGTATAAATCGTGTTGCCAGCAATATCGCCGCCCACAATTGCACTCTCAAAAAACACATACACCAGTTGTTGACTATCAGGCGACCAACTTGGGTTTTGGGCACGGCCCCGTGCTTTGGTCAATTGTTGCAAGGCTTGGCCATCAGGCTGAATCAAATACAATTCGCGGCCTGATGATTCTTCATTGCTAAACCCACGCGCTGAGCTAAATGCAATCACGCTGCCATCAGGAGCCCAACTTGGCATGCCATCTTGGGCTGGATCATTGGTGAGTTGCACCAAATTACTGCCATCGCGATTGACCCGATAAATCTCATCGTTGCCCGAACGATTGGATTGAAAGACCAACTGCTGGCCGTCAGGCGACCAACTTGGGCTTTGATCGTCGCCAGCTTCGCTGGTGACTTGCACCAAATTGCTGCCATCAACGGAACTAATATAAATGTTGAAGCCATCGCTATCTTGCACCGCAAACGCCAATTCGTTGCCAGCAGGCGAGAACGCTGGGTCCATTGCCCGTGGAAAATCAGAATTGAGTGGTTTCGCTTCGCTACCATCAATCGCTGCCAGCATTATTGTCATTTGATTCGGCTGATTGGTCACAAATACCAAACGTGGCTCAACCTCGCCGATTGTCGGTGTCGCGACGGCGGCAAGGGTGGCGGTCGGCTGGCTGGTTGGTTGATTGGTTGGCGCAGTGGTTGGCTCGGTGGCTGTGTTCGCACAACCAGCCAAGCTGGCAATTAACCCAATTAATGCTAAGCTACGAATACGTGACATACATCCCTCATACACGTCTGAATCCATTTTGATCAAAGGTACGTTATGCGCATTTTTGTTACACAACCCAATCAACTCGATTTAATCTTCGATGGTCAAGCGTTTGGCTATCCCGCCGATTTAAACCCTGTGCAATTGCAGGCTGCGGCGTTGGTTGGCTGCACTGCCGCCGTGATGGAGCGCTATGCAGAAACCGCTGAGCTTGATTTAACTGGCACGAGTTTGATTATTCGTTGGAGTTTTGGCAGCGAGCCACGCCGCATCGATCGCTATGCAATTGAGGTCAGCTTGCCAGCAGCATTAACCGAAGCCCGCCAAGCGGCAGTGCTACGAGCGGCACAACATTGCACAGTTCACGCCACCTTGGAGCATCCACCAGTCATCGAGATTCGCCAAGTTTAGATTCCCTCACCCCAACCCCTCTCCCGTGGCGCGGGCGAGGGGCTTTAACACGGTGATTCTTGCGCAATTTGTTGGTAAAAACGGGTGCTCCCCCTCGCCCGCGTTCAGTGGGAGAGGGGGTTGGGGGTGAGGGAATAAACAACTAATGTACAACACAAAAAAGAGCTTGCTCAAGCATAATCCTTGAGCAAGCCCAGCCTTCAAGCTAGCGTTGAAACTAGGTTATTTGAGTTCGAAGATAACCTGAACTTCGATAACTTGGCTTTGTTGGCCAGGTTGGATTGGTGCGCCACTGCCAGCGGCCATATCGCGTGATTGCTCAAAGGCAACAGGATAGGTTACTGGGGTAACGGTTTCGCTAATGACCAACACTTCGCCAACTTGGGCGTTGCTCACAGCAGCGTATTGTTCGGCGCGCAATTGAGCATCTTTGATTGCTGCTTGGCGAGCTGCTTCCAATGATTTAGCTGGGTCAGCAACGTCGAAGCTCAAGCCTGAAATGTTGTTTGCGCCAACTTCCACCACTTTATCCAACAAGCCGCCAGCATCACTAACCGAAACTTTGACCCGCACGCTGTTGTTAACATCGTAGCCCTTCAACACCGGCGTGTTGCCAGAGTAATCATAGCTTGGTGAGATGTTCAGGTTGGTGGTTTGAATATCGGCTTCGGCAATGCCTGCGGCCTTCAATTGTTCGATCAAGGCATTCATTTTGGCATTGTTATCGTTCAAAGCGCTTTTGGCATCTGCTGCGTTGGTGTTCACACCAATCGTCACATAGGCAATATCGGGAGTAACTTTAACTTCGCCACGGCCAGTAACTGAAATCCGTTTGCGGTTTGAAGTATCGGTTTGGGCAGCACTGCCACGGGGCAAAATCACCAATGAGGCAATCCCAAACCCAACAATCAACAACAGTGCCAATGACCAACCGATGATTGAATTTCGCGTGTTCATTATCCATTCCTCATAGTAGCAAGTGAATTAAGTAAACGCTATAAGCAGAGTTCAGCACCATTCCGGCTTGGGCTACGCTGTGCTTATTTGGTTTCTGTATACTCAACGCCAGCGGCTTGCAATTTGTTCCCGCAAGCTTTTGATATAATTATTTGGTGATTTTGCCGCAACCCGCGCGAGCATTCTAAGGAGTTGATAATGATCGATTTGCGCAGCGATACCGTAACCAAGCCCAGTTTGGCCATGCGTGAGGCCATGCATCATGCAGAAGTTGGCGACGACGTGTTTGGCGATGATCCAACGGTCAATCAATTGCAGCGCTATGCCGCCGAGGTGGTGGGCAAAGAGGCGGCGATCTTTGTGCCAAGCGGCACGATGGGTAATTTGGCGGCGCTTTTGGCCCATGCTGGGCGTGGGCAAGAGCTGTTGCTTGGCGATGAATCGCATATTTATCATTATGAGGCGGGCGGTGCGTCGGCCTTGGGTGGCTTGGTGTTTCATCCGATTCCAACTAATGCCCAAGGCGAGCTCGATTTGGCGGCGCTGAATCTGGCAGTGCGACCTGCCTACGATGCCCACGCTGCTCAGGCAGGCGTGGTCTGTTTGGAAAATAGCCACAATCGCTGTGGAGGCACGGTGCTCTCATTAGAGTATTTGGCCAACGTGCGTCAATGGGCGAGCAGCCAAGGCTTGCCAGTGCATATGGATGGCGCACGGGTGTTCAATGCGGCGGTAGCGCTCGGCGTGCCAGCAAGCACAATTACCCAGCATGTCGATAGCGTACAATTCTGCTTATCGAAGGGCTTGGGTGCACCAATTGGCTCGCTGGTGGCTGGTTCGGCGGAGTTTATCAAAAAGGTGCATCGCTGGCGCAAAATGCTGGGCGGGGGAATGCGCCAAGTCGGCGTGGTTGCCGCAGCTGGATTGATTGCGCTTAACGAGGGCCGCGAACGCTTGATTGATGACCATGTGAATGCCAAAATGTTGGCCGAAGCGCTGAGCCAATTGCCCCAAATCGAGCTGGATTTGGCTTCGGTGCAAACCAACATTATTGTGTTTGGCTTACGCGATAGCAGCTTTACGCCAGAACAATTGACCGAACGCTTACGGCAAGCTGGGGTATTGATCGTGCCATTCAAAGGCCGATTGCGCGCAGTGACCCACGTTGATGTTAATCGCGATCAATGTGCCGAGGCCGCCAGCATTATTGCCGACGTGTTGCAAAGCGCATAATCCCGTTACAAATTTTGCACATGCGCGCCCTGTGCCTCGTGTATGCTATACGGTATCAATAATCGCAACTAGACAAGGATATTGGGCGATGAGCGAAATAGCGAATAAACTGGCATATGTTCGGGCAGCAATTGCCCGCTATAAATATGGCGCTGTGCGTTTGCGTGGCGTAGATTGGTTTGCTTGGGCCACTGCTGGACTCGATAACGTGGTTATTTTGACCGCTGAAACGGGAATTGCTGAGGTCGTGATTACTGCCGATCAGGCATTTATCGTCACCGATTCAGTTGAAGTTGATCGCTTGCGCGACCAAGGCATCCCAGCTGAATATCAACTTTGGGCCAGTAACTGGGCCACGCCGCAGCAACGCAACCAGGCAGTGCGCGAGTGGAGCAAGGCTACTTTGGTGGCCTCAGATCGGCCGGCTCAAGGCGAGGTTGCGCTACCGCCCGAGTTAATCGCCGCCAAATTGCGCTTAGTGCCCGAGGAAATTGCGCGCTATCAGGCGCTTGGCCGCACCACCGCCCAAATTATGACCAAGGTGCTCAGCGCCGCCAAGCCCGATTGGACTGAATTTCAATTGGCAGGAGCCGCCGCTGCTGAGCTTTGGAGCCATGGCATTCATCCAGCCTTGACCTTGGTTGGTGGCGAACGGCGCTTGCCCTTGTATGGCCACTTGCCTGCAACCCACGAGCCATTAGGCCAACGCGCAATGCTAGTGGTATGCGCGCGCCAAGCTGGCTTGTATGCCAACCTCAGCCGCTATGTGCACTTTCGGCCAGAAAGCGCTGCCGAGCGCGCAAGCTACGAACAGGTGATTGCCATCGAAGCGGATATCATCGCGGCGGCCCAAGTTGGCAGCACGGTTGGCGCAGTTTACGAAGCAGCAGTTGCGGCCTACAGCCAACGTGGCGTGGTTGAACAAATGCAGCGTTTGCATCAAGGCGGCACAACTGGCTATCAATCGCGCGAAGTTGTAGCCCGCCTAGGTGAGCCAACAATTATCGAAGCCAACACGGCAATGGCATGGAACCCAAGTTTGGCTGGAGTAAAAATCGAAGATACCATTCTGCGAACTGCCACTGGGGTCGAAGTGATCTCGGTTGATCCTGCTTGGCCAAGTGTGGAATATGCAGGGCTACGCCGAGCATTACCCTTAGTCATTTAGGAGCAACCCAATGAGTCTCAGTGATACCCCACATCGTCGTTACAACCCACTTACTGATGAATGGGTCTTAGTTTCGCCGCATCGCACCGCCCGCCCATGGCAGGGTCAAGTTGAAAAAGTCATTCCTGATCAGCGCCCAGCCTTTGATCCGGCATGTTATTTGTGCCCTGGCGTAACCCGCGCCAATGGCGAGATCAACCCAACCTATGCCAGCACGTTCGTTTTCCCCAACGATTTTGCAGCTTTGCTACCCGATAGTCCTAGCGCAACGCTTGATGATGGATTGTTTCAAGCCCACAGCGAGCGCGGCATTTGTCGGGTTATCTGCTTCTCGCCCCGCCACGATTTAACCTTGGCCGAAATGGAGATTCCCGATATTCGCTTGGTCGTCGATTTATGGGCCAGCCAATTTAGCGAATTAGCAGCGATTGATTGGATCAAGCATGTCGAGATTTTCGAAAATCGTGGCGCAGCCATGGGCGCGAGCAATCCGCACCCGCACGGCCAAATTTGGGCCAACGAAAGTATTCCAACGATTGTGGCCAGCGAGCAGCGCAGCCAAAAAGCCTACTTCGCCCAACATCAACAACCACTCCTTCTTGATTATGTCGAGCATGAATTAGAACGGAATGAACGGGTGGTGTATGCCAACGAGCATTGGGCGGCAGTTGTGCCATTTTGGGCAGTTTGGCCCTATGAGACCATGCTCTTGCCCCGCCGCGCTGTCAGCACCTTGGCCGAATTAAGCGACGCTGAACGCGATAGTCTTGCCGATTTGCTCAGCCATACATTAATTCGCTACGATAACCTCTTTCAGACCTCGTTTCCCTATACATTTGGCTGGCACAATGCGCCCTGCGATGGCGAGGATTATGCTCATCACGTAGTCCATGCGCATATCTATCCGCCATTGTTGCGCTCAGCCACGGTGCGCAAATTTATGGTTGGCTACGAGATGTTGGCCCAAGCCCAGCGCGATTTGACCGCGGAAACCGCCGCCCAACGCCTGCGCGATTTGCCCAGCCTGCATTGGACAAAAGCTTAGTAAGCTGAAGATCACCTCACCCCAACCCCTCTCACGTGGCGCGGGCGAGGGGCTTTTTGGTTGGTGGTTCTGCAATGATTTCTAGGTCTTAGAGAAGTAGTCTCGCCCACATTTCCGTGAGAAGAGGGGGCTGGCTTTCAAGGGTAGGTTTAGATCCCCTCACCCCAACCCCTCTCCCACGTGGCGGGCGAGGGGCTTTAATCCCGTGGTTCTGCCGCATTGCGTGGTGAAAACGGGTGCTCCCCCTCGCCCGCGTGCAGTAGGAGAGGGGGTTGGGGGGTGAGGGAATAACCTAAATCGAAATCCAGCCGCCATCGTTTTCGTCGGAGCGATGGGCAGCATCGAGCAAAGTTTGGGTCAGCAAGCCATCAGCAAAGGTTGCTGCTTGCGCTAAAGCATCGTGCTGCCCACGGCTGTAGGCCTTCAAGGCATGGCCAAGATAGACCGTTCCCACCGGAAAGTTGCCGCTGATCTCACTTGGAATTGCCACGGTGTGGGCGGGCGTGCGCTCTTGCCATTCGCCATCGCGCTCGGCGTGCCACAAACGCGCACCTTCAATTTTGATCGCGCCATGTTCGCCATGGATGATCATGCGGTCGTTTTCGTTCAAAGCTGCCACGCCGCTAATCATCACTGAAGCAAAACCACCATTGACCAAGCGCACTTGGGCGGTGGCAAAATCATCGCTGGTAACTGGCAAGAGCTGATCATCAAGCGGGCGCTCGCCAACAAAGGTGTGTAAACTGGCCCGAATCGAGCTAAAATCGCCACACAGCCAGCGCAGCATATCAATTTGATGTGAGCCAATTGCGCCCCACGCGCCACCAGCTTGCTCTTTATCGCTCCACCAATTCCAAGGCCGTTGTGGGTCGGCGCGTGATGAGAAGATCACGCTGCTATTAACATGGCGAATTTGGCCAATCGCATTATCATTAATCAACGCCCGCGCCATTTGAAAAATCGGCAAAAAGCGCAGTTCATGATCGATCAAACTTAATTGCTCAGGATGGGCTTGGGCTGCTTCGAGCATGGTTTGAGCCTCAAGCTGGTTGAGCGCGGTTGGTTTTTCGCACAACACATGCTTGCCAGCCTGCAACGCGGCCACACTCATTTCGCAGTGCGTTCCAGGCGGAGTCACAATCGAAATCAAATCGGCATCGCTGCTCAGCAGATCACGCCAGTTTTCAAAGGCTTCAACATCCAAAGTGGCAGCTTCGCGCTGCGTTTTTTCATAATTCTGGGCGGCGATACCCACGATTTTCAGCCCAGCCGAACGAAAGGCTGGCACCTGAACGCGAGCACCCCAACCGGTGCCAATAATTGCAATCTTCATCGAAATAAACCTCCCTTGGAGTGCAAGGCTAGCGTGCGTCGAGTTGGGCGAGACTTTGCTCGATTTCCTGACGCGGCAAGCCCAATTGCTCAAGGCTTGCATCGCTGCTGGTGAGCAATTGATGATACCACGCCTGAGCATCGCTACATGCGGCTTCGGCAAATTCGGTGGCCTCAAGCCACTGCCAGAGATGATCATCGGCGTTGGGATAATCACCAACTGCTGCATAGACGCGCCAAGCATCATCAAGAGTTGCAGGCTCTAACTCGTAATTGCTCAATTCGGCAAGCCCAGCGCTGGCTGCTTCGCGCACTTCGGGCGGAATCTTCTGGCCCGAACGCACCAAAGCACCATAGAGCAGCAAAGCCCGATCAAAACGCCGATAGGCTTCATCGATCATGGCTTGTTCTTGGAAGCATTGGCCTTCGGCAACATGCAAGGCAGCCAGCACCGCACAACGATCAATATCGATCGTATCTTCATATTGAATCAGCTTGAGCAAATCTTCATCGGGTAGCAAATCGATGAAATGGCTATTGGTATCGAATAAATCACGATAGGCGGTATTAATTGTTGCTTGGGCTTCTTCGACCGAGCCAGCCTCGCGCAACCGCACAATCTTGCGCCAAATCAGGCCAAATTGTTCGATCAGCCGAAAAATGTAGTCTCGCATACATCCTCAAAAAATAGCGCAGTTCGAGGTTTTAGTTCAAACTGCGCTCACGATTTAGCCTAATTGCTTGATTAATTCATTCGGATCGTTGGTTGGCAATTTACAAGCCCGCCGCACACAAACATAGGCCGTGGCCTGTTGGTTAAGCAAGGGTCGCTCAGCTAACAACGGAATCAGGCTTTGGGCCGCGTGATCATCAGGCTTGCAGGCCGCGACAACTTTGTTGGGCTGGTAATTGCGGTAGGTTGCTTGCAACAAAGCCTTGAACTGCGGATCAGCTGGATCGCCAATTAACGCAACCTCGCGTGGCTCGGCCAAGGCAAAATCGGCGGCAGCCAGCAAGCGCCCAAACGCACCAGGCAACTGAATCAACGCGCCGCTCAAATTAGACAACACAGTTCCAGCATATTGGCGATATTCATAGCGATCAAGCAGGGTTGCCAACCGCAGCAACACATCAACCGCCACCGAATTGCCTGCTGGCGTGGCGTTGTCGTAGAGGTCGCGAGGCCGCGTAATCAATTGTTCGTGATCGCTGGCTGTGTCGAAGAAGCTGCGTTGCTCTTCATCCCAGAAGCGCTCGGTCATACTTTCGGCCAATTCAATCGCCACCTGCAACCAGCGCAGATCAAAAGTTGCCTCATACAATGCAATCATGCCATCGGCGACACACGCATAATCTTCGAGGTAGCCTTTGAATTTAGCTTGGCCATCTTTGTAGGAGCGATACAGCTGGCCATCTTGATAGAGCTTGCTGGTGATAAATTCTGCATTGCGAATTGCCGCCGCGCGATATTCCTCGTTGTCGAGAACATTCGCCGCAAAGGCCAAACTACGCAACATCATGCCATTCCACGAAGCCAACATTTTCTCATCGCGGCCTGGGCGAATGCGGGTATTGCGCTGGGCCAAGAGCGTGGCACGAATCGCGGCGATGCGCTGAGCCAAATCTTCTTCGCTAATGCTCAGCTCTTTGGCAACCACGCTAGGCTCTTGCGGCACATACAAAATCGAATGGCCTTCGAAATTGCCTTCTGGCTGAATATTCCAATACAATTGGGCGAGCGCTGCATCTTCAGGGCTAAGCAATTGCTGAATCTCGGCCAAGCTCCAAACGTAGAACTTGCCTTCTTCGCCTTCGCTATCAGCATCTTCTGCTGCATAAAAACCGCCGTCAGGGCTGGTCATATCGCGCAAAATATAGCCGATGCTTTCCTCGGCTATGCGGCGATAGAACGGCTCGTGGGTAGCTTGGTAGGTTTCGAGATACAGCTGAGTGAGCAACGCATTGTCGTAGAGCATCTTCTCGAAGTGCGGTACCAACCACTGGGCATCGACCGAATAGCGGGCAAAACCGCCGCCAAGCTGATCGTACATGCCACCATTGGCCATCGCTTGCAAGGTTTGGGTCACTTGATTAAGTGCATCTTGATCCTCGCTGCGTAGCCAAGTGCGCAAGACCATGCCAAAAATCAAGGCTTGGGGAAATTTGGGCGCGCCGCCATAGCCACCAAAACGGCTATCGAATTGGCTCATTTGACGTTGAGCAGCAACATTCAACTGGCTTTTGCTGAGCTTAACTTTTTCGAGATCAAAGCTCAAAATATCTTGCAAATGCTCGCGCATCTGCTCGGCGCTATGAAACACCTCTTCGCGGCGGTCGCGATAGGCTTCGGCCACGCCATGCAAGACCTGTTGAAACGATGGCATATTGTGGCGTGGTTCTGGCGGGAAGTAGGTTCCGCCATAAAACGGCGCGCCATCGGGCGTTAAAAAGACCGTCATCGGCCAGCCGCCGTGGCGGGTCATGGCTTGCACAGCGGCCATATATAACGAATCAATATCAGGCCGCTCCTCGCGATCAACCTTGATATTGACAAACAATTCATTCATCACAGCGGCGGTTGCTGGGTCTTCAAACGATTCATGGGCCATCACATGGCACCAATGGCAGGCGCTATAACCCACGCTTAATAAAATTGGCTTATCATCTTGTTTGGCGCGTTGCAAGGCTTCTTCGCCCCACGCATACCAATCGACGGGGTTTTCGGCGTGTTGCAACAAGTAGGGGCTAGTTTCATGAATTAAACGATTTGCCATAACGGCTCCTTAACTAAGCTATACGTAGTATATAGCAGGTCTAGCGCCGAGGAGATTAATGGAATGCTAACTTTCGCTGCTGATTGGAACAAGCACAATGCTTATCATCATGAATTGGATGTAGCCCCTCACCCCCAGCCCCCTCTCCCGTGGCGCGGGCGAGGGGCTTTAAACCGATGGTTCTTTCGCAATTCATCGGTGGAAACACGGTTGCTCCCCCTCGCCCGCGCCACGGGAGAGGGGGCTGGGGGGTGAGGGAATAAGAATAATCCAACCTAAAGTCATGCCAATTGATGGAGCACCCTTATGAATGAACATGCCTTGCCTGACCCAATGCTGCTCACGTGGATGGGCAGTTATACCCACGCCGATTTAGAGCATGTGACCCGTGCGACCCAGCTTTTACACCATTTAGCGCCATTTCGCAGCCTAAGCGAGGCAGCGGTGATTGGGCGTTGGTTTACATGGCTTTTGATGCTTGAACATCACACATTAACGTACCTTGATTTGAATATTGAGCAAGCGCAGCGCTATTGGCGAGGATTACGGGCAGTAGCCGAAAACCGTTCGGCGGGCACATCAGTGCTTGGCCAAGCCTTAAGCGATTTTGTGGGCAATTTGCCGCGCTTACCAGCCTTCAGCAGCGGCGATTTGATGTTGGTGAGTGTGGCGATTGGGCATACGCTCGATGGTTTGGCCTGGCGCTACACTTGGCAAAGCCAGCAAAGCGAGCCAGCAGCTAGCTCGTTGTTAGATGCGATGGGGCGTTCGAGTGGCATCTATACAGCCTTGACCTTGTTGAGTGCCTTGCGCGGTTGGCGCTTATCCGAGGTGTTGATGCAGCATCCTGCGCGGCGCTGTATGAAAGTGGTCGAGGCGGTTGCAGGCAGTTTGCGCCTCCAACCAACCTCAGCATTACCAGATAATTTATGGCAAGCGCTTGAGCAAGCCTTTACGCCGCTGGATAAACAGTGGGCTGATTATCGCCAGACCAGCGGCTTGCTCTTGCAGCGCTATCAAACATGGCTCGCCAGCGAACAGGCTACTGACGACGTAAACGCTGAGTAAGCGTCTGATAGAAATGGGCTTGCGGATAGACATGGGCGAAGCGGCAAATTTCTTCTGCGCGCGTCACCTCAATCTGGTCCTCAGGCTCGATCGGAAACGACCACTGGCCATCAAGGCTAATAATCGTCGGATGATGACGGGCCAATGTCCATGTAATTTTGGTTGCTGGCGGCAACACCAGCGCTGGCAAACTGGTTAAGTGGCCAGCCACCGTCACCAACAACAACGAATCGGAACGCGGGTCGAGCACCGGCCCGCCTGCCGCTAAGGCATAGGCAGTCGAACCAGTTGCGGTTGAAACCAAGACCCCATCAGCCCGATAGCTGGTCAGTGGCATGTCGTCGATCGCAACCGAAACATGGACGACGCGCGCTACATCACGGCGCGAAAGCAACACCTCGTTTAAGGCCAAATCGTTGTAGATTTCTTGGCCTTGGCGCAAAACCCGTGCTCGTACCAATGTCCGCTGATCGTACCAACCGCCACCGTTGAGCAACACTTCAAGCCCTTCAAAAACTGATTCTTCGGTTACTTCGGCCATAAAGCTCAGGTGGCCCATCGCCACGCCCAAAATTGGCATATTGTGGGTGATACCTACTCGGGCTGCCCTTAACACTGTGCCATCGCCGCCCAACGCCAACAACAATTCGCAGGGTGCGACCAACTCTGGCTCATCGCGGGCACTTTGCGATGTGCCTAGCCACACACTTAACCCCCGTTCGCCTAACCAAGCCGCGATTCGTTCCCCTGCTTGGGCTGTTGCAGGCACAAGGGGATTGTATAAAACGCCAATCGTTTGCATAGCGCCTCCTGTGGTGGCCATTCTGCGCTGCATCATAACACACTCACTAGGCCGCTCGCTATTTGGCTTGTTGGCCCACCACCCATTTCACCGCATCAATCACAAGCTCTGGCTGATCAAGATGAATGTAATGGCCGCTGTGTTCAGCAATTTGCTGCTGGCTATTGCTCGAAAGTTGGGTCAATTCGCGTTGCAATTCATCCCAAACCTTTTCAAATTCCTCGGTCATTGCTGGCTCTGCCATACCACGGGTGAGCACAACCAATGGCAGGTCGTTAAGCGATTGCGGCGCTTGGGCCTGATTCAGATCCTGCTGCACTGCTTGCAACGCTGCTGCGAGCGATTCACAGGTAGCATTTTGATAGTAACTGGCGCTAATCGAGGCTTGATTTGCCGCTGGCAGCTTGGCATAGGTCGCTTGCGATTGGTCAAAAATCCCAAGTAGGCGAATAATGCCAAAGGGGGCAATCACATCACACACCTGCATTGCTTGACTCATCACAGTAAAGGGATCTTCAGCCAGCTTTGGTTGGCGTTGTTGCTGCTGCTCGTGCGATGAATCGACCAGCACCAAACCAGCCACATCGTCAGGGTAGCGCTGGGCATAGTCGCGGATATACAAGCCGCCAGCAGAATGGCCAACCAACACATATGGCCCTGCAAGCTTGGCTTGGTTGAGTAGCTCGTGCAAAGTTTGGGCAACCGAGCCACTATCGGCCTTGCCTGCGACCGCTTCGCTCCAACCCATGCCAACCCGATCATAGGCACAAACCCGATAGCTTTCGGCCAATGCAGATTGAACCAAGCCCCAAACATCGGCGTTATCGCCTAAACCTGCTTCGAGCACGATGGTTGGGCTGCCACTCCCCAAGCAAACGAGACGCATCGCATGGCCATTGACCATGATTTGCTGCTCGGCAGGCAAAAAGCGTTGGCGATCACGCTGGCTGGCCCAACGTTGGAAAAACCAGCCCCCAATCAGCAAACCAACAAGCAAGAGGCCAATCCAACGCATCCAGCGCCCAATCCGCCGTAACAGCGAACGTTTTGGTTGTGTATTCACAGGCTATTCCTTAAATCAAAAGTTATAGCCCAACTATAGCCAAGCCAGCGCTAAACCACAGGGTTAATCTGGATGAATGGCCCTCGTCAATTCGGGCGATGGCAACATCGATCTTGCGGACGCTTCCAATGAGCTTAGGCTTGGATTGGCGTGTGAGTTCCACGCTTAAACCAGATAGTTTGGCCATCACAGTGGGCATAATATCCTCGCCACAGAATAAAATCGCCTGGCTGACCATACACAACGTAGGTATACTGGCGCATATAGTCCTGCAGCTTGAGGGCAATCGAAGCCTGAGATCGATTGGTATCTGCTTGGCACAAGGCCCATTCGAGCGCAAACATGGAACTATAGCTGGCGTAGGCTGGTAAGCGCTGGAGCTGAAAATAGCGCCATGGAAAATCATCGCTGATAGGAATCAATTGCGCAATTGGCTGATGCTTGGCGCACAACCACCTTAATCCATTCGCTTCAATCCATCGAGTATAATTCATGCCAACCATATTTCAGTAAAGCTCCATATATCACAAGGGTTCAGTTGCATAGCGCACAACCTCAAGCACTTGCGCAGGATCGCAGCCATAGATGCCTGCTCCCCAGGCTGCGTTAAGTTTAACCACTGCCCAGCCGCGTCCTGCAATTACGCCAACGTCGATGACCACAGCACGCGGAAGTTCAACCAACTCATCGGCAAAAAGCCGCTGCAAAAAGTGCTCAAGCTCAGCATATTCCTCGGCAGTGCATGCAAAATCAGCTTCATCTTGGGGCGCAGCATAGCGCGCATAGAGCGAAGCAGTACGTAATTGACGATCAAGCACAAAGCAGCGAAATTCCTTCTCCCAAACCACCACTTCCGCTACCAACACTGGAAGATCAACCGCGCCAGTAGGCAGTTCGTCATTTGGCATATACACCTTGGCTGGAAAACGTTTATCGTTTGGCGGTTTTACAAAGGCTGGTAGCAGAGCCTGAGCAGCTTCCATGGTCGTTAATTGAATCTGGCGCTGGCGATACTGCATAGGAAGTTGTGGTAGCCAGTTATCTGGCGGTTCTGGGAGCTTCAGACCCAACGATTCTGCGATCGTGTGGGCAAATCCACCCTCTAGGTAGAGCACAACGGGAGCATTAATCGGCACTGGTGGCGGCTCTGTCCAATGAGTAAGCCGCTGAACATGCCAGCCACGTTGAATTGCCGCCCGCCACAAGGCCTGTGAATCTGGCGTATAGCGCGGTGAAAGCACAAGGGTTGAAAGCTGGTTAACCTCGTCCATCGTTGCAACCTCGGTTAATCAAAAAAACCCCTCATCAATAGCAGATGAGGGGCGGGAGTGAGCCAAACTAGCTGCCTAATTCGTCGTCGTCGTCGCCGTCGTCGTTATCAACGTCATCGAGGCTCATTTCATCGAGATCTTCTTCTTCTTCCTCGCCCATTTCGTCAACTTCATCGTCGTCATCGCCATCGAAATCGTAGCGCAACGAGTAATCACGAACGTATGGCCGGAACGAACCCATATCGCCGCTGAGCTTGCCAGGGAACGAAATTTTGGTGCGTTGCGATGGGTGTTGGAAGGTTTCGCGAATCACAATCCGCACTTGGCCATTTTCGATGTGGGCAATTGCTGCGGCATATTTATTGCCGCCATCGATCAATTCGGCCAAGCGTTGGGCCAATTTTGGCTCGATCCGCCCAATCAAAATGCCATCGCTGGTATATACATTCAGCAAGCGGCCTTCGTGGCGTAACTCGACGCTTTCGCCGCTGCCCAATTGGCTCACCAGCCCTGGGTTAGCAAGATTGGTCAGGGTTGTAATCCCAGTTTTGCCAGTTTCGCTTACAAACAAGCGCAAATCGACCAACTCGCGGCTGCGTTGGTTGGTTTTGCCTTCGCTGCTCAACAACGGCGTTAGCTTATCGATGTTACGGCGGGCAATGATATTGCTTGGAGCCAGCTTCAGAGTTTTTTGATAGGTTTCGAGTGCTTCGCTATAGCGATTTACTTCTTGCAAAGCTTTGCCTAAACGATTATAGGTTTCTGGATCTTCGGCCATTTCAATTGCTTTGCGGTTAAGTTCAATTGCCGATTCCCACTGATTATTAGCAGCCTCAGTAATCGCCTGATCAATTAAACGATTGCGAATACGCATCTTATCATCTTGCTTGGACACTGGTTTCCTCCAGATTTTAATCACACAGAACGGATGCAGCTCGCGCCGCATCCGCTTTAAACTAATCCGAAAACAGCTATTTGCTTAAATATCGAGTTTCAAGGCCGCAAGCAGGCCAAGAAAGCCAACGAAGTTGTTCATCGAGTGGGCTAAAACAGCGCTCCACAAGTTATTGGTGTAATGGTAGACAATGGCTAAGATGACCCCGCCCAAGAAAATAGGAATCAACAAGGCAATATAGCCCGTCGTCACGCCAAAAACGTGCGGTAGGGCGAACATCACTGCGCTCAACACCACGCCCCAAGTTACACCAAGCTTCTGGCGTAAGGCCCGAAAGGCGTAGCCGCGAAAAAAGACTTCCTCTAAAAATGGCCCGATAATCACCACAAACAGGCCAAAGAGGCCAATTTGCAAGTTGCTTGCATCGCGAAATGGGCCAATCATTTGATCTTGCTGATCAGGATTGCTGCCCAAAGCCGTGCCAATCAAGCCAGAGATAAAGTTGGTCACTAAAAAGCTGATGCCAGCCACAAACCCAAGCCCCAAGGCAAGGCCCAGTTTTTTGCTGTTTAGCCCAAACCATGCCAAAGGCAATTTGCGCAGCAAATTGACCCGCAAGATGCTTGCCATGGTAAAGCCTAAGCCCAAGGTTGGCGCATTCAGCAACATAAAAGTTGGGTCGGTCAGCAAGCCTTGAATCTCATCAATGCTGCTCAAACCTTTGGCCAGCATATAGCCAACCATAATTACCACTTGCAAAATAACCGCAATCAAAAAGCCAATAATCAAATCGGGCAGCACCCAATAGGCCATTGGCGTGCTGCTTTGGCCTTCTTCGGTTACGAGCACCTGCGGCACTTGATAGCCTTGATCGGCTGGATTGGCAGGATACCAACCAGCTTGCTGCATTTGCTGTTGCGGCAAGGTTTGCGGTGGAGCAATTGGTGGTTGCGCTACGCCGCCCAAGGCTTTTAATACTGCGTCGTTGCGTTCGCGCTGTTGGTCGTCGTTGCCGTAGCTCATACTGCACCCACTGCCAGCGCTTCGCCAACCAGATCACCGCCCAGCCACCATGGTCGGGTTTCGGTCACATGAATGTTGACCACTTTACCGTACCAATTGCCTTCGGCCTCAAAAAAGACCAATTTGTTGTTGCGATCGCGACCGCGCCATTTGCCTTTGGTAAATTCTTCGACCAACACTTCAACATCATGGCCCAAAAGCTCTTCGTTGCGCTCGGTAATAATCCGCTCTTGCAAACGCTCAAGCGCAATCCGCCGATATTGCTTTTCGCCATGTTCGACTGCCAAGGTTGGGTCAAGCTCCATCTCGCCAGCTTTGGTGCCAGGCCGCGAGGAATAGGCCGCAATATGCACTTTATCAAAGCGCAAATTTTCGACCATTTCCAGCGTGCGCTCAAACATCTCGCGGGTTTCGCCAGGATGGCCAACAATAATATCGGTGCTCAACGAGACATTCGGGATAATCTCGCGAATGCGTTCGATCAATTTGGTATATTTGGCCACGGTATAGCCGCGCTTCATCACCTTGAGCAGTTGATCATCGCCAGCCTGAATTGGCAAGTTGATGTCGGGCATCACTTTGGGCAAGCGAGCAATCGCGTGTAATAATTTTTCGCTCATAAAGGCTGGGTGCGAGGTCAAAAAGCGCAAACGCACCAAGCCCGGGGTATCGTGAATATATTCGAGCAAATCGGCAAGGTCGGGCCGCCCGGGCAAATCGTGGCCATATGAATCGACAATTTGGCCCAGCAAGGTAATTTCCTTGGCTCCACGGGCACAAATTCGGCGCACTTCATCGGCAATTTCTGCCATTGGGCGCGAGCGCTCTTTGCCACGGCGCAACGGAATCACACAATAGGCACACGACATATTGCAGCCATAATTAATTGGCACATGCACATTAACTGGCGGCACTTCCCAATCGGCGACTGGCAAGGCAGGTTCGTCAAGCTGGTAGATTGGGTTTGGCGCTAAGGCCAACACTTCGTCAACTGCCGATGGCGAGACAAAGTGATCAACCATTGGTAATTTTTTCTTGAAGATCGATTGATTATTTGGGCCGACCATACAGCCCCACAGCACAATTTTGGTATCAGGCCGCTCGCGCTTGATGCGTTGAATATCGGTAATTTTGCCGATAATCTTTTCTTCAGCATTGGCGCGCACTGAGCACGAATTTAATACAATAAAATCGGCATCTTCGGCTTGCTCAGCAGGAGTATAGCCTACCCCTTGCAGCGCCGATTCGAGACGCTCTGAATCAGAGACGTTCATTTGACAGCCAACTGTCCATACAAAATAGCGATTTCGTTCCATAACCCTATAGCCTTTACGTCGTTAATAGCAAAAGTCGCAGCATTATAGCCTAGGAATCAGGCCATCGCAACCGTCGCAAGCGAGATTTCAAGCCAATTGAGCCAAGTTTGTAGCCAAAAAAGCCTTGCTTGTATTGTGCCACGTTTTTCTGATTCGGCCCAAAATCAGATATTAACGAATGCTCAGAATTCCAATCCGATAGCGGCCATCATCCTGCTTGCCGTCAATCGCCAACTGGAGTGGCTGGACGTAACGATTAATTGCAGGCGCAACGATGCTCAATTCGTAGTCGCCTGCTGGCAACGAAAATTGGGCAAATTGTTGCGTATGCACAAAGGCTTGATTCGGCAACACCTGCCGCAAATCAAGGCTCGCTTCTGCTTGCCACACCAGCGTCTGAGCGTGATCGCGCACTTGCCATACCAACGGCCAGCGCTCATAAATTGGGGCAACGCCAGCGTTTTGCCACGTGCTTTCGATATGCAGTTGCTGATCGCGAACTGCTAGTTTGATGCTGCTTGGCGCATAGCGATAGCCAGCTAATTTGCCAGCCAGCCCAAAATTGTGAATATCAGCCTGCGTCCAATTACTTGCTTGTTCAGGGCAATTCACTGGATCACGCCAAAAATCCCATGGGCCTTCGCGGTAGGGCTGGGCAAAATTGCCATTGCTCACATACGAAATGTGATAGGAAATAACCTGAGTTTGGGCTGCCAAAAACTGGCCGCTATAATCGTGCTCGCCATATTCGCCGATCATCTCGCTAAAAATTGGCGCTACTTTCCAGCGCTCAGCCACCAACGGGCCAATTGCCATGCCATCAACTGTGATGTCACTTTGGATCAATTGATCGATATTGCGCATTTGCTCAGGCATGCCCAAAGCATCGCGGGTGATGCTCCAATAGGGCTGCTTGGTCATCGCATAGTAAAAAACTGGATTATTGCTGAGCGGAATTGAAATGAGAAAATGTTGGCTGAGCCGCGTGTGCCAGGCATCAACCAACCAACGAGCTGTAGTGTCACTCGCCCACATTCCATGGCTTTTATCAGCATTCCACGGCAAATAGCCCTCGCCATAGCGGCCATAACTGCGCATCTGCACGCCCAAAATCCGCTGATCGCCAGCAAATTCGGCCACAAACTCATCGAGCAAGGCTTCGAGCCGCGTCTGCACATAGTGATGATTGTAATTTGGATACCAATCGCCCTCAAAGCTTGCGCCAAATTCAGCCTGTTGAAGATATTCAGGCATAAACGGGCCATTGCTACTGGGGCCAGCACTTGCGCCCAAACCAAGCCAAACTCGCTGGCCTTGCACTTCAGCGTTATCCAACAATTGGTGGATCGGCTGCCAATTGTATTGATTTTCGCTTGGCTCAAGCGCCGCCCATGTCCAGCGATCATAGCGCTCGCGATTGGAAATTAAATTTGCTGGGCAGATCATGGTTTGGCCACGCCATTGATATAGCCCGCGCCCAGGATTGGCTAGCTCTGCCTGCTCAATTGGGATAATCGTTGGGGTGAATGTTTGCCAATCTGTATTAGGTTGAGGCCGCAGCACATACCAAACCACACCCAACCCAGCCATAACCAAAAGCCCAATGAGCACTTTAACTGTTCGCATTGCCCAATCCTCGCTAGCGATTACACGAAGGCTATGCGCTATAGGCTAGCGAGGATTAAGTAGGATGTCAAAAAAATAGCGCTGAGCAATGAGGGCTATAGGCTAGTTGTAATGGTTCATTAGGTTGGTAACCATGGTTCATTCCCTCACCCCCAGCCCCTCTCCCACTGTACGCGGGCGAGGGGAGCGCTGGTTTTTACCGACGCATTGTGCAAGAACCACCCCAGCCCCTCGCCCGTCCGACGGGCGAGGGGCTGGGGTGAGGGGATCAGGCGGTGGTTAGCCTGATGTACCAGTACAGCTATGGGCTATCGGAGATTTCTTGCAATGGCAACAATATGTCCTTATAGCCAATAGTTTAGGGCCAATAGCCACATCTACTTCGTGTTCTTCGTGGCCTTCGCGGTTACAGCCCTTCGTGCCCTTCGTGTTCCTTCGTGGATCAAAAAAGCTGCGTTCGATCGACCAGCAATCAAACGCAGCTTTAGCAAAATCAAGTTATTTCAGGCGATATTGCTCGTAGCGATGAGCAAATTGGCGTGGCACAGCACCCTTAAGCGTCGTGCCTTCCTCGCCAAATTCTTCGCTTTCGATCATGCCACGTTCGTGCCAAAGCGCCACAAGCTCGTTGGCTTTGTAGGGAATCATGACCTCGAATTTGACCATACGCTCCATCAGCATTTGCTCAATTGCTGCTTGCAAGCGATCAATTCCGATGTTTTGTTGGGCCGAAATCGCCACCCAGCGGTCGATTGGCAAGCCCAACTCGGTAATCATGCGCACAATTTCTGTGTCGCTCGGTACATCGATTTTATCGATTTTGTTGAACACCGTCAGAATCGGCTTGTCTTGGACTTTTAGCTCGCTGAGCGTATCCATGACGGTTTTGAATTGTTCTTCGACATTCGGATGGGTCAGATCCAAAACGTGCAACAACACATCGGCTTCAGCGATTTCTTCCAAGGTGGCGCGAAATGCTGCAACCAAGGCGGTTGGCAAGCGTTGAATAAAACCGACGGTATCGGTCATCAACACTGCGCGGCCACCGGGCAAGGCAACCTTGCGCGTGGTTGGGTCAAGGGTGGCAAACAACATATCGGCGGCCAGCACATCTGCTTGGGCCAAGCGATTGAGCAAGGTCGATTTGCCAGCGTTGGTATAGCCAACGACTGAAATGATCGGCAAGCCCGATTCTTGGCGATTTTGGCGATACAGCTCGCGGTGGCGATGGACATCAGCCAATTGCTCTTTTAACAGCGCAATTCGTTTGCCAATAATCCGTTGGTCGCTTTCGAGCTGGGTTTCACCAGGCCCGCGCAAACCAACCCCGACCCCCGAACCGCCGCCACCACCGCCAGATTGGCGCTCAAGGTGCGTCCAAGCGCGGCGCAAACGGGGCAGCAAATAATCGTATTGAGCCAGCTCAACCTGCAAACTACCTTCGCGGGTACGCGCATGTTGGGCAAAAATATCCAAAATCAAAGTGGTACGATCGATGACCTTTACCTTGATTGCTTCTTCGAGGTTACGAGCTTGCGAAGGCGAAAGCTCCTCGTCGAAAATCACCACATCATAGGGCGTTTCCGAACGCAAATCGGCCACTTCGCGCACTTTGCCTGGCCCGATATAGGTTTTGGGATTGGGATGATCAAGCTTTTGCGAAACTGTGCCAACCACTTCAAGGCCAGCAGTATCGGCCAACAAGGCCAATTCATCGAGTGAATCGTCGATGTGCCAAGCTTCGCGGTTATTATAAACATCGCCCCCGACTAATAGGGCGCGTTCCTTGGGTTTGGCGGTGACATGCATTTTTTCGCGAACGGTATTACTCATACAACTCCTTAACATTTTCTGCCCACAGCGTGATTAACTGCAAAAACGATAACATTGTTCTTTTACCATAACTTGATCATTTGGGTTCCGCCTTTCACCAAGGATGTGCTGTGGTTGCTCTTTGCTGATACTGTAGCATAATTTTGGCCATGGCTCATCCCTCGCACGACTGATTTTGCTATGCGATAATGGCATTAATTGTGTGACGCAAGGAGGCGTAGCGATGACTGAACAGATCCATTATCGAACCTGCCCACTCTGCGAGGCGATGTGTGGCTTGGCGATTACGGTGGCCGATGGCGCAGTTAAGCAGATTCGCGGCGATCAGGCTGATCCGCTCAGTCGCGGTCATATCTGCCCCAAAGGTAGCGCGCTGGGCGATATTCACCACGACCCTGATCGGTTGCGTCAGCCGTTGCAACGCCGCGCCGATGGCTGGCATACAATTGGTTGGGACGAAGCGTTTGACTATGCTGCTAGCCAATTAAAGCAGCTTCAGGAACGCTATGGCCCCGATAGCATCGCGATTTATCAAGGCAATCCTTCGGTGCACAATCTTGGCACGGCCTTGGGTGCTGGGGCCTTTGTGCGCAGCCTACGCACCAAAAATCGCTTCTCGGCCAGCTCAGTCGATCAATTGCCTCATCAATTGGTGGTTTATCATATGTATGGTCATCAACTGATGCTACCAATTCCCGACCTTGATCGAACCCAGTTTTTGCTCATGTTTGGGGCGAATCCGGCGGTTTCAAATGGCAGCATTATGAGCGCTCCCGACATCAAACGCCGTTTGAAGGCTATTCAGCAGCGCGGCGGCCAAATTGTGGTCTTCGATCCACGCCAAACTGAAACTGCGCAATTAGCCGATCAACATTATTTTATTCAGCCAGGCAGCGATGGCTTAGTGTTGGCGGCGCTGATTCACACGATTCTCAAAGAAGGTTGGGCTAATCCTGCGCGTTTAGCTGGTTTTACCCATGGCCTTGATGAACTGGAAAGCTTGTTCGAGCGGTTTAGCCCGGATGCGGTCGCTGCCATTTCAGGAGTCGCCGCTAGCACAATTCTGCAACTGGCCCACGATTTTGCCCACGCCAGCAGCGCTGTCTGCTATGGCCGAATTGGGGTTTCGGTGCAGAAGTTTGGCACCCTGAGCCAGTGGCTGATTCAGCTGCTCAACATCATCACTGGTAATCTGGATCGCGAAGGCGGCTCGATGTTTACCACGCCTGCCTTCGATACGTTGCCGCTTGGCAGCAAAGGCAATGTGGGCCGCTGGCATACTCGCGTGCGCAACTTGCCAGAATTTGCTGGCGAACTGCCCTCGGCAGCAATGGCCGAAGAAATTTTGACCCCGGGCGAAGGCCAAATTCGTGGCTTAATCACCTCGGCGGGCAACCCAGTGCTATCAACGCCTAACGGTCAGCAACTGGATCGGGCCTTGGCTGGGCTTGAGTTTATGCTCTCGATTGATTTTTATTTGAACGAAACCACTCGCCATGCGCACCTGATTTTGCCGCCCAGCTCGCCCTTGGAGCACGATCATTATGATGTGCTGTTTCATAATTTGGCGATTCGCAACACCGCCAAATACAGTCCTGCCCTGTTTGAAATCGATGAGCATGCGCGCCACGATTGGCAAATTTTTGGCGAATTGACCCAACGCATGAGCGAAAAAGAGAGCCGCATCTTTCCACCAAAAGCGATGCTTGAGCGTGGATTGCGCTCAGGGCCATATGCAATTCAGCTCAGCGAGTTGGCTCAGCAACCGCATGGCATCGACCTTGGGCCATTGCAACCACGGCTCCCAGAGCGCTTATTTACCGACGATAAACAGATTCAGCTGATTCCGCCAGTGCTTGCCAATGATTTGGAGCGCTTGGCTGATTTGTTGCAGCAAGCGCCAAGCAAGCAACTGCGTTTGATTAGTCGGCGGCAACTGCGCAGCAACAATTCATGGATGCACAATAGCCAACGCTTGGTCAAGGGCGATGATCGTTGTACCTTGCAAATGCATCCAGACGATGCAGCGCAACGCCACTTGCAGCATGGTCAAACCGTTAAAATCAGCTCGCACGTTGGCAGCATCGAAGCAGGCTTAGAAATTAATCAAGCCATGATGCCTGGTGTGGTCAGCTTGCCGCATGGTTGGGGCCATCGCTACCCCGATACGAAATTGCAGATCGCCCAAGCCCACCCTGGCAGCAGCATCAACGACCTAACCGATGATCAAGCGATCGATCCCATCAGTGGCAACGCTGCATTAAACGGCATCGTTGTCGAGGTTGAGGCCAGCGCGTAAGGCTAACGAAACCACGAAGAGCACGATGGACGAAACCACGAAGAGCACGAAGAACACGAAGCTTGATCCCAACAAAACTTCGCGTTCTTCGCGGTTAAATTTCATCCCTCATCCCTCATAATTCATCCTTCGACGGTGGTTGGGCGTAATTGGGGTTGAAGCATATCGCGGGCTTGTTGCAAACGCTTATACACATTGGCCAGCGAAATTCCTTGGTGCTGGGCAATCGCATCGCACGACATATCGTTGTAGAACCACAAGGAAAAGGTGCTGTTGAGGCGTGGCGATAACCCTTGCAACGCTTGATTGATCGTTTCGTAGACTTCGCGCTTGAGCAAGGCAGTTTCTGGCGAGGGCGTGGCGCTCTGCGGCATACGTTCATCATTGGCCAACAAGCTATCGAGCGGTTGCAAACGCTTGAGTTCGCGTTGCTGTTGGCGATGAAGATCAATGCACAGATTGTAGGCCATGCGCATCAGCCAAGCCTTGGCATTGGTAATTTTATGCGCATGGCGTGGCAACGATTCCCACGCTTTGAGCACCAAACGGCTCAATGCTTCATCAGCATCGTGAGCATTGCCATGCATCCAAACCAAGCATTGATGCGAAAGTTCAGCTTGATACAAACTATACAACTCCCAAATTGCAGCCTGTTCGCCGCGACAAATTTGTTCGACGAGTTGTATGGCCACTGCTTCGCTGGGTTGATTTTGATTGCGAACTTCGCTGTTCATAGCGCATCCTTCACTAGCTATTGAATATCCGTTAGCAGGTCTGCTACAATTCAAAGCATAGCAGCGCAGCGTTTCAAAATCGTTTTATGGGAGATGTAGCTCCGTGAATGTCACGCCTCAGCCTGATGATTCGGCTCAATCGGTGCAAAGTTTACGGATTCACGTTTTTGGTGGTTTGCGGATCTTTATCGACAATCAACGGATCAGCGATCTGGCAACCCGCAAAGTCGAAGCCCTCCTAACCTATCTTGTGGTCAATCCCTATCCTCACGAACGCGAGGTGTTGGCCCAATTGTTGTGGGATGATTTATCGGCGGAGCGCACGGCGGGCAATCTGCGCCTAACGCTCAATCAATTACGCAAAGCGCTCAATCCGTTTATTGAAGTCACGCGGCATACAATTGGGCTGCATCCGCAAGCAAACTATTGGCTTGATCTGCACTATTGCGCCAAGATCTATGCAAATCCAGCCAGCTCAACCGAGGAGTTGGCCAGCGCAATTGAGCACTATCAGGGCGATTTCTTAAACGGCTTTTATTTGCGTGATGCAGAAGGCTTTGGAAAATGGCAGCTTCAGCAGGCAGAATATTGGCGACAACAAACATTCGTCGCGCTGCGCCGCCTGATCGAACGCTATAGCCTCGTCAGCAACTACAATGAGGCCATTCGTTGGCTCCAACGCTTGGTCACGCTCGATGCGTGCGATGAGGTTGCCCAACGCCAGTTAATGGTGTTGTTGATGCGCACCGGCCAGCGCCATACAGCGTTGCGCCAATATCGCTTGCTCGAACAGGTGCTCGAGCGTGAATATGGATTACAACCCGAACCTGCCAGCGCAGCCTTGCAACGCCAAATTTTGGCCACGCCAGCCCAACGCCCACAGCGCCTGATTCGGGCAACTCCGCTGTTGTATGGCCGCCAAACCGAGCTAGAACGTCTAACCCAGTGGCTTGCAGCCGAACAACATCAACTCCTGACGATTATGGGCGCTGGTGGCAGTGGCAAAACCCAGCTAGCCCTGACCTTTGGCTGGAAGGTCGTCAATGATTATCTCGGGCCAGCCAGCAATGGCGTTTTTTATTGTTCGTTGTTCAGCCCCGACCAACAGCCCCAGCTTTTAGAGGCCGAGCCAGTGCTCTTGACGTTAATCCAAACCCTCAGCCTCGCACCGCCCCGCAACAGCGATTTTGTCGAGCATATCATTCACCAAATTCAAACCCAAGAGTTGCTGATCATTATCGATAATGGCGAATTGCTGGCCACCAGCGCTCGCCGAGCCTTGAGCAACTTGATCCAGCAACTTCCCCAATTGCGCTTGATTATCGGTTCGCGCGAACGCATGCGGCTGCAAAACGAATATGTGTTGGAAGTAGCAGGTTTGGCTTATCCCAAAATCGAGCTTGATGCAGAATATTCGCCCTTGCTGGCTGAACAATTCCAGCATTTTGCAGCGCTTGATCTATTTATGAATTGCTTGCAACGCCAAGGAAAATCGGCCAATTTAGCTGATTATGCGCCCGCCGAGCGCCAAGCAATTGGCCAAATTTGCCAAATGGTTCATGGCTTGCCGCTAGCAATCGAATTAATCGCCCCGTGGATGACGATTCGCAGCGGCGACGAAATTGTGCAGGCACTACGCCAAGATATGCAGCTATTTCACAGCGATGTGGTTGATATTCCAACTCGCCACCGCAGTATTCAAGCAGCCTTCGATTATTCGTGGCAATTACTCGACCAGCATGAACAGGCTTGTTTAGCGCGCTTGGCGGTATTTCCCAGCAGCTTCGATGCCCAAGCAGCAGCAGCGATTGCCGCAGTCGATCTGCCAGTTTTGGCCAATTTACACGCCAAATCGCTGTTAATGCTTGAAGTGCAGCAACAGCAAACCCGCTATGGCTTGCACCCGTTACTCCATCAATTTGCCCAATCCAAGCTCGAACAAACTATGGCCGACCAACACAGCCTCTATCAGCATCACGCCAGCTATTTTGGCCACTTGAGCCAGCAACAAGAGTCGTTGATTCATGGCAATTCCAGTCAACAAGCCTTGTTTGTGTTGGAAAAAGAGCTTGATAATCTGCGCGCTGGCTGGCTGTGGGCAGTCCAAACCGAGCAGATTCAAATTCTTGGCGCGTATTGTATTGCATTACATGACTTTTTTGCGATCCGCAACCGCGAAATTGAAGGCAAACAGCTTTTCGAGCCAGCCGCTGGATTAATAGAAAATATACCTGAGCAAGCATTGCATAACGAGGCAAGCGGATTAATTATTGTGCGAATTGTGGCGTGCTATGCTGAATTTCAGTATATTCTGGGCGAATTAAGTCACTCTGAGCAATTATTACAACAATGTATTGGTCTGCTTGAACAGCTGCAATTACAAAATGCTAATGAATTATTATTTATTTACAAGCAGCTTGGCGTAATTACTCAGCGGCGTGGCGAATACACCCGTGCCTTGGATTTATTGCAGCGCTGTTTGGCCCAAGCAGAATCAATCAACGACCAGATTAAAATCAGCGATACTTGGTTGTCGATTGGGGCAGTGCGCTTGGCGCAAGGCAATTGGCGCGCCGCCGAAGAGGCGTTTTTGACCTGTAGCACGCAGTATCAAGCCCAAAAACATGACTGGGGCTTGTGCCATAGTCAGCGCTTTTTAGGGGTTGTGGCCTTGGCTCAAGCCAAGTATGATCAGGCTGAACACTATTTTGAAACCAGCCTCGATTTGGCCTATCAACTCAAAACACCGCTTGGTGAGGCATTAATTCGCGATCAAATGGGCATGTTGGCGCTGCGCCGTGAGCAATATCAACAAAGCGCTGGCTATTTGCACAAAGCCTTTGCCATCTTCCAAGAGTTGGGTGTAGAGGCGATGATTGGGCGGGCAGCCTTGCACATCGCCCAACTCGAATTGGCCCAGCGTCAGTTGCAGCATGTGCAACCATGGTTGGCCCGCGCCATTGCAATCGCCCAGCAACGCCAAGAAATTCCTTTGTTATTAGAATGCTATGCGACCGTGCTTCAGCTTTGGCAGGAGGTTTGCACCGACCAGCCAAGCCATTGGCTCGAACTTTGGCAGCGCGTATTGCAGCATCCAGCCTGTAGCGCCGAAACCAAAAACTTGCTTAATCGTTTACAACCACAGCAGCATAGTGTCAGTCGCAACAGCCACATCACAGGCGAACTGTCAGGAATTGAAGCCTACGTTGCGCTTTGTTTAAGCCAAATTGAGCAAAGCCAAAAACTTGCGGTTTAGTAGGAGGAACAGATTCATGGATATGGTCGATTTCGTCCAAACCCTCGTCGATGATCCCAGCCGCCTTGCTTCATTCAAGCACGATCCTCAAGCATTTTTACAGCAAGCAGGCCTTGGCCAAACATTACCCAAACAAGATCCGGTGCAAGAAATTACGACCGTGATGACCTTGCGCAGTCTTGGCCAAATCGCGCCAGAAACCAGAACCTATACCAATATCGATGTTATCGTTTCATCGTATATGAATGTCTTTATTGAAGCGCTTGATAAATCCAAAGATTATACAGTTACGTGCTGGTTGCTCAATCATAGTTATATGATCGAAGATTCTAGCGGAAATCCCTATTTTGATTTACATGTGTGTTATGTCGACCCCAATGATCCCGCTGACATGCCGCAAGTGTTGTATATTCGTAGCAAAGAGCAAATCGAAAATCCAACTTACAATTGCGCCAATATTCCAATTCAATTAACGATTCCGGCCAATAATTATATTTTGGTTGGTCGAACGCGACCAGTGCATACCCAATTAACCAATTTTGTCTATCATCGCCAAAAAGACGATCAGCCGCCATTATTTGAAATTGGCTTTGACGAGCAGCCGCAATAAGATGCCAAACCAACGTAAACAAGGCTCGTTGACGCTGGTCGGCACTGGCATTACGATGATTGCGCATCTAACCAATGAAGCTCATGCCTGGATTAGCAAAGCCGATCAGACCTTTTATTTGGTCATGCACCCGCTAGCCGATGAATGGATTCACAAGTTGAACCCGCATGCTGAATCGTTGGCCCATTTTTACCAAGCAGATTTGCCGCGCGAACAGGTGTATCAAGCAATGGTTGCGCATATTTGGGCAGCGGTTGAGGCAGGCAAGCGGGTGTGTGTTGCGTTTTATGGCCATCCAAGCGTGTTTGTGACTCCAACCAGCAATTTAGTGCAGCGCGGGCAGCGTGAAGGAGTGCGGGTGAATCTGCTGCCCGGCATTTCAGCAGAAGCATGTCTATTTGCCGATTTGGCGCTCGATCCTGGCTTGCATGGCTATCAAAGTTACGAAGCTAGCGATTTTTTAGTGCGGCCACGGCGTTTTGACCCAACGACACCGTTGGTTTTATGGCAAATTGGGGTGATTGGCTATTTCAAGGTTGTGCATGCCGGGCTTGATCCACGCGCTGGGCTAGCCCGCTTGGTGGCTCATTTACAAAGCTTTTATCCTGAACAGCACCAAGTAACGATCTATCAAGCAGCAATTTTGCCAATCGAAGAGCCAACAATTCGCCATGTGAGGCTTAACAAGTTGGCCGAGCAGCAGGTTTCGGCCTATGCAACCTTGTATGTGCCAGCCTTTGGCGAGGCTCAATTCGACCAAGCCTTGGCCCACGAGTTCGGTTTGTTGTAGGGTTTTGGGTTATGGGCTATTGGGTTTGGGAGCATGCCCTCACCCCAACCCCTCTCCCACTGAACGCGGGCGAGGGGAGCCGACCATTATTTATCAGCCATTGCGCCAGAACCACTGAGTTAAAGCCCGCTTCCACTGAACGCGGGCGAGGGGAGCACCCGTTTTCACCACGCAATGCGGAACCACGGGATTAAAGCCCCTCGCCCGCCACGTGGGAGAGGGGTTGGGGTGAGGGGATCATGCCATGGTTAACGCAATGAACAATCACACTTATCGCCTATAGCCATCAGCCCATAGCCTTTTTGCCTTTTGCCTTCTGACTTCTGCCTTTTATAATTCAGCCTTCATCCTTTCCTAATCCAGCTCTATGCTATCATACCAAGGACATACTTTAGAACTTGCTTGATACTCACTGATAGTTGGAGGTAGTTCGATGACATTCGAACGAGCTGCGGGGATTCTTCTGCACCCCACGTCGTTGCCTGGTCGCTATGGAATTGGCGACCTTGGCAGCGAAGCCTATCAATTTGTTGATTGGCTACAAGCCGCTGGCGCTCGGCTCTGGCAAATTTTGCCGCTTGGGCCAACGGGCTATGGCGATTCGCCGTATCAATGTTTTTCGGCCTTTGCTGGCAACCATATGTTGATTAGCCCCGATTATTTGGCCCGCATCAATTTGCTAGCTGAATGGGATTTGGCGCAATTAACTCATTTGCCCAGCGAAAGCGTCGATTTTGGCGCGGTGATTCCGGCCAAATTGCAGCTGCTGCGCACAGCCTTTGAAAATTTCAAAGCCCAAGCTGACGATCGTGGTTTTAACGCATTTTGCGCTGCCGAACAAGCTTGGCTCGACGATTATGCCTTATTCATGGCATGCAAAGCCGCTCACGATGGCGCTTCGTGGACAACCTGGGAAAGCGCAATTGCCTTGCATGAGCCTGAGGCTGTGGCCGAATGGAGCCAAAAACTCGCCGATGATGTGCAGTTCCATAAGTTTTTGCAATGGGCCTTCTTCAACCAATGGGATGATCTGAAGCGCTATGCCAACGAACGCGACATCAAGATTGTTGGCGATATTCCAATTTTTGTGGCCCACGATAGCGCCGATGTTTGGGGCAATCGCAGCCTGTTCTTGTTGCATCCCGATGGCAATCCGGTTGATATTGCTGGCGTTCCACCAGATTATTTCTCAGCCACTGGCCAACGCTGGGGCAACCCGCTCTATCGTTGGGATGTAATGGCCCAAGATGGTTATCAATGGTGGCAACAACGGATTAGCGCCAGTTTGCGCACTGTCGATATTGTGCGGATCGATCACTTCCGTGGCTTTGCAGGCTATTGGGCCGTGCCGGGCACTGAAGAAACAGCGGTCAATGGCGAATGGCGACGTGGCCCAGGCGCTGATTTCTTCCAAGCAATTGCCCAGGCATTTGGCAGCTTACCGTTAATTGCCGAAGATTTGGGCATGATCACGCCCGATGTCTATCAATTACGCGACCAATTTGCCCTGCCTGGCATGCGGATTTTGCAATTTGCCTTCACCTCAGGCGCGTTCCAATCGAACTTCTTGCCGCATACCTACGTGCAAAATACGGTTGCCTACACTGGCTCGCACGATAACGATACCTCGCGCGGCTGGTACAATAGTGCAGGCCCAGAAGAACAGCATCGCGCCCGCAGCTATTTGTATTGTGGCGAAGAAGCAATTGTGTGGACGATGATTCGCACCCTGTATGCTTCGGTTGCTGACACGGTGATTATCCCGATGCAAGATGCGCTTGATCTTGGCACCGAAGCCCGTATGAATCGGCCAGGGTTAACTGGCGGGAACTGGGCATGGCGGATCAAGCCCGATCAGTTATCCTACGATTTAGCCCATTCGCTGTATGGATTAGCTGAAATCTATGGGCGTTTAGCACAACCTGCGCTTAGCAAAGAGCTTGATCCCAACGCTCCACCCTACTTTGACTTACAAGAAACCAGCGAACTATGAGATTTGATCGTTCTTGGATTCCAGCAATCTTGGCAGTTGTGGGCCTGTTTGTGATTCGCAATCAGGTTTGGACGATGCCCAATCTGGCGCGCGTAGGCTTGGTTTTTGTGGGCTGTGGCTTTTTGCTCTGGGTTGCTTGGCAAATCTGGCAGAATCGCCAAGGTTCAACGCGCTTTAGCAATAGCTCACAGGTTCAATACTGGCGTGGCCAGCGGATTGAGATCAAGCCAACCCAAAGCCGCAACAGTAGCTTGCGCCTTGAGCCTCAAACAATTGCCATTATTGCCCTCTATGGCCTAACCGGATTAACCGGCATTCTCGGCGCGTTACTCAAACTAGGCCGTTTTGGGCTCTAAAAACCCTTGCTGGAGCACGCATGCGCCGTTGTCTTTCATTTTTGCTTGTGGGGTTGTTGGCTGGCTGTAGTCAGCAACCCCAACACTTGCTGCGACCAAATGGGGTTGCGGTTGTCGATGATCATCATTTGTATGTGACTGATCGTGGCAATTATCGCATTGCCCAGCTTGAATCCAATGGCCAAATCGCGGCCAGCATTGGGGTTTTTGGGGTTGGCCCAAGCAACATTCACTCCGGCTGGGATCTTGGTCGCGACAGCCAAGGCACGCTCTATATTGGCAATTTTATCTACAACGATGAAGCAACCTTGGTGCACGACGGCGTGCGCAGCTTCGAGCCTGATGGCAGTTTTGGCCGCGAGTTTGGCGGCAACGATTATGATCCGGCGCTGGATGAGCCAACCAACGAGCCATATGGCGTGACGGTTGATAGCGCTGACCGAATTTGGGTCGCCAACTACAAGGCGAATCGCGTCGTCGTGTATCAGCGCGATGGCCGCCAACTGGCCGAGTTTTTTGGCGAGTTTGGCAATGGCAACGAAGAATTTAGTGGCCTCAGCGATTTAGTCGTTGATCGCGAACGCAAACACGTGTATGTGGTCGATTCATTCAATGGCCGAATTCAAGAATTTTCGCTGCACGAGGATGGCGATACAATCTCGTTGCAATTTTTGCGGGTGATTGGCCGCTATGGCAACAACCTTGGCGAGTTTGCCTACCCGCTGAATATTGCGCTCGATCAAGCAACTGGCGATATTTATGTTGGCGATATGGGCAATCAGCGCATCCAACGCCTGACCCACGATGGCCAGCCAATCGCTGCTTTTGCGCCCGAGATTGAGCGTTGGCAAGTCTTTGGTTTGGCGTTTCACAACAATCATGTCTATGCCGCCGATGCCTACAACAACACGATCTGGCGCTTCAACGCCGATGGCAGCAATCCACAACGCCTATTGGAGAGCGAGCAATGAAATTGCGTATTCCGCTGATTATCAAGGTTTTATTGCCGCTCCAATTAATTATTATTGCGACGTTGGTCTTTGCTGGGCTGAGCTTTTACCGCGAAACCAATCAACGCTGGCAGCGCGAAATGGATACGCGTTTGGCACGGGTAGTTGAATTAATTGCTCGCGAGCTTGATCCGGCGTTGTTGAACCAAATTAATACGCCAGCCGATTTATATACCGAAGAATATACAACCCTGCAAAAGCAATTGGCTCAAGCCCAAACTGCGGCGAATGTGGGCTTTATTGGCATTTTACGGCGCGATATTAAACAACATCGCCTGTATTATTGGGTTGATGTTGATAATACTGGGATCAATTATCCCTTCTTTTACGATACGCCTGAACATTGGGCCGCATTTGAAGATGGCCAACGCCATGCAGTACGCTACGCCGATGAATTTGGTTCGTACTATGGCTTGGTTGCGCCGATTGTCGTCAACGATGCCCAAGGCCAGCCGTATGTGATTGCAATTGTCGAGGCTTCGCTTTCGGTCGAGGCGCGCGATCTAACTCAGCAATCGTTGATCAATCAATTGTTGCCATTGATTATTGGCGGCAGCGTGGTGGCTATTGCCTGTGCTTGGCTGGCAACGGTCGTCGTGGTCAATCGGCCCCTTCAGCGCTTAAAACAAGGCGCGTTGCAACTTGCCGATGGGCATCTCGGACATACCTTGCCCAACGAGCAGCGGGTTGCTGATGAATTAACCGATCTGACCCACACGTTTAACTTGATGTCGCAACGAATTGCCGAACTCTACACCGAGCAAAGCGAACATGAACGCTTGCAACGCGAGCTAGAAATTGCCCGCAATGTGCAACAAGCCTTATTGCCCAAGCGCTTGCCAAGCGTTGCAGGCCTCGAAGTTGCCGCAATTTGTCTGCCGCAACGCGAAACATCTGGTGATTTCTATGGGGTTATCGCTCAAGGCAATAGCACGCTCGATTTGATGATTGGCGACGTTTCGGGCAAAAGTGTGCCTGCTGCATTGGTGATGGTGGCAACCTACAGCACCCTACGCGCCTTGGCTGGCACCCAAGCCACTCCAGCAACCATTCTTGATCAAACCAATACCAGTTTGGTGCAAAATATTCCACGCAGCATGTTTGCGGCGGTCAGCTATGCCCGCATCGATGCGCTTGATCGGACGTTGGTTTGGGCCAATGCAGGCCAAGTGTATCCATTTTTGATTCACAGCCAGCGCAACCAGCCAGAATTTCCCGAATATTTGACTGGGCGTGGGCAATCGCTGCCGTTGGGCATTACACCCTTGATTCAATACGAAGATAGCCCGATTCAGTGCAACCAAGGCGATATGCTGTTGTTCTTTACCGATGGGATTGTCGAGGCCATGAACGGCGAGGCTGAAATGTATGGCTTTGAGCGCTTGGAAGATTTGGTGCGTTCGTTGCCAGCAGATATTCATGCCCAAACATTGCTTGATGCTGTGCTCAACGATGTACAGCGCTTTGCCGACCACACCGAGCAACACGATGATATTACGATGTTGGCCTTAAGATTTGTGTAGCGTTGTTAATCACGAAGAACACGAAGAGCACGAAGAACGTTTTTTAGCCACGAATTGCACGAATTGCACGAAGGCTATAGGCGATGGGCTATTGGCTTTTGCCTTTTGCCATCGATTCTATCTCTGTTCTACGCTCTTTGTTCTATGTTTTGACTTTTGACTTTTGATTTCTGACTTTTGATTTTTGCCTTCTGACTTTTGCCTTGGCATTTCATCCCTCATCCCTCATCCTTCATCCTTCATCCTTTCGTTCTCTGCGGTAAATCTGGCCCCTAATCCCTCGCCCCTGAACCCTTTTCTGTAGTACATTAACAACGAGACTATTAGAGGCGGTAGTAATGATGCCATGTTTAGCATCATGCAAGGAGCTTGTATGCAATTTGATACCTCGTATCTCAACAAAACCCCCAACAAAACCGCGCGTAACACCACGAGTTTCAAGCCCGAATTTGTCGTTTTGCACGAAACTGCTGGCTATGGCTCGCTGGAATGGAATTTGCGCCCAGAAGTTCGCTCAAGTTATAACTATTTGATTGCCCGCGATGGCAAAACCTACCACTATGTCAACGAAAAAGCCTATGTTGCTTGGCATGCAGGCGTGCGCAGTTGGGCACGCGGCTATAGCGGCGGCGAAATCAATGTGCATGCAATTGGGGTCGAAGTCGAGGGGCCAAACGATGGCACGCCAATTACCACTGCTCAAACCAAATCCTTAGTTGAATTAATTCGCTATTTTCGTGATACCTATGCGATTCCAATTAGCCGTGATTATTTTTTCGCCCATAGCGCGGTTGCACCTGGCTACAAAGATGATCCACGCGGGTATAGCGTTGAATATACCTTGAAATTATTGGATGAAAGTAGCCCCAGCACTGGACCACGGCCCAATACCTTGGGCGCGCAACTGCGCAACGAAGTTTATACATTGGCCAAGGGCGAATATCGACCAGATTGGGTCTTTCACCAATATGCCGTCAAACACAAACTTGGTTCGCCAATTCGAGTTGGCATGGATTTTAGCGTCAAAGGCATTCGCTATACAGGCGAGGTTTATGGCCGTGATGTGATTATCAGCCCTTACAATCAATGGGATATTGTGCTCCGTGCCAACGAATTGACCGACCAAGATGTCTACAATTCGTTGATGCAATATACTTATGGTGCGTTGGGCGTGGATTATCGGCCTGATCAAGCCTTTTATCAATTTATTAGCCAGATTCCGCGCAAAGCGGTTGGCGTGCCTTTGAGCAATAGCAATCGCTTGCAAGCAAGTGATGGAGCGGCCTACGCTGCCCAAATTTTCTCGCTCGACACGCTATATACGCCAATTGCCACCAGCGGCGCAACCAATTGGTCGGTGGTGAAGCAACTGAGTGCCATCGTGGCGGCCCAAAATGCCTCGGCAGCAGATACTGCACTGCGCGAAATTATTAGCCGTGCCATGTATACCCGCATCAACAGCGCCTTCGATGCCAAATTGCCCTTTATCAAAAAAGCCATCGAAGCCAAATTGGGCGCGCCATTATCGAGCCAACGCCGTTGGAGCTATCGCAATAACGAGTATCTGTATGTGGTGTATGCTGGCGATACGCTGTTTGCGCTGGCCAACAAACCAGATGAAGTTCGGCTCTTGAGCGAACAAGCAGATTAGTCTCAGCCAGCTATAAGCCAACTATCAGCCACGTATGATGTATCGTAATAGCTCCTTCTTAGATGATAGACCTATCTAGCTAAGGAGGAGTTATGTTGAAGCATCCAGTCCAGCGGCTCGGATTCGGTCTTTTAATGATCGCGCTTTGTGCATGCCAAAGTGCGCCTGCAAGCCAACCAAGCCCCAGCCTGCCGCCAGTTGCCACCAGCACCAGCGAAACAAGCAGCAGCGTGCAAAACTTAGTACCGCAAGCCTCGGCCACGCTTGCTGAAGTGGCCAGCCCAACGCTTGCGCCAACCAAACAAGCTACGTCGGAGCCAACTCAAGCCAGCATTGCGACCGCTACCAGCGCGCCAACCCAAACAAGCGAGCCAAATCTGGCTCAAATTCAGACCAATCATCAGTTGCCTGCCTTACTGCAAGCACCAACTGAATCATTGCAACAGATTAATCCAAATAGCCATGGCTTATTGGCGGTTCCAGCCAGCTTGCCAGCCCGTAGCAGCCAATTCATTAACGAAAGCTCATTAA
Source organism: Herpetosiphon sp. NSE202 (assembly GCF_042688385.1). NCBI lineage: Bacteria > Bacillati > Chloroflexota > Chloroflexia > Herpetosiphonales > Herpetosiphonaceae > Herpetosiphon > Herpetosiphon sp. NSE202. Next base: position 979,102 of record NZ_JBHUPY010000001.1, on the reverse strand, counting down.
GCCAAGTTGAGCTGTTGCAAACCATTGGTTTGGGGCGGCTGCAGAGTGGCGATTTTGCGCCAAACAATCAATTTATGGCGCTAGTAACCTCAAAAGGCTTTGGGGTATACGAATTACCAAGTTTACAACAACGCTATTTTGTAGGTACTGCAACTGATATTCGGGCAATTCGGGTCACTTCCGACAATGCCACGATTGAAGCATTAATTGAAATCAGCAGCGATCCGGCCTTAGCTGGCTCGTGGTCAATCGAGCGCTACAATGCTATCAATGGTGAATTTATTGATCGGCAGCCAACCAGCGATACCATTCATACCTGGAATACCCAACCAACGAATTATGATCAGCCCAACCCGCGCATTATTAGCCCCGATGGCCTGCTTGAGGCGCGCTTTGCGATTGCTGAAGGCATGCCAAGCGATAGCGATGTGACACTGATTCGGCTTGCCGACCAACAGCCAATTTATAGCGGCAAAAGCAGCTACAACCTACGATTTAGTGCTGATAGCAGCCAAGCCTTACTGTTCGACCACCAAGCCTTGACATTGGTTAATCTGAGCGATGGTCAAAGCCAAACGCTTAGTTTCCCAATCTATACGTTCCCGACATTCAGCCCCAATAGCCAACTTCTGGCAATTGCCCAGGGTTTACGAATACTCAACCTTGAGCAAACCAGTATCGCCTACGAAATTCCCCAACCAGTATCGTATCGAACCCAAACCCAGCCTATTTTCAGCAGCGATAGTAGCCAGATTAACCTTGGCCTCAGCCAATGGAATTTAAGCGATCTGAGCCAACGCTGGCAGCAACAATTGCATGGCATCGATGATGTTGGCTATACCCTGATGGCTACCGATGCTGATCAGCAGTTGGTCGTTGAAGCAGTCAGCATCAGTGGCCTTGAACTGCACGTGTCGCAGGCAGGCCAACCGCTCTATAGTCGCCCGCTTGATCCAGGCTATTTGGTTGATCTAGCACTTGTGCCCAATCAAAATCGCTTGCTGCTCTTAACCGAGCAAGGCCAACTGAGCGTGCTTGAACTCACAACCGGCACAAGCTTACACAGCCTGAATCTCAATCAAGCAGCCTTGGGCTTGGCAGTTAGCCCAGATGGTCAATCATTGGCGGTTGCCATGAAGGCGCAAACGCCCGCAGAGCATTGCATTCTGCTGGTAAATCTCGCTGCTGTTCAGGTCAGCCAAAGAATCCAATGCCATAGCAATAGCCAAGCGCTTAATTATGCCCAACTCGATCCAGCGATTCAATTTAGCCCCGATGGCCAATTAGTGCTCGTCCAATCCAACTTAACTAATGATTTGCAAATCGAGCCGAGCATTATCATCTATCGGGTTGCTGATGGCCAGGCCTTGTTCAGCTCAGAAAATGCCTTGATCGCGCCCGACCAGCGCCTGATCGTCAGCATCGATCGCGGGCAGTTGCAATTGTGGGGCATTCGCGAGTAGCAGAACAGAGAGCAGAGAGCATAGATGTAATAGTTCATTGCGTTAACCATGGCCTGATCCCCTCACCCCCTAACCCCCTCTCCCGCCCGCGAGGCGAGGGGGAACCGCGCGGTCAGTGCTCCCCTCGCCCGCGTTCAGTGGGAGAGGGGCTGGGGGTGAGGGCATGCACATGGTTGCCAACCTAATGAATCAGTACACATAGAACATAGGATTCAGGTGTCAGGGGCTGGGGGTTGGGGGTCGGGATTTAACGCAGCGGCGCAGAGCAGAGATGGCTATTGGCTATTGGCTATAGAACCTAAGATTGTGGACATGCTCACCAATATTCCGATAGCCTATCGCCAATAGCCAATAGCCCAACTTTGCGTTCTTCGTACTCTTCAATTGTCGATTGATCATGCAATGCTTAAAAATAACCATGTATGATCATATCAACATATGCTAAAATAGAGCAGGAATGACGAGCAGCCTGATCACAGGTGATTGTGCTGCTCCAAGTAGAAGGATTATCGATTCATGAGTCAAGCTCTTGAGCAACTACGCGAACATTTGGCAACCATTCGCGATCTCAACCACGCCGCAGGATTGCTATCGTGGGATCAACGCACCCAAATGCCGCGCGGCGGTGCCAGTACTCGCGCCGAACAATTGGCAACGATCAGCCGAGTTTCGCATGAACTGTTTACCAGCGAAAAAACGCTTAAATTGCTCGATGCGATTAATGTCGCCGATTTGCCACCAGATTCTGATGAAGCTCGTTTGATCAGCCATACGCGCTACAACTACGAGCGGTCAACTAAATTGCCTGCCGAATTTATCGCCAAACAATCACGGGTGCGGGCCTTGGCTGGCAACGTCTGGGAAGATGCACGCGCCAAATCAGATTTTGCCATGTTTCAACCGCATCTCGAAACAATTGTCGATATGGTGCGCGAACAAGCTGATTTGCTGGGCTACGACGAACATCCCTACGATGCCTTGCTCAATAGCTATGAACGCGGTTTGACCACCAATCAAGCAATTGCGCTCTTCGATGAATTGAAGGCTGGAACTGTGCCCTTGGCCCTCAAGATTGCCGCAATGGGCGATGATGGCCGCGATGCACCGCTACATGGCAACTATCCCGAAGCCTTGCAAGAGGAATTTGGTAAAAAAGTTACCGTGCGCTATGGCTACGATTGGAATCGCGGTCGCCAAGATCGCAGTACCCACCCGTTCTGCACCAACTTTGGGCGCAATGACGTGCGGATTACCACCCGCTTTAATCCCAATTGGCTCTCGCCAGCGCTATTTGGCACGCTCCACGAGACTGGCCACGCCTTGTATGAGCAAAATATCAAGCCCGAATTGAATCGCACGCCGCTAGGCCGTGGCACATCGTTGGGCGTGCACGAATCGCAATCGCGCATGTGGGAAAACATCGTTGGCCGTTCGCGACCATTCTGGGAATTTTTCTATGGCGATTTGCAAGCCACCTTCCCCGAGCCACTGGCCAATGTTGAGCTAGAAAAATTCTATCGCGCAGTCAATACCGTCAAGCCATCGTTGATTCGGGTCGAAGCTGATGAATTGACCTACAACTTACACATTTTGTTGCGCATGGAATTGGAAATTGCGCTGCTCGAAGGCAAACTCCAGGTCGCCGATTTGCCTGAAGCCTGGAACGCCAAAATGCAAACCTACCTTGGCATTACCCCAGCCAACGATGCTGAAGGCGTATTGCAAGATATTCACTGGTCGGGCATGATGTTTGGCTACTTCCCAACCTATACTATCGGCAATGTGCTTTCGGTGCAATTGTTCGATACAGCGGTTGCCAAGCATCCAGAAATTTGGGATGAAATGCGCCGTGGCGAATTTGGCACCTTGCTTGGCTGGATGCGTGAAAACATTCTGCAACATGGCAGCAAATTCTTGCCCAACGAGCTGATCAAGCGCGCTACAGGTCGCCCGATGGATGCAGCGCCGTACGTCAAGTATTTGCAAACGAAGTTCGGCGAGTTGTATTAAATAGCAAGCCCGCGCTGCGTTACCGTTTTTGGCGACGCGGCGCGGACCTTTTTTTGATCCACGAAGAGCACGAAGATCACGAAGGCTAGGAACCACGAAGGGCACGAAGATCGCGAAGTGTACGTTTTTAGCCACAGATTCACACAGATTGGCTCAGATCATTGAATTCCCCAAGCCTCTAGCCCCTAATTGTATTGGTACATGAGATTGGCAACATGGTTCATTCCCTCACCCCCAGCCCCTCTCCCACTGAACGCGGGCGAGGGGAGCACAGACCGCGCGGTTCCCCCGCGCCTCGCGAGCGGGAGAGGGGGCTAGAGGGTGAGGGGATCAGGCCATGGTTAACGCAATGAACCATTACACCTAATCCCTGACACCTGACCCCTGATCCCTAATCGCTACTTCCCCAACATTTCTTTGGCGGCGCGGCGGCCAATCTCAACCGCGAAGTTCGTGCCACGATCCCATGGATAGACTTGGCTCATGCTCGCCCACCACAAATCTTCCAGCGGCGTTTTCAGGGCTGGAATCGATTGGCTATGGTTGACGGGCACAATTGGCTGGGCATAGGCTTCGCGATGCAGCCACACACCTTCGATCCAATCGGTCTTGAACTGTGGATTGACCTTGCTCAACGAAGGCATAAAGCGTTCTAAGAGTTCTTCTTTACTGAGTTGGAAATACTCGTGCGAAGGCTCAAGGTAATCGCCAAGATAAACCAAGTGCTGGCCGCCATAATGGCGACGATCAATCATTTGAGTGTGTTCGACCAAGGCCAAAAAGGGAAAATGCTTTTTGTCCATGTTCATCCAATACATGCCGTTGGTCAACGATTGCTTGAGCGCCACCGTCAACACGACCGCGCCAATCGACTTCAGTTGGTCGAGTTTGGCGGTGTAGCTGGCTGGCAAATCGGGGGTCATACGTTTGAGCAAACTTGGCGAAGTTGTTGAGAGCACTTGGTCGTAGCTCGCTTGATCATTGCTGACAACCAGCCAGCCTTGTTCGATTTTGCGCAGCTCTTTAACTGGGCTATTCAGGCGAATCGTGCCACCTTTTTTGCGCACGGCTTCGGCCATGCGTTCGCCCAAGGCTTGAAAGCCGCCGCGAAAATAGCCAAGTTTGAAGGTGCGCGAGGCAATGCGTGCCCAGAACCAAGCTGCATTAACTTCTGGCGTATACGGGCCGAATTTACCTTCGAGCACTGGCTTCCACATCGCTTCGTAGGCAGGCTTGCCCATCAGCTTTTGAATATAGCGCTCGGCGGTGGTTTGTTCGAGGTGCTGCCAACGATTGATAACCGCTAAGAATTTGAGCCAAGCTCCGCCAGCGGCGTTGCGTAAGCGATTAAAAACCGAAAGATGCGGGTAGGTGAGCAATGGCACTACGCCACCAATCTCAATCGAGCCACGCTGAGCATCCCATTGGCCAGAAACCGGGCTATTGAAAAAGAGCAAATCATCGGCACGAATTTCTTTAATAAAATCAAGTAGCGCCTTATCCGAGCCAAAAATATGATGATAGAACTTTTCCAGCGACCAATCCCAGCCTTCAGCCTGAAAGCCTGCTGCCAAGCCACCAACTTGGGGCGCAGCTTCATACACGGTTACCTTGTGGCCAGCAGCGGCCAAATCATAAGCGGCGCTTAATCCAGCGAAGCCTGCCCCAATTACTGCAATGGTTTTCAAAGTCGTACCTCAACTTCAGCGTGCGGCGCGTTGGCCGACTCGCCTAATTCTTCTCGTATAGCTGCCTCGCGTTGTTGAATGCGATTTTCGGCAGCTTGGCTTTCATTCACCGCTTGATCAAATTCGTTCCAAGCAACGCGCTCGCGCCACATATACCAAAAACCGAGCACGGTAATGGGAATCCACAGCGCCAAGTGCAGCACCAATGTATAGCCAGTAGCAATACTTTCGGCCACATTAAACGACTTCAAGACGCTAATCCCAGCGGCATCGAATGTGCCAGCGCCACCAGGCGCAGCCGGAATAATCAGCGCCAAGTTGGCAACGGCAGTCATCAACATCAACACATCAAACGAGACATGGAAATCGAAGGCCTGCATCACAAACCAATATTTGGTCGTTTCGGTCAGCCAAATTGCGGTAGAAGTGACGAAAATCATCAGCATCTCGCGGGGCGAACGTAACGAATGCAAGCCAAGCATAATTTTATCAAACAAACCATGGGCTTTGCTATGGAAGCGTTGCGGCACAATGCTGCGCAATGCCCAGGTATAGAGCTGCTCGGTGCGGCGTTGGTTGGTAGCAATCATCAAAAAGATAATCAAGGCAACGCCAAATAAAACCGATGAAATAATTACTAAATTATTCCATAACGGCGGCAACTCAATAAATGGCAAGGTGACAAATACAAATAAGAGCATCACCAAACCATCAAACAAGCGTTCGAGAATCACGGTGGTGAGCGATGCGCCCATGCCGATGCCTTCTTTGCGCTTGAGCACATACGAACGAATCACTTCTCCAGCACGGGCGGGGTAGACATTGTTGCCCATGTAGCCAATTACGACGACAGGGAACAAGCGGCGGATTGAAACCGCTTTGATGTGGCGTAGCATATAGTGCCAGCGCCAGGTTCTGGCCCAAACAGCGCCAAAATAGACCAGAACGCCTGGGATAATCCACCAATAATTGGCGGTGCTCAGCGCATCCCAAAAGCCAGCCCAATCGAGGCCATTAAATGACCACCACAAAAAGAATACACTAATCGCGATTCCAAACCATAATTTTGGTCGTCGCACAGCGTCCTCCACCATGCCAATAGCCAACGCTACTAGCTGTACTTCAATGTCAATAGTACGATGTGTGCCGCGCTGTGTGAACAAAAATCACACCACACACCCAACTTAAGATCATAGCCGATCGGCGACAAGACTGCAAATAGCCCGATGGGTTGAGTTTTGCGCTATTTCAGCCCCAATTTGGCTAGCCCTGGCTAGTTCTCGTTGTCAATAGATTAATCGCTTATTTTCAGCACGTGGATTAATCAAGTGACACTGGTTGTCACAAGCAAAGCGTATACTCAGGCCAGCAAACGCATTAAAAGCCTATTTCGTTAACAAATAGGCCTTGATTATCACGAACGTTTGTGCTAAAATATTCGTTACTGGGTTATCGACAACGTACCTAAAGAAAGCGAGTACATCCATGTATCGCAAAATGATTGTATATGATCGAAAAACTGGCGATTTTGCTATGTATCTTGATGGTGAATTAGTCGGCTATGCTCCAACCTACCTCGAAGCCGAAACCCGCCTCAACCAATTAGTCTATCAATTGCTCACCAAAACTGGTGCTGCCTAAAATAAATCAACCCACGGATTTCCCGTGGGTTGTTGGTTTAAGCTTAGAACGAAACTAAAATTAGGGTTGGTTTGAGCCGATTGGTCGGGTAATCGACCCCTTCATGGGCCACGCCAGCATAAAAGGTCATGCGATCTTCTCGCTGTTTAATTTGCACGCGCCCAATAATCGTCGCTTCTTCGCCTGGATACAGATAATCGAATTTATTCGGGTCGGCCCATTGCTCAGGGCTGCGCGGCGAAATTGCCCAGCGAAAGGGGTAGCGAAAACCAGAGCCACCATTGCCATCCCAATCGATCGCCACCCGCCACAAGCCACCACCAAGGTTGGCATATTGCTCGTTTTCAATCGACGAATAGCTTTGGTTGGTGCTGTAGGTGTAGCCAGAAGCCGGGCCAAAGGTGCGCAACGCCACTTCGCTGTTATTTTTAACTTTGAAGGTCACAGTAATAGTATCGTTTAATAAGATTTGCTCAGGGCCAATTTCAACGCTGAGCACATCAAGCGCCCCAATCCCAGCACTGCTGAGGGTCACATCGCCGCGCTTGGTCACGCGATTGCCAAGCCCATCATCGGCACGCAATTCATATTGATACTGACCTGCTGCCAAAATGCCGCCAACCACTGGCCGCCCCGACCAAGCCTCGCTATGCTCGCCAAGCCCTTGCAGCTCGCGGTTGACAATTGGATAGCGCGTCTGGTTGGTTGGATCGATCACATCGAGTGAAACGGTGGCGGTAATTGGCAAGCGATACGAGAAGGTCGTGAAATCTTCAACTGCATCATCATCGGGCGAAAATGGGTTGGGCGTGACCCGCAGATCATACACATCGAAGCTAGCACTTGGTGCTTGATCAATTTGCAGATTAAGCCGTTGAGCCGCAGCGTTTTCGGCCTCCACTACCAGCGTGTAGTTGCCATTCGGCAGCAAGCGATTGGTATCAGCATCAACTGGCACGCTGCCATCAAACACCACTTGATAGGCATCCTTAGAAGGCTCGCGTTTAACTGCTTGCCGCAGGGCGTAACGCTCGCCAGCAGTAGTTTCCAGCCAAATCGAAACATTGGTTGGCTGGCCAATTAAATAGCTAATGGTGGTTGTGCGCGGGCCAGTATTCAGGTTGATAATTGGCTCGCTGAGCGTTACCTCACTCAGCGCCGCATCCGAGCCACAGCCAATTAATAAAGCCAGACCCAAACCTAGCCCCAAAACATAGTTAAGCTTCTTTCGCAAGATTCGTTGCCTCCGACTCGATCAGTCCATAACGATGGGCGAAAATGCTCATTGCCACAATGCCAATCAACACGCCAAACCACAAAGTGCAAAAGCGAATCACAATCGTGGCGGCGGTTGCAGCGCCTTCGCCTAATTTTACCAAGGTGGTAATTAACAAGGTGCTCGAAACTTCCGAAGCGCCCAAGCCACCTGGTAAGAATGATACCAGACCAAACAGGGTCGAGGCGGCAAAAATAAAGGTCGATTGTAACAAAAGTGATCCAGATGCTTCAGCGCCAAAGCCCCGCAGCACATAATACATGGCCACACATTCGCCAGCCCACGAAACAATCGAAATAATCGTTGAGACCACCAACAAGCGTCCGCTCAACAACTCGGCGCTGCTTTCGTAAAAGCTGTGTAAGGGCTTGGCAAAACGAGCCAAGCGCCCACGTTCAAGCCAGCCAATAAAGCCCAAGGCAATCCGGCGATTTTGGAACAAGGCCAAGCCAAGCACGCTCACAATAACCAAGGCCACAAAGGCTGGGCGCGCTGGTGGATAAAGCGCCAAACCAGTGCCCATCAACAAGAGCATCGCCAAACCATCGGTCAAGCGTTCGGCCAGCACAATCGGAGCCGAGCGGCTGATGGGCGTGCCATTCAAGCGTTTGAGCAAGCCCGATTTGAGCACCTCGCCAACTTTACCAGGCGTTACCGCCATCACCATGCCAGCACAAAAGAGCAACGCGCTTTGGCCGTAACTGACATTGGTGCCTTGGCCCAGCTTGCGCAGATAGTAATCCCATTTGAGCCATCGCAACACATAATTGAAAATCGTAAAGCCCAGCACTGCTGGCAGCATCAGCCAATTGAAGGTGCTGAGGCTATCGCCAACCTTGCCAATATCGCTAAATAGCGCCAAGCCAAGCATAACAATTACGCCAAGCACCACCGAGATTACAACTTTTGAGCGTAATGATTTATCCACACAAGCTCCTTCAGCCAGGTATTGTTTAAGTTCGGTCACAAAGTCTGATTATACTCCATCCCACATGCGCTTAATTTGGAACCAGTTTGTTACCGCCATGGAACCTATGGTGGAACCTTGGCTGCCTATACTAGCAATTGTTAAGTATCTTTATCAAGAAAGTCATCTAAGGAGTGTGTGGTGGTTGATGTGGTTACTTTAGCGGGTAGTCCAGCGCCCCGCTCAACAACAGCAGTGCTTTTGGAGCATTCCAAGGCTGTGTTAGAACGCCACGCGCTGGTCGTTAAATCGATGAGTGTGCGGGATATTCCACCAGAGGAATTGATCGGCCAAGCCCAATTCAGCCCAGCAGTGCGTCATTATACTCAACTTATTCGCCAAGCGGGAGCGTTAATTGTGGCAACGCCTATTTATAAGGATACCTATGCTGAATTGTTACGTGCGTGGCTTAATTTACTTCCAGCAGGAGTTTTACGGAATACGCTGGTATTGCCAATAATTACTGGCTCCTCGGCACGCACCGAAGCCCAAATTTATGCAGATTTAGCAGCGCACTTTCGCCAACTGGGAGCCAAGCATATTATTCCGAGCCTATTTGCCGCCGAGCAGCAAATTCAATTAACTGCAAGCAAATCGCAGCCGCGGATTCATCGCCATTTAGAAGAACGTTTGGGGCTGGCGCTTGATGAGATTGCCCAGCAATTAGGAGTTTTGCCATTGGCAGCAGTGGCCTAAGGAGCAGATCATGGCACGCCGTTTTTCAATTGGTTGGCGACGCTTGGCCTTGGCTTTGATCGTCGGACCTTTGGCAAGCTGTGGCTCCACCAGCAATGATGCTGCTTCGAATAGACAAACGAGCACCCGCAGCCTGCGGATTGGCTATCAAAAGGGTGGCTCGTTGCCGATTCTCAAGGGCAACGGCACTCCTGAGAATCGGCTCAAGGATGTGATGAAGGTTGAATGGCACATTTCCACTCAGCGAACGGCTATTTAATAGCAGTTTCCAAATGATTCGCAATATTCCCCATTTGGCCTTGCTGCCATTGGTGATTTTATGGTTTGGCATTGGCGAAACAGCACGCCTCTTTCTGGTAGCTTTTGGCGTGTTCTTCCCGCTGTATTTAAATACCTATCACGGTGTCCGCAGTATTGATCCCAAGCTGCGCGAGATGGGCATTGTGTATGGGCTACCGAAATGGGGCTTGTTTCGCCATAGTATCTTTCCCGGGGCCTTGCCATCAATGTTGGTTGGCTTACACTATGCCTTGGGGGTCATGTGGCTCACCTTAATCGTGGCTGAAAGTTTGGCATCCAACGCGGGCATTGGCCACTTGACCATGAATGCCCGTGAATTTATGCAAACCGACGTGTTGATCATGGGCATTGTGATCTATGCCATGCTTGGCAAGTTGGCCGATACAATTGCTCGTTTGATCGAACGCCGCAACCTTCGTTGGCAAGTTGGCGCATAAACAATCATTGCGTAGGAGTGTGTGTGATGAGTATTCGTGGCGTTGAATTAGGGCTGCGTGGTTTGGGAAAGGCTATTGCCAACCGCACAATTTTGCACGACATCAATCTTGAAATTAAGTCAGGCGAGTTTATCGCCGTTATCGGCAAAAGTGGTTGTGGCAAAACCACGCTCTTGCGCTTGATTGCTGGACTCACCGAGCCAACGATTGGCCAAGTTGCACTTGATGATAGCCCGCTCGATGGCTTAAATCCTGCGGCGCGGGTGATGTTTCAAGATGCCCGCTTGTTGCCGTGGAAACGGGTTTGGGAGAATGTCGCGCTCGGTTTGCCGGGCCTCAATGCCGATCAAGCCCTGCAAGCCTTGCACCAAGTTGGCCTTGCTGATCGCGCCTACGACTGGCCCTTAGGCTTATCTGGCGGCGAACGCCAACGCTTGGCCCTTGCCCGCGCCATCGCCAACACGCCAAGTTTGTTGCTGCTCGATGAGCCATTTGGCGCGCTCGATGCGCTCACTCGCATCGAAATGCAACAATTGGTCGAGCAATTATGGCGTGCTCAAGGCTTCACCGCCATTCTCGTCACCCACGATGTTGAAGAAGCCATTGCCCTAGCCGACCGCGTGCTGCTGATTCAAAACCAACATATTGCGCTCAATTTGCCAATTCACCTGCCACGTAGCCGCCAACGGGGCAGCGCCGAATTCGCCGCGATCAAAGATCAACTGCTTGGGGCAATTTTCGGCGCGGGCTATCCCTTGGTCACGCGGGTGGTTGGGGCATAAAAGAACATAGAACAAAGAGCATAGAACATAGAACATAAATCACGGGCGAGGAAGAACCACGCGATCAGAACTCCCCTCTCCCGTGGCGCGGGCGAGGGGCTTTTGGTTGTGTGGGTTTGGCATGATTGGTGGTGAACATTGGTGCTCCCCCTCGCCCGCGTTTTCGTGGGAGAGAGGGTTGGGTCATAAAAGAACATAGAACAAAGAGCATAGAACATAAATCACGGGCGAGGAAGAACCACGCGATCAGAACTCCCCTCGCTCGCGTTCAGTGGGAGAGGGGTTGGGGGTGAGGGCATGCTTCTGTTTGCTAAACCAATAGTCCCTTCTCCCTCTAAACTGCCCCCTCAATTTAGCGAATCCCAAAGCTAGTGATGATATGCGGCGTATCGATAATCACATGCGGCGCAATTGCGTGGTAGCCCCAAGCGTGCACCCAAGCATTGCCCGTGCGCAAGGTCAGCACGGTTTTGATCATGCCCGCTCCAAAATAGTTAATCAGCATAAAGATGATTGAAATGGCGCATTGGTTGGGGTGCTGAAGTTGGTCCACGCCTCGGCCATGTGGACCATCGCATAGCACAAGCCACCAAGTAACACGGTTGTGATGGCCGAACCAGTAATTTTGAGCAAGCGTGGAACCAAAATTGAATAGATCAGCACCATCGTTGGCAGCACCGTACCAATCCCATAAATTACGAAGGAAAGAGGCAAGCCCAAGGCCAATTGGCTAAAACTTAAGCGATTGAGGCTGGTACTCAAGGTTGTTAACTCGAATAATATTTCTGAAATCCCAATCACTGCGATTACCAGCAAATCATTGCGGCGATTGCTTGAAACTAAATTGAGCTGAACATTGCTATAGCGCCGGCGAAACCACAGATATGGACCAACCGCATAAACCACAAAATTATAGATGGCCCAGCTCCACAATTCGGCAACCGCTAAATCGCTATGCCCGCCAACTAAGGTGCCTGCCAAATGAAAACTAAAGGGTTTGAAGCCCAATAACGGACCTAAAACCCAGCCCAAGGCTTGCCCAAATACTGCATAACCAACTAAGCCAACAGTTTCGGGCAAGGCTTGGCTGTGTTCAGGGGCGCGCGCAGCCAGATCGGGAATTGAGCGTTTGCGCGTGAGCATAGAGGTCAAGCCCATCAATACAAACACTTCAAGCAGCATAATGCTTGGCACAAACATCTGCATAATAAATGGAGCGCCTGCAAACGCAGGCCGATCAAATGGCAGCACGCCCTTGGTCAATAGCACAATCAGGCCATGACCCAAAATCCATAGCACGATCGCTAATTGCACTCCGCGATGACTCAAAATGGTACTCATCCATGTTTTTTTGGGTAATTGTTGCGATTGGCTGATTGGCGTTTGCATTGGATTAATCCTTATCGATTCACAGATTGATGGCTTGAGCGTAAAGCCTGACACAGTGGCAGAGTCAAGCAGCAATCTAAATATGAAGGATGAAGGATGATGTCAGACGAGTTGAAACCACGAAGGACGCGAAGCCCACGAAGGCTGAAAATCGCCGATCAGCCAACAATTACAGCAATTCAGCCCCTGCCCATGGGGATTTAGCTGATGGGCAAACATTGGCTTTTTGAACATCTATGACAAAGCCTTGGCAAGCCCGCAACTCGTAGTACACTACCTAGGTGCTTGCGATGGCGGCACACTGAAAACTGCAATTAACCATCCTAGAGAGGAAATAGCGTATGGCTTCATCAGAGGCAAACAGCGTGCCCCAACGCCGCGCCCGCCCGCAACGACTTAATCGGCGCAAAATCGCCAGCATTGTGATGGCATGGATGGCTTTGTGCTGGCTGATTATTGGCAGCGTGTTTTATAGCATCATCCCTGGGGGCTGGTTCAGCATTATCGGCTTGATGCTACTGAGTTATATTCCTTTGCTCTTCGTTGCGCGCTCGTTTGGCGGGCCAGTTGCACCATCGGCGCATCTGCGCTTATGGGGCTTTCGGCCATTTTGGTATAGCCAATTGCTGTTGCCGCTGATGGCGATGGGTGGCTTGGTCGGTTTGATCATCGGCTTGCCATTTCATAGCAGCGGCATTGTTGGGCGTAGCCTTGCTGGCGGCATCGGGTTGCTCTATTTGGCAGGCATTGGCTTGGCCTATTTTGGTTCACGCCGCTTGGCAGTGCGCGAATTGACCGCCAACTTACCCCAATTACCCAACGAACTGGCGGGCTTGAAGATTGTGCAAATCTCGGATACCCACGTTGGGCCGCATACCTCGCGCCGCCATTTGCGCAATGTGGTCGAGGCGATTGAAGCAGCCAAGCCCGATTTGATTGTGATGACCGGCGACCAAGTTGATGATTATGTCGATGATGTTAAGCCATTTGCTGCCGCCTTCGGCCAACTTTCAGCGCCGTTGGGCGTGGTCGCGATCGCTGGCAACCACGATGTGTACGCAGGCTGGGATGGCGTGCGCGCTGGTTTAGAGCAGATGGGAATCAAGGTTTTGGTCAATCAAGCCACAGCTTTTAACTATCGCGGCGTGCGTTGGTGGCTGGCGGGCACTGGCGATCCTGCTGGAACCTATGTAGCAACAGGCCGCGAACCAGTAGCACCAGATATTGCCAAAACCTTGGCTAATATTCCAGCCAACGATTTTTATGTGGTCTTGGCGCATAATCCAGCACTCTGGCCAGCCTTGGCCGAACGCAACGTGCCATTGACCTTGAGCGGCCACACCCACTACGGCCAATTTGCCATCCCCAAACTTGGCTGGAGTATGGCCTCAGCCTTTTTGGAACACTCAATGGGCCACTATCAGGTTGCCCAATCGCTGCTCTACATCAATCCAGGCACCAACTATTGGGGCATTCCCTTCCGGCTTGGCACTAAACCAGAAGTAACCGTGATTACGCTCCAACCAAGCCCAACCGCCACGATCAGCGAATCGAAAGCATAAACCAAACATCTTTAAACCATCAGCAGCTAGAACGCAATCGTTGGAGCTGTTGATGGTTTTTTGTTCCATATTTGTTACAAAAAAATCGTTTATTTTAATTGTATTGCTTCTATACTTAGATTATGAAGTATCTTTTTAAATATAATTGGCTCGCAATAGTGGCGTTTATAAGTATATTTTTATTGCAATGGATCGTGCTCCGCCCATTATTACTCGGTATTTCAGCTACGTATGTCGTCTTTGCGCGCAACGAGTCATTCAGTCAACGTTTGTTCCTCTATTGTATTATGACTTCTAGCATATTAATTGGTGGCTTATTTGCTCGCAAGCACTATCTGCTGTTAGCACCCCTGATCGCAACCAGTAGCTATCTGCTTGGCGTGTTCTATCTACAAAATCTATTTGTGAATCCCGATCTCTGGAAGCTTAGCCAACGTGGCTACAGCGTCAGAGCACTCGAAATCGCCAGCATTGGCATCGCTCTTGGTTGGCTGATTGATGGCGTGCGACAAGCCATAATCCTTAGCCGCCGCAAACGCCAAGCCCTGCATACAGCAACACTTTATCCTACGTCAGATGATTCCTAAACCTTAAACCCAAGGAGCAAGCGATCAGTTTTTAGGGGTCAGAGAGACAGGAAACAGAATAAAAGGTTGGGAGTTAAAGAAACATATCAATAATCCAGCACATAAATATTTGGGGGTGCAGGGGGCTGAAACCCCCCTGCGTCTCCCTCCAGCGGAGGGACGGAAGGGAGGTGAACCAATGCTGAAGGATCAATCCTCAAGCAGTCAAACCACCAAGAACGTTAAATTAAGCAAGCGGCGTACTCACCTCAATCAACATTGCTGAAGGCGCTTCAAAATAAAAGCCATAGCTACCACGCATTGAGTGTGGTTGCTGGAGCGTGGCAGCATACTCAGCCTGCAAACGGGCAAAACACGCATCAACAGCAGCGCTCGATTCAAGCACAAAGCCCACATGAAAGCCCGCCGGATACTGCGGCGGCTCGTTTTGTTGGCTCAACACTAAACTAAATTGGGCTTGGTCCTGCAAAATCGCCAAACGCGAGCCTTTAGTTGTCAAAACCGCAAAATCAAAATAACGGCAAAAGAAATCACACGCCTCAGCTAAATCGCTAACAATCAAATTCAGATGATTAAGCTGCATTGCAGACCTCTGCATTCTTAATCAGTTGCGCCAACACGTTGAGCGTTGTTGCATACGCTTCTGGCGTGATCTGCCGCATCAGTTGCGCCCGCTGCTCGTGCACCAAGCGCGTAAGATCAGCAAAGCGCGCAGATGATTAAGCTGCATTGCAGACCTCTGCATTCTTAATCAGTTGCGCCAACACGTTGAGCGTTGTTGCATACGCTTCTGGCGTGATCTGCCGCATCAGTTGCGCCCGCTGCTCGTGCACCAAGCGCGTAAGATCAGCAAAGCGCGCATATGCCGTTGGATCGATTGTAAGTTCACAGGCCATCAGATCAGTGTGATCGATTGGCGCGGCGAGCCAATGTTGCTCAACTAATGCCGCAACTATCTGGCGCAATGTTGCTTGATCTGCTAAAACAGCGGTGATCGCTTGGACTGAATCCAAACGCACTGGCTGCTGTTGCTGCACGATATTTAATAATTGCCAAGCCAAACGCGATAAGCCAAACTGGGACACTGCTCGATCCAAGCATGCCGTCAGTGCCTGATCGGCCTCTTTGAGCCAATAGCCGATTGGTTTTTGTTGCTCGTTCATCATTATTCCTCCATAACAGAGCAACAGCATACTGCTTGGCACAGGCTTAATCTTGTAAAAAATCGGCATTAACCTGCTGGCAAAATTGGCGCGGCGTGAGGCCAGCAAAATAGCGAAATTCATGCTGCAAATGAGCTTGGTCGCTATAGCCCAAATCAACTGCCAGCGCGGCAATCGATTGTTGCGGTTGCTGCACCAAGCGATCGCGCACCTGCTCAAAGCGAATCAAACGCGCTAGTTGCTTGGGCGTAACGCCAGTTATTTGGCGAAATTGGCGCTCCAATTGGCTTAACGAGAGCCGTTGATGCTGGGCTAATTCGCGCATTCGCAGATTGCCAAACTCTTGATAGAGCAGCAAACCGCTATGGTGCAGCGCCAACTTTGGCTTGCTCGCACCCATGTGATCACTTAAATAAGCATGAACCTGCTGCAAAAGTGTGGCCAAATCGGCAGCCCGCGCCCAGTAGCGCACCTGAGCAGCAAAGCGCTGCCAGCGCGGCTCGCGAAGCGCCAATGGTTGATTCGGCACACAAACTTGGCCCAGCAAATCGCCAACCGCCCAGGCATAGATTTGAATGCCAACCAGTTGGCAAGCACCAGTTGCATACAAATATAATGGTTGCTGTTGCACGCCCAAGATAAATGCCGCTGGCAGCTTGCAGAGCGCGCCATTGGCTTGCAGCCATTGCAGCGGCGCACCACAGCAAATAATCAATTGGGCATACGAATCGGGAATAATTGCTTGGCGATTGTAGTGGGCCTGCGATTCAGCCAACGCCCACAGCTGCACAATCTGCGAACCCAGCGATTCGTCAACGCCCAAGCTTTGGTGTTGCATCAAGCCTCCTTGCAGCCAAAAGCAGCATTAAACAAAAAGACACTCGGCAAAACCGAGTGTCTTGGTGACGCATACGGGATTCGAACCCGTGATCTTCACCTTGAAAGGGTGACGTCCTAGGCCGCTAGACGAATGCGCCATGCAACGTTGTGTATTATATCCAGCAGCCGATTTTTGTCAAATTGCCTAAGTATAATCGCGAATCTTACCTCAGCCCAACCCCGCGCCAAGACGCGGGCGCAGGGTTTTAGCGTGGCTAAGGCAAGATTACAATTCAACAATCGACAAGCGATCGAGCGCAAACATGCGCTGCGCATTGCGCAAGTAGCAGTAGGCGTGCAAAATGTGGCGCTTACCTTCAACCGTCAGGCCAATTGGCAATACCCGCCGTTCAACTGGATCGCCGCCAGCAGTCCGATATGAGATCATCAGCGATTGACGGCTGGTCATGGCCGTCGAAATTTCTTGAATCAACGGGCTTTCTTCATCGCCAGGCAACAGGCCCCGCTGCGCGCGCAGCAAATCGGCCAAAGTATGCACGCCTTTGCGATACAAAATATCGAGCAGATGTTCAAAGACTGGGCGCAAGGCCACGACATCGCTCATGGCGCGG
Source organism: Herpetosiphon sp. NSE202 (assembly GCF_042688385.1). Lineage (NCBI taxonomy): Bacteria > Bacillati > Chloroflexota > Chloroflexia > Herpetosiphonales > Herpetosiphonaceae > Herpetosiphon > Herpetosiphon sp. NSE202. Next base: position 961,690 of record NZ_JBHUPY010000001.1, on the reverse strand, counting down.
TGCGAAGGCGCTTTTTCGCCAAGGTTGGTTGCCAACGAAGTCAAATTATAGCGCCGCGCAGTGATGTAGCGTCGCGCCAAAGCCAGCGTATCGATTACCGGAGTTTCAAGCGGTGGCAAATTAATTCGGCCTAATTCGCTGGTCAAAAAACCAATATCAAAATAGGCGTTGTGCGCAACTAAAACCGCTTCGTGAAATAATTTATTGACTTTGGGCCAAACTTCGCCAAATGATGGTGCATTTGCGATCATTTCGGCACTAATACCATTGACCGCGAATGCAGCGGGATCAATTTCGCGTTGCGGATTTACCAAAAACTCACAACGATCAATAATCTCGCGACCTTGAATGCGCATTGCAGCCATTTCACAAATGCGATGCCCAATTTGAACATCTAAGCCAGTGCTTTCCATATCGAACAACACAAACGGAATGGTGTGCAACGGACGATCAAGGAGAGTATACATGCGTGCTTCATTTCTAGTTCCCGTGCGGGAAACATTTAACAACTTCGCCCGACATTCCGTGCAAAAGGCTTGCAAGGTTTGTCGTTACTGATTGTCAGTCTAACACGCTCATGTGTCAATATTTGTCATTTTACTAATCAGTTTAGCTCTGATCGTCGCTAATATCGGCCACTTCGGCTTTGGCTGCTTGTTGTAAATGGCTGGGCGCGACCAGCATTTGCAGGCCACGCTGACCTGCGCTCAAGCTGATGCGCGCATGCTGAAACGCGCTGAAATCGAGCACAACCGGCATTACTCGCCGCGTGCCCAACGGTGAAACGCCACCTTTGAGATAGCCAGTCAAACGGGTTAATTCCTCAATTGGAGCCATTTCAACCCGTTTATCGCCAATCGCATCAGCCAATTTCTTCAAGCTCAAATGATGATCGCTGGGCACAACTGCCAACACATAGCCTTTTTTCTCGCCTTTGACCAGCAAAGTTTTAAACAACATATTCAAGGGCAAGTTGAGCTTTGTAGCAGCTTCTTCGGCGGTAAATTCTGTTGCCTCAAAGCTCAATAGCTCAAAATCGCTGGTCACACGGCACATCACATCAGTTGCACGGGTTCTGGTTCCCATAGTCGGCCTCCATTTGCGTTTATGTATAGCATTATAGCGCTTGATTGCGTCGATTAAACCCGCCTAAAGCCGCATGCAGCAGCTAAAATAGGCGGTATAATCAGCCTTGAAATAGTAGCTCAATTGGAAGAGCGCTTAGCCCAAATACTTTGAGATGTGGTTTCGAGGCCCACCTATTTCAAACTTGGCCATGAACCGTAGCTTAATGAAAAGTATTATCTTGCAAAGATAGTGATAGCGGTGCAAATCCGCTCGGTTCATGGCCTTGATCGCAGCTCAAGATATGAAATAGTAGCTCAATTGGAAGAGCACTGGCCTCCAACTCCGGGGATGTGGGTTCAAGGCCCACCTATTTCAGCCAAGCTCGCGCTGTCGCTTAACGAAAAGTAGCGCCCTTCAAGGCGAAGATGGCGGTGCAAATCCGCCCAGCAGCGAGCTTGGCCAAATTTGGCCTATTCAATCAACACAAGGAGCACATGTATACAATTTTCAGCCGAACAGATTGAGCTTTGCCTCACGATTTTGCAACAGATTGCTGATGATCCCAGCCAGATCGATCAGCACGACCGCTTTAAATCATTGGTTGCCAAAATCTATAAGCAAGGCCGCAAAGCCCAAAACGACCGCAAACGCCAACAAATCGCCAATCACGATCAACACTTGAGAGAGCAGACAATCCTGCTGCAACACAAACGCGGCCAAAACGCACCGCCGTTATTGCCAAACGATGCAACCAGCGAGTTGCAACGGGCCAATCATTGTTATAGCTGCAAGCAATCGTATACCAGCTTACACTTTTTTTATCATGCGCTGTGCCCAGCCTGCGCTGAACTGAATTATCAGAAACGCCACCAACGCGCCGATCTGACTGGTCGGGTGGCAGTGGTTACTGGTGGCCGGATTAAAATTGGCTATCAATTGGTTTTGCGCTTGTTGCGCGATGGCGCGCGAGTGATTGCCACCACCCGCTTTGCCCACGATTGTGCTCAGCGACTCAAAGCCGAGCCAGATAGCCACGAATGGCTGGATCGGGTACAAATTTATGGCTTAGATTTGCGCATGCTGCCCGCCGTTGAGCAATTTATTGCCCATTTGCACGCTACCGAGCCAAGCATCGATCTGCTGATCAACAACGCCGCCCAAACGATCAAACGGCCTTATGAATTTTATCGACCTTTGATCGAAGCCGAACGCCAAGCAATGAATGCAGATCAGCACTTGTTAGTGCATCATGAACAACAGCATTTGGACTTGCTCAATCAGAGCCAGAGCTATGCCTTACTTGGCACAGGCCAGCATGTGATTGATCATACGCGCCACGATTATGATGGCTTGCCGCTCGATTATCGTGAGCACAATAGTTGGTCGTTGCTGCTTGATCAGATTGATACCCGTGAGTTGCTCGAAGTGCAACTAATCAATGCGGTTGCGCCATTTATGCTCAATAGTCAGCTCAAACCATTGTTGTTGCGCTCGCCATTTGCACGACGTTTTATCATCAATGTTTCGGCCATGGAAGGTCAATTTCAGCGTGCCAGCAAAACAGCGCGCCATCCGCATACCAACATGGCCAAAGCAGCGCTGAATATGCTCACCAGAACAGCGGCCCAAGATTATGCTCAAACTGGCATTTTTATGAATAGTGTCGATACCGGCTGGATTACCGACGAAAATCCGTATGCCAAGCAGCAAATGCTGCAAAACGAGCATGGATTTTACCCGCCGCTTGATGCAATTGATGGCATGGCGCGAATTTACGATCCGATTGCCCAAGGCATTAATCACGCTGACGAGCCATTGTTTGGCCATTTTTTGAAAGATTACGCGCCATTTCCATGGTAAAGGAGCGCCACAATGAGCGAATTAGTGCTATGCCCAATTCAAGAGCCGCTTGAGCAGCCCAATAGCCAAGCGGTTTTGCAACCATTGCTTGCGCATTTAAGCCACAATCAGCCAGTAACCAGCGCCACAAGCTTTACGCGAGGAACTGTGTTGCCTGATGGTCGCTTAGATTTATGTAAACAACAACTTGGCATCGAGGGCTGCCAATTGGTGGCCCAAGCGCTTGCCCAAAATACCACCATCAAAAGCCTGTTGCTGGGAACAAATGGCATCGGCAATGCAGGCGCTGAAGCAGTTGCCCAGCTCATTGAGCAAGATCCAACCCTAGAAATTGTCTATCTTGGCTGCAATGCGATTGAAGCGAGCGGCGTTGAAGCATTAAGCCAAAGCCTGCGCAATAATCCTAATGTGCATGGCCTGTGGCTCAAGCGCAACCCGCTCGGCCTCGCAGGCGCGCAAGCAATTGCCACATTGCTGGAAAACAACCAGCATTTGCGCACCCTCGATTTGGTCAATACCAATTTGGGCATGGAAGGCTTTGGTCTGATTATCCAGGCCTTGATTCGTAGCAACCGTAGCCTTGAGCGAATCTATCTGAGCGGCAATCAGCTTGAGCCAGAGGCCGCCGAGTTGTTAGTCGAATTGCTACAGCATAATTCAACGCTCAACGAACTCTACTTGAGCGTCAATCAATTTGGCGATCGTGGGGCGCAGATTTTGGCAGAAGGCCTAGCTGTCAATCAACATTTGCGGGTTTTGGAGCTTTCGAGCAATGGAATTGGGCTTGCAGGCGGCGCACCTTTGCTCGAAGCAGCTTTTGCCCATCCACGGCTTGAGCAATTTAAACTTGGCTATGCGCCTTCAACCAAGGTTTTAGCGGCACAAGCCAACCAAATTGGCGATCATGGCGCACAACTGATTGGCCAGTTGCTGCCAACCAATCAGCGCTTGCGCCAACTCGACCTGACGCGCAATGGAATAACGAAGCTCGGCCAAACCAGCCTTGCCCAAGGTTTGGAGTATAATTATAGCCTTGTAGAATTGGCGCTTAATAAGGTCCAAGAGCCATTGATCAAACACTATTTGGAGCGCAACCGCCAAACAGCGCCACCAATTCAGCAGCACGCGGATATTGCACAAATCAAGAGTGTTTATCGTACTAATATCAGATAATTAGAATCTATCGAGATGGAGAAGCACCCATGTTCAAACCAAAACCACAACTTAAACTCTCGAAGCAGGGCATCAATGCAGTCTTATTGATTGGCGGGATTGGCGCAAGTTTTCTCTTAATCACGACGCTGATTATCACACTTTCGACCAAAGAACTTGATACCTTTCTCGGTTGGTTCAACTTTATTGGCTTTGTCATCCTCTTGGTCGCGATTCGGCTAGTGCTGCGCCGCCCAGGTATGTACGAGTTGCCACCGCCGCCAGTAATGCCAACCAACGTTGATCCCAGCCAAGGCTATTATGTTCCACCAGCGTATGTCAATGAATCGCCAGGGCCGTTTGCCCATGGCGCTGATTCAATTCCGCCAATGCGCACAACTTTGCGTGGCAAATTCGCCTTGGCTGGCACATTTATCTTGGGTTTTATCCTCATGCTTGGCTTGATGGCAATTCTAAGTCGCACAGCTGGACTCAATGATCGAACTATAACCAAATTTTTGATCGGAGGCATGATTGCGGTTGCCATCGCAGCACCCAACATTTTGCGCCTACCAGGCATGCGCAAACCCAAGTAATAAATTCGATCCACGAAGATCACGAAGCAGCGAAACCGCAAAGGACGCGAAGGTTATTTTTTGATCCACGAAGGACACGAAGAAAACATTGGCTATAGGCTATTGGCTTTTGGCAATTGCTCACCAAGCTTCGATAGCCCATAGCCTTCTTTTTGACTTTTGACTTTTGCCTTCATCCCTCATATGTTCTATGTTCTTCGTCAAAAATGAGGGGTTATGTTAAATATCGCCTATATTGGCCGAACGGCAGCTGGTAAGCTAACAAATTTGAAGGCCCTGGCCAAACAGTTACCCCAGCACATTAGCCAGCCATTGAACCAAGTCTGGATAGAATCTGGTTTTTACTATTATCAACTTGGCCTGCATTATGGTGGGCATAATATCACCCTCAAAGCCAATCATGGGGCAATTCTGTTTGAAAAACATCAATTATATGTGCTAAATGATGTCGATGGCGTAGTATTTGTGCTTGATTCGAATCGTGAACTGCTTGACCAAAATATTCATTTGCTGCGCACAAGTTGCAGCTATTTGGCCCAACAAGGCAGGCTTGGAAAAATCGCCAAGGTTATTCAATTTAACAAACGCGATCTGCCAGATCCATACTTAACTTCGCTAGCCAATTTTCAACACTATTGCAACGCAATGAACTGGCCAAGCATCGAGGCAAGTGCAGTCAACCAGCAACATTGTGTTGAAACATTGGATTTACTGCTTGCCCAAGTTTGATCTCCAAAGCAACACGAAACAAAGAAACCGCGAAGAACGCGAAGAGCGCGAAGGTTATTATTTGATCCACGAAGGCCACGAAGAAACACGAAGGGTCAGCTTTGTGCTCTTCGTGGATCATCATTATGTTCTATGCTCTATGCTCTATGTTCTTCTTTGGGTGGATCGCCAATCGGCGGTTGGGGCCTGCTCGGCGGATCGCCAATCGTGGGCGGCGCATCATTGGCTGGCTCAATTGGCGGGTCACCAATCGGCTCGGATTCAGGTGTTGGTGGCTCAATTGGTTTTGGCTGATCGCTTTGGTCGCTCATCGCAATATCCTCATCCTAACGCTAGGCTTTGCCGTTGCGTAATGTTCGAATAAATTGAATAATCGCAACTAGCGTACCAACAATACTCATTACGACCCCCAAAACCACGCCCAAGGCCGTACCGCCAACCGCATAGGTGGCTTTTTGTTGCGAGGTAGCTAGCGCTGGCGGCAAGGCGGTCGTTGGCAAATCGGGCGGCGTGGGCAAGGCGATTGCTGGTGCTAGCTTCGCGCGGCGAGTTTGATTCCAATCGGTATAGACGCGGCAAAACTCCGCGCCAAAAAAGATAATTTGGCTAGCATAATAAATCCATGCCAGCAGCGCGATAAAAGCCGCCACCGTTGTCGAGGCGGTATATTTATTGCCGCCAAGAAACAGCGAAAGCACGATTTTGCCAATTTCCCATAGCGCTGCGGTCAAAATCGCGCCCGGCAAGACATCGCGCCAGCGCATTTTGGGCTTGGGCATGGCAAAAAACAGCAAAAAGAAAATTAAGACATTGACTGCAAAGGCTAGGACAAAAGTAAAAATTTGCCAGCCAACGCCAACCCCAGGCAAATTAAAGCTCTTGGACAAATTTTCTAAGCCTTGCAACACCGAGGAAAGAACCAACGAGCTAATTAAGAGCAAGCCAATCACCAATACCAAGGAGAATGCTTTGCCACGCTCAATTACGGTACTTCTAATTGTGTACAGAAAATTGCCCTGCTTGGGCTGAATATCCCAAATTACATCAAACGATTTATCGATTTGGACAAAAATCCCGCTAGCAGCAAAAAAGGTTGTAATTAAAGCGATTGGGGCATTTGTGCCAGCTTGTTGGCTTAGGCTTTTCAAAATTTCAACCAATGCGTTGCGAATCGAAGAGTTATCAACGCCAACTTGCGGGCTAGTTTGAAAAACTTGCATTATCGAGTCAACTAGCGTTTTTTCAACATCTGTACCTGTATCGCCTTGCAAGCGCAACCAATAACCCAAGACCGAAAGTAATAATAAAATCAAGGGAAAGATTGAGAATACCGCATAATACGCCAATGATGCAGCCATACGCGAACAATCATCATCATTCCATGCTTTAACCGTGCGTTGCAGCAATGGCCACGCAGTTTTCGTAACCCATTGTTTCATAAATTGCGCCTCATCTCACACTAGGCGATTAATTGACCGATTAGGCTTGTTCGCGATTGAGCATGCCAGCGCTGCCAAGCACGCTTTGGGTTTCATCCATCAACTCTTCAATTTGGCGAATATATGATTGATGTTGAGCCGTGGCCGCAACTTCAGCAGTAACCTCGTCTTGCTGAATTGTGGCCAAGCGCTCGCGCAATACTTGCAATTGATTGCGATAAGTATCAGTCAATTGGTCATCAATCGCTTTGCTAAACCACAGCTCGCGGCCCAAAATTTGAATCGTCGCCGCCAAGGGTGGCGCAATCAGCATGCCCAAAATCCCCGAAGCCTGCGCCATCACCATCAATATCAAGACCACCAGCACCGGGCTAACCCGATTGGCTCCGTATAAGCGTGGCTCGACCCAAATTTGCAGCATTGCAAAAACGGCAATCGTCGATAAACCAGCTAACAACGCCACTGGCAAACTGACCATTAAGCCCATCGCGACCGCTGGAATCAGCGCCAACAAGACACCAACCCAAGGTACAAGCCAGGCAATCGCAATCCACAAGGCCAGCAAGGTTGGGTAAGGCATGCCAATTAATTCAAAGACAATCCCCAAGCTAATGCCCGCCAACGAGCTTTGGGCCACTTCGCTGCGAATATATGCCCCAACTTCAAGCTCCACTGCCCGCCAAATCGTACGCGCACGTTGGCGATGTTTGGCATTAATCAACGAAAGCCATAAGCGCTCAAAGCGATTTTGATCAACCGCCCAATAGGTGCTCAGCGAGAGCAAAATAACCAACTGGGCCAGAAAATCAAACACGCCACTGCTAAACCCGATAATGCTATCCACAACCGCCGTGCCATCGGTGCCAGCCATATAATCAAGCAAGCCTTGACGCGACGGCAATTCGCTGGCAATCGTTTGTTGCCATTGTTGGCCTTGCGGCCAAGTGATGGTGATATTGGTATAAAAACTCAGTAATTGATCGCCAGCTCGTTGCAATTCAGTCAACAAGCCGCGGCTAATCACTGCAAACAAGCTGCCAAAAAAGATAAAACTGGCAAAATAGACCAAGCCATAGGCTGCGCCACGACTGATGCCGCGATCAATCAAGCGCTGCGCAAATGGCCGAACTGCCGAGGCAATCACCAACGAAACCAAAAAGAGCAACACCGCATCGCTAAACATCCACATCAGCACCACGAGGCCAATTGTGAAGAGGATGGTTGCAGTAACCCGCGCCAGCTGTTTCATGCGGCTAGTTCCTCGCTGCTATTGATCGCCGCAAGCATGCCATCCAAATCAACAACTACATGCTCAAGTTGATCATCAAACACAATATTGGCTTCATCTTCGTTTTCATCAGCCCGATTATGCCGCTGAAGGGCTTGGAGCAATTGTTGCGATTCATAATGCAACACGCCAAAGCGATCGCGGCGAGTTACATTTGCGCTGGCTTCATTTTGATTAAACACCAAGCGGGTAAAGATAATTTGCACAATTGCCGCCAGGGGCACGGCCAAAATCCCGCCTGCTAAGCCCAAGGTTGCGCTAAATGCAGCAAATGCCACCAACGTCAGCACCGCATTGACCCCAACCGCGCGATCCATCACCTTGGGAACCAAGAACGTGCCTTCAATTTGTTGAATCACCACAGTTGCCACAATCACCCAAGTAAAAGCGGTCACATCGCCTTGGGCAAGCGTAATCAGCAACGGCGGCACCGCTCCTAGCACCGGCCCCAAAATCGGAATTGTCTCCAACAAGCCCGCTAAAATGCCCAACACAATCGCATAATCGATGCCAATCAACAGGTAGGCAGCGGTCGAAAGTGCGCCAATCGAAAAATCAAGAATCAATTGACCGCGAATAAACGCGCCCATTTTGGCTTGAATTTCAGCAATCAGCGAACGCCAATTCTCGCGCTTTTCAACCTCGACTAATTGCAACAACGTGCGCAGCACCCGATCGCCATCGAGCGTCCAGTAGAAGCCAAGCAACAGCGTCGCAATCACCACAAACAGACTAATGCCTGTATTTTCGAGCACACTGATTAATTGAGTCACCGCCAAATCTGTTTGTTGTTGGTTGGTTTCTGCAGGAGCAACGCCCGAGAGCGAAAGCGGCGCATCAAGCGGCAACCGAGCAGCCAAATTACGAATAAAACTACTGCGCGAGGAAACCAGAAACTGGCGCGCATCGTGATAATAATCGGGAATTTTGGCGGTAATCGCGGTAATTTGCTCAGTAATCAGCGGAGCCAGCAGCACCACAACCCCAATCAGCAAGCCCAATAATAGCAGGTAGGCGATAATCACTCCCAGCTGGGGCGAGATTTTGAGCCGTTGCAACAGCTGCACCAGTGGGCGAATTGCCGTGCTGAGCACAAACGCAATAAATGCCACCACAAACACGCTATAAAAATTAACAATAATAAAAGCGAGGCCGATCATCGCAAGGACGACCAAAGTTGCGGTCATGACACGCCGCGTTGTCCAACGAGCGAGGGTCAACGAAAGCTCGTCCATAGCGACTCCCATACACAAATATGCTTGGCTGGATTGATACTGGCAGGATTTAAGCAACAACTATACCAAAAACATCGCGGGTAGCAAACGCGAAATTAAGCCAATCCTTAACCGATTCTTGCCAGATTTTCAGCAGAGTGTGCTATGCTAGGGGAATAATTCCGAATCCCACCACCTGAGCGGTGTTGCCTATTATTCAAGAAGGAGTGTGCTGCATGAGCCAACCGCAAGTTGCTGCACGAATTTTGGTTGTCGAGGATGAAAAAGAAATTGCTGGCTATTTGCGGCGAGGTTTGGCCTTCGAAGGGTTTACAGTCGAGGTAGCACACGATGGGCCAACCGGCATTGCCGCCGCCCGCGAACGCCCCGCCGATCTGGTGATTCTCGATATTATGTTGCCAGGCATGGATGGTTTTGAAGTTTGTCGGCGCTTGCGTGCTGGCAGCGATGTTCCGATCATTATGCTAACCGCCAAAGAAACCGTACCCGACCGTGTGATGGGTTTGGAAAGCGGAGCAGATGATTATTTGATCAAGCCCTTTGCCTTTGAAGAATTGCTTGCCCGCATTCGGGCTTTGCTACGTCGCCATGTTGCGCGGACCGAAGGCCCAGTGGTGCTGCAAGTCAATGGCTTAGAGATGAACACCGCTTCGCGCGAGGTTACAATTGCTGGGCGGGCGGTGCAACTCACCGCCAAAGAATACGAATTGCTCGAATTATTTATGCGCCACCCTGGCCAAGTGCTAACCCGCGATGTGATTTACGATCGGGTTTGGGGCTATGATTTTGGCGGCGAATCGAATATTATTGAGGTCTATGTGCGCTATTTGCGCCAAAAACTCGAAGAATCGGGCGAAGGCCGCATGCTGCACACCGTGCGCGGTGCTGGCTATATCTTACGTGAACAACCCTACGGTGAACGATGACACTACGCTATCGGCTAACCTTCATTTCGGTTGCTTTTATGACCCTTGGATTGTTAATCTTGGGGTTGACGCTCTATTCTGCTGAGCGGGCGATTTTGCTCAATGGCGTGCGCGATGATTTGGTGCGGGCAACCAACCAAATTCAAAGCCAATATGCCCAGGCCAAAAAGCCGCTTGAGCGCTATTTCAGCGGCACGAGCATCTCGTTGTTGCCTGTGCCCAACGAAGATTTTGAAGGTTCGCCGATTTCAGTCGCGGTCTTTTATCCCAATGGCGTGCGCTTGGCGGCAACGCCCGCGTTTATGGGCGAAGGCCCCAGCCTTGATAGCACAGAATTGGCTTCGGCGCTCGAAAAAAATTCAGTCATGAGTACGAAGCCATCAGCCTATGGCCGCACCATGCAAGTCGTTTCGCCATTAACCTTCGACCATACGGTGGTCGGCGTGTTGGTTGCTAGCCAATCGTTGCGCACGGTTGATCGCGCCTTGGATACCTTGTCGTTGGTGTTTTTGATTGCTGGTTTGCTCACGATTGTGCTGATGTACCTTGGGATTAGCCAAATTACCAAGCGTGGCTTACGCCCAATTGATATGATTGCCAATACTGCCGAGCAAATTGTGCGTGCCGAAGATTTGAGCCGTCGGATCGCGGTGGCCAATCCCCACGATGAGCTTGGTCGGCTGGCCACTATCACCAACGATTTGCTAGCACGCATGGAAGGTTTGTTCAATACCCAAAAACGGCTCACCGCCGACGTTTCGCACGAATTGCGCACCCCACTCGCCGCCATGCGGGGCAACCTCGAAGTGTTGCGCCGCGGCGCAATGCACAACCCCGAATTGCTCAGCGAATCGCTTAGTGACTTAGAACGCGAAGTTGTGCGCTTGAATCGCTTAGTCAACGACCTGTTATTTTTGGCTCAAACCGAGGCCGGCGTACAAATGCGCAGCGAGCCGGTCGAGCTTGATACCTTGATTTTGGAAGTATTTCGCGAATTGCGCCCGCTGGCCGAGCATGTCAAGCTGCAAATTGGCAGCGAAGATCAAGCAACGGTTATTGGCGATCGTGATCGGCTCAAGCAAGCAATGCTCAATCTGGCCTACAACGCAATTCAACATACGCCCGACGATGGAACGGTAACCCTCAGTTTGGAACGGGTTGGGCGTGAAGTGGCCTTGCGAGTGCAAGATACTGGCGAGGGTATTCCAGCTGATGTGTTGCCAAATATCTTCCAGCGTTTCTATCGCGCTGACAAATCGCGGGTGCGCAAAGGCGGCGGCGCTGGGATTGGCCTAGCAATCGTCAAATGGATTACCGATGCCCATCGGGGCACAATCGAAGTCCGATCAAACGTTGGCGAAGGCAGTATTTTCACCTTGTGGCTGCCCTTAGCGCCAGCCACCGATCGGCTGATTACCAGCCAACTACGCGATTCGCCATCGCAGCCATTGCCAATTGTCAGGCCGTAGCGATATTTTAACCACGAAGAGCACGAAGGACACGAAGTTATTAACCTTAGTGGTTCTTCGTGTCCTTCGTGGTTTAATTAATTGTTCTATACGATCCTACTCGGTTGGTAATTCAAGTTTTTTGAACAGCACGCTTGGCGCTGCTAGCTCGCGGCCTGCTGGCAAATCGCTCCATTCCCAGCGTCCAACCCATGTGCTTGGTTCACAGGTCAGCACTGTGTGGCTATGTTGGCTTTCTTGGCGTTCCTCAAACAGCAATGGCCCTGCCAAATAACCTTCGTTGCCCAAGAGTTCATGCAATTTTTGGCTGGTGAACGGCAAAAATGGCGTGAACAACGTGCGCAAATTATTGATTGCTTGCAAGGCAACATACAAAATCGTGCCGCCGCGCTCGCGATCAGTTTTGAGCACTTTCCATGGTTCTTGGCTGGCCAAATATTCGTTGACCGAACGGGCCGCTGCCATCGTTGCAATTAAGGCTGCTTTGAAATGAGCCAATTCCAATTCCTTGCCAACGGTTTCAAAAGCACCGCGCACAGTTGCCAAAGCGGCTTCATCTTCGGCGGTCAAGGTTTGTGGCGTTGGCACGTGGCCAAAATTCTTGTGGGTAATTGAAAGCACCCGATTGACTAAATTGCCCCACGTTGCGACCAATTCTTCGTTGTTGCGGCGAATAAATTCGCTCAGCGACCACTCGGTATCTGAGGTTTCGGGGCCAGCAATCACCAAGAAATAGCGCAACGGATCGGGATCATACTGGGCCAAAAATTCGCCGACAAACGGAATGCTGTTGCCCTCAGCACGTGATGATGAGATTTTCTCGCCGCCGGCCAAGGTCAAAAATTCGCTGCTGACCACTTCGTAGGGCAATTCAAGCTCACCATGGCCAATCAGCATTGCTGGCCAAATGACGCTATGAAACACGATGTTGTCTTTGCCCATAAAGTAGTAATGACGAGCCGCTGGGTTCAGCCACCACTCGCGCCAAGCCTCAGGCCGCCCAACCTTGGTTGCCCATTCAACCGCTGCCGAAAGATAGCCAATCACCGCATCAAACCAAACATAAATCCGCTTGCCATCGAATTCGTCGCCCTCGACCGGAATTGGCACGCCCCAGGTTAAGTCGCGGGTAATTGCGCGGGCTGGCACTTCTTCGAGCAAGCCCAACGAAAAGCGTTTTACATTTGGTCGCCAATGTTCTTGGCTTGAAATCCATTCACGCAAGCGCTCAACAAAGGCTGGCAGATCCAAGAAAAAGTGTTTGGTTGGCTTAAACACTGGGGTTGCACCGCTCAAGGTCGAGCGTGGCTCAATCAAATCGACTGGATCAAGCTGCTTGCCACAGTTATCGCATTGATCGCCGCGCGCCTTGCTGTAGCCACAATGTGGGCATGTGCCTTCGACGTAGCGGTCGGGCAAAAAGCGCTTGTCGGCTTCGCTATAGGTGCCAATCATTTCTTTGGCAAAAATATAGCCATTTTCTTGCAAGCGGGTGAAAAACGCTTGGGTTATTTGGTAATGATTTTCGGTCGATGTGCGGGTAAATAAATCATACGACAAGCCCAAATCGCGCAGGTTGTTGCGAATTTCAGCATTGTAGAAATCGGTTACTTCGCGTGGCGTTTTGCCCTCGCGATCAGCGCGCACGGTGATTGGCGTGCCATGATCGTCGGTACCGCTGACCATCAAGACATTATTGCCGACCAAGCGTTGATAGCGGGCAAAAACATCGCTCGGCACGCCAAAGCCTGCAACATGGCCAAGGTGACGTGCGCCTGAGGCATACGGCCAGGCTACCGCCACTAAAATATTTTTTGACATACACACATCCTTAAAAACAACAATTGAGGGCAACAAAAAACCGAGCGCAAGTCGCCCGGTTGCGTGAATCAACGAGGTGGGCGCATCTTCTAGTTGGCGGGGAGGCCCGTCATGAAGCCGCCAGCAGTAAGGCGAATCCCAGCCCATAGCCAAAAATCGGCTGCTGCTTGCGCCGCTTCTGGGGAAGTTTTGGCTGTGCATTGCAATGGTTGCATTGGGTTACCTCGCCTACGTGGCCCCATTGTACCACACTGGCTGATTGGGCGTATAGGCCTAGGGGAGTAGAGCTATGAAGGATGAAATACCAAATCAAAAGTCAGAAGACAGAAATCAAAAATCAGAAAAGAACATAGAACATAGAACATAGGTGCTGGGGTTCAGGAGCTAGGTTTTTAACGCAGAGGCGCAGAGCAAAGTATGGCTATTGGAATAATAATCTGTGGCTAAAAATACTCATTCGTGCAATGCGTGGCAAAAAAATTAATCTTCGTGCGCTTCGTGAATAAACAATACGTTGCAGGTTTCTAAATTGGCATAAAAAGGACGTAGCGTTGATGCTACGTCCTTGGTGTTTGGTGAGCCGGGTGGGACTCGAACCCACAACCAGCTGATTAAGAGTCAGATGCTCGACCATTGAGCTACCGGCCCAAACAGCGTCTACAAGTATACCGAGCTTGGGCTTTTTTGTCAAATTGTAATGAAGGGTTCAGGTGCCAGTTTATGAAATCAGCCAAGCTTGCACAGGCCAGAAACCGCCAAGAGCACGAAGCATGCAACGCTGTTTTTAGGCATAGGTTTACGGAATTTACGCTGACCCCTGACAACTGGCCCCTCGTATCCTGTGCGCCGCTGCGTTAATCAACTGCTATTAACAAGCGCTCACTGCTCACATCTCAAATCAAAACCCCCGATCGATGTACATTCGATCGGGGGTTTGAGGCAGATTTGGGTTCTAGCGATCAGGAATCACATCAAGGAACAAGGTTGAGTAGGCGCGACCTAACTCAATTGGGCCATCGAGTGCGCCTTGGGTTTGCAACATCTGATGGGTAAACGACCACAGGTCAGGCCGCATATCGCCAACTTTGGTATTCGCAGGCTTGACCAATTTGGTTAGTTCGTTCAAACGCCGCAGTTGGGCATCACGGTTGAGCTTCGAATCGTAGCTGACCACATAATCAACCGCCTGATTGGGATTGGCAATAACATCATTCCAGCCTTTAAACGTCGCCTTAAGAAAGCGCGTAACCAGATCGGGATTTTCGGTTGCCATTTTCTCAGTCGTAATCAACACCAATTCGTAGCTATTGATCCCATAATCGCTGAACAACATGATTGAAGGTGGCGAGCCACGTTCGCTCAATTCAATTGCTTCGTTGATGTTCCAAGCAACCAAGGCATCAATCTCGCCTTTGATCAGTTGATCAATCCCCGAGTCGAAGCGCGGCAAGGGCTTAGCACTCGCCAAATCAATACCTTGAGCGGTGAGCAAGGTGTTGTAGAGTTGGGTTGCGCCGCCTTCCGAAACCAAGACTTTTTTGCCGACCAAATCTTGTGGGGTGCGAATATTGGCGGCTGGCAACGAAAGAATCGCCAGTGGGCTATTTTGAGTTAGCACACCAATCCCGACGACTGGCTTGCCATTGGCGCGGGCTTGAATCACGCTATCGGCGCTGGCCACCCCAAAATCAGCAGCCCCGCTACTGACGCGTTCGGTGCCATCGATATAGCCTTTATCATCAAAACCACCAGCAATCAACTCGACATTCAAATTTTGCTCGCTGAAGCGCCCATTTTTTTCAGCTGCAAAAAAGCCTGCCGACGAATAATCGTAGACCCAGTTGAGCTGAAGCTTAACCGAATCTTTTGGGGCTGGGGTAGGGGTTGCTTGGCCGGTGCTACAAGCAGCGAGAAGCAGTAGTAAGACGACATTGAAATAGCTTAATCGACGCAACCTAGCTCCTCGATGGGGTAAACGCTTAACCATGGGCAACCTCCATGAACAAAAGAAAGAATGGCGAGTACGATAGACCAAATGGGCTGATATGCCATTATCAACACGCCGAAACCCCTTGTCAAGGTCTATAAGTCCTAGGCATGTTCTAGGCGTATATCCCCAATCGGCGAGCAATTTCGTAAGTTCCACAAAAAAAGTGTCAGATTTCGCTGCTATACGGCCCTCTCTATGTGGCAAATTAATCTATATAGCTAGTTTAGAGTGTATACAAATAGAAAGGATTTTTATGACTTCCGCTCAAACAATTTTGGTTACTGGGAGCAGCAGTGGGCTAGGTCGGGCAATTGTTGAAACCTTGGCCCAGCATGGGCATACGGTTTTTGCCTCGATGCGGGGAATCAATGCAAAAAATGCTCAAGCAGCGCAAGAATTACGTGATTTTGCCAGCCAACGCGGCTTAACCATCGAGCCAATCGAGCTTGATGTGACCAATCAAGCCTCAGTCGATCAAGCGCTGGCCACAATTCAGACCAAAGCTGGTCGCCTCGATTGTTTGATCAACAATGCAGGCGCTGGTTTAGCAGGTTTGGCTGAGGCCTGTACTATTGAGCAAGTGCAGCAATTATTTGAGATTAATGTGTTTGGGGCGTTTCGGGTAACCCAAGCTGTGTTGCCGTTGATGCGCCAACAACAAGCTGGCCTCTTAATTACAATCTCTAGTACCAGTACCCAAATCGTTGTGCCCTTGTTGGCAGCCTATGGGGCAAGCAAAGCCGCTGAAGAAAATCTGGCCCACGGCATGGCCTACGAACTGACCGCGCTTGGCATCGATAGCGTGATTTTACAATTAGGTGGGTATTCGACCAATTTTGGGGCAAATATCATGACCGCCGCCAATCAAAACTTGAATGCAGCATACGGCGTGGCTGGTCAATATGCCCAAGCGATCAGCACTGGCATTGTAACGGGGCTTGAACATGCCGATAATCCAGTTGATGTTGGCAATAAAATTCACGAAATTTTGGGCTTGCCCAGCGAGCTGCGCCCACGCAAATATAGCATGGGCACAGGCTCACAAGGCCTCAACGAGCTGAATCAACAGCTTGAGCCACTCCAAGCAGGGTTAATTAGTGTGATGAATATGGAGCCAATGCTCTTGCGCAGCCAGGCGGTTGCTAGTTAATTAAGCTTCTGCATGCTCAATCTCAGCGAGATGCAATTCGATCCGGCGGTCTGGCAACAACCAGATCGCCGCCACCACCACATATAAAAAGCCAGCAATAGCTGGATGAATAAATGCGCCCCCGATTGCCAAAATATACAGAACTGGCGAAATTTTGCCTTTAAGATCGCGTCCAATCAGCTTGGCAAGCGCTGAGTTGGAGCCTTGGCTGCGAATAATCGTGCGCTGCAAAACCCAATAGGCAATCGCAGCTCCTAACATCACAACTCCATAGGCCGCCGTTGGAATTGCGGCAAAGTGGTTTTCGCCCATCCAGCCAGTGGTGAATGGAATCAGCGAGAGCCAAAACAACAAGTGTAAATTGGCCCATAACATTCCGCCAGTCGTGCGTGTGGTCACGTGCAACATATGGTGATGGTTATTCCAATAAATTCCGATGTAGACGAAACTCAAGATGTACGATAGCAAAACCGGTACTAAAGGCTTAATATCAGCCCACGTGTCCCCATGCGGAATCTTCAACTCCAACACCATAATCGTCAAAATAATTGCGAGCACGCCGTCACTGAACGCTTCTAAGCGCTGGGTCTTCATACACACTCCTGATCTGGTTGGAACCGAGCCTATTTGACAATTTTTGGCATATTGTGTCAAGCCCCAATTCGCTATGCTCGCAATTAATCGATTGCTAGTGGTTTTTAGGAGGATTGACGATGATTGCACGATGGCTATTAATTGGAGCATGGATCGGCGGATTAATGTTCGTGCCACTTACACCAAGCGCTGCAAGCCCAAACGATTTAACAATTGCGCCAAGTGGCTCGATCAGTTGTGCCACCCCAAATAGCGAACGAATCGATTGTTTTGTGCTTGGCGACGATCAGCAAGTTTGGCAGCGTTCGTGGCAAAGTAGTGCAGGCTGGGGCAATTGGCAAGGCTTAGGATTAAGCCAATTCAGCCTCGACCCAAGTGGCGGCGTAAGTGCGATTGCCCGTACTAGCACAACCCTCAATATTTTTGTCAGTGGCAGGCAAGGTGAATTTATTAATCTGTATCAACGCACATGGAATGGCACCAGTTGGAGTAGTTGGACGAGCCTTGGCGGGCCTGGCACAGCCGATATTTACGAAACAAGCTGTACTTCGGCATCAGCAACCACTATGCAGTGCTTTGCCCGCACGAGTGATAACCATTTATGGCAAAGAATTTGGAATGGGACTAGTTGGGCAGGCTGGAACGATCTTGGAGCTTTTATCAGTGGCGGTCCGTTCAAAGGCTTGGCTGCGGCCAATTATGGCGCAGATAATGTTGTGGTTTATGCAATCGGCAGTAATGGCCATGCCTATCGCAGCTTCTATGAAGGCGGAACGTGGTTCGATTGGGTTGATGATGGCAATCCAAGCCCGAGTTTGTTGAATCAGACAAGCTGTCATCGCCAAGCAACCAATGCCTTAAGCTGTGCATTTAGCGATAGCGCTGGCGCGGTTTGGGTTCGCACATGGGGTAGTGGCGGATGGAGTAGTTTTAGTATGTTGGCAGAATTGCCTTCAGCCGCCACTGGGGTTGCGATTGCCCATTATCTTGATACTGGAACCATGGTGATTGCCAATGCAAGCAATGGCAAACTCTATCGAACGTTTCGCAATAATGCGACAAGTGCGTGGACAAGTTGGATCGACGATGGTCGCCCGCAAGATCTTCAAATCTTTATCCCCATCGCTCAAAAACCCAATTAAGCCTTAAGCAAGGCAAAATGACGCATATCGGCCACTTGTTGCTTGTTGCGTTTGAACAATTCTTGATTGTAGCCCACAATCAAAGCCAAAGCGCTAGCTTCGTATTCGCTGTAGTCTGTATCAAAATACATGGCAGCAGCCTGCATGAGGCTAGTGCGATCGGTGTATTGATGGCCAATCAATTGACGCTTGGCGGTTGCCAGCGAAATTTCGGTTACTGGCAAGCCTGTGCCATAAATGACCCCAATGAGCGCCCCGACAATCCGTTGGCAGGCAATCAAATCAGCAGGATGGGTTTTGGGCACTGGGGCGTTAATCACACATTCAACCAATTTCGGGTAATCCCGCAACCATTGTTGGCATGATTGAACTGCGAGGATAATTCGTTGCTTGGGAGTACAACGACGGGCATCAAGGTCAAAATGGGCATGTTCAACAACACGGGCTGTTGCGCGATCGAAGACAACCATCCCCAAATTGGCGGCTGAAATATCAAGTGCAAGAATCATCGTGGTGCTCCTTTAGGTAGTACAACGGTTCAGGAGGTCGCGTGAATGCTATGACCATGCGGGAATGAACATAGCTCTGGCTTAATAGTCTCAGTGCCAACCATACGCCAAAGGGTTAATCCTTGGATGCTAACCTTTTGGGGGGATATTTAGTCGATCACATCCCGTAGTACTAGTCTTGGTTGGGTTCCCGATATGTGCTAGTGTATTGGCTCAGCCTTACCAAAAGGATTACTACCAATCGATAAAATCAGGCAATTTTTCTCATCAGTTGCGGTTTGATCGATCACACAAGGGGTTTAGAGAGGCTCACCCGCAGTAACAGCAATTAAACGCCTAAAACCACAAACGGCTCGCAAAATGGAGCCGCTTGTGGGAGAGAAGAGAGAGGAGAAGGTTTGACATGACTATAGCAAAATCAGCGCTATTTGTCAAGTGTTGAATCTAAATGAATTCAGTTTATATTTCAGGCTGAAGCTGCGCCATACATTCAGCCAATGCTTCTGGCGAGCGAATCCAGACTACGCTTTTGCTGGCTTGATAGTGCTCAACCAAGCTGACCAATTTAGGGCGCACGTTTTCATGCACCCACCAGATCGTCTCGAACATGCGCTTGGTTATATCACGCAAATCGCAATCAGGCGGCCCACCAAGCCGCGGCGTGCCTTGTGCGGCAGCAATCTGGCGCTCGCAGGCCCACCAAAAATGCACCCAAATCGGATGATCAACAAAAATAATGCTATCGGCGAGCTGCGCCCCTGCTTCGATCTAGTCCCATGGCCCAAAGCCATCAATCAGCCAACGCTCGCTCTGTTGAATTTGTTCAAGTATTTGGCGTAATTCAGCTTCGGGAGTGGCAACCCAGCCTGGCTGAAATTGCAGCGCATCGATCTCATACAGCGGCAGATCATACAACGCCGCCAGTTGATAAGCAAGCGTGGTTTTGTCGCCGCCATTGCCAATAAGCATTACTTTTTGCATCATATTGTCCCTACAAATTGCACGCTAGCCCAAGGTTGTATGGTATTATCGAATGCCACATCCTACTAAAACACTACGCTCATTGCCACCAGCGATCATGTGGGTTAGGAGCACACTACTATGTCCTTCGGAAGTGTTTTTATCGCCATGGAAGAATCCATGAGCCATCAACTAGTTGATCGGGCATTAGTGGAAATTCCAGGCTATCGCAAAATTCCGCTGACGAAACAGCAATTAACCCAACGGGTGCTGATTACTGTCCACGCCTTCGGCTTAGATTTGGACGAACCAGAGCCACATTTTTACCGCACCCACCTCGAAGAAGGTGCCTATCAACGCGCCATGCAAGGCTTGCCAATCGACGATTTTGAGCAACTAGTTTTGCTGTGGCATCAACGTGGCGTTGAGATGTTGATGGAGAAATTCGATCAGCCAAGCGCTAAGATTGCCCTGTTGCGCCAAGCGCTGAAGGTCATTCAATCGGGGCTGGCTGGTTTATATCGCGGCTACGATCGAGCACGAATTGGCCAGCTTGACCGCCAACAAGCAATTTTGAGCGAACTGGCCTTGCCAATTATTCCTGTCTACAAACACATTTTAGCAGTTCCGCTGATTGGGGTCATTGATAGCAGCCGTGCCCAGCAGATGATCGAGCGCCTGCTTGAAGAGATTACCAATCTCAAGGCCCAAATGGTTATTCTCGATCTGACTGGCGTGCCATTGATTGATACTGGCGTGGCACATCATCTGCTTAAAACAGTTAATGCAGCCCGCTTGCTTGGTGCGCAAGTGATTATTGTGGGGATTCGCAGCGAAATTGCCCAAACCATGGTGCATTTGGGCATCGATTTGAGCGAAATTATTACCCGCGCTAATCTTCAAGCAGGCCTAGAATATGCGCTGGCTTGCAGTGGCTTTGCAATTCGGTCTTTATAGCCAATCATTTAGGAAACCCAACTATGGCCGACCACATGCCTGATCCCGATCAAAATGCAGCATTAACTGCCTTAGCCGAGCGTGAACGCGAATTAATTAAGCATTTTATCGAACACCCAACCATTAGCAAAAACATCAATCATCAATTTGAAGCAACTCAAAGCTTTGGCGATCGGGTTGCCGATAAGGTAGCGGCATTTGGCGGCTCATGGCCTTTTTTAATTGGATTCTCGGCAGCCTTATTGGCTTGGATGCTGCTCAACGGGCTTTTTCTGGCTAAGCCGTTTGATCCCTATCCGTTTATTTTGCTTAATTTGGTGTTATCAAGCGTCGCGGCGCTGCAAGCCCCAATTATTATGATGTCGCAAAGCCGCCAAGCTGCCAAAGATCGGCTTGATGCAACCCATGATTACGAAATTAACCTCAAGGCCGAATTGGAAATTCAACGCCTGCATAATAAAATCGATGATTTACGCGATGCGCAATGGCGCGAACTCGTGCAATTGCAACAGGAACAAATTCAGTTGCTCAACCAAATTTTGCGCAAGCGCACTGAATAAGCGGGCTACTCGTTAACTTTCCGGTTATGTTGGCTTGCCATACTGCTACTATCAAGCCTAAAAGGCCACAGTTGAACCCTAGGAGCAAGCAGATGGACACAACACTCAGAAAATCGCAACGCCAAGGTAATCTTTTGTTGGTTGGTCTGTGTATGCTTTTATTATTAATTGGCCTGCACTTAGGCCATCAATTGGCCTATGCAGCTCCCAACCATTTCAATCAAGCCTATTCAGCAGTACAATGTCATTATTTATGCAAAATAATCACGAGTGAGTAAATATTAATTATTATTGAATATTAATAGATCTATTTTAAAATACATTTCCCTGGCTGTAGCCACGTTGCATAGCAAAATAATCAAATTAATCGTTTGTTGCACATTTCTGCCAGTTAACTTCAGTACTTTCCGCTCAAATGTCAATTAACCATCCGGTACGTCCTAAACAATGACTAGGCCAAAGCCTAGTCTCTTTTAGTTTTCCCAAGGATAAAAGTACTTGACTAGAAGTACTAAATATCACCTTACAGAAGTACGACAAAACTTGAACATTTTGAGCGATTGTATTAACTGCATTGTTAATAAAGAATAAAGATCCTAAATTAATTGGTTCGGTGAGCAGCAGCATTACAATCGTACACCATAACTCGCGAACCTTCAGCGATTGCGCGAGGTTTGTATGGCAGACACCACGATCCGTTTCCCACAAAAGTTCCAAGGCATCTTCCAACGTTCTCAAGCCAGCTTCGCTCCGCACTTGCAAGGCGCGCGGCGTTTGCTCAACCAGCTCAATATCCCAGCTCCTTTGCAACATGTTTGGGATTATGTGGTCGTGGATAATCCACAGCCATCGTTTATATTGCTGCCCTTGCTCTATTTGAGTTTGGCTGAGCAATTAGGCGGCATTACGCCAGCCCATCAACGCGCATTACCAGTGATTATGTTAACCATGGAAGCAGTGGCGGTGATGGATGATACAGTTGATATTGCCAGTCGGCGTTCGGAACGAGCAACCGTGCCAGCGCGTTTTGGGGTAACTCAGGCCACACCAATTGCCACGAGCCTCACCGCCACCGTTGCTGAATTAGCAGTTCAAATCGATCCGCGCTTGGTTCAGCCAACCATGAACTTTTTGCGTGAATTAGGTGCGCTGCAAATTTGGGAAGTTGAGCATAGCTACCCTGAGCAAACAGATTGGGATGAATGGATGCACCATCGCTATCGTCAAGGCCAAATTGCCACCGAATTTGCGCTCAACTTGGCGCTAATGTACCATCGCCAACCGCTCTTTCCTCCAAAGTCAGCCTATTTCTTTGCCCAAATAATGCAAGATATTGATGATGTGGTGGGCCTTTTAGAACAACGAGTTCAATTTGGCGAAGGATGCGATCTCCAGCGCGGTCGGGTTATTGCTCCGCTTGCTGATGCGTGTGATAATAATCTCCAGTTAGCAAGCTTTATTAACCAGCTTTGGCGCAAAAAACAAGCCTTATTAAACGATACCCACCAGCTAACGCTCCAGCAACTTAACCAACATGTGCTTGAAGCAGGATTAGCCACAACCCTTGATCGCTTGAACCAGATTGCGATAGCGTGCGAAGAACAAACGCCGCCAGCCCTGCAATCGTGGATGCGTGACGTGATTTGCACATTTATGGCGCGCCTCAGTGGTATTGGCCTTGCCCAAACCCAAGTAGCCTAAGCAGCATGGCCCAACCACTGATCGCCAACAATCGGTAGCCACAGCTATCAGTGGAGCAATCATGAAGGATGTATGGGGCAACCTATTCCGATCATGGCTTAACGTCTATCAACGCATTGGCCAAGAACTTGATCCATTGCCGTGGGTTACATGGTTAATTGCCTGTTTTAGCGTTGGCGTGGGCAGTTTGGGGCTGGCTGGCCTCGATCACAATACCTCAAAGAGCTTAATTTGGATCGATTTTAGCTTGGCGCTGTATCTGTTTTGGCTTGGTTGGTTGGTCTATCGCCGCCCACAGTTGGCTTGGCCACGCTGGTTAATCGTGCTCAGCATGACTTCAACCTGCTTAATTGCGCTGAGTATTGTTGAGCTAGAAAGTGCGGCGGTTATCTTAATCACTGTGCCGATCTTGCTGGCAATTATTACAACTGGGCGTTTATGGCCAATCTTCAGCTATCCGTTTTTTCTGCTCATAGCCAGCATCTTACATCCGGCAGGCTGGAGTTTAATTAATCCAGCAGTGATTGTCTTCAACTTGCTTTTATTTTTAACGATGTGGCAATTACGTAGCTCGGCCAGCCGTGCCACCCAAATTCAGGTGCAGGCCAAAGCTCAGCTTGAGCAAGAACAACAAGCGCGCCAATTTATTCGCTTTTTTCAGCACGAACTGCGCGGCTATAGCAGCGGCTTAGAAGGCTTGGTACCAATGTTTGAGCGCTTTTTGGCCAATGCGCCCCAGAAGAATGCAGGCATTAGCAGCAGCGAAGCCTTGGCAGCGCTCCAAACCACAACCCAACAGCTTAAGCAATTAACCAGCCAATTATTAATTTTGACTCGCGAGGGCGTGTTGCAACCGCAACAACTGCAAACGCTGAATGTAGCCGAGCTATTGCATAAAATCGTCAATGAAGTGCGCACTGCCCATCAGTTTGATCAGAACTATTTACAAGTCGCGGTCTGCAACCAAACGCCAATCTTGATCAAAGGCAATGATTTGTTTCTGAGCTTGGCGTTGCGCACGATTATTCAAAATTCAATCGAAGCCAGCCTAATCAGCGAGCAGCAAATTACGCTTGAATGCAGCGTTAAGCAAGCCATGGTGATTATTACAATTAGCGATCATGGCACAGGCTACCCCAAAGAACTGCTGCAACGCCTCGCCAGCAATCAAATTCCGGCGGTGCTTGGCTGGAGTGGAAAGCTGGGCGGCAACGGCTTGGGCTTAGCATTAATTATGCAAGTTGCACGCTTACATCAAGGCTCGGTCAGCTTTGAAAATCACGCGCATGGCGGTGCATGCACAACCCTAGCCTTACCATGCCTTCAAGCAATTAACGATGACGTAGCCCATGGCACAGGCAAGCCAACACTCGTCCAGCCAGCGCCATGCAAGCGTTGCTGATAAATCCATTCGATCGCTTGGACAACGTCGCGTTGGTCTAAATGCTTGCTAATAAACCCATCGAAGCCGACCGAACGAAACAGCGAATCAACATCTTCATAGGCGCTCCAGCCAATCAGCAAGGCTTCGGGATGCAAGGCTGGGTGCAAGCTGCGGCTGGTGCGCAAGCGATAAATAACATGCAGGGGCGTGCGCCCAACCATCGCATAATCGACCACCATCAAACGAATGCTCTGCGGCGGGTACAAGCCTAATTGGCGCTCGAGATCGCCTACCGAACCTATCCGATCGCAACTATAACTCAGGTTACGCAATACGTTCAGCTGTTGGTCGGCAATCGCAGCTTGTAAGCCCAAGGCGGCGGCTGGTTGATCATCAACAATTACCACATACGGTTGATTTGGCAGTTGCATTTTGGGTTCCTTTCAGAGCTTTTTTATCAGCGTTGCAAGGTCAATCCATGCTTTTTGAGCACGATGCGTAGCTACGATGTGGGTTGTTCGCTTGATTATACTGTGATTCAATGCCAAAAACTACCATCAATAGTCTGAACCTTTAAACTGGTTGAAAACGCCCAAATGCTGGCAATACAAGGCTTTGAGGCTGAGCCAAAACTCAGTCGCAAAACCGATGTTTGCGTGCATCCAAGGCCTATAATCAAGCAATAATCGCAATTGCAGCCTTGTAGAAGGGTCGTTATGAGCAGTGAAAATCCAGTTTATCCAGTCGTGACGGGCCAACAGATTTATTTTGCGACCCTGCGCCATGAGCATTTGCCGCTGTATGTGCGTTGGTTTAGCGACCTTGGCATGACCGCCAATTTGGGTGCAATCGGCTTTGCAGCCACGCTTGAAGATGAAGAAGCCTGGTATCAACAAGCTTCGAAGCAAAATGCCGAGCGGCTTACCTTCGCAATTCATATCAAAGAAACGCACCAGCCGATTGGTAATATTAGTTTGTTTGAAATTAATCATCGGCGGCAAAGCGCAGCGCTGGGCATCATGATTGGCGAATCAAACCAACGCAGTAAAGGCTATGGCACTGAGGCTGTGCGCTTGATCGCCGAATATGGCTTTTTCTTCCTCAATTTATATAATATCAAGCTTTGGTATTACGGCTACAATGCGCGGGCTGGCCGCGCCTACGAACGAGCTGGCTTTCGCGAGGTCGGTCGGGTACGCGGCGCAATTCCCTTGGGCAATCAACGCTACGACGAAATTTTGATGGATATTGTGCGCGATGACATTGATCTGAGTGCCATGAGCATGCTCGTGCCTGGAGCGAATCATGGCTAAATTGTGGCAGCCACATCATGAGGGGCTGTATCATCTCAGCGAAGATGCCACGATTAGTCAATTTACGCCACGTCCGCATCCGCGCCAAGCTGAACATCCAGATTTAGTGTGGGCGATCCAAGGCAGTCATGTGGTCAACTATTTGTTGCCCCGTGATTGCCCACGGATCTGCATTCGCTACGATCAGCACACCAGCGCAGCTGATCAAGCGCGTTTCTTTGGGCTGAGCACTGCCGCCACGATTATTGCAGTTGAGCAGGCTTGGCTCGAACGGATTCGGGCAACCACACTGTATGCCTATGAATTTTCACAGGCTTATTTTGAGCAATCCGATGCGGCGGCTGGCTATTGGATTAGTTTAAGCACGGTCACGCCCCAAGCGCTGCATGCGATTGACGATTTATTGGGGCAACTGGTGGGCTTGGGGGTTGAATTGCACATTATGCCAAATTTATGGCGCTTGCAGCAGGCGGTAGCGCAATCGACATTGCAATTTTCGATGATTCGTATGCGCAATGCCCAGCCTAGTAGCGAATAGGTCACTATGGGTAGTGTTTCCTCACCCCAGTGGGTGCTCGCGGCATGCTATAATGGGCGCGTTGTCAGCCATAAGGAGCATTCTCAATGATTGACCGTATTGCAGCATTATTAGGCGATGAAGCATCGTCACTCTTAGAACATCAATCGAAAACGATTAGCAAAGATTTGATCCATCAACCAGGGCCAGATTTTGTTGATCGGGTCTGGACGGCCTCAGATCGCAGTATTCCAGTATTGCGCAGCTTGCAAAGCCTCTATGGCACAGGCCGCTTGGCCAACACTGGCTATCTTTCAATTTTGCCAGTCGACCAAGGCATCGAACACTCAGCTGGTGCTTCATTTGCTCCCAATCCTGCCTATTTCGACCCAGAAAATATTGTAAAACTTGGCATCGAAGGTGGCTGTAACGCCGTTGCCTCAACCTTTGGTGTGTTGGGCGCAGTTGCCCGTAAATATGCCCACAAGATTCCGTTCGTGGTCAAAATCAACCACAACGAATTTTTGTCATACCCCAACAAGTTTGACCAAATCTTGTTTGGCACGATCAAAGAAGCTCACGAAATGGGCGCGGTGGCAGTTGGCGCAACAATCTACTTTGGCTCAGCAGAATCGGGCCGCCAAATCGTCGAAGTTGCTCAAGCCTTCAAAATGGCCCACGAGTTGGGTATGGCCACAATTTTGTGGTGCTACTTGCGCAACAACGCCTTCAAAAACGACACCACCGACTTCCATGTTTCAGCAGACTTGACGGGCCAAGCCAATCACTTGGGCGTGACGCTCGAAGCCGACATTATCAAGCAAAAATTGCCTGAAAATAACGGCGGCTACAACGCAGTTACCTCAAAAGACAACCCATATGGCAAAACCGACAAGCGCATCTATAGCGATTTGACCAGCGATCACCCAATCGACTTGGTGCGCTATCAAGTTGCCAACTGCTACATGGGTCGCGCTAGCTTGATCAACTCAGGTGGTGCTTCGAGCGGCGAAAGCGATACCGCTGAAGCAGTACGCACCGCCGTAATCAACAAGCGTGGTGGTGGGGCAGGCTTGATCTCAGGCCGCAAAGCCTTCCAACGTCCAATCGCCGAAGGCGCAGCCTTGTTGCAAGCCATCCAAGATGTGTACTTGTGCGAAGACGTTACCATCGCCTAAACCACGTCGAATCAGCCAAATCGAGCGAGTGCATAGCCACGCTATGCGCTCGTTTTTCAATGGAGCACATTTTATGGCATCGTATGATTATCGCACCCGGCGCGGCGTTGACCCGATTAGTTGGCAGCGGTTCGAGGAAATAACCCGCCAACTAGCCATGCAAATTGCCCCGTGGGGACCAGAATTGATCTTGGGGATTGCGCGAGGTGGGTTATTTCCAGCAACCTTGCTTTCCTACGCCTTGCGCCGCGAACTCTACCCAATTCGCTTAACCAGGCGTTTTGAAGATCAAGTTGTGCGCCGCGATCCATCGTGGTTGGTCAAGCCACCAGCAAAAGTGCGCAATCGGCGGGTGCTGATTGTCGATGAGATGGCTGATTCGGGCCAAACGCTGTTGGTTGCAGGCTTGGTTGTGCGCGATATGGGTGCTGCCGATGTCAAAACTGCTGCCTTGTATGCGCATACGTGGGCTAGCCCACGCCCCGATTATATTGGCCTACTCTCCGATCAACTGATTATGAACCCATGGGATAGCGAAATTTTGCAGGATGGGCACTTTGTGCAACACCCTGAATATACAGCGGCAATTCGCGCCCAAGATGATGATGAACAAGTGCCTGATTCGCAGTGAAACTATAGCAAAGTAGGACTGTTGCACTATAGGCAAATGCAACAAAATCTACTACATTGCAGCATAATCGTTAACTTTTTTAAGGACACGCATCTATGCGGGCATTGGTTGTTAGTAGTTTAAGCATTTGCTTTACGATGCTGCTGGTGGTTGCGCTGTTAACTGCGCAATCGTTGGCTGGGGTAGAGCAAGCCCAAGCACAGACGATTGAGGCACACCAAGCCGCTCAGACATTCACGCTTCGCCTTCACTATACAGCGGCCAACGTCGCGTTTTATCAAATCATTGATAATGGAGCTAGCGGCATTCATGCAGCCGCCACAAGCCAACCACTTGAAATTCCCAGCTATCTTTTAGGGCCCTACCAACTGACGATGCAACGCTAATTGGGTCATTTGGTTGCATCGAAGCTCAGCCTAGCAGTATAAGTGATCAACTATGGTCACAGCCTTCAATTCTCTGCATAAACGTAGCAATACTTGAAGGCTGTGATACGCGATTGGCAAACACTAGCAAAATTTGGAATTAATTAAACGCTTCAGGTTTATTCGATCGCTAATGGCTCCCATGCAGTTCCACTATTAATCTCACAGGTAAAGCCATTGGTTTTGCTACAGCGTAAGAGCACTGTATTGTTTTTAGACTGATCAACCCGTTTTGGATCAAGGTCTTTCAAAATTTGTTGAGCAAGTTGACCATCTAGTTTATTGATTGGATTATATAATTGCTCATCGTACATAAAATTAAAGGCCTCAACTTGTGTAGCTTCAATAAAAAAGCAACTAATACCTTCGTTAAAACTACAAAAAAGCGCAAGCGTATTATCAACTGCTGGAATCGTTGTTTGGTTAAAAAGTTGTTCAATCGTAGCTTGTTGCATGCGTGAAGCCCCCTGAATTGCTACTTGCGAAGTAGTGCTATTAGCGGATGGGGTGCATGCTCCCAAGCAAAACAGAAGCATCAACATCCACGCCGCCAAAGATAAACGATTCAAACTAAACTCCTTCTAACGTTTGGTACCAGATGGATCATAGGTAGCATCGGTATCATTGCTAATATCAACGTCTGTATCTAAAATTCCATTGGCTGCCCCAGCTTTGGGAATATACCAACTCCATTGGGGATCTGGATGTGCTCCAGCAACCTCAAGTCCAAATAATGCGCCTTCGCGATGAAGCTGTGCTTCACGAGTTACTTCATCTTGAACTCCATCATAATCAGTGCCATATTTTGCACCTTCGAGATAGCTCAGCGAGTTAGCATAGCGCCAACCTTGGTAGGCAGGGCTTTCTGAAAGGTTAGGATCTTTCATTTGATTCATCGCACCATCAAGCGCCCCATCAACGACTTTTGAATAGTCCCAAAATGCACCGCCAGGGTTATCAAATGTAAGCTTACCAGAAGCGCCATAATAACTCGCTGAGGCTTCAAGATAGTAATGATACCAATCGCCGGGATCATTTTTGCCAAGTGAATGTCTATCAAACGCTGCATAAAAGATTGATGGTTCGTTATTTGAATTGAGTGAATCAGCATCAGGATGCAGATTGGCCCGATCAAAAATAAAGGTCTTACCATCCATCTGATATGTTAATGGATCAGTATCGGTCTTTTCCCAACCAATTGGTGAAAGCCCGCGCGACATTGACTTGGTAATATTATGTGCTACTAATAAGGCAGTTCCAGGATCACCTGTGGCTTTTAATGCCATTGCATAAAATTCTTGCAGGGTTAATGGCTTTCCACCATGTTGAACGTGTTCAGCAAGATCAGATAATACTTGACGTTGAACTGCCATTAATTGAGGATTTGTTAAATATTTTTCAAGAACCTCTGCTGGAATATCGCCACTATTTTCATATTGGCTAAAAAACGTGCTTAACTCAGATTGCTTAACATCAGTTACGGTATATCCATTGATTGGATTGACCGTAGGAGTAGGGGTTGGTACTCCGGGAGTATCACCACCACGCTCGTTGGTTTCTTCGGCATAACTGACAACTGCTCCAACTGGCTTATTACCTAAACCTGCTTCCGCTTGGCCTTTAAATAAACGACTTGCTTCCTCTTCAGCTGTATGAAAGATCTAGGAGATTTGAAGTGTAGTCGATTTTGCCTCGGCAATTGTCTTCTTGAGCCGCTCAAGCACAGGTAAAACAGTCCTATCCATTTCCTTAAAAAACGCTTGTGCTGCTTGTCCTTGCCAATCTGCTTGTAATTGTTTGTAGGTAATTTGAAGGGTTTGTTTTAAGCTATCTACCCGATCATATTGTGTTTGCCAGCGTTCAACAACTTGGTTAACCTGTTCATAATCAATTTGAATAACTGGTGCTGTCATGAAATATCCCCCACTTCACAATATATCTATCCATATATTCAATTATAAAAATCTTATTTGTAAAGTCAAGATTAAATGCCAACCCACCTAAATAACCATTGAACTATGATTACTAGGTGGATTAAATGATCTTCGCATATTTGAGTTTTCTGCTACCAAATACCTTAGAGCAGGCGATAATTTAGCCTGAAGCCTAATCAGTCTTTAGCTGCGCAAAATAGACCTGCATGGCTTCGTTGTGCAATGGGAACGCCAACACTTGCGGGCGATCGATCACAACTAATTCTTCGGTTTCGCTGCGATCAAAATCAGTGGGAATCGCGGCACGGCTGATTGGCTCTGCCAAGCCAAAAATCAAAATCATGCCATCGGGTGTGCTGCGCGTCCACCAATCGCGAATGCTTTGCACCTCAAGTTGAATATTGGTTTCCTCAAACACCTCGCGCACGCCTGCTGCTTGCCAACTCTCATCGAAATTGACAAAGCCGCCAGGCAAGGCCAATTGGCCCTTGCGTGGCTCGATGGCGCGCCGCACCGTCAACAAACCGCCATCAACTGGCACTAAAATAACGCTGACCGGAATTGGGTTGCGATAAGTTGAATTGCCACAAACGCTACATTTGCGCGGAAAGCCTTGCGGTCCATCGAACGCCGCCCCACACCAATGGCAATGCTGAAACGCTGGCATGCAAAATACCTCATCAGATAGTTATGCTTGGGCTAGCTTAAACGAGCCACGCTAAAAAAACAACAGCGTATCGCCATTGATACGCTGTCCAATCGCCCATCGTGTTCTATGCTTCATTACAATAAGGCTGCTCCATGGTCAACCAAAATCGACTGAATGCGCCCACGGGCGGTAGCGGGATCGTGAAGTTGGGCAACAGGCACTTCTAACCGAAAATGACAGCCATCACGAACATGTTCATCTGGATGCCAATAGATCCTGGTAATATTGAGGCTGGTGCGAATGCTACGCATTGCTCGCCATAAAACCGGGACGGTCGCTTCCACTGGTACTACAATAAAGGCACTCGAATCAACGGCCATGCCGAACCTCCTTTGGGTAGAATCACCCATGTGGTATAGGACAGATGTTTTGGCGATTGTAACGACGCAGTGTAGCAAGCTTTGCCCAAGATTTCAAGCCCTTTGATCCTAGATTAGGGTGAGCAACGGGTAGTACTTTCTCACCCCTTGGTAGTATAGCTATATATCCAGCTTAATCAAGCTTAATTTTTGATCAATTTCGCTTATGCTCATTCATTACTCGAACACATGATCAACTGATCGACAAAATCATCTGGTTGCTGGGATTGATCGAGGCCTAAGCGCCAAATTTCTTGCACACACTGCCAGCCTTGCGCTTGATAGAAGCGTTTGGCGCGATGATTGCTCGCAGTTACATACAACTGGATGCGTTGATAACCTTGCTTGCTTGCCCATGCTTGGGCTAGCTTAAGCAAGCTTTGCGCCACGCCTTGGCTACGATAATCTTGCTCAACATACAATGCCAGTAACTCAGCCCAACGGCGGCGTTTAAATAAGGCTGAATCTTGTTGACCAGTGACGATCAATAGGCCAATTGGTACGCTGCCATGCCATGCCAGCATCGTTATGCCACTTGTATCGAGCACTTGTTTGACTAAAAAATCATGTAAAAGTTCATGCCAATCTTCGGCTAAACCAAAGTAGGGATCAAGCAGTGTGTTATAGTGGTGTAAGGCTTCAAATAAGTGAGCAACCGCCCATTCTTCATCTGCCTGCGCCGGGCGAATTTCAAAAGCAATTTTCATAGTGGGTACGATATCCTTTATGCCTGCAAATAATCAGCATTGATGATACTAGGTTTATCCAGCAATTGGATGGTGCAACATTCAGCACAAAATAGGCCATTCCAGATTGGAATGACCTATCAGTATACCAGCAACAACGCTTTTTAGCGGCTCACAAAACTCCAAATCGTTCCATCCCAGCCATAAGTCGTACCATCCAAGGCTGGGCAGGCATGGCCAAGATATTGATCGAGCGTGGTTTGCCAAAAGCCAAGGCCCGCAGCATTGCTAGCTAAACAGCGAATTTCCCATGTCGCCGGAAAACGATCAAACAAGAGCCAGGCGGTTTGGCGCGCAGCACCTTGGCGACGAGCAGTTGGCTCAACGTAAAATTCAGCAATCGCCAAGCTGGTTTGGGGCAACAAGGCATAGCGATTCAACAGCACAAAGCCAATTCGCTGCTCAGCTTGCACAATCCACAATGGCACCCGCTCAGGATCTTCCCAATAGCTCGCCAAATAGGGATACGCTGGGCCTGATGCAGGATCAAGTTCAGCCAAATAATCGGCGAGCAACGCTGCTAAGTCGGCTTGGTGCTCGACCAAAATTGGCCGCAGTTGAATGGATGGCATAGGATTAGCCCACGCGCGCTTGAACTTCGGCGGCAACCTGTGGCGGATCGCTCATGGTGATGCTGATCGTTGGCGTGCGATGCCAGTTGGCACAATCGCGCAGCATCACAGCCAAATCGTCGTACAAGGCTGCGCTGGGCGTGATATGTGGCTCCAAATGTAAGGCATGGACACGAAAAATGCCCGCGCTGCGTTCAGCCTTGGCATCAATCCGCCCAATCACCTGATCCTTCCAGAGAATTGGCAAGGTGAAGTAGCCATAACGGCGCTTGGGTGCTGGGGTATAGCATTCGATTTTATAATCAAATTGCCAAAAATCCATGGTGCGCTGGCGATCCCAAATCAGGTTATCGAAGGGCGAAAGCATGGTGGTGAGGCTTGGGGTTGGCGTTTGCTCCAGCAAATGGCGCTGATCGTGATGGATATAGGCTGGCGCGATCCAACCTTCAACCTTGACCTCGATTGCTTTACCTGCTGCGGCCCATGTTTGCAGGCGTTCTTTGATGCCTGGGCGCTTTTGACGAAAGTAATCGGGCAGATGGCGCTCGGTGGCAATTCCCATTGAGCGCAAACCGCGCTCGCTAAGTTGCTCGGCTGCATCCTCGAAGCTTGGTGTGTCGCGATCATCCCAGTTTGGCATAACCCGCTCGGTCAGCTCATAGACGCGCTGGAATTTTTCGCGACGGATAATCATCAACTCGCCCATACTCCACAATAAGTCGAGCGCCGATTTGGCAGGCTTCCAATTCCACCAGCCGCCGCCAGCATGATCAACAGGCGCTTCAAAATCAGCCGAGCGCAATGGGCCACGCTCACGAATCGTCGCAAGCACAAGATCAACAACAGCTTTATGTTCTTCGAGCCACTGCCGCGCCTTGGGCCAACCATGGGTGGTATAGCGCAACATCGCCGGACGCAGCAACGGAAATAATTCAATTGGCAAAAATGAGGCTGCATGCGCCCAATATTCAAATAATTGGCCCGCTGGAAACTGCAATTGATCAAACCAATCTGGATCATAATTGCCCAAACGGCTCCAGAGCACAAAGTAGGGCGCACGCGCCACAACATTGATCGTATCGATTTGGACAATTTGCATGCGCTTGATGGTTTCGTGCAAGGTTGCTTGATCAACAAGATTTGGACGGCGATCTAAGCCTTGGGCTGCAATCGCAATTGCGCGGGCTTGATCAAGCGAGATAGTGGGTGTCATGAATTATCCTTAATCCAAGCGCCAACAGCCGCAGTTTATTGGCAGCTGTTGGCAACAAGCAACTGATTATTCGGCTTTCAAGCTAGCAAGGTCGATCACAAAGCGATATTTGACATCACTTTTGAGCATGCGGTCGTAGGCTTGGTCGATCTGTTGCACGCCAATCAGCTCGATATCGGCCAAAATATTATGTTCGGAACAAAAATCAAGCATCGCTTGGGTTTCGGCGATGCCACCGATCAACGAACCAGATAACTGACGGCGGCGAAAAATCAGGTTGGGATAGCTCGGGGTTGGGTGGGGATTTTCGGGCACGCCCACGAGGCAAAGCGTGCCATCGCGTTTCAAAAGGCTCAAATAATCATCAAGATTATGGGCAGCTGAAACGGTATTGAGGATAAAATCGAAGCTATTGCGTTGGTTCCGCATCGCAGCTGCGTCTTTGGAGATAACTACCGACGCGCCCAAGCGCTCGGCATCGGCAGCCTTATGGGCCGAAGTGGTGAAGAGCACAACTTCAGCACCCATGGCTTTGGCAATTTTGACCCCGATATGGCCAAGGCCGCCTAAGCCAACTACGCCAACTTTCTGGCCTGGTTGCACGTTCCAATGACGCAATGGCGAGTAGGTGGTGATGCCAGCGCAGAGCAATGGCGCAACCCGCGCCAAATCCAAATGCTTGGCGATGCGCAACACAAAATTCTCAGTAACCACAATTTGGCTTGAATAGCCGCCATAGGTTACGCCGCCGGTGTGCGGATCGGGGCTATTGTAGGTATAAGTGGTTTTGGCACAAAATTGCTCTTGCTGATCGTGGCAATCGGCACATTGGCCACATGAATCGACCATACAGCCTACGCCAACCGGATCGCCAACTTGGAATTTGCGTACCTCAGAGCCAACAGCCACCACACGGCCAACAATTTCGTGGCCAGGCACAATTGGGTAGACAGTGCCATCCCATTCGCTACGCGCTTGATGCAAATCGGAATGGCAAATGCCACAATATAAAATTTCAATTTGCACATCAGTGGGCGTTAAATCGCGGCGCTCGAATTCGAAGGGGGCAAACGGGGCAGCGTGGTTAAATGCAGCATAGGCTTGGGTTGTCAGCATGAGCTTCCTCCTACAACAAAACATATGTGCAGTTTACCGAAAAAACGCCGATTGTGCATCTGGCCTAAGGCTTATTTTAGAAGGATGAAGGATGAAGGATGAGGGATGAAAGGCTAAGTCAGAAGTCAAAAAAGAAGAACATAGAGCATAGAACAGAGAATTTGGGGATCAGGGGTCGGGGATTGGGGATCTGGATTTTAGGACTATGAATCTAAGCCAAAAAAATTAACCTTTGTGCTCTTCGTGGATCAAGCTTAGCGATCTTCGCGTGCTTCGCGGTTTCGACCCCCAACAACCGATCCCCAATCCCTACTTTTGCAGCCACAAAATCGTAATATCATCGGCGGGCGGGCACTCAGCCATAAAATTGCTAATTTGTTTGAACAAATGTTCGTGGTATGGCTCGATAGCTGGCCAGTGGCGATAGCCAGCCAACATCGTTGCGAACAGCTCAAAGCCCAACATTTGGTTCGCGGGGTTGCGAGCTTCGACCACGCCATCGCTGACAAAAACCACGTGATCATCAGGCTTGAGCTGAATACTTGCTTCTTGATAGCGAACATCGTGGCGCGAGCCGATTGGCAAGCCAACAACCTCAATTTCAGTCAGATTACCAGCGCGGAGCAAGTAGGGCATAACCATGCCAGCATTGGCAATGTGCAAGGTTGAGCTAACTTGATCATAAATCGCATACATTACCGCCGCATTCATACGGTTGGCTTTGAGCCGTTCGAGCAACAACGTATTGAGGGTTTGGAGCAAAACAGCTGGTGAGCTACCTTCGCGAGCACGTTCTTCCAAGGTGCTCGAAACCAGTGCCATCATCAAGGCTGCGCCAACGCCCTTGCCCGAAATGTCGCCAATTGCCATGCCAACCCGACCATTGCCCAGATCGACAAAGCTATAGAAATCGCCGCCAACTTCTGCTGAAGGCAACGAATAGGCATTAGCACGCAGTACATCGGGATTCCACGGCGGAAGCTGCGAGAGCAAGCCAATTTGAATATCGTGGGCCAATTTCAGCCCTTGCTGCAAATAATCGTTCTTCTCTTGAAGTTGATCAGTGAGTTGAACCAATTGTTGATAGGCAAGGCGCAATTCGTTGGTGCGCAGCGCAACTTGATCTTCGAGTTGCTCGCGATTGGAGCGCAATTGCTTGGTCATCCGAGTAAAACTGCGAATCAACAAGCCCAATTCATCATCACGTGCGGGCAGATCTGCTTGTTGCAAATTGCCCTCAGCAACTTGAACCGCAGCCTCGGTTAATTGAGCCACAGGCACAACGACTTGCCGCATCAAGGCAAAAACTGCCAACAGCGCCAAGCCCTCTAAAACCAAGCCAATTGTAAAAATCACAATACTAAGTTCGCGGGCCGGAGCAAAGGCCTCAGCTTGGCTAACTTCGCTCAACAAAATCAAATCGCGGCCTTCGAGCCAATGATAGACACCAACCACCGCCTCGCCAGCGTAATTTTGATATTTGGCAACCCCATTTTGACGCGCCAGCGCTTGCTGAATGCCATATGAATCGACGACGATTGGCATGCCAGGTCGGCCAAAGCGTTTGCTTGAAACAAAGCGTTGCTTGCTATCGACCAAATAGGTTTCGCTGCTACGGCCTAAACCAACTCGTTGAACTAAAATATCATCAAGCCGCGATAAATTAACGTTCGCAGCCAAAATTGCATACACATTGTTATCACGGTCAAAGAGCGGGCTAGCAATCGTCATCGTGGGAATATCTGCATCGTTGGGGTAGATATTTTCGATATACAAGCCAAATTGAGCAACATTAGTATATTGAAGATCAGTAATAATCGTGCCTTCGTGGAGCGGATCGGTTGAGAAAATAACTCGTCCGACTTGATTGAGCACAAAAATTTCGTCGAATTTGGTCTGATTTTTCACGATCGAGCGCAGGTAGGTCGAAAGCGTATC
The DNA here is from genome assembly GCF_042688385.1 of Herpetosiphon sp. NSE202. Lineage (NCBI taxonomy): Bacteria > Bacillati > Chloroflexota > Chloroflexia > Herpetosiphonales > Herpetosiphonaceae > Herpetosiphon > Herpetosiphon sp. NSE202. The sequence goes on along the minus strand of NZ_JBHUPY010000001.1, from coordinate 924,509 downwards.
GTAGGCGCTATTGGCTTCGGGGCTAACCAGTTTGGCGTTAGCAAGCATGCTCGCGTTGCTGCGGACCAAGGGCAAGCCCGCCAACAACTGCACCTCTTTGCGCTGATCATCGACCCAGCGCTCGATTTCTTGCTCTTTGAGCGAAGTTGCAATGCTCAGCCGTTCAATCACCGATTGCTCGATAACCCGGCGGCCAAGCCAATAGGCCGTCAAGCCTAAAAGGCTTACAGCGAGGGTGGCTACCAAACAAAACATTGCCACTAAGCGGGCAACTAAGCTACGTTTAATTAAGCGCCGCACCATAAACCTCGCGCACCAGAGCTAGCTTGCGCATCGGCCCCATTGTAGCAGTAAATAGAGTTTAGGGGTCAGGGGCTAGGGATAAGGATGAAGGATGAATTATGAGGGAGGAAAGAACGTGGGTAGTCAATAATTGTTCCGATAGTCAAAAGCCGATAGCCCATAGCCTTATCTTCGTGCGCTTCGCGCTCTTCGCGGTTTCAAGCTTCGTACTCTTCACCCCGATAGCCCATAGCCAAAAGCCTATAATGGCGCAAAGGCTCAAATCGCACTACAATACTGCCATGACAACACACGATTTAAAACATCTCTACATTCATATACCATTTTGCCAAACCCGCTGTGCCTATTGCGATTTCAACACCTTTGCCAATCGCGAAGATTTTATGCAGCGCTATGTTGATGCCTTGTGCTTGCACCTCGAACGCATGGCGAGCGGCGAAACGAGCGTTGACCCAACGTGGCCGAAAACAGCAACCCAAGCAATTCCGTGGGCTAAATATGAGCTACATGATCTCACGGGGCCGTTGCAGCAGGCCGATTTGCCAGCCACAGTCTTTTTGGGCGGCGGCACACCAACCGCACTGCCCTTGCCCTTGCTTGAACAACTGATGCAAAGTGTTGGCCGAATTATTCCGCTTGAGCAAGCAGAAGTGACCAGCGAGGCCAACCCTGGCACCGTGCTTGACCATGAGTATTTGCGGGCGATGCGTTCGATGGGCATCAATCGTTTGAGCATGGGTGTCCAAACCTTGCACGACCCAACCTTGCGCGTGCTGGGCCGGATTCATACTGCCAACGAGGCCTTTGCTTCGTATCAGGCAGCGCGTAAAGTCGGCTTTGAGAATATCAATCTTGATTTTATGTTTGGCTTGCCGGGCCAAGATATTGGCCAATGGCGTGCGATGCTCAAAGAAATTGTCAGCTGGGATACCGAACATTTTGCCCTCTATTCGTTGATTGTCGAGCCAAGCACGCCGCTAGCAGCCCAAGTGACCGCTGGCCGCGTGAGCATTCCCAACGATGATGCAACTGGCGAGATGTATGAGGCGGCGATGGAGATTTTGGGTGCAGCAGGCTATGGCCATTACGAGATTTCCAATTGGGCCAAAACCAAAAGCCCAAATTTCAATCCAAGCGAACGCTTGCCAGCCTATGCCTCACGGCATAACGTCGCCTATTGGCTCAACGCCGATTACTTGGGCGTTGGTGCTGGTGCGCATAGCCATTGGCGCGGCTGGCGCTGGGTTGATCAACGGGTGTTGGAGCCATTCGCTCAGCAGGTTGAACGCGGCCAAGCACCGTTGGTTGACGCCCAAGCATGCGCGCCAAACGACCGCGATTTTGAAACGATTATGATGGGTTTGCGGCTGAATTGCGGCTTAGGCTTTGCCCATTTTCAGCAACGCACTGGCCACGATTTGCTTGAACAATATCAACCTGTGATTGATAAACTGGTTGAGCAAGGCATGCTCGAACAAACCGCAAACGCGATTCGCTTTACGCCGCGCGGGCGCATGGTCGGCAATCAAGTCATCGAACGTTTTTTGGTCGATTGACGACGAGGGGGCAGTTGTCAGAGGTTAGGGATTAGTTATTTCTATCCACGAAGGACACGAAGATCACGAATGTTGGGTTCTGAGTTCTATAGGATTTGAATGCAATTCAGCCAGTCAGCAAATACAACTTCGCGTCCTTCGCGCTCTTCGCGGTTAACATTTTCATCCCTCATCCTTCATCCTTCATAATTTCGTGGCTCTGCGCCTCTGCGTTAAGCAATTGACCCACGAAGCACACGAAGATCACGAATGTTGGGTTCTGAGTTCTATAGGATTTGAATGCAATTCAGCCAGTCAGCGAATACAACTTCGCGTCCTTCGCGCTCTTCGCGGTTAACATTTTCATCCCTCATCCCTCATCCTTCATACTTTCTCCTGACTTTTGACTTTAACTCAGGGTTGCACGTATAATCGCGGCTGCAATTTACAACTTGTTTGTGGTGCGTTGCTGTCCCGGATGACACAAACGCGCAATGGGGGAAGCCAGTCCAAGTCTGGCGCTGTCCCGCAACGGTAGGAAGCTTTGCTTCAAGCCCGATAACCCGCCACAAACTCATCGACACTCCAACATTTCCCTCGCGGATCAGGGAAGGAGTTGCTAGGCCCTGCTGGGTTTAGTGCCTCTTTTCCTCTTTGGCATGAGCCGAAGAGGTTTTTCTTGGCTGTTTGCATGCTGGGGTGTCGCCCAACGGAGCCAGCATGAGCGATGCCCCACTGACGATGCGTGCCTATGGCCGCCATTTATTTATTTGCACTGGTGATCAATGCAACGGCGATGCTGATGGCGCGGCGTTGGCCCAACACGCCCTCGAACAACTTGGCGATCGGCGCAAATTGCGCAATCCCGAACGAGTTAAATGCTCGACCGTCAGCTGTTTGGGTGTCTGCCAGCGCGGCCCGATTGCGGTGGTCTATCCCGAAGGCATTTGGTATCAGCAGCTTGATGAGGAATTAGTTGAACAGATCGTTCAAGAGCATCTGATCAATGGCGAGCCAGTTGAAGCAGCGATTTTCCATCGGCTCTATCCAGCGGGGCAAGAGCCAGAATACGCTCCGGCAGTGCGTGGCGATCAGGCGTTTAATCCAATTGAATTGCATGCTGATGATGCAGTTGAGCAATTGGAACCAATTATTGCTGCTGGCACGCAACTGCATTCAACCGAGGAAAAACGCCGCTATCGCGAGCAAGTACGCAAATTGCGCAAAGGCAAAAAAGGCTTAGTAATCGTCAATACTGGCAATGGCAAGGGCAAAACCTCGGCAGCCTTGGGCGTGATGACTCGCGCGTGGGGTCGCGATCTCAAGGTGCGCGTGATTCAATTTCTCAAACACGAAAACGCCAAGTTTGGCGAATCGCGGGCAGCCGCCAAGATGGAAATTGAGTTTGGTGGCACTGGCGATGGCTTCACTTGGACATCGAAAGACCTTGATACGACCAAAGCCAAAGCCTTGCATGGCTGGGAACTGGCCAAAACTGCAATTAGCTCGAATCAGTATCAAATTGTGATTCTCGATGAATTTACCTATGTGTTGGCGTTTGGCTGGCTTGATGTCAACGAAGTTGTGGCTTGGTTGGCGGCCAACAAGCCCGAATTGCTGCATGTGATTATCACAGGCCGCGATGCCCCCGCCGCCCTGATTGAGCATGCCGACCTCGTGACCGAGATGCGCGAGATTAAACACCCGTTTCGACTTCAAGGCATTCGCGCCCAAATAGGAATTGATTTCTAATGACTGAACGTTTGCAACGCAATATGGTCGAGCGCATCGATGGGCGCATGGTCAACGCTGGCTATAAACGTGGTATGTTGTTTATTTGCGCTCATGGTTGCTGCTGTGGCATTACCGAGCGCGGCTTTGCGCCGGTTTGGCCGGAAATTCATCAGCACGAATGGGAAAGTCGCAAGCTGCGCAATCTTGTGCATCTGAATATGGGCGGCTGTTTGGGACCATGTCCGTTAGCCAACGTGGCCATGTTGATGTTCGATGGCCAGCCAATTTGGTTTCATTCGCTCAACCAACCAGAGTTGGTGGTAGCGCTCTACGACTACATCGAAGCCATGATTCAGGCCGATCAGGTGCTGCCTGCGCCAGCCAATCTCAAGCCGCATGTCTTCAATGGCTTTAAATGGGATGGTCAAACGCAAGCCGCCATCAGCCAAGCGCCAGCCTTTCCAGCCAGCCAGCCCAGCCTTGGCAATGGCATTGTGTTTTTGACCCAAGCTGATACCGATATTCTGCTGATTGAGCAGGCTCGTCGCCAATTGCCAAGCGATTTTACCAGCCTGCAAACCGCCAATGTGGGCGAGGCCGAAGATCAAACGGCACTCGATACATTGCTTGATCGCTTGTTGCCCCAAGCCGAAATTGTGGTTGTACGCTTAATTTCTGGGAGCCGTGGCTTTGAACATGGCATCGAGCGCTTGCAACAATGGACGCAGCAAACCAATGGCTTTGTGCTGTATTTGCCTGGCTTCGAGGCGCTTGATCCTGAATTGATGGCGCTTTCGAATGTTGGCGTGCCGCTGGCGCACCTAATTAGCACCTATTTTATGCAGGGCGGCTTGGACAATGTAGTCAATGCCTTAGCTTGCTTGAGCGACCACTTATTGCTGACAGGTTGGGGCTACGATGCGCCGCGAGAGTTACCACGCCATGGCATCTACACGCCAGCGCTCAATCGCTGCGAAGGCTGCACTGGCACGCAATGCCAAACCAGCGCACAACCAGCCAAGCCAACTGTGGGCGTACTGTTTTATCGAGCACATATGCTCAGCGGCAACACCGAGTTTGTGGATGCAATTTGTCAGGCAATCGAAGCGCATGGCATGCAACCACGGGCGGTTTATAGCCACTCGCTCAAAGAAGGCGGCACGAATAATCTGCCTGCTGCCTTGGAATGCTTACAAGCAGATGGGCCGATCGATGCCTTGATTTGCAGTTTGTCGTTTGCCTTGGGCAACGTCAATACCGAAGGCCCAACCCTCGCAGGCTGGGAAATCGACATGCTGCAACAACTGAATGTACCGATTCTCCAAGCGATTGCTAGTGGCCGCTCGCGTGAGCAATGGCAACGAGCAGGTCGCGGATTAAGCTCGCTCGATACCGCAATTAATGTGGCGATTCCTGAATTTGATGGCCGGATTATCACCGTGCCAATCTCGTTCAAGGAGCAAGACCCCTATTCTGGCATTGTGCGCTACGTCCCAGATCGTGAGCGGGTTGAGCGAGTGGTCGGCATTACGCAGCGCTTAGTCAATTTGCGCCACAAACCAAACGCCGAAAAACGCATCGCTTTTGTGTTTACCAATAGCAGCGCCAAAGCCTCGCGGGTTGGCAATGCGGTTGGCTTGGATGCGCCAGCCTCATTATTGACCTTGCTCCACGCCATGCAAGCAGAGGGCTATCAGGTTGGCAACTTGCCAGCGAGCAGCGACCAACTGTTGCTCGATTTGATCGATCGTTGTTCGTATGATGAAACCTGGCTGACCGAGCAGCAATTAGCCCAAGCGGTGCATGTGCCAGTCGATCAATATCAACAATGGTTTAGCGAATTGCCTGCCAATTTGCAAGCCAGCATGATCAAACAATGGGGCGAAGCGCCAGGCACGGCCTATTTGAGCGAGCAAGGTTTAGCGTTGGCTGGCTTGGAGTTTGGCAATGTCTTTGTGGCTTTGCAGCCGCCACGTGGCTATGGCATGGACCCCAACGCAATCTACCACATGCCCGATTTGCCGCCACCGCACAGCTATTATGCGCTCTATCGCTGGCTACGTGATGGCTGGCAGGCCGATGCCTTGGTGCATATGGGCAAACACGGCACGCTCGAATGGCTGCCGGGCAAGAGCGTTGGCCTCAGCCGCGAGTGCTTCCCCGATGCCTTGATTGCTGATTTACCAGTGATTTATCCGTTTATCATCAACGATCCAGGCGAGGGTAATCAGGCTAAGCGCCGCAGTCATGCCGTCATTATCGACCATATGACTCCGCCGATGACCAGCGCCGGAGCTTATGGCCAGCTAGCCGAATTGGCGCAGTTAGTCAATGAATATTATCAAGTTGAGCAACTCGACCCGAATAAATTGCCCCTGTTGCAGCGCCAAATTTGGAACTTGCTGCAAACCAGCAATCTCAGCGACGATTTGCAATTTATTCTCAAGGCCAACCACGGCGACCACACCCACGATTGGGATGGCTCGTTCCTCGAAGATGGCACACCAACCGCCTTTGCCGAGATGGAAGGCCGCCAAGTGGCCCACCTGCTCGAAGATATTGAAGGCTACTTGTGCGAGCTGACCGGAGCACAAATTCGCGATGGGTTACACATTTTGGGAACTTTGGCCGAAGGCGACCAACTGCCAGAATTGCTGTTTCACCTGACCAAACTACCCAATCTTGAAGTGCCAAGTTTGCCCGTGGCGGTTGGCAAGCTCTATGGCCTAAATTGGAATACGTTGCAAGCCAATTTGGGCGAACGCTTGCCCCAGCCGCTGCAATTAGGCGAACAAACCCTCTACAGCAACGGCGATGTGGCGGCATGGCTCGAACAGCATTGCAAAACTATCTTGCAAACCTTAGAACACCAAAACTGGCAGATTGAAGCCATTCCAGCCGTATTGCAAACCAGCTTGTTGCCCAACGCAGCAGCGTGGGATCAAACGCTGGTCGCGCCATTGGAATTTATCGCCACCCAATTAATTCCCAATTTGCATGAAAGTGCGCGTGCCGAGATTGCCAGCCTCTTACATGCCTTGAATGGCGGCTACATTCCGGCGGGGCCAAGCGGCGCGCCAACTCGGGGTATGGCCCATGTGTTGCCGACGGGCCGCAATTTCTATGCAGTCGATCCGCGTTCGTTGCCCAGCGCGGCGGCGTGGCAAGTTGGCCAGCACTTGGCCGATGATTTGATTCGGCGCTATCAACGCGAAGAGGGCAGCTACCCCCGCAGCGTTGGCATCAGCATTTGGGGCACGAGCGCGATGCGCACCTACGGCGATGATATTGCCCAAGTGCTGGCCTTGTTGGGCGTGCGGCCAGTTTGGCAGGCCGAAAACCGCCGCATCACGGGCGTTGAAGTGATTCCCTTGGCCGAGCTTGGCCGCCCACGGATTAATGTCGTTTGTCGGATTAGCGGCTTTTTCCGTGATGCATTCCCGCATTTGGTCAGTTTACTCGATCAAGCTGCCCAAACCGTGATGGCGCTTGACGAACCACTTGATCAAAATTTTGCCCGCCAACAGGCCTTTGCCGCCACCGAGCAATTGATCAAAACTGGCTTGGCTCCCGAAATTGCCCAGCAACAAGCCCGCTATCGGGTTTGGGGTTGCAAGCCAGGCAGTTATGGCGCAGGCATTTTGCCCTTGATCGATAGCCAAAATTGGCAAGATGACGCTGATTTTGCCCAAGCCTACATCGCTTGGGGCGGTTATGCCTACACCAGCGATGACTATGGCGTTGAAGCCGCCGATGCCTTTGGCACAGCCTTGAGCGAAGTGCAAATTGCCACCAAGAATCAAGATAATCGCGAACACGATATTTTTGATAGTGACGACTACATGCAATATCACGGCGGCATGATCGCCACGATTCGCGCCTTGACTGGGCGCAACCCACGCCGCTATTTTGGCGATTCGAGCAACCCGCAGCGCCCACAAACCCGCGATTTGCGCGAAGAAGCGCGGCGGGTGTTTCGCAGTCGCGTGGTCAACCCCAAATGGATCGAAAGTATGCGTCGCCACGGCTACAAAGGTGCGTTAGAGCTAGCCGCCACCGTCGATTATCTGTTTGGCTACGATGCTACCGCCCAAGTCGTTGATGATTGGATGTATCACTCGATTGCTGAGCACTATTTGCGCGATGAGGAGATGCAGCAATTTTTTGCCGACAGCAACCCGTGGGCGTGGCAAGCGATTGCCGAACGCTTGCTCGAAGCGATTGATCGCGATTTGTGGCACGACCCAGAGCAACACGACATCGATCTGCTCAAAGCTGCCCAATCGTTGGGCTTGAGCAATTTGCAACAGCGAGGCCAACTATGAACAACAATGATTGGTATCGCTATTTTGCGCCGCGCCAAGTTGCCACATTGAGCGCCGAACGCCAACACGCCGATTATGCTGCCGCCCAGCACGATCTCGATTTTGTGTTAGGCCAAATTGGGCTTGAGCCAAACGCCAGCATTTTGGAAATTGGCTGCGGTTGGGGTCGGCATAGTGTGGCGCTGGCTGAACGTGGCTTTGATCACGTTTTGAGCATCGATATTGCGCCCGAATTGCTGCAAGCAGCCCAAGCCTTTGCCCAGCAACGCGGCCAAAGCTGCCAATTTCGCCAACAAGATTTTATCGAAATGAGCGCGCAACCGTTTGATGCGATTTTCTCGTTGTACGACCGCAGTTGTTGCGGTTACCCCAGCGAGGCCGCCGATGCCCAAAGCTTGCAGCATTTAGCTAATCTTTTGCAACCAAACGGCTGGCTGATTTTTGGCATCAACGATTGGCCATTTGCGCTGCCCGAAGCAAGCCAACGCTGGGCAGAAACTGAACAAGGCTTGGAATTGTACGAAGTGATTCCAGATCGCAACGCCATGACCTGCACCGATCGCTTGACGGTGCTGAATGCTGGCCAACGCACCAGCTACGAATTGACCCGCCGCCATTACTATTTGCCCGAATTACAGCGCTTGCTTGGCAATGCTGGCTTGCGCTTGGTCAGCGCGTGGCATCGCCTAGACCAAAATCGAGCCTATGGCGATGGCAGCAACGGCATGTTTATTATTGCCCAGCGAGCAACCAATGGCTAAACGGGCATTGAGTGCATTATTGGCCTTGGCCTGCGATGCGCTGCTACCAGAATTGCCCAACCACGTCCATCCGGTGGTTTGGATGGGCAAATGGATCAAACAAGGCGAGCGTTTCTCGCCACGCAACGAAGCAGCGCGTTTGGCTTGGGGGGCAATCTGGCTCAGCGCTGGCTTGGGCTTGAGCGCAGGCTTGGCAACTAGCATCCCTAAACATCCGCTGGCTCAAGCCTTGGTAGCCCAAAGTTTGCTGGCCTATCGGGCGCTTGATCGAGCGGTTGGCGAGGTGCAAACAGCACTTGCAGCAGACGATTTGAGCGAAGCGCGGCGGTTATTAAGCTGGCATTTGGTCAGTCGCGATACGGCGGAGCTAAGCCCAAGCGAGGTTGCCGCCGCTGCGATTGAATCATTGGCCGAAAATCTCTCGGATAGCGTGATTGCGCCCTTATTTTGGTATTTGGCAGCAGGCTTGCCTGGCTTGGCGGCCTATCGCATGAGCAATACCTTCGATGCGATGTGGGGCTATCACAATCAACGCTTTGAATATCTCGGCAAAGTTGCCGCCCGTTGCGACGATGCACTGAATCTGATTCCTGCGCGCTTGACGGCAGGCATGCTTTGGTTGGTTGCCCATGGCCAACGCCAACGAACTTGGCAGGTGGCTTGGCGTGATCATGGAAAAACTGCCTCGCCGAATGCAGGCTGGCCAATGGCGGCCATGGCTGGCGCGTTGGATACCCAGTTAATCAAAATCGAGCATTATGCGCTTGGCGACGGCCCAACCCAGCCCGATCCAGCCCTAATGCAAACCGCTCGCCAGCTAGCCCGCCGCGTGATCTATCTGGTTGTGGCGGGCTTAGTAATAGCTGCATGGGGAGCGAAGTGCGGCAGCAAGTCAGTCAGCAGCTCTAATAATTTATAGCAAAGTAGACATTTTGCGTTCCCTCACCCCCTAGCCCCCTCTCCCGCCCGCGAGGCAAGGGGGAACCGTGATTTCAGTGCTCCCCTCGCCCGCGTTCAGTGGGAGAGGGGCTGGGGGTGAGGGAACTTAACAATTTCATCCTTCATATTTAGTTAAGACGGGGTTCAGTTCAGATGACCAAGGTTCGATTTAGCCGATTTTTGAGCGTTTTCTTGTTGTTGAGCAGCCTTGTGGCTTGTGGGACTGCCGAAAGTAGCATTACCCAAAGTCCAGCGACAACCGTGCCAGCAACCGCAACAACCGCTAGTGCCGCCGTAGCACCAACCGCGACCGTTGCGGTGAGTGCAACCGCCGCATTGACTCCGACCACAACAATTAGCCCAACCGCTGTGGTCAGCAGCACCAGCAACGTCAGCTATCCTTTGACGATCAAGGATAGTCTTGGCCGCGAAGTGACATTGCAAGCAGCACCCAGCCGCATCATTTCATTAGCGCCCTCGAACACTGAAATTCTGTTTGCGGTTGGCGCGGGTGATGCCTTGGTTGGCGTGACGAAGTATTGCAATTATCCAGAAGCAGCCAAAAGCATCGATCAAATTGGCGGTTTTTCGGCCAAATCGATCAGCCTCGAAACAATTGTGGCGCTCAAGCCCGATGTTGTATTTTCGGGCGATGAAAGCCAACAAACCGTCATCGATGCGCTGGCGCAAGCCAATATTCCCGTGATTGCAATCAAAGCAGAAAACTTTGAGGCAGTCTACGAAAACATTAATCTGATTGGTCAAGCTACCAATCATCCAAGCGAAGCAGCCCAAGTTGTGGCCAACATGCAAACGCGAATTGAGGCGGTAACTGCTAAAACCAGCACGCTTGCTGCTGCCGATAAATTGAGCGTGTTCTACGAAGTGTATGATGAGCCGTTGATGACTGCTGGCCCACAAACCTTCATTGGCCAGCTGATTGAGCTTGCAGGCGGGGTCAATATTTTCGCCGAATTGAGCGAAGAGTATCCCGAAATTAGCGCCGAAGAAGTGCTCAATCGCCAACCAGCGGTGTTGATCGGGCCTGACTCACGCGGCGACAAGTTCACTGCCGAGCTGCTTGCCCAACGCCCAGGCTGGAGCGAAATCAAAGCTGTCAAGGATGGCAAGGTGTTTGTTCTGGATGGTGATATTCTTTCGCGCCCAGGCCCACGTTTGGCCGATGCCTTGGAAGCAATCAGCCAAGCCTTGTATCCCGAATTGTTCAAATAAGCCGCAAACGAGCTTAATTGTTGTTTTCAAGTAGAGTCAGCATTGGCTCTGCTTGCTCAAGTTTTGAAGGGTTGGTTTTGGCACGCTTATTCTCCAAGCCCTATTGGCGCGATCTACTGGCATTTGGCGGCATGCTTGGCATCTTAGGATTAACGATGGTGGTGAGCCTTGGGATTGGTGCAGTGCAATTCAGCCCCAGTGATGTGCTGCAAGCCATTGTTCAGCCTAATCATCCTCACGCCAACAGCACCGCCGTAACAATCGTGTGGGATTTTCGGCTGGCGCGCATGCTGTTGGCCGCGCTAATTGGCGCTGGTTTGGCCAGTGCTGGGGCGGCATTCCAAGGCTTGTTTCAAAATCCCCTCGCCGATCCGTTTTCGATTGGCGCATCTGGCGGCGCAGCCTTGGGCGCAACCTTAGCGATTGTGCTACAAGTCCAATGGCAATGGCTGGGTTTTAATGCGATTGCACTGTGTGCCTTTATCGGCGCGTTGCTGGCAGTTGCAGTTGTGTATAGCATTGCCGAAGTTGGCGGCCACGCGCCGCGCACAGCCTTGCTGTTGGCAGGGGCAGCGCTCAGCACGATGCTTTCAGCAACCGTATCATTATTATTATTAATGAACGAGCAGCCGTTGTATGAGGTGTTTGCATGGTTGCTTGGCGGTTTATCAGGCCGCAGCTGGAACAATCTATCCAGTAGTTTGCCGTTTGTGTTGCTTGGCATTGCTTGGCTATGGCTGCTTGCGCGCCGAATCGATGCGCTGAGTTGTGGCGATGAAGTTGCCCAAAGTTTAGGCTTATCGCTGTGGCGCAGCCGGAGTGCCGTAATTGCCGCCGCCAGCATCACCACAGCCGCAACCGTCGCCAATGGTGGGATTATCGGTTTTATTGGCCTGATTGCGCCGCATATTGCCCGCTTGCTGTTTGGAGCCAACCATGCCCGCTTGATTCCGGCGAGCGGCTTAATTGGGGCCATGCTGTTGGTGCTGGCCGACACAACCGCCCGCACGATCGCCGCGCCCTTGGAACTCCCAGTTGGCATTTTGACAGCGATGCTCGGCGGGCCATTCTTTTTGTATGTGCTCAAGCGCTCACGAGGAAGCAGGATGTAAGGATGAAGGATGAAAACCAGAAAGCAAAAGTCAGAAGGCAGAAGTCAAAAATATGAAGTTCAGAGACCAGCTCAGGCAGCACGGGAGACAGACCAATAATCAAAATAATCTGTGCAATCTGTGGCTAAAAAACTTAACCTTCGTGTCTCTTCGCGCTCTTCGCGGTTTCGGCTCCTTTGTGCCTAAATTTTTAACGCAGTGGCGCAGAGAAGATATGGCGATGGGCTATTGGCTTTGGGCTATAGGAATAATAATTTGGGTCAATCTGTGCAATCTGTGGCCAAAAAACTTAACCTTCGTGTCCTTCGCGTTCTTCGCGGTTTCGGCTCCTTTGTGCCTAAATTTTTAACGCAGCGGCGCAGAGAAGAGATGGCTATGGGCTCTAGGCTATGGGCTAGCGGAAGATAATCAAAATAATCTGTGCAATCTGTGGCCAAAAAACTTAACCTTCGTGTCCCTTCGCGCTCTTCGCGGTTACAGGCCCTTCGTGTCCTTCGTAGATCAATTTTGGAGTCGACCTAACCATGAATAACGGCAGCCAAATCCAGCCCCCGACCTCCGACCTCCAACCCCCAATCCTCAAGGTTGAACAACTGAGTTGTCGTTATGGTGCGCGTGAGGTCTTTGCCCAGCTTGATTTAGCTGCAGCCAAAGGCGAAGTGCTGGCCTTGCTTGGGCCAAATGGCGCTGGCAAAAGCACGTTATTACGCTGTTTGGCGCGGCTACAACAGCCACAACAAGGCCAAATTTGGCTTAATAATCAGCCATTATGGCAGATGAAGCAGCGCTTGGCAGCCCAACAAATTGCCTTTGCCCCACAAAACCATGGCCTCAATAGCGATCTGACGGTTGAGCAAATGCTGCTGCTTGGGCGCACGCCGCATCGCGGTTGGTTGCTACCAATGAGCAAAGCCGATCGCGCAATCGTTGAACAATTACTTGAACGCTTCAATTTAACTCAATATCGTGAGCAGAGTTTAGCCGAGCTTTCGGGCGGCGAACAACGGCGGGTAATTATCGCCCGCGCCTTAGCCCAGCAACCAAGCATCTTGTTGCTTGATGAGCCAACCGCCCATCTTGATTTAAAATATCAACTTGAAATTATGCAATTAGTCAGCGAGTTGGCCCATAGCGATGGGGTTTGCGTCATTTTGACCTTGCACGATCTGAATCAAGCCAGCCTTTGCGCCGACCGGATTGCGCTCTTGGCCCATGGCCGCTTGCAAGCAGTTGGCCCGCCAAGCAGCGTGCTACGTAGCGAATTGATCGAGGCGGCCTACGATGTGCCAGTTCAATTAATCGAACATCCCAGCCATGGCCTGCCGTTGGTAATGCTTCAACCACAACCCAAGGAACGATCATGGCGCATTTAGTCTTATTTACTGGCGGCGCACGCAGCGGCAAAAGCTGGCGCGCCGAGCAATATGCCAGCCAACAAGCAGAACAGGTGTATTACCTTGCCACGGCCCAAGCTGGCGATAGCGAAATGCAGCAGCGGATTGGCCTGCACCAAGCGCAACGGCCTAGCCATTGGCAAACCATCGAAGCGCCGTTGGCTGCCAGCCAAGCATTAAACCAACTCCCACGTGGCAGCGTGGTCTTGCTCGATTGTCTGACCTTATTGGTGAGCAACCTGTTGCTTGCCAACGAAGCCCAGCCCGAACCTGTGATCCAAACTGAAATTGCCGCAATATTGGCGGCCCAGCAAACCCGCAATTTACACCTGATTGTCGTAACCAATGAAGTTGGCATGGGCATTGTGCCCGCCTACGCCTTGGGCCGCGTCTATCGCGACCTGATTGGCCGTGCCAACCAGCAAATTGCGGCAGCGGCCAACGAGGTCTATCTGGTGATTGCTGGCTTGCCAATCGAAATTCGCCAGTTACAGCCAGCGTGGGCCAAATGATGCAACAACCAATCCATGGCGCAATCGATTATGCAGAATTGCAACAACACGGGCTTAACCCAAGCCAAATCTGCGATTTCAGCAGCAACGTTAATCCGCTTGGCACGCCAGATTTTATTCGGGCAGCACTCGTAAACGTCGATTTGGCTCACTATCCCGATCGCCAAGCGTTGGCGTTGCGGGCAGCGCTAGCCAAGCATCACACTTGCGCGCCAGAACAATTGCTCGTTGGCAATGGCAGCAATGAACTAATTCACTTAATTGCCCGTGCATTGCTGCAAGCCAACGATTATGTTGTGCTAATCGAGCCAACCTTTGGCGAATACGCTTATGTCAGCAATTTGGTTGGCGCACAGCTCATTCGCTATCAAGCAAGCGCCGAAACTGGCTTTCAGGTTGATGTTGCTGCCTGCTGCCAATTGATTGCCGAATATCGCCCACGCTTGGTTTGGCTCTGCAACCCCAACAATCCAACTGGCAGCTATTTGCCAGCCCAAGCAATTGAGCAACTTCAAACAGCCTGTGCCGCAGTCCAAGGCTATTTGGTGCTCGATTTGGCCTATGCCGATCTAGGGGTCGGGGGTCAGGGGTCGGGGGTCGGGGGTTGGAAATTGAATGATTCTATTGAATTGAACTCCCCTCGCCCGCTGCGTGGGCGAGGGGTTGGGGGTGAGGGAACGCAAACCAATCCCCAGTCCCCAGCCCCCAACCCCCACACAATCTACCTTTACTCATTGACCAAAAGCTATGCTTTGGCGGGCTTGCGCTTGGGCTATGTTATGGCTGAGCCAAACATCATCACGGCCTTGCGGCGCTGGCAGCCACAATGGAGTGTCAATAGTTTGGCGCAGGCGGCAGGCTTGGCGATTATGGCAAATTCAGCGTGGCTAGCGCAAAATCTGGGCCAATGGTGGGCTTGGAGCGATCAACTGCGGGCTGAATTAGGCCAACTCGGGTTGCGGGTTTTGCCCAGTTGCTTGCCATTTTTCTTGGTTGAAGTGCAGAATGCTACTCAAACCCGCAGCGCGTTATTGCAGCACGCATGTTTGGTGCGCGATTGTAGCTCGTTTGGCTTGCCCAGCTTGATTCGAATTGCCCCACGCCAGCCACACCAGAATCAGCGCTTGCTTGCAGCTTGGAGAACCTTATGCTCGCCCCAGTTTTGATGGTTGTTGGAACCGCTTCGTCGGTTGGCAAAAGCACCTTAGTCAGTGCGTTGTGTCGCATCGCCGCTCGCCGTGGCATTCGGGTTGCGCCGTTCAAGGCCCAAAATATGAGCAACAATGCCGCCGTGACGGCCAATGGCGAAGAAATTGCCCGCAGCATTGCGGTGCAAGCAGCCGCCGCCAAGCTTGCGCCCAGCGTGCAGATGAATCCGATTTTGATCAAGCCCGAAGGCCAGCGCCGCAGCCAAATTATTGTGCAAGGCCGACCATGGCGTACCCTTGATGCAATCGATTATTGGCAACGCAAGCAAATGCTGTGGGATATTGTTAGCAGCAGCCTCGATAATTTGCGCCAAGACTATGATTTGGTGATTGCCGAAGGCGCTGGCAGCCCAGTTGAACTGAATCTCAAAGCCCACGACATCACCAATATGCGGGTCGCAACCTATGCTCAAGCCCAAACTTTGTTGGTTGGCGATATTGATGTTGGCGGAATTTTCGCGGCCATGTTGGGCACGCTCATGTTGCTAGAGCCTGAGGAACGCCAATTAATCGCTGGCCTGATTGTCAATCGTTTTCGCGGCGATCCCGCCTTATTTACTGATGGCATTGCGATGCTCGAACAGCGTAGCAATAAGCCAGTTTTGGGCGTTGTGCCGTGGTTGCCGCAGCTTGGCCTGCCCGAAGAAGATGCGGTGGCCTTAGAACGGCCTGCGCAAATGGCAACCACGGCGGGATTAACAATTGGAGTAATTCAGCTGCCAGCGATTGCCAACTTCGACGATTTTGATCCGTTGGCGCAGGAGCAAGGCGTGGCAGTGCGCTATATCAAGCAGCCGCACGAATTGGCTGATTGCCACGCGTTAATTGTGCCTGGCACGAAGCACACGCTTGCCGCCCGCCAATGGCTCAGCGAGCAGGGCTTCGATCAGCCAATTCAACAATTTCAAGGCCCAATCGTTGGCATTTGCGGCGGTTATCAGCTGCTCGGCCAACAGATTGATGATCCACAAGCGCTCGAAGGCAACGGCGGCAGTCTGGCAGGCTTAGGCCTTTTGCCCATCACAACCGTGTTTAGTTCCGAAAAACAAACCCGCCAAGTGCATGCCACCAGCCATTTGGCGTGGGCCAAGGATTGCCCGCTAACAGGCTATGAAATTCATCTAGGCCGCACCACCTTACTCGCCGATCAGGCTGCGTTGACGATTGAGCTTGCAGGCTCCAGCCACCCCGATGGTTGCATGCGGGCTGATGGCAAGGTTTGGGGCTGTTATCTGCATGGCATTTTTGCCAACCAAGCTTTTCGCCATGCGTGGCTAGGTAGCCTCGGCTGGCAAGCCCAAGCCGCACAGCCAGCAAGCGATCCCTTCGAGCGCCTCGCCGACCACGTTGAACAAGCCTTGGAGCCAAATTTATTAGCAAAACTATTGAGCGGAGAGCAAAAAAGAACATAGAACAGAGCGAAAGGATGAAGGATGAGAGATGAAGGATGAAAACCCATAGCCCAATCCTCACCATCTGTGGCTAAAAAGAACATAGAACAAAGAGCATAGAACATAACGTCAGTGGTCAGAGATCAGGCGCTATTGGCTATTGGAACATCATCCACATAATCTGTGTAATCTGTGGCCAAAAAACTTAACCTTCGTGTCCTTCGTGCTCTTCGTGGATCAATGCTTAACGCAGCGGCGCAGAGAATATCAGGCTATTGGCTATTGGCAATAAAACCCACGAAAGGTACGAAAAACCCGAAACCACGAAGAACGCGAAGGACGCGAAGTGAGGTCTATAGGCTATTGATTTTTGCCTTTTGACTTCTGATTTCTGATTTTACCCCTATGTTCTATGCTCTTTGCTCTATGTTCTAGGCTACTGCCACAACTGCTCACACTGCCACTCATCGTTGGCTGCGGCGAGGCATTGCAGTTTTGGCCACCAATAAGCCTGATCAGCGCCAGCAACTGCATTCCAAATCGGGTCAAACAGCATATACGCCAACATCAAGCGATAATCGCTGCACAGTTGTTGCCACGAATAATTAATCCCTGCGCCAATCAAGCCCGCCAAATAGCGCCGCAACAATTGCTCTTCCGCCAACGCGCGTTGGGTCGGATTCCAAAACGTGGCCAGCAAATAGACCAAATCGTAGGTTGGCAGGTTGGCCGAAGCATCGCCAAAATCCAACAAATAGGCATCTTCGGCATGCGGGTCTTTGGGGCAGAAAAATTGGTTGAAGTAGCAATCGCCCTGCGAAAGAGTTAATTGCTTGCCGCTGCCAACCCGTGGCTCAAGCCAGCGTTGCCAAAGGGTTGGCAAGGCATTTAAAGTTGTTGTTAGGCGATCATGCAATGCGCCGTTGAGGATTGAGCCATGGCGGGAGAGAAATTGCTGCCATTCGTGCTGTCGACGTTGCACGTGCTGGGCATGCGCCGTGGCATCGTTATACCACCAGCGTACTGCAAACGCTGAATCGGCTTGGCCTAGGGGTGCTGCCTCCCACCACGAAGAATGCAATTGGGCCAAGGCATCAATACACATAAAGCGGCGCTGCTCTTTTGGCATGCTCTCGCCAGCAATTAGAGCTATCCGCTCAATCGCTGGCTCATGAGTTTCGCTCACATCGGCCAACAAACAATTGGCAACGCCTGAAGCCGCATCGTAGCCAGCAGCATAGCAGGCAACCATTGGCAGGTGCAACAGATCATTGTTTTTTGCATACTCATAAATTGCGACTTCATGCGCACCATGGTGATTGTGGGTAATTTTGAGCACAAGTTGACGTGGTGCTTTAAGCGGCGTGCGAAACAATTGCAATTGAATATGGCCAATTTGCGAATTGGCTGCATGTTCCTCGACCAGCTGAAAATGGCGAATCGTGCCAGCGCCCAACCACGGCTGTAGGTGCTCAATCAGCCACGCCAACGAGAGGTCACTCAACGAATGGAGTACGCGCATGATCGCTCCTTAACAGCTGACGATCAATTGCCGCGATGCCTCACATTGAGTTGCTGCCCACGGGTCACATTGATCGCATAGGTGATTCCTTGTTGCAGGCTACTATGCGTCATGATCGAGCGGAAATCAATCCCTAAAGTAACCAAGGTTTGGGCCAATTCAGGCCGAATGCCCGTGATAATTACGCGTGCGCCTAGTAGCTGAACGCTGTTGGCCGCCCGAATTAGCAAGCCTGCAACTTGGGTATCCATCACCGGAACGCCAGTTACATCAACAATCGCAATTTGGGCCTTGTTGATATGCACGCCTTCGAGCAAGGTTTCCATAAATTGCTGGGCACGCGCTGTATCCACGCTGCCAACCAACGGCAACAGTACCACCGTGTCGGCAATTGGAATCAGCGGAGTCGAGAGTTCAATCAGGGCTTGTTGTTGGGTGCGAATAATTTCTTCGTGCAAGCGTTGGCGCTCGGCCTCGGCCTGTTTTTGGTCGCTAATGTCGTGGGCAATCACCGAAAAGAAGCTTGGCTGTTGATCAACATCATAGTGGCAAAGCATTTGATACATCACTGGCAAGCGTTGGCCATGGGCTGGTTTAAGCTCATGCTCGCCCATCCACGAGCCATGAACTTGAGCATGGTGCAAAGTTTTGGCCAGCCATTTCTGCTCGCTTTTGTCGGGGTGCAGATCGTCCCAGCTTAATTGATTCGCAGCATCAGTTGGCTCAATTGCTAATAAACGCCGCGCCGCTGGATTGAGATATTGCATCTTGCCAGAAAGATCAGCGATTGCCACAATATCGTTTGTCGAACTCAAAATCGTATCAAAGCGCCCCAACAGGGCTTCGGCCTGCTTCTGCTCAGTAATATTCAGCAACAAGCCATCCCACAGAATTGCCCCGTTGATCAAGCGGGTCGGACGCGAAGCTCCTTGTAGCCAATTTTCTTGGCCATCGATGTAGACCCGACCTTCCCAGCGCCATGGTTCAAGTGTGCGCGCCGATTCCATAATTGCTTCTTGGAAGCGAACGCGATCGCTTGGATTGACTGCTTCGGTCACAATGCTGGCATCGCGCATAATTGCCTCTGGCTCAAGACCATAAATATCGCGGCTGCCAGTGCTAACAAAGGGAAAATGCATGGTGTGGTCGGGTTCGAGCAAAAATTGATACACCATGCCGGGCACGTTTTCAATAATTCGCTGCAAACGGGCTTCATTTTCAGTCAATGCCGCTGAAGCAGCAACATCATTGCTGAGATCGTGTGAAATGCCAACTGTGCCAACAATTTCGCCTGCTTGGTTGCGAATTGGATGTTTGATCGTCGAAAAAAGATGCACCTCGCCATTATGCCGCGTCACTGGCTCAGAACTAACCAACAACGGTTGACCGGTTTCAAAGACCTGGGCATCATCGCGCACATATTGTTCGGTATAGCTTGGCTGGTTGAATTCAGCATCAATCACATCTTGCAACTGCTGCTCATTCATCCCATAATATTCGCGAAAGGCCCGATTGGCATAGCGAATGTGCGAGCCAGGGCCTTTGTAGAGAATCAAATCGGGGATGGTATCCAAAATTTGTTCATAAATTGAGAGTTGGGCACGCAAGGCGATGATTTTTTGCTGTAGGTCACTCGTCGTTTCATCCTGATCCACATACACATCTGTCCCCATTCCGTGCCTCCTCGGTTTAGTATTTGCTGATCGCTTTAGTGTCCGCTATCTAGGGTGATCTGCGCCTCCCACAAAGGTCACGATCTTATCTAGTACTTCTGTCGAATGCAGGATGCCACTATGTCCTAGTTTGCTGGTAGCCAAAAGTTCTGAGTTGGGCCAATGTTGCTGCAATTCTTGGCCATAACGAAAATCAACCCGCAGATCATTGCGGTCGTGCACAATCAAAGCTGGCGGTAAATGCTCAGTCGGCATCGATTTCATGGCATAATAGCTTGCTGGCTGGCCAAATTCACGCTGTAAGGCTTGGTTGAATAAGCGTTTTAGGCGTTGCGATAGGCCAAAGCCATCGGCAAATGCGCCAGTCATATATTCGCCGCTGGTCGGCGCGCCCATCAGCACAACCAGTTGGGGCTGCGGAACGCCCAACATGCCGAGCATCCACGCGCTACAAGCTGCCCCAAACGAGTGCGCAACAATCAGATTGAAGGGGCCAAGTTGCTGCACAGTTGCGGCCAATGCTGCGCTAAAATCGGGAATGCTGGTGGTTGTGCCTTCGGAAGCGCCGTGGGCTGGGCCATCGATTGCGGTCACTTCGTAGCCAAGCGCAACCAAGCGCGGAGCCAAGGCATGCCAGCGTCGGGCATCGTGCTCCCAACCATGCACCAGCAACGCTTTGCGCGGCCCAGTGCCCCAGCGATAGGCCTGCAAGCGCAAAGCGTTATGCTCAACCTGCAAACGCTGAGCCGATTGGAGAAATTTTGAGCTTTTGTTGGCTGCCGCCCGCCGTGGTTGGAGAAAAAGCTTAAGCACCATGCGCCCTGCAAGTTGCGGTGCAACATAGCTTAGGCCGCCAATCCCATTGCGCAGCAAACGCGCTTGCCACGGAAGTTTTATTGTTTGAGTTGCCATATGTTCCCCCTAAGAGCCGCCAATGTGCCGCTTCTTAAACCACTATCGGGTATTGTAATCAGCAATGTTACCACTGTCAACATAGAGGTATTGAATGATCGAAGAACGCTATCATCATGGCGATTTGCGCCAAGCGCTGTTGGCAATTGCCAAGCAACAGCTGACGAGCCAAGGCTTTGAAGCGCTCAGTTTACGGGCGATTAGTCGTGAGGCGGGCGTGAGCCATGCGGCGGCTTATCGCCATTTTCCCAATAAAGAGGCCTTGGTGGCGGCTTTGGCCTGCGCTGGGTTTGAGCAATTAGCGGCCTTTGTTGAAGCTAAGGTGATGCAGTACAGCGCTGATCCACGCGAGCAATTTTTTCAATGTGGCATTGCCTATGTGCAATTTGCCCTGAATAATGCGCCCTTATTTCGGGTAATGTTTGGGGTTTCGGGGGTTGATCGCTTGCAATATCCCGCAACCCATGCCGCAGCCCAAGCCAGTTTTGGGGTGTTAGTCGGCACAATTCAACGCGGCCAAGCAGCAGGTCTGCTTGGCGCAGGCGAGCCGCGGCAACTGGCTTTTACCGCTTGGGCGGTGGTGCACGGCTTGGCAACCCTCGCGCTCCAAGATCAAATTACCTCCCAACAAGGAGCGATTGATTCGGAGCGCTTAGTTCGTAATAGCGCAAAGCTGCTTTGGAATGGCTTGAAATATGGCCAAGCTTAGGCCATATGCGCATCAAGCCATTCGACAATCAAGGGAATTAATGTGGTTTGTTCTGGCTCGTTCAACACTTCGTGATACAAGCCTGGGTAGGTGTGCAAGGTTTTATCCTGCGATTTAAACAGGCCAAAGGCGTGAATTGCCGCCTCAGGGCTAACCAAACGATCATCTAAGCCTTGCAACATCAGCACTGGCAAGCTAATTTCGCCAGCCCGTTGGTCAATTATTCGCGTTGCATTGATCATCGCCGTGCCCATTTGCGATTTGATGCCGCCTTTATAATTCAGCTCATCAGCCTTGAAAGCCTCGACCACTTTGGGATCGCGGCTGTTCCATTGCGGGTCAAACGGCGCAACTGGCAGCTGCGGCAGAAATTTGCTAATAAACGCACCAACTTTAACCACCGCTTTTGGTGTTTTGGCATCGACTTTGAAGGCTGGGCCAGTCAGCACCAAGCCATGCAAATTATGGCCATATTCCAAGGTGTAGAGCGTGCTAATCAAGCCACCCATGCTATGGCCAAGCATAAAGAGCGGCCCATTTGGCTCTTTATCGCGCACCAAACGCACAAAACTCGCTAAATCGTTGACAAACTCTTCGAAATGTTTGACGGTCGCCCGATTGCCTTGCGATTGGCCATGACCACGATGATCGAGCGCCCAAACGCTGTAGTTGGCAGCAACCAAGGCCTCGGCCACATGCCGATAGCGCCCGCTGTGCTCTGCATAGCCATGCACCACCACGACCGTTGCTTTGGGTGTAGCTGGCCGCCATGTTTGATAAAAAATTGTGGTGTTGTGAACGCCAGTAAAGGTTGCCGTTGTATGTTCCATTGATAGGCCTTTCTGTTTTTAGGGATCGGTTGTCGGGAATCGGGGATCAGTTTGCTTCACAAAAGCCACGAAGGATGCAACCGCGAAGATCACTAAGATTCCGTTAAGCAGTTTTCTGAAATTAAATACATTCTAAGTTTCCAACAAACTCAACATTCGTGCTCTTCGTGGTTAAAACTATCTTCTTCCCTTATCTGGTGATTCTCTGCGCCTCTGCGTTAAACCCCGATCCCCAGCCCCCAGCCCCCGAACCCCAATTTCTATGCTCTCTGTTCTAAATCAATTCTTCGTAGACTGCCCGAATTTGGGTATATTTATGCTCCCACGTTAGCTCGGCTAGGGTTTGCGCATAGCCGCGTTGGCCAAGCTGCTGCGCTAAGCCTGGCTCGGTCAGGAGTTTGGTTAAGCTGCTGGTTAATTGAGCAACATTGCCATAATCGACCAATAAGCCTGTTTCACCATCGCGAATCACCGCCGGCACCCCGCCAGCCCGTGCCCCAATCACGGGCAAGCGATACAACCACGCCTCAAGGTAGACAATGCCAAACGAATCGGTGCGCGATGGCATGGCAAACAGGCTTGCCGCCGCCAAGGCATCACGTTTGCGTTCTTGCGGCGCACGAGCAAAGACATGAATCCGTTGCTTGCTGGCAGGGTCGAGCGTCTCCCAAAGCTGCTCGAAGTGGGCCATCGGTGTACCAACCATCACCAAATGCTCGGCGCGGCCACTTGCCCAAAGCTGCTCCATCGCGCGAATAAGGTCAAATGCGCCTTTTTCTTTGGCCAACGTGCCGATATACAACACAAATGGCTGTTGAATGCCAGTTTCTTGGCGAAAACGCTCAGCATCGCCGCCAGCTAATTCGCTTGGCTCAACCCCCACGCCAATGCAACGCATCGTTGATCGCGCAATCCCGCAATCGTCCAAATAATCGGCTTCGAGCGGCGTTTGCACAATCACCCGATCTGCTTGTTGCATCAATTTAATGTGATGCGGCATTGTATAATAGCGCACTAACGAGCGATCGCCTGGCACGCCCAAATGCACATAGGGCGAAAGCACAAACGGTACCTTGGCTTGTTTGGCATATTTCAAGGCCGGAATCAGCATAAAATCCAAGGTAATATTAGCAGCATGCACCAAATCGAATTGATCGAGCTGTTGGTGGAGCGCACGATTGAAGGCTGGCAAGCGGGGGGTGATTTGGCTGAGCGCCATCAACAGCTTGCTGGTTGCTGGCACGCGGCCCAATTCCAACATTGCGCGGCGCAAAATTGGGTAGACCAAAGCTGGGCCAGGCGCACGAACCACTGGAAAGCGTCGAATCGCTACGCCATTATGCTGCTCGTTGGGCTGATCGATGGTGCGCCGACCCTTGGCCCAAAAATGGTCAAGATCCCAGGCGTTGCTCGTCCAAACATCGACCGTATGGCCTTCGGCAGCCAAGCGTTCAGCAATCACTTGGCAAACCTGCTCCGAACCACCAATGTATGGGTAATAGCGCTGAATAACTTGTAAAATCCGCATGAATACTCGCTAACGGCCACAACCAGCAGGATTTTTGGCTTGGGCATACAACCGATCGAATTCAGCCATATAATGCCGCGCCAAATCAGGATCAGTGATAATCAATAAATTTTCGTCGTTATTATTTTCAGCAGCAGCAGTAAAATTATACGAGCCGGTAATCACAATTTTTTCATCAATTACCATTGTTTTATTATGTAAAATATAACAATTCGCATCGCGAAAAATTGGAATGCCAGCTTTTTCCAAAATGCCAAATTCCGAGCCAGTGCCATCAGCATTCCGCGCTTCCATCACCACTTGAACTTCTACGCCTGCTTTATGGCGATCGATCAAGGCTTGGGCGGTATCGTCGTCGGTAAACGAAAAAGCCAGCACATTAACCGATTGCTTGGCGTTTTTGATGTAGTTGACGATTTTGGCGCGTGGTTTATCAACTGGCGAGAAATAGGTTTCAATTTGCACGCCACCAGCAAGTTTAATCACTGGATTGGGGGTATTTTTGGGTGCTTTGCCGCCCATTTTGCCTGCAAACAAATCAAGAAAACGTTGGCGATAATTCGCAACCAATTCTGGAACTCGCGAACGAAGCATATTATTGTTATTGCGATAGACATCGTTCACAACTAAATTCATCGAGCCAGTCCAGACAATCGCATCATCGATCACAACGATTTTATTGTGCATAAAGGCTGAGCGTTCATCCCAGGTAATTGGAATTCTGGCAGCTTCCAAACGGCCTGTGGTTTCAGCAACTTCTGGAGCCGCCAAGTTTTCGTCATCAACGACTAATTGCACTTTTACCTTGCGTTTTTTGGCTCGAATCAACGCATCGGTCATCAAATCCAAATCAAAATCGAATGAAGCAATATAAATTGTGCTTTTGGCAGCATCAATGTCGGCAATGATGCCTGCATCAACCCCCCCTTTGCGCCCAGCAGCTTTTTCGGGGTAGCTTGGGCGGGTGAAGAAAACTTGATACCACGCGCCTTGAGCCACAGAAGCTTTATTCGGGTCAATCGCCGCTGCCACAGCATTGGCATCAGGCTGATTGGCGGGCAAGGTTGGCTGGGCCACGCTGGTCGGCTGATCGCTGGTGCGCCCAAGCCAGCGATCAAAATAGCCCTCTTGATAGCAATACACCAATCCCGCAATCAGCAGAATCAGGATAATTTGCCAAGGCTTGAGCTTCGTCGTTGATTTGCTACGCGCCATAGATCAGCCTTTCAGTAGAGATCGGGGATCGGTCGTTGGGGATTGGGGATCTGGAGCACAGCTGTGTAGTTCAATCGCCTAGCGCTCCCCTCACCCCCTTGCCCCCTCTCCCGCCCACGAGGCAAGGGGGCAACACCACCATATCATTATAGCTCCCCTCGCCCGCGTTCAGTGGGAGAGGGGCTGGGGGTGAGGGGATGCTGTTGGTTGTTACCAATCAACCAGTACATTTATGTTCTATGCTCTTTGCTCTATGTTCTCAACCTCGCCAGCCACGCCGACGCTTGATCCGATGTGAACGGGGGCGGGCATTCGCTCCCAAGGTTGCGCCAATGCGATTAAGTTTGCTAGTAATGGTGCTTTGGTTGCTAGCAGCTTGGCCAGCGCTCGCCAGCACGCTTTGGCCAAGTTTGCCCATTTGGCTGGCGATGGTTGCTGCCGATTGATTTAAGGCGTTGGCAGCGGCCTGACCAGCTTGGGCAGCAGGATCAGGCGCGGGAGTCGTGTGAGCAACTACTGCCGTATGCGCTTTATTTAACGCAGCATTCGCCGCCGCCAACACTCCAGTCACATCAACAAGATCATCGCGATTGGCTTGGTGCGCTGCTTGCAGCACTTCATCTTCGGCGACTCCAGCCTGAAGTTGTTGCTCAGCCCAGCGCAACAGCGCCTTGGCAGTTGTATCAGTCAAGTTGTCGGTCAAACGCTCGTTGTTGGCAAGGCGCTCGAAAGCTGCTAATCGTTCAAGACTCATAGGAATTCTCCTTTGGCGTAGCGTAGACGGCCGCAACTACTGATAAATGTGCTATGGACGGCGCACCCCAATCACAATCACGCTATTCCGGGGAATAAAATTGCCATTTTCAACTGGCTGACCATTGGCGGTTGCACTAACCACCGTATTTGGCTCCACACTATCGAAATTCGGAATCAGATCTGGGCCTTGCTCGTCGACAATATCCAAGCGTAAATCGCTGCGTCCAGCCAAAATCGCCTCAGCATCGGCTCGTTTAATCCCAATGATATTGGGAAACGTCACCATATCGCCAATACTGACGACCAATTCGATCTCGCTGCCTTGGGCCAATTTCAGCCCCGCTGGGGGATTTTGGCTCAAGACAAAGCCCGCAGGAATTGTCTGATTCGGCGCATCTTTGCGGATCACCTTAAAGCCAGCACGGGTCAGCGTATCCGAAGCAACCTCAAATTGTTGGCGCGTCACATCGTCAATTTCGACTTGAGCGGGGCCTAAACTCAAAGTAAACGGAATAACTGTACCTTTGGCAACTTTGGTTCCAGGCGCAATATCTTGCTCAATCACGGTTGCAGCAGGCGCAAGATCGTTGCGTGGCGCTTTGCGTTGCTCACCAAGTTCAAGTGATTTGAGCAACTCAAGCACTTCGCTCTCGCTTTTACCGACCAATGGTGGCACTTCGACCATTTCTGGGGCGGGCGTTGGCTCGTCGGTTGGCACAACTTGGGTCGCTTGTTTACCACCAAAGGCTTGGGTTATCGAGTCCATCACATCGGTAAACATTAATACGTAGACCAACGCACCAATCCCGACCAACAATAAAATTGCCACAACCCACAAGCCACAGCCAGATGATTGGCGTTTTTCGCTGCTTGGATTCATCGGCACTGGCTGTTGAGCAGCCAATGGCGGGGCATAGTTTTGGCGGGGCCGCGCTTGCGGCGCTGGTTGTTGGCGTGGTGGGCGCACGTCGGCAGGCTCTTGGGCAGTAGGCACACGCCCTACATTCGCCGACGGCACGGCCATGGTTGCTTGGTTGCCGCGCTCGCGATAGAGCCGCAACAATTCGGCAAACGCCCGCGCCGATTGAGGCCGCTGGGCAGGATCTTTGGCCATTGCTTGGAGCACAATCGCCTCAAGCTGGGGCGGAATCGAAGGATTGTAGTTGCGCAAGGCTGGCGGTGTTGCTTGAATATGCTGCAAGGCTACTGCCAATGGCGAATCGCCACTGAACGGCAAACGCCCAGTTAACATCTCATAGGTCAACACGCCCAAGGCATAGACATCGGAAAGCGGGGTTGCACCCAAGCCCTGCGCCTGTTCGGGAGCCAAATAATCGGCAGTGCCAAAGGTCGTGCCTGGGTCGGTTAATGCAGATGATTGCTTGCTTTTGGCGATGCCAAAATCACTCAAGCGTGCATAATCGTTGGAATCGATCAGCACGTTTTGCGGTTTAACATCGCGGTGCACCAAGCCGCTGTCGTGAGCAGCCTGCAAGGCTTCGGCAATTTGGCGCACAATCGCCAGCGTGCGCGGCACAGGCAACGGCGCTTGCAGCTCAATAATCTCTTTAAGGTCAGTGCCTTCGACGTATTCCATCACAATGTAATGAAAATCGCCCTCGGCTTCAATATCATAAACCCGCACAATATTGGGATGATTCAATTGGGCGGCGGCATCGGCTTCGTGCTTAAAGCGGCGCAAAAATTGTTCGTCACTGGCATATTGGCCGTGTAACACTTTAATCGCAACTGGTCGCTTAAGCCGCAAATCGCGCCCAAGATACACCGTTGCCATGCCGCCTTGGCCTAATTTTCGCTCTAATTGATAGCGATTATTGAGAATTCGTGGTTGTTCGCTCATCGCCCCACTACTGCTCCTCGTCGCTCAATGGCGACAGCAACGACTGCTCAGACGCATGCCAAATCGTAACATGCGGGTGCAAATCAGGCTCTTGAACTTTATGTAAATAACAACGCAAGCGTGGCAAGTTAATAATATCGTCGCGATTGTAGCGTAAGAGTAAATCTAACGCTGCTTGATCGTTATAGCTTTCATAGGCTTGCCACAACCGCAAGGCATCGCGGCCATCAAGCCCATGAGTAGAACGCGCAATCCCGATTTTTTGTTCAACAATTTTCAGGCCACCGCGCAAATTCTGGCGACGACATTCGCGCAACAGGTCGCAATGCACAAACTCGCGTTTCAAATCTGCGCCCAAGGCCTTGTAAATAATTGGCAAATCAAAGCTTGCCCCATTAAAGGTAAAGATCGTCTCGACCCCTGCCAACGCCGCATACAAATTAACATCACTAACCCCAGCGCCCACCAACTGAATCGTGCCCCGCTGCGGCAAGTAAATGCCAATTACGCTAATCGTGCGTTGCCATGTTGTTTCAATATCAAGGTATGCGTCCATAATCTGCGAGGGATCAGGAGTCAGGCTCTAGGGTTCAGGATGCAACGGTATCAGAATCCAGGCCAATAATGCACGCTTTCTGATCCCTGGCCCCTAGCCCCTAATCCCTCGTTTACAACTCCAACATTTCGGCAACGTGCAAGGCGCGGATGAGTGAACCGGCTTTGTTGCGCGTTTCGAGATCTTCTAATTTAACATCGCTATCGGCGACAATGCCAGCGCCAGCCTGCATATAGGCCACGCCATCTTTAATCACCATTGTGCGAATAGTAATCGCTGTGTCAAGAGATAAACCGCCAAACGAAACGTAGCCAACACAACCGCCATACGGCCCGCGTTGGCTTGGCTCTAGCTCAGCGATAATTTCCATGGCCCGCACTTTGGGCGCGCCGGTCAACGTGCCAGCAGGGAAACAAGCCCGCAAGGCGTGCAACGGCGAGTAGCGTGCTGTATCGAGCGTGCCTTTAACCACCGAAACCAAGTGCATCACATGCGAATATTTTTCAATTTGCATAAACTTGGGCACATGCACACTGCCAGGCAACGAAACCCGCCCCACATCGTTGCGCCCAAGATCAACCAACATCAAGTGTTCGGCGCGCTCTTTTTCGTCGGCCAACAATTCGGCCTGCATGCGCGCTTCGTCATCTGCATCGCGGCCACGGCGACGGGTGCCCGCAATCGGGTGGGTTTCAATAATGCCATCTTCAACCCGCACCAACATTTCGGGCGAAGCGCCAATAATCGCCGCATCAGGCACATTCAAAAAGAACATGTATGGCGATGGATTGACCGTGCGCAAGGCGCGATAGACCGCGAATGGCTCAGCATCGGTTTCGCGCTGAAAGCGCTGCGATAACACCACTTGAAAAATATCGCCAGCCCGAATATATTCGCGGGCCTTTTCAATTGCTGCGCTAAATTCACCAAACGATTGATTGGATTGCAATGCTTCGTTGAGTTCAGGCAAGCTTGGCGAGGCGGCGCTTGAGCTATACACTTCGGGAGCCAATGGGCGTACCAATTTCTTGGTCATGGCTTCGATGGCGGCGTTAGCTTCGGCAAATTGGGTTGCCAAATCATGGGCCGGATCGAACACCAGTGTGCTCATAATTTTGATTGTGTGGCGCACATGGTCAAAAGCCAAAACCGTTTTGACCACCATCCACACGCCATCGGGAATTTGCAAAGGGCGCAGGGTTGGCGCGGGCAAACGTTCAAAGGTACGCACCGTTTCATAGCCCAAAAAACCAACCGCCCCGCCAGTAAAGCGCGGCAAATCTGGCTGAGGCGCGGGATTTGCCTTTTGCGAGCCAACCACCAAGCGCTCTAATTGATCAAGCGTCGTCAGATCGTCGTAGCTGGTGCGCTCGCCGTTGGCAGTTTCGATGATACTTTGCTGGCCAAGGCCGCGAATAATTAAATGCGGCTCGCAGCCAATAAACGAATAGCGGCCAATTTGCTCGCCACCCTCAACACTTTCAAGCAAGAAACTATAGTGGCCCTGAGCAACCTTCAAATAGGCCGAAACTGGCGTTTCCAAATCGGCGACTAACTCACGGTAGACTGCACATTGGGTGTAGCCAGCCGCAGCCCATGCTTGCACTTGTTCAAATGTTGGCGAAGCCATGAACGCTCCCTAAAACTATAGCAAGAGGGGTCAGGGTTCAGCTGCTAGGGATCAGGGAGAAGAATATTAAAAAAGAGCACTTAACAACGCAGCGTCCATCCTGACCCCTAAACCCTAGCCCCTGATCCCTAAATATAATACATCGGTGAATCGAGTTGCTGGTGTTTGCGTTGGCAGAGATCAGCAATCGTCATTTCGCTAAGATGCGTTTCGATCACGGCGCGTAATTCGCCCCAAACTTCGCCCAACAAACCTGCATCGAAGGTATCGAGGCTGGCACCTTCGGGGGTTGGCAACAATGGCCCTTCCAACACCAAAATGGCATCAAGCAAGCTAATCGCTTGAGGTGGGCGGGCCAATTGATGACCACCTTGCGGGCCACGCACACTGGTAATCAGGCCAGCCTTGCGCAATGCGATTAACAATTGATTGAGATAATTTTCGGAGATTGCTTGGCGTTCAGCAATATCGTGGCTTTGCACCAAGCCCTCGCCATAGTGTTGAGCCAAATCGAATAATGCTCGCACGCCATATTCACCTTTGGTTGATAATCGCATTCTGCCTCATTGCTGCTATAAACAATCATTTCAGATAGCCGCCATGCTAGCATTATGAACCAGAGAAGTCAAAAGCCATGCTTTAAATTGGCCGCCACCATGGGCAGCAATTTGGGCTTTGCTCCGATTGAATTGCTTGCTCCACTTTGCACTCGGTGTAGGGTCGAAAAATACAGTTGGCACAACAGCGCACCGCCACATGGCAACGCCAACAAAAGGTAGCGCTGGCATACAATTGGGCATCGCAGGCATAACACGAAACTGGCAACTCGGCTAGTTGGCTTAAACTCAACGGCTCCGGCGGGTTCCACGGCGCTAGCTCTGGCTCGGCAACCACTGGCGTAACAACGCTACCCCGCAACTGAGCCAAACCGCGAATTGCCGCATGATTATAGGGATTGATCGCTAAAACCCGCTCCAAGCAGGCAATTTGCTGCTCTGGCAGCTCCACCGCGCCACTCAACCAGAGCAAGGCATGCTCGTGATAGGGTTCGAGCGCTAAAACTTGGGTCAGATAAATGCGCGCACTGCGCCGGTCGCCAGCATATAACGCCGCCACCGCTGTCTCTAACAACGCTGCCGCTTGATCAGAAGTCATCGATTGCGTCCCTCTCTATGACGAGTTAGGCTGAATTGAGGGCTGCTAACGCCGCCACGATCACTGCATCCTGCTCTGGTAGCACAGTCCGCAGATCAAGGATTAGGCGCTGCGCATGGATTCGGCCAACAATGGGTGGGTCGTTGGCACGAAGTTGGGCGCTCAAAGTTTCAGCCACACCATCAAGGGCAAGCCCTAGGCTTGGCAAACTTGAGCCAGGCAGCGAACCTCCGCCAATGGTAGCATGAGTTGCCACAACTTGGGCAGCAGGATAGGCGGCCAGCAGCGGGCTTGCGCGCTGCTCAAGCTCAGCAAGCGAACAGCCAAGCATACGCCAAATTGGAATCTCGCTGGCAGCACGTTGAGTTTCATAGGCCATGAGGGTTGCGCTCAAAGCAGCAATTGTCAATTTATCAACTCGCAGCGCTCGCAGCAAGGGATGTTTGCGCAATTGATCGATCAGGCTACGTTTGCCCACAATGAGGCCTGCTTGCGGGCCGCCAAGCAATTTATCGCCACTAAACACCACCAAATCTGCTTGATCGTTAATCAGTTGTTGCACGGTTGGCTCAGCAGCCAAGCCAAAGCTTGTCGTATCTAATAACGCGCCACTGCCAAGATCGCAAATCAAGAGTTTCTGGTGCTCATGGGCGGCTTGGGCCAATTCGGCGACGCTTGGCTCGTGGGTAAAACCCAGCACTTGAAAATTCGAAGCATGCACATGCAGTAGCGCCGCCGTTTGCGCGCCAATCGCCGCTGTATAATCGGCCAAATAGCTACGATTGGTCGTGCCAACATCAACTAAAGTGCAGCCACTTTGGCGCAAAATATCGGGAATCCGAAAACCGCCGCCAATTTCCACCGCATGGCCGCGACTGACGATCACCTCGCGGCCTTGGGCAAAGCAACTCAAGCACAGCAACATCGCCGCCGCCGCATTATTGACCACCAAGCCTGCTTCAGCTCTTGTCAAACGTTGCAGTTGCGGCTCCAACAAGCTATTACGCGAGCCACGTTCGCCTTGATCAATATCGTATTCGAGATTGCTATAGCCAGCGCTGGCGCTGATGATTGCTTGTTGCGCGGCAGCACTCAGTGGCGCACGCCCAAGATTGGTGTGGATCAGTACGCCAGTCGCGTTGATAACATGGCGCAATGGCAGCTGTTGGCGTTGGCGAATTAAATGCTCAGCATGAGCCACAATCTGGGCGATTGATTGCTGGGGATTGCCAGCCCGCAGCGCTTGACGGGCATGCTCAAGGCTGGCTCGGGCTGCATCAAGTAACCATTGGGCAGGCACATTGGGAAAGCCTTCTGCAAGCAAACCAAGCAGCCGATGCACCGCTGGCAAATCGCGCAAACTCACCGCTGAGCCTCAGGAGATCGGCGACGGCTCAGGCCGTGGCAAAGGATACACGACCGTCGGCTCAACTCCGGTATTGGTCACGGTTGGTAGATCTTGGGTTGGCTGCTCAGTTGGGCCATTGGTTGGGGTTGGTGGTGGCACATCCGTTGGCGTAGCAGGCACATCCGTTGGCACCACTGGCGTAGCCGATGGCACAACCGTGGTTGGCGCGGTAGTTCGGGTTGGCGGCACTGTTCGGGTTGGAATCCGCGTTCTGGTTGGGATTGGGCTAGGCACGGTCGCACTTGGCTCAGGCGTGGCACTGGGCTGCTCGGTTGGCGCATCGGTTGGGGTTGGTTCAGGCGTGTTAGTTGGAATCGCCGTCGGAATCCGCGTCGATTCGGGCACAAACGGCCCTGATAAGCTGCTGGTTTGGGTTGCGGTTGGCAGCGAAACCAAGCCGCGCGTGCCTTGGCCCATGCGCTGCCAAAAAACAATGCCCAAAACAGCAAGGGTTATAATGATCGCAACCGGATAAATCACTTTTAAAGGATCGCTGGTTGTGGCCGTGCGCAAGACTGGTCGTGTGCGCATGCGAGGCCGCGCAGCATTGCTATTGCTATTACTTGCTGCTTGGGGCCTTGGTCGCGATTGAGTTTGAGCCGCTTGCTGCTGCGCTTGGGGCCGTGGCTGAGCGCTTGGCGCAACCCGGGCAGTTGGGTTGGGATTACTTGGGCGTGGCACTGGTTGCGGCACGGGCGTGGCTGGACGCGCTTGCGGCTGAATCGCCCCAACATCGGTTTGAGCGCTGGGGTCGCTTTGGCGTTGCAACGCAGGCAGCGCATTGATCGCCACCGTGGCTTTGCCAGCCGACGAGCCAGCTGGAACCGCCAAGCCCTTTAATTCGTCCTTGCTTGGAATTGTAATTCCAACCCTGCTGGAGAGCGTGCGCAAGGCATCGATAAACGCGACTGCCGAGGGTGGACGCTCGCTTGGTTGTTTGGCCAACGCTCGTTCAAAAACTTTATCAAAGGCTGCTGGCAAGCCAGGCACAAGGCTGGTTATCGCTGGTGGCGGCGTGTAGGTGTGAGCAACCAGCAACTCTGGAACCGTTCCAGTAAAGGGAACTTGGCCAGTGATCACTTCAAAGGCCACAATCCCTAAGGAGTATAAATCGGAGCGGCCATCAACCAACTGCGCCGAAGCTTGCTCGGGCGCGATATATTCTGGCGTGCCCATAAACATGCCGGCGCGGGTTAGACGCTTTTCATTGACAACAGGAGCTTGAGCAATGCCGAAGTCGGTCAACAAAACCCGACCATCAGCATTCAGCAAAATATTGTGGGGTTTGACATCGCGATGAACTGCCTGCTGCGAATGGGCATAATCCAGCGCTTCGGCCACTGGCATCAACAATGCTACGGCATAGCCAAGACCCAGCGCACCTTGTTCATCGATCACAGCTTGCAGCGAACGGCCAGCAATATATTCCATGGCGATGTAGGGCAAGCCTTCAGCCTCGCCAACATCGAAAATCGTGACGATACTGGGATGATGCAGATTGCCCGCCGTAATCGCCTCGCGCTCAAAGCGCTGGCTCGATTCGGGATCACTCGCAAGCTGGGGCGCAAGAATTTTTAACGCAACCGTGCGTTGCAAGGTGGTATCTGTTGCCCGAAAAACGCGGGCCATGCCACCTCGCCCAACTTCGTTGTGTAAAATATACTTGCCAAATTGGCGACCATTCCAAGAAGTCAAACGCCCGCTCCTTGCGCCTCTAGCGCATTCAGAAGCCCTATGTTAGAATCGCGTCACATTCTATCATAGCCCTTTTGCTTTGTCTCTGACTAAGACTCTAGCATACCATACCACGCCTCTCCATGCATCGTGTGTTTGAGGAGGAATTTTTATGAACGATCAGCCAGTGCCATCGCTGACAATTAAAAACCAAGATGTCCCACCTCGGCTCATGCCGTGGGAACAAACAATTCTCACCATTGGGCGCGATGTAGCCAACGATATTGTCATCGATCATCGTTTAGCCTCGCGCCGTCACGCCCGCTTAGAACGCGATGAAGCCGGCTGTTATATTCGCGATCTCGATAGCACCAACGGAACCTATTTAAATGGCGTAAAGGTCAATGGCCTCGCGCCATTACGCAATAACGACGAAGTGTGGGTCGCCGATACGGTGATCATTTTCCGCGATCCCGAAGCCACGATGAAGGGCACGCCGCCCCCAGTCGTCATGCATCGAATCGCGAGCCAGGATCAGGCTGAATTGCACGTTGATAGCGCTGCCAAAGAGGTCTATGTTCGTGGCAAACGGCTTGATCCACAGCTCACCGCCAAGGAGTTTCAATTGCTCGAATTGCTGTACAACCGCCGTGGCGAAGTTGTCAGCAAAGAGCAAATTGCTATCGGCGTGTGGGATTATGAGGTCTACGATTATAACGCCATCGATGCCTTGATCTATCGCTTGCGCCAGCGGATCGAGATCGATCCATCTGCGCCACGCTTTGTGCTCACCGTGCGCGGTTTTGGCTATAAGTTGAGTTTAGATTAACGCCAAAGCCCTCACCCCCCAACCCCCTCTCCCACTGAACGCGGGCGAGGGGGAGCACCTTCCAGCACCAGTCATTCACCCAACGCAAAGCCCCTCTCCCGTTGGACGGGAGAGGGGTTGGGGTGAGGGGATCTGAAGGTGAGGAAACATTTTATGGCACGAGTTATGATTAACCCTTGATACTGCTCGTTTGTGCAACTTCGAGCACGCAATCAGAGTCAGATTGAGTAGCACGCTGCTCATAGAGATAAGGACACAGCCATGGCCCATGTTGGCGCTCAATCAATTCTTGGCGAACGTGAAGCTGAGCTTCGGGCGACCGAACAAAGCTTATTTGATCGTTTGCATCACGCTTTGGAGCAATTTGGGGCCGATGTGACCGCCGCCGATGCTGCGCGCTTGCGCGAGGCCACCGAGCAATTGGCTGAACTCTTTTTAATTGTGGTCGCTGGCGAGTTCAACGCTGGCAAATCGAGCTTTATCAATGCCTTGCTTGGCGATCGGGTTTTGCCCGAAGGTGTGACCCCAACCACCGACCGGATCAATATTTTGCGCTTTGGCGAGCAGCCCGATTCGCAATTGCTCGAAGATTTTCTCTTGTTGCGCACCCATCCTGCGCCCTTGCTCGGCGATTTAAATATCGTTGACACGCCAGGCACAAATGCAATTATTCGCCGCCACGAGGAGCTGACCAAGCGCTTTGTGCCGCGCTCGGATTTGGTGTTGTTTATCACCTCGGCAGATCGGCCATTTACCGAGAGTGAACGCACGTTCCTTGAGCATATCCGCGAATGGGGCAAGAAAATCATCTTGGTTGTCAATAAAATTGATATTCTCGATGAAAAAGGCCGCAGCGAGGTGCTGGAATTTGTGCGTAGCAATGCCACCACATTGCTTGGCAGCACGCCCATGATTTTTGCAGTTTCGGCCCGCTCTGCTTTGCGCGCCCGCGAAAACGACGATCCCAAATTGTGGGCCGAAAGTGGCTTCAACGCCATGGAAGAATATTTGTTG
Organism: Herpetosiphon sp. NSE202; assembly: GCF_042688385.1. NCBI lineage: Bacteria > Bacillati > Chloroflexota > Chloroflexia > Herpetosiphonales > Herpetosiphonaceae > Herpetosiphon > Herpetosiphon sp. NSE202. Next base: position 888,790 of record NZ_JBHUPY010000001.1, on the reverse strand, counting down.
CGCACGCTTGATGAAGGCGAACGCGTGCGGCTCAAATTGCTCAATCCCTTGGGCGTTGGCCAAAAACTGGCCACCACCTATCGCACTGCCTCCGATGAGCGCTTGCAAACCCTGAGCGACGATATTAAGGCCATTAACAATATCGAGGGCCAAATTCAGGTCTATAAAGCTGATATGCAGCGTGATTTCACGCCGCGGATTGCTCAGCTCGAAAATCTCATCCATGAGTTTGAGCAACGCGGCCATACCTTTTTCGATGAGCAAATTCGGATTGGCCGCGCCCGCGATTTGATAAAAAAAGATCTGCTTGAGCAACGCTTTCGCGACCAAGTGGTCGGCGACCTCGACGCTGACACCGATCGCATCACCCAGCAAATTATCGATTGGCTGATTGAACGTAATCTCAAGCTTTGGCAAGATGTAAATGCCTATATCGACCGTCGCCAACTTTCGCGCCACAATAGCGAGATGGTTGGCAATGTTGGCCAAAATTTCAATTACAATCGCCAATCGTTGATCGATTCAGTTGGCCGTAGCACCAACCAAATTGTGCAAAGCTACAATCGCGATGCAGAAGCCAAACAATTAGCCATGGATTTGCAAGGCACGATTGCCACAACTGCCTTAACTGGGGTCGGCGCGGTTGGTTTTGGGGCCTTGTTTGTGATTTTGGCCCATGGCGCGTTGCTCGATTTTACCGGCATCAGCCTCAGCGTGTTGGCTGTCGCAGGCGGAGCCTATTTGATTCCGGCCAAGCGTGCCCAAGCCAAGCGTGAGTTTCACAAAAAAGTCAGCGAGTTGCGCGATAAAATTGTGCGTTCGTTGAGCAAACAAGTGTATGCAGAAATCGATCAATCAATCGAACGAGTGACTGAAACGGTTGCACCTTACACACGTTTTGTTAAATATCAAAATGAGCAGCTGCAACAAGCACGCAACGAATTAGCCAGTGTTGAGCAAGCACTTGCCCGTTTACGTGGCGAAATTGAGTCGCTATAAACATCAAAAAATAATTATGTTAAGTATTTTTTATACTTTATCAGCAAATTATCATATATTGGGGCTTGAAATATGCAGCAATCTCGATTAAAGTACCTACCTGTCTAGAGAATTTAGTAGTGTGTAGGAAGGCTTTTTGATGCGTAAGATATTCACTTCGTTGCTGCTGGCAGCTACAATCATCGCACCAAGTTTAATTGCTCCAGCAACTACCAAAGCAGAGACCAATGATATTCCGTATATGAATATTGATTGTAATTCACATTCACTTAATTTTAGCCCTGATTATATGATTGACAACACCGATCCATCAATCAAATACACGGGGGTTTGGCGCTCTGAATCGGGCCATCCGTTGACCAATGCTTATAACGGCACGCAGCATGTGTCCATGGGCGGCGGCTATACGGTTTCGTACACGGTTGTTAATAGCCCCTATAGCTTTGCAATGGGCTATGTGATGCGGCCTGATGGCGGTAAAGTCAGCGTGTTCTACGAAGGCCAATTATTGGGCATTATCGATACCTATTCACCAACCCTGCAAAAAAATTGTGCAGTTGAATTCTACTGGGGTCCAGGCACCGGCAAGTATGAATTCCGCACGATGGCTGCCCACAATCCATTATCGACCGGCTCACGCTTCTTCTTCGATTTCGTCAATCTTGAGCCATAAAAATTAGTAGCGAAAACTTCGATAATATTCTCTAGATCAAAAAGAGCCAAGCGAGCTTGGCTCTTTTTTGCATTAATGTTTCAATTTAGCGGGTGTAGATCATAACTTGTTTGGGCTGCAAGGCGCAGTTCATTGCACCACCCTTGACGCTCAGCTCACCGCCGCCAAGCGCATCGGTCAAGACCTCGCCATCGGCAATCTCAGTTAGGCCCGTTACCGCCACTTCAAGCGGTTTCCATGTGTTGTTAATACACACCACCACGGTATCGTTGCCAGCAGTGCGTTGGAAGGCCCAGCCATCATCAGCCTTGGAGCGGCTTTCGAGGCTGCCGCGTTGCAAGGCTGGGTGGGCTTGACGCAGCTGGTTGAGCTGGCTAATCCATTGATACAACGGCGTAGCGGTTGAATCCAATTCAAAGGCATCTTCACGGTTGAAGGGATCTTTGCAGCCGCTCAGCTCTTGCTCAGTGCCATAATAGACTATTGGAATGCCACGCAAACTATAAAGCACCGCCAACGCTTGTTGCAATTGGGTGGCTTTTTGGTCGTCGGGGCCGCCAGTTGCCACGCATAAGAAGCGCTCGTTATCGTGGTTATCCAAAAATGTGCCATTAACATGGACATTGCGATAGGTTGCATCGGCATTTTCGAGCACGCGCTGAATCACCAGCAGGGTACGCCCGCCAACCAAGCTTTCTTTGAAGGCGCTGTGCAATGGATAATCCAAAATTGCATCGTTATATTCGCTGTAGGGCGCAACATAGCCAGCATCGCTGCTAAATACTTCGGCCAGCGAGAAGGTGTTCGCCGCTTGATCAAACTCGCGCAGAAAATCTTTGGGCAGATGTTTGGCGGTATCGACCCGCATGCCATCAAGCCCAGTTTCGCTTTTGAGCCACGCAATCCATTTGAGCAATTCAGCACGGGTTGCGGGATTATCCTGATCTAAATCATCAAGCCCCAGCAAATCGCCATCTTCGACTTCTTGTTGATTGCCATAATTTTGAATGTTGCCCTTGTTGTGATACCACGTCGGGTCGTCGAACGGTGGAGCAGCCTTCGAGCCGGGCAAGAAATCGCCCATGTGGTTTGGCACAACGTCGAGCATCACCAACATATCGCGTTTGTGGGCTTCGCTCACCAGCTCACGCAATTCTTCAAGCGTGCCAAAATGCGGGTCGATTTGATAGGGGTCGTACTGCCAGTAGCCATGGTAGGCATTGATTGAATTTTGCTTGCTGACTGGCGTGATCCAAATGGCGCCAAAGCCCATGCCTTTGATGTAATCGAGGCGTTGGATAATGCCGCGAAAATCGCCGCCATGCCAACGCCGAGGGTCGTTACGATCAGAAGCAAAACCATCAGCATTGTCGTTGCTGGGGTCGCCATTGGCAAAGCGATCGGTCATAATAAAATAAATTGAACGGCCAGCCCAACGCTCATCATCGGCAGTGAAGATCGGTGCAGTTGGTTTGCTTGGCAATGGAGTTGGTGTAGTTTGGTTGGCAACAACACTAGGCGTAATTTCGGTCGTTGCGGTTGGATTCAGGGCTTGCGTTGTAGGCGAGGCTTGGCTGGTTGCCGGCGCAGGAACGCTGGTTGGCGTTGCTTGGCCACCACAGCCAACGATGATTCCCGCTAAAAGCATGCCACTCAAAAGCTTCTTCATAGGTATTCCTTCACTAGCAGAGTGCTTCGGCTATTGTAGCGGGATTTGAACCACGAAGAGCACGAAGAATGGGAACCACGAAGGACGCGAAGAACACGAAGGGCATTTTTGCCACGAATTCCACGAAGCATGTTCCGATAGCCAAGAGCCAATAGCCTTCATCCCTCATCCTTCATCCTTCATCCTTCGGTTCTCTGCACCTCTGCGTTAAATTCCCGATTCCTGGCCCCTGACAACTAGCCCCTCGATTTAATCCAGCTGCGGCTGATCAAACGTACCATCGGGCTTGACTGGAAAATCGACGATTTTCACGACAGCATCGAGGTTGAGCGGGCCGTAAATATGCGGAAATTGCATGCCCGTTTCGTAGCAATCTTCGTAGACCAATTTGGCTTGGAGCAAAGCAGGATCGATACACAACAATTGTAATCCAGCTTGGCCGCGATAAAACGAATTGGCTGGAGTTAACACTTGCTCAAGCGTTGAACAATGAATAAAGCCTTCGTCGCCCAACGAGGCTGGGCGATATTCGCCAGCAGCTACGGCATGTTGCCATTCTTCTGGCGAAATAATATGTAAAAGCATAATGTTCCTTGAATGATTAATGTTCAATGCGGCGCATGCTGTGAGTGCATACGCCGCATTGAGCTTCGATTAAGCGACTTTGCTGATGCCAAGGCTCAGTTTGCCTTGTTCCAACTCCATTGTGCTGGTGTGTTGGTTGGCGCTGGCATCGCCAACGCTCAGGTTTTCGCACAAGGTTTCGGCCTTGATGTAATCGGCATATTCAGCCACAACTGCTGCCAAATCGACTTCGCTGCCTAAAGTAGCGTTGATCTTATCGGTGATCGCCAAATCGGCTGCTTTGCGGGCATCGTTGAGGTTGCGCACGATTTCTCGGGCGATGCCTTCGCGTAGCAATTCGTCGGTCAAGGTTGTGACCAAAGCCACCAACAAGCCTTCGCCTTCGGCCACAGCGTAGCCTTCTGGCGATGAAGCTTCCATCAGCACATCGTCGGCAGCCAAGGTGAGGGTTTGGCCTTCGACCTCGACCTCGAAGCTTGCGCCAGTTTCAACTTTATGCGCTGCATCGGCTGCTTGTTCGCTGCTGAGGCCAGCCAAGACTTCGCGTAAGGCTGGCACAAGCTTGCCAAACTTCTTGCCTACTGAGCGCAAGTTGGGTTTGAAGCGATAACTGACCAAGCCATCGCCAACACCCAGCCAGCGCACCGCCTTGATGTTCAGTTCGTCGCTGAGTTCGGCGCTCAATTCAGCCAGTTGCTCACCGCGTGGCAAACGCACCAGCACTTCGCTCAGCGGTTGGCGCACGCGCATGCCAGCGTTTTTGCGCGCGGCACGGCCCAAACTGACGGCTTTGAGCAACAGGTCGGTCTTGCGGATCAATTCATCATCAATCAAGCTCAAATCGGCTTCTGGGAACAAGGCCATATGCACGCTCTCAGCGGCGTTTTGGTCGTAGCTGCGCACCAAGTTTTGATACAGCGATTCGGCCACAAATGGCGTGAAGGGAGCCATCAGCTTGCTGATCGTCACCAAACATGTGTATAAGGTTGAATAGGCAGCTTGCTTATCGCCATTCATCTCGCTGCCCCAGAAGCGCCGCCGATTGCGCCGCACATACCAGTTCGAAAGCTCGTCAACGAATTGTTCGAGCCGCTTGGCGGGCGTGTTCATGTCGTAATTGGTCAGATCGTTGCGCACATCGCGCACCAAACCGTTGAGCCGCGCCAAGGCCCAGCGATCGATCGCTGCCAAATCGCCTTGGGCAACTTCTGGTGTCCAGCCATCGACATTGGCATAGGTTGTGAAAAAGCTATAGGTATTCCACAAGGTCAACAAGAACTGGCGCAACGATTCGCTGACCAGATCGGCTGAGAAACGGCGTGGGTTGTAGGGCTGGCCTGCGGCAAACATATACCAGCGCACCGCATCAGCGCCATACTTCTCGACCACTTCCCATGGCGAAACGATGTTGCCCTTGGATTTGGACATCTTATCGCCTTTGCCATCCAACAAGTGACCCAAACAGATCACATTTTTGTAGGCTGGGCGATCAAACAGCAAGGTCGAAACCGCGTGCAAGGTATAGAACCAACCACGGGTTTGATCGATGGCTTCCGAGATGAAATCGGCTTGGCCAGCAACCTCAAACAGTTCTTGATTTTCAAATGGATAATGCCACTGAGCGACGGGCATTGCGCCTGAATCAAACCAACAATCAGCTACATCGGGGATGCGCTGCATCGTGCCCGCTTCACAAGCATGGCATGACCACGTTGGCGCATCAACGAATGGGCGGTGCATATCCAGATTGGCGGTATCTTGGCCCCAACGTTCGCCAAGCTCAGCCAACGAGCCAACCACATCAACATGTTGGCAAGTATCGCAGGCCCAAACTGGCAGCGGCGTGCCCCAATAGCGCTCGCGGCTGATCGCCCAGTCAATGTTATTTTCGAGCCAATTGCCAAAACGCCCAGCTTGGATATGCTCAGGCACCCAATTGATCTTTTTGTTATTGTCGATCAATTGTTGCTTCAAGGCCGTTGTGCGGATGTACCACGATTGCTTGGCATAGAACAGCAACGGCGTTTTACAGCGCCAACAGAATGGATAGGTGTGCAGCACGCGGCCAGATTTGAACAACGCGCCTTGTTCTTTCAAATAACGGGTGATTTTGGAATCAGCCTCTTTGAAGAACAAGCCAGCAAAGCCAAGGCTTTCAAAGCTACTCAACACTTTGCCCGCCAAATCGACCGAGAACAAGGTTGGCAAGCCATACTTGCGGCCAATTTCCAAGTCGCCATAGGCTGGTGCGATGTGCACAATGCCCGTGCCGTCTTCCAACGAAACGAATTCATCGGCAACAACGCGATAGGCACTGCTTAAATCGATCGCTGCGCCATTATCACCAACGCCAGCGAAGAGCGGCGTATAGCGCAAGCCCTGCAAATCGGCACCAGTAAAGCTGGCGACGGTAGTAGCACCCTCGCCCAAAACCGCGCCAACCAAAGCTTCGGCAACGATATAGCGTTGGCCTTCGTGCTCAGCCAGCACATAGGTTGCCTCAGGATTGACCGCCAAACCAGCGTTGGCTGGCAACGTCCACGGCGTGGTTGTCCAAGCCAAAAAGGCTGCATCAGCCACTTGGGAATCCAAGGCATGGTTGTTTGGCGTATGCTTGAAGCGAATCCAAACCGACGGATCATCAGTGTTATCTTGGTAGCCTTGAGCCACTTCGTGATCAGAGAGCGATGTACCACAGCGTGGGCAATGCATCGTGACTTTATAATCACGATACAGCAATTCGCGCTCGTGCAATTGCTTGAAGATCCACCACAGCGACTCGATATACTTGTTGTCGTAGGTGATGTAAGGATCTTCGAGATCGATCCAGAAGGCGATGCGCTGAGTCAGCTTTTCCCATTCTTGGATGTAATCCCAGACTGATTGACGGCAGGCAGCATTAAATTCAGTGATGCCATATTTTTCGATGTCTGGTTTGCCCGCGAAACCAAGTTTCTTTTCAACTTCGAGTTCAACTGGTAGGCCGTGAGTATCCCAGCCACCGCGTGCGCCGATGACCTTTTTGCCAAGCATGCGGTTGAAGCGCACCATAATATCTTTCGACGAACGAGCCTCAACGTGGTGAATTCCAGGCCGACCATTGGCAGTTGGCGGCCCTTCAAAAAAGACAAACGGACGTGAAGCATCGCCATGGGCTAGCGTCTTTTTGACGATGCCATGAGCCTCCCACCAAGCGGCGATCTCATCCTCAAGCGTCGGAAACGACACCTTGGGATCAACTGCTGCAAACGCCATTGTTGACTCCTCGTTGACTAAAAAACACAAAGCCCCGCCCCACATTGCTGGGACGAGGTTATCGAAAAGACCTCGCGGTACCACCCTGCTTGATAGCCGTTTGCACGAGCTACCCACTTTAAGCCGTTGCCATCACAACGTCATCCCGATAACGGGGGATACCCGGTTCGCTTACTGCCAATGGGTTCAGCGTTCGGCTCAGGAGAGATTTTGGTTGGGATTGCTGATACGTGCCTCACACCATTTGCACGCTCGCTGGTTCAGGATTTGGCCCAACTACTCGGCTCCGTCAACGCCTGTGGCACGATTGTACCATAATTAAAAGTCAGCAGTCAAAGGACTAAAGGCGGAATTATGAATTATGAATTATGAGGGATGAAGGCCAAATCAGAAGTCAGAAGTCAGAAATCAAAAAGAAGAACATAGAGCATAGGATAAGGATGAATAATGAAGGAGGAAGGGCGAAATAAGAACAGAGAACAGAGCTGTAATGGTTCATAGCATTAACCACCGCCTGATCCCCTCACCCTCTAGCCCCCTCTCCCGCCCGCGAGGCGAGGGGGAACCACGAAAACAGTGCTCCCCTCGCCCGCGTTCAGTGGGCGAGGGGATGAGGATGAGGGCATGTTCTTAATTGCCAATCCAATGAACCATTACAGCTATGGGCTATCGGAACATGGTGTGGTAGCTCAGAAATCCCGATAGCCAAATGCCAATAGCCACTTCCGTGTTCTTCGCGCTCTTCGTGTCCTTCGTGGTTTCGGTTGCCGTATGTTCTATGTTCTAGGCTCTATGCTCTTACCACCAGCACATGGCGGCAATGAAAGCCACTTGGCACGAGCAAACGCTGGTCAAGCACGGCTGCTAGTTCGACAGTTGTTGCATTGTTCAGCGGGCAGGTGGCTGGCTCTTGATGCTCTGCATCAAACAGCACCAATGTGGCATAGCGCTGGCCTTGATCAAACCAAAGCTTGGCGTTGGCAAGATTGTACAGCCGTAGCCAAAGCCACCAACTCAAACGATAGGCCGCATGATCAATCGGCACTCGGCGCTCGCGGGCCAACAAGCCATGGCCATAGCTCGCCGTCTGATGCCAATACAGTGGATTGATCAGGCTAGCAGTGAGGCTCGCTTGGTCGCCAGTTTTCAGGGCTTGCTCAACCAAGCGCGGCAAGGCTTGCAAGCCAGCATACGAAAGCCGCTCTTCTGGCAGTTCTTGCGCACTCAGGTGTTGCCACATCGCTAGCATTGCGTCGCGCTGAGCTGCGTTTAATCCAAATTCCATGGTGGTTCCTCGCTTGCTGCGATTGACAAGGCTTGGGCTTCGGCGCACAATAGCCGCGCATTTGGCAATCAGGAGCACTATTCATGCATCTTTTAGTCCTACAAGGCCCAAATCTTAACATGCTTGGCCAACGCGAGCCAACGATTTATGGCTCAACCACGCTGGCCGATATTCATAGCGCCATGAGCGAACGCGCCAGCACCGCAGGCATCGCATTGAGTTTCGCCCAATCGAACCACGAAGGCGTGTTGGTCGATACGCTGCATGCGCATTATGGCAACATTCAGGGCATCATTATCAACCCAGGCGCACTGACCCATTATGGTTTGAGCTTGCGCGATAGCTTGGCCTTGATGGATGTGCCAATTATCGAAGTTCATTTATCGAATGTCTATGCGCGCGAAACGTTTCGCCATCATTCGGTTGTGGCTGCGATTGCCCAAGGCCAAATTAGCGGGCTAGGCTGGCATGGCTACCTGTATGCAATTGATTGGTTTGCTCAGCGCAAGCAGGCTTAATCGGCCCATTGGGCAATAATTGGCGGGTGTTGGCCAGCCTGAAGCAGTTGGCTCAATTGCTGATGCTCGGCAGCAATCAAACGCTTAACCAACTCGCCCAAATAGATTGGACCAGCAGGTGTTTGGATGCGCTGGCCATAGCTGGCCCATGGAATTGCGGCGATGGTTGCAGCTAAATGTTGGCGTTGCGCTTGCCATTGCTCATAACTACTTGCCTCGGCCACAAGCTGCGCTGGTTGCTTGGCATGGGCAGCACAATCCTTGGTTGCTTGTTGCTCAAGCGCAATTAACTGCGCTAAATCGATTGCTGGCAAATGTTGGAGCGCAGCCAAACTAGCGGCCCGCGAGCTTTGCAATAATTCTAAAATGGCTTCTTGTTCGACAAAAACGGACATGAAAACTCCTTGTTAACGGCAAATCACGGTACGCAGCTAATCATACGTACCGTGATCGATTTGCAATCGGTCGGGGGAATGGCTTTGGCTTAGACCTGCTTCGATTGGGCGCGATTGCGACGGGCTTTGACAACACGACTTGCAATAAACCAAATCCCGAACACGCCAATAATTGCAAAAGCAACTTTTTCGTAGCGATCGACGAGGCCTAGCACATTTTCCCATTGCGCGCCAAGCACGATGCCTGCATAGGTCAAAATGCCATTCCAAATCAACGAGCCAAAGGTCGTCCAGAGCAAAAAGCGGCCCATTGGCATGCGATTCATGCCAGCAGGAATCGAGATCAAGCTGCGCACCAAGGGAATCAAGCGCCCGGTAAAGACCACAATTTCGCCGCGTTTTTCAAAGAAGGCGAGGGTTTTATCGATGTCAGCTTCGCTAATGAAAAAGAATTTACCAAAGCGCCGAATAAAGCGCCGAATAATCGTTTCATCGGCCCACATGCCTATGTAATAGAGGGCTAGCGCACCTAAAACTGCGCCAATTGTGCCCGCAATCATCACAGCAACAAGATTCATTTCGCCTTTGCCAACATTAAAACCAGCAAAGGGCATGACCAATTCTGAAGGGATGGGGGGAAAGAGGTTTTCGGCAAACATCACCAATGCAATGCCTGGGTAGCTTAATAAGTTAATAATCGCAGTAATAATTTCTTGAACTTTGTCCATTATTGCTGACATGAGTGTTTCTGCTCCTTTAAGTGGGGGTTTGGTGGGTGGCATCTGAAGGCCACGCCTGCAAACAATACCCTAATCTCTGTTTTTCGACAAGTTGGCAACGAGGGGTTAGGGGCAATGGTTCAGGGATCAGTTTAATCGATGAAACGAACGAAGGGGAATTGGCTATAGGCTATAGACTTTTGGCTATTGGGGATTCATTGCAAATGCCAATAGGTGTTCCGCTAGCCCAAAGCCATCGTTTCTCTGCGCCTCTGCGTTGAAACACTGATCCAAGAAATATCAGCAGACTTGATTCTTTAGCCACGAATTCTACGAATAACTATTTTTTGCCACAGATGACACAGATTCGCTTGATTATTGTTCCCATAGCCCAAAGCCTATAGCCTGATCCCTGATCCCTTGGCCCTCTGTTCTATGTTCTATGCTCTCTGTGTACTGGTACATTGGATTAGCAACCATGTTCCCTCACCCCCAAACCCCCTCTCCCACTGAACGCGGACGAGGGGAGCCGTCGTTTTGACGAAGAATCGGCGCAAAACCATGGAATCAAAGCCCCTCGCCCGCCACGTGGGAGAGGGGTTGGGGTGAGAGGATCAAGCCATGGTTAACCTCATGTACCAGTACGTCTATGCTCTTCATCCCTCTGTCCCGTTGCGTTAAATATTCGATCCACGAAGGACACGAAGCAACACGAACGGGAGAAACCGCGAAGAACGCGAAGGACGCGAAGGCTAATTTTTTAGCCACGAATTGCATGAATGACACGAATGATTGTTTGATTGCTGTTCCCATAGCCAAAAACCTATAGCCTCATCCCTGAATCCTGATCCCTCATCTCTTGCCCTATGTTCTATGCTCTATGTTCTATGTTCTTTTTGACTTTGCTTTATACTAGGCGTAGCAACCTAACAGCGATGGAGGGCTGGCGTGCACAAGCCTGATACCAAACGACTGATTCCCCCAAGATTTGTTCTTTTAGCCGTATTTGGAATTTTCTTAGCCATTGTATTTGCTGCTGAATCAACGCCAATGGCCGAGATTCGCTTCAACGTGGATCGTGATGCAGCGTTGCAGGGTTCGGTGTATGCAGTGTTAGGAGTGGGTGGCGATCCCAGCAACTTTACCCAAACTATCACCTTTGGCTCGAACAACGATGCTCAATCGTATTTGATTCGTGAGCGAGGCCGCGAAACGCTCAATCAACGGGTTGACGAAGATCTTAATCTGGCTAGTTGGAATGTGAGGTTTTGGCGCGAGCTTGACCCTGAGCAATGGGTGGTTAGCATTTCGCCAACTACCGGCCGCATCCTGGCGATTAATCATATCCGCCCTGACGAGGCTGCTGGGCCTAAGTTGAGTCAAGCTGAGGCCTTGCTATTAGCTCAAAAGAAGTTGCAAATTCCGCTTGATCAATTAACCTTACTCGATCAATTCACCACCCAACAGCCTAATCGTACTGACCATACGTTTATCTGGCAACGCCGCGATCTGGCCGATGCTGAAGCTCAATATCGCTACAGCGTCACAATTGCAGGTAATGATTTGGGCCAGATCAGCGAGTATTATTGGCTGCCGCAAAGTTGGTATCTGGAGAAAGATTGGCAATTGCGGCGTGGTGGCCTGCTCAACCATACTGGCTGGACGTTGACCTATGCCCTGACCGCGCTAATCGGCGTAGCCTGGTTTATTCAGGCGCGGCGGGGTCGTTTGCGCTGGCGCTGGGCCTTGCACTTGTTTGCGGCGGTGGCGGTGGTCGGCGTGTTGGTCATGCTCAACAGCATTCCGCTCGATTTGGCCCACTACGACGTGAACCAAAGCTTGCCCGTCTATTGGGGCAATGTGCTTGGCGGCTACATTGGCCAACTCGTAACCATTGCTACCACGATTATTTTGGCGGGCATGGCTGGCGAAGCGCTGGTGTGGGAAAAGACCGAGGGCGCTGTTTCGTTGAGCGAAACCCTGACCAAGCGTGGCTTAGTTAGCCGTCCGGTGGTGCAGGCGCTCTGGGTTGGCGGCTTAGTTGGTATTTTCCAATTGGGCTTTGTTTCGGCCTTTTATGCCTTGGGCAACCGCTATTTTGGCGTTTGGTCGCCAGTTACGCCACTCTACGACGATACGATTGCCACGCCGTTTCCAGCGCTCTATGGCATGGCGCTTGGCTTGTTGCCTGCAATTGGCGAGGAATTAATCTTTCGCTTAGGCGGCATTACAGTTTTGACCCGCTATTTTGGCCGGCCAAAACTGGCAATTATCGTCACGGCGGTGGTTTGGGCCGCGTTGCACGCCACCTATCCGCAACATCCATTTTATATTCGGGTTGTCGAATTAAGCATTATTGGCATTTTGTTTGGCTTTTTGAGCTTGCGCTATGGCGTGCTGGCCTCAATTGCCGCCCACTATACCTACAATGCCTCGCTGTATGTGCCGCTATTTTGGCAAACTAATACCTTCTATTTGCTCAGCGGGATTGCAGCAGCAGCCTTGGTGTTATGGTTACTTGTGCCTTCAATCATTCGTCAATTGCGCGGTATTCCGCTCGAAAACGACAATACGATTCGCGCCGCCTTGCCGCCCTTAGTGCCCGATGCAGTTGTGCCCCAATTAACCTGGAAATGGCGGCGTGATTGGTTCTTGGTCGCTGGTTTATCGGGCGTGGTGGTCATTCTTCTGCTCGTGATTGGGCTGAATCGTGCGCCAGCCTTGGTTCGCAACGGCATGCGCGAGGATCTTGTGGCACGAACCGAAGCCATCGCCCAAGCAAGCAAGATCGATTTAAGCGGTTTGAATCCCAGCGTTACTGCGGTTGCCGATTGGGTTGACCTCGATTTGGCCTACATCTATGATCAACTTGACGAGCGAGAAATTAGGCTTGCCATTGATAAAGGCACACCCCGCGCTTGGAGCGTGCGTTGGTCGAATTGGGATCGGCCTGAATATAGTTGGTTGGTCTATCTCGACCCAGCAGGTCAGTTGCTTTCGTATCGCTTGGGCTTGCCCGAAAATGCCAGCGCGATTTCGACCACGCTTGCGCAAGCCCAAACCATTGCAACCAACCATGCCAGCCAATTTATAAGGCTTGATGATTATGAATTGACCAATACCAGCACCAGCCAAAAACCCAATCGCAGCGATTACAGCTTTGTATGGCAGACAGAAATGCCATGGATTGGCCAAGCCTATCGGCGTTTTGAGGTAACCGTGGCTGGCGATCAAGTTATTACCAGCTCGCCAGCGATGTATACGCCGCCAGAATATCGCCGCGAGCGCGACCAAACCACCTTGGGCGAGAGTATTCTCAGCAATCTGCGCAGTGCCTTGCGCACCATTCCGGCGACGATCTTGCCCATTTTGGGTTTGATTGGCATTTTTCGGCGGCGCACCGAACTTTGGTCGTGGGTTTGGTTGGGCGTTGTGGTGGGGATTGGCTACTTAATTCAAGGTGCAGGGCGCTGGACATTTGCCCAAGTCAGCGAAGGGCCGCGCTTTATTTTGGCGATCAGCCAAACCATCGCCAATGCTGTGTTGAATGGCGGCGAGCTAGCCTTGCTGGGTGCTGGGGCGGCAACCGCTTGGAATCTAACTAAAAAAGAGCAGCAATTGCCACTTGAAGCCTTTATTCGGGCAATTCCGCATCGTTTACAAGATTTCGTGGCCGATCGGGCACAAGTTTTGCGACGTGAAAGCGTGGTTTTGGGCATTTTACTTGTGCCAGGGATCTTGCTGATTCGCAGTTTAGTTAATACGACGACCGCCAAAGCAGGCTTTTGGGCCAGCGTTCAACCGCTCAACGCACAATCAGCAATGCTTGATATACTATTACAAGCAACATTTGATGCAATCACCACAAGTTTGCTCTTGATCGGTAGCCTGAGCATGCTAACATGGGTAGTACGTGGGAAGCAGCAAATCGCCTTGGCAATAACCTGTCTTGGAATGGCATTAACCCTTTTGCCATTACGCGAACCAATGCAATGGCTTATTTTAGGCCTAAGCGTGCTGATCAGCATCTGGCTTGGTCGCACGTTGCGCTGGAATGGGTTGGCTTTGGCGGTGGCGTTGTGGTTGGCAAACATCTTGCCAGCAGCCCTAACATTACTTGCAACAACCCCACGTTCGTGGCAACTGAATGGCGCAGCCTTGCTGGTGTTGTTCTGTGGCTTTTGTGGGTGGTATTTCGGTGGATGGTGGCAAACACAGAATGCAGAAAATTAATCAGACCTATACACAGATTCGACGGGCTACTTGTTTGGTGTGGAGGATGGTATGAATTCATTGGCGGCAATCCCGCACCTTCACGATCTACCACAAGTGGTTGAAACCGTGAAACGGCGACAATTATCAGGCCGACTCACATGGATCGATCACATAGATCGGGTGCATTTATTTTTTGTCGATGGGATGTTGCGCCATGGCCAAGTAGACCCACATGGCCAAATTGGCGAAGATGCAGTTGATTGGCTGTTAACCAGGCGTTCGGGCCATTTTGAGTGGAACGCCGCCGATAACTTGTTTAAACCTGCACATAGTATTAATGCAGAAATGGTAGCAAATTTTGATCGTTTGTTAACGATTATGGTCGAAGGTGAAATTTTAAATCGGCCACCTGAGCACGATTTTGCCTTAGAATTTTTTGGCCTGAGCGCTGCGCCAATTCCCAAAGAGGCCTTGATTCCGCAGCCTGTGCGGCGTTCGTTGGTGCTGCCGCCAGGCGAGCACGACCCGAATAGCAGCAAGCAATTGCAAAGCCTGCCACTCGGCAAGCAACTCGAATTTTTGCATTCTCAACGCTTCTCTGGCTATCTCTACTATCAGCCAGGCGCGCAAAGCACTGGCTTTGTGATGGGGATTGTGCTGTTCAGCGAAGGCAATTTGCGCGGAGTCTACGCCCAAGATCTGGGCAATGATCAATGGTTTAGTGCCAACCAAGCCTTGCAGCATTTGGCCAGCGCCCATTCGCAGCCCGACCTCTACCAAACGCCAGCCCGTTTGATTGAGGCTTGTAGCGCGATTGTTGGCGCTGATCCCAGTCGGCCTGTGGCAATTCCGGCTTCGAAAACGATCTTGCAGCAGGTCGTTGCCGATGTGCATAAGCGCAGCGCCACCGGAGCCGTGCAAATTAGCGTGCCCGATAAACCAACCTTGTATGTGCCGTTTTACCAAGGCCAAGTGATTGGCATTTTGGAGCACGAATCGGGCAATAGCCGACTGAAACCAATGCCCAATAATCATCCATTACCCTTTGGTGTGCCCCATGTCACCTTGCGCGTGCTCGAACAGGCCACCAAATAATCATTAAGGTCGTTATGTCGCAACACGAACAAATTATCGCTGGCTTAGAACACTTGGCGCAACACTTTGTGCGCTCGGTACAAAGCCAGCTTGGCATCGAACTTGAGTACAATCACTTGGCGGTGAAATGGCTCAATACCTATATCGAACAAATTCGGCCCAATCACGACCCTGAGAATGTACCACCAAGTTTGGTGCAATCGCTCGGTGCGTTTTTAGGAGCCTGCATTATTGCCAACTACGGCGGACGTTGGGGCCTCGAACGCGAGAGCAACGATTGGGGCATTGCCATGCCCGTCCAAGGCGGCGATATTTGGGTTTATCCGTTTAACAAAGTTTATAAACATATCGCTGCTGGCGAAGAACATTCAGTGCGCATGTTTTTCGAGGCCATTCCCAACTTGATCGACCCAAGCCGCAATTGGAGCGGCCCACAAAGCATAGAGCTCAGAACATAGAACATAGAGCATAAGTAGTAGGAATAAAAAAGAGATCGGGCTGCTCGTAGCTCGATCTCTTTTTTGGCAAGCGGTCAGTCGTTGTTGGGTCATTGATCGGGATTGGCTAAAGAGATTAATTTAGCCACGAATTACACAAATTACACGAATAATTGACCAAAAGCCAATAACCCAAACTTATCCCCTTTGCGATCTTCGTGCTCTTCGCGGTTACAACTGCCGCCTGCCCCCTGATCCCTAGCCCCTGACAACTAACCCCTATTCAAGCGTTTTCGCCGTGGCCTCGATTGCTTGTTGCAAATTGGCGTAGGTTTGCAAGCCATGTTGGGCTAGGCCAGTATGCACCAATTCTTCGGCAACTTCGGGCGTTACGCCCACCAAGACTGGCTCGCAACCAAGCAAACGCAACATCTGCAACAGTTGCTGCATACTCGCCGCCGCTGAACGATCAATCGCCGAAACTCCAGTTATGTCAAATAAAAGCACCTTAATGCGTTTGACTTCCACATATTGGGCCGCTGAATCGGTAGCAATCTTGACCCGCTCGCTGGATAAATTGCCAATGACTGGCATAATTGCCATACGATTGCGCAACGGAATAATGGGAAACTGCATGCGCTGCACGGTGGTTTCCAAAACGCTGCGTTCAGCCATACTCTTTTCTAAATCGGCCAAGGTTTGTTGCAAAGCCTCGTTTTGCTGCTGTGCTAGCGCGTGTGAGCTAGCCAATTCGTGTTGCGATTGCTCAAGCGCGGTCGAGCGTTCTTGCAAGGTGCTATAGGCTTTTTGCAGGGTTGTATCAAAGCGCCGCCGACTGAGTAAAAAGAAAATCGGCACTTGAATAATAATCCCGCCAAGAATAAATAAGAGCGTGATGCGTAATCGTTCAAGTGATTGGCGTTGAAATTGTGAGGCACGATCGACAATTTGGCGACGCTCGTTGACCATCGTGCGCGCATTGGCTTCCATATTGCTTAAAACTGGAATTAATTGCTGCACCGAGTTGGTCGAAATATTAAGTCGCGTCTGCGTTTCGAGCGTAAAGAAATCACGCTTAATCACTTCAAACGAGCTACGTTCGAGCAAACTACGTTGATCTTCGCGCTCAACGCGATAAAAATCACTCAAGATATTAATGCGGCTGCCAACTAAATTACGGCGCAGCACAAACTCGTTGCCTAAATTGGGCGTGCCCATGCTAATTTCATTGGCAATCACCCGCAGGCGCAAAATTTCGCGCTCAAGCTGAGTTGGGTTCCAAATGCCACCATCAAGCGTAAAGAAGCGGTTGGCAACGCTTAGCGTTTGTAAATTAAAGCCCAACAGCACAAGCAAGATCAAAAAGATCAAGCTTGTGCCTGCGAGCACCAATCGTTGAATCCAACGGCGAGGCTGCATTACTTAATCTCCATACTCCGCAACTGCCAGATCCACATGCCCACATATTTTTCGTGCTCAAGTTTATAGGCGTGGTATGGAAACACAATTTCCAAGGGGCCTTTATCAGAAACTGCCATGCGCTCGCCATCCAAGCGGGTTGCTAAAATTACCGGCATGCTGCGCAATTCATCGATCGGAATATCAACGCTGTAGTCGTTCAAGGCGATGGCTTTGACGGTTTTGGCCGTATCTTCAACCTTGGCCGCAGCGAAAATGCTGCTAATCAACACGCCTTGGTAGGTTACGGTTCGGCCTAAGAATGGATCAGTAAGCGTGTATTCCACCACGCCAAGCTGTTCGAGCGTTTCCATGCTGAAATCAAGTTGCTGGCCATTATTGGTTTGGCCAATCAGGCCGCTGAGGCTCAAAACAACCTCAGAACTGGGAGCAGGAATTGGATCGCCAGCGTTAATGGTTGCAGGAGTAACCACTGTGTAGGCGTTAGCAGGATCAGCCGTGGTGGAGCCACAGGCAACTAGGCTGCCCAAAACAAACAGATTGATAACCAATAGGCGAAACCATGGGCGAAGCGCGAAACGCATGCAGCGACCTCCTCAAACCAACAGCCAACGACAGAGTGTAAAGCAATCTTGCACAAACGATCTCTTGTATCTATGCTACGTCAAGTTCGCAATTTGTGCAAAATGCCCAAAGTCTTGTCTTGCACTAGCCTTCATCCCCCACGGTTGTGAATAGTTGAACCGGATTCATCCACCGTAAAGGGGATTAAGCACAGCAATAATTTTTTACAGTTAAGTGCTCGTAGCGCCGAGCTTGGCATCTTGCTAGTGTAGCTGTGGTTTAAACAAAAAAGGGTTGTTATGCAACAACCCTTGGTAAGCAAATCGAGACGCGGCTACTTGGCAAAGACCCGGTAAATCGCCCCGCCTGCATCATCTGAAATATACAAACTGCCGTCACGCCCAACAATTACATCAACTGGCCGACCCCAAACTGCGCCTGCATCGGTCAACCAGCCGGTGGCAAAATCTTGGGCATTGCCAGCTTTGCCATCGGTAATTGGCACAAACACTACTTTATAGCCAGTTGGGGTTGAGCGATTCCACGAGCCATGGAAGGCGACAAACAAGCCGCTTTGGTAAGGTTCGGGGAAGTTGCTGCCGTTGCCAAACGCAAGGCCAAGCGGAGCGCTGTGGGCTTGCATCTCAACTGCTGGCGGCGTAACGCCTTCGCAGGCAGTGGCTTCTTTGCCAAACTCAGGGTCGGGAATTCTGCCTGAGTGACAGCGCGGCCAGCCAAAATCCAAGCCATCGCTGGTGGCAACATTAACCGTTTCTGGTGGCTGATCGTCGCCCAACATATCGCGGCCATTGTTGGTAGCCCATAATTCGTTGGTGCCAGGCCGCCAAGTAATGCCGACGGCGTTACGCAAGCCTTTGGCATAAATTCGGCCATTGCTGCCATCGGGATCGTATTCCATCACGGCGGCGCGGCGCTCATCTTCTTCGTCGCAAACATTGCACGATGAGCCAATCGCCACGTAGAGTTTGCTTTCGTCGGCGTTGAAAAGCAAGGTGCGGGTACTGTGGCCGCCATCGGGCAAGCCATCGATAATCGTTTGGCGCTGGGTGTATTTGCCCTCAGCGTCAGGTTGGGTTAATTTGATCACCTTGGTAGTTTCGGCCACATACAAATTGCCAGCTTGGTCAAAAATCATGCTTGATGGCGAATCGAAGCCATCAGCAATCACCTCAACGCCATCAGCCGAGCCATCTGCATTGCGGTCGGGCAAGCGTACAATCCGATCTTCGCCCCGTTCGGCGGTATAAATCGCGCCATCGGGGCCAATCGTCAGCATGCGTGGGCCAGTCAATTTGCTTTGAAACACGCTAATGCCAAAGCCAGCGGGCAAGCTAATTGGATTGGTTGGCGCAACCACCTCGGTTGGCGCGTTGGGCGCTGGTTTGCCAGCACTTGTTGTTGGCTCAGGGCTTGGTACAATGACTGCTGTTGCTTCAGCAATCGGAGTGGCGGAACTGCCAGCTGGTTGGGTGAGTGGCACACTCGTCGGCGCAATCGGCGCATCGACTTGTTGCTCGCCACAGGCTACCAACACACCAAGCAAACTAATCAGGAGCAGAGATTTGCGCATGGTACCTCCAAAACATCATCATAAGAAAGGTATCACAACTCATGGATTTATTTAGCTATCAAGCGAGCCAAAGCAACGATGCACCCTTGGCGGCGCGCATGCGGCCTCGCACCCTCGCCGAATACGAAGGCCAAACCAAAATTGTCGGCGAAGGACGCTTATTGCGCCGCCTAATCGAGCGCGATCAATTGATTTCGCTGATTTTGTGGGGGCCGCCTGGCACTGGCAAAACCACGCTGGCGCGGATTATCGCTGGGGCTTCTTCGGCACATTTCGAGCCACTGTCGGCAGTGAGCGCAGGCGTGGCCGAATTGCGCAAAGTGGTCAAAGAGGCCACTGAGCGCCGCGGCATGTATGGCAAGCGCACGGTTTTGTTTATCGATGAAATTCATCGTTGGAACAAAGCCCAGCAAGATGCCGTGCTGCCAGCAGTTGAGGATGGCACCGTTACCTTGATTGGCGCAACCACCGAAAATCCTTCGTTTGAAATTAACCGTGCCTTGCTTTCCCGCTGTCGGGTAATTGTGCTAGAGTCGTTAGAAGATCAAGCAATCGAGGCGATTATCGAACGCGCCTTGAGCGATAATGAACGTGGCTTGGGCAAACAGCAGGTGCAACTCAGCCCCGAAGCCCGCGATATGCTCATCCATTTGGCCAGCGGCGATGCCCGAGCAGCTTTGACCGCACTCGAAGCAGCAGCATTGACCCAAGTTCCCGAGCCAAACGGCCAACGGCTGATCGATCTGGAAGCGATTGTTGAGGCCTATCAACGCCGCAACGTCAGCTACGATAAAACTGGCGAATTACATTACGATGCAATCTCGGCCTTGCACAAATCGGTACGCGATAGCGACCCCGATGGCGCGTTATATTGGATGGCACGCATGCTTGAGGGCGGCGAAGATCCGCTCTATGTAGCGCGGCGGGTGATTCGCATGGCCGTCGAGGATATTGGCCTTGCCGACCCGCTGGCCTTGGGAATTTGCGTTGCCGCCCAGCAGGCTGTGCATTTTATGGGCACTGGCGAAGGCGCGTTGGCCTTGGCCCAAGCGGTGGTCTATTTGGCCCAAGCACCGAAAAGCAATGCGGTTTATCGAGCGTATGGGGCAGTGATTCACGATGTTGAGGCCACCCGCAACGAACCAGTGCCGCTGCATCTGCGCAACGCGGTCACTGGCTTGATGAAGGGTCTAGGCTATGGATCGGGCTACCAATATGCCCACGATTTCAAAGATGCCCAGGTTGAACAGGAGCATCTACCGCCGAATTTAGCTGGCCATCGCTATTACTACCCGACAGATCATGGCTATGAGGCACGGGTTCAGCAGCGCTTGGCATGGCGTTACCCTGAGGATCAAGCTGCAACGTCGGAAGCTTCCACATCAGCCACGACACCCCAATCCCCACCGCCAAAAGAATGAGCCAAAGCCACCCAATTGGCTTAAGCCAGGCAGAAAGGGCTAAGGTTGGCCACAGCAAAAGCAGCGTGACAATCTTAGCCCGCAAGGGCATGCCGCGTTTATCGCGAAAATTACGAATATAACTGCCCAAATAGCGATTGCTCATCAGCCAGTTATACCAACGCTGCGAACCACGCATATAGCAGGCCGCCGAGACCAATAATGGCCCCGTGGTTGGAATCAACGGCACGAAAATGCCAATTACGCCTAATATCAAGAAAAAAGTCCCAAGACTTACCCAAAGAAACTTACGAATTGATGTCATACCACGAATCCTTAAATCGATACTCTTGATATTATAGCGCTGCTTGGGCCGAACTTCCGTGACGTTTGTTGGCTAATTTGTTGCAATAGCCTAAACCTTAGCAAGCAAAAATGGATGCTTCCCTCACCCCCCAGCCCCCTCTCCCACTGAACGCGGGCGAGGGGGAGCAGCCGTGGTTCATCAAGGAATTGGGAGAGAACCAGAGCGTTAAAGCCCCTCGCCCGCGCCACGGGAGCGGGGTTGGGGTGAGGGAATCTTAAAATCTACCCTTGTAAGCCAGCCCCCTCTCCCACTGAACGCGGGCGAGGGGGAGCATCCGTTTTTACCGCCGCATTGCCGGAAAAACACTGCATGAAAGCCCCTCGTCCGTTGGACGGGCGAGGGGTTGGATGTGAGGGAAACGATCTTATTCAGCAGGCTTAGCTTCGGTCTTGGCTTTGGCGGCTTCGCGCGCTTCAATCGATTCTTGCCACATATCGCAAGTGACTTTCAGGCCCGAACTCAAAATCATTTTGGCAGCAATCGTCGCGCCAACCGAGGCGATAATTGGCAAATTGAAGGGCAAGAGGCCAATTAATAATGGCGCTAAAGCCGTGGCGATATTGTCAGCAGCAACATTGCCACTATCGCCACCAGAAACCGCCGTTGCTGTGCCGCCCTTGGCTTCAGGCAGGTGGGCCAAAATTTGGCTGCGCTCGCTGCTTTCGCTGGAGCACAACAAATTGTAGAGCTTTGGTTCGATTTCGGCCCACCAGCGTGCACCAAAGGCTCGCAAATCCTTGCCTAAGCCCATTTCAATCTCAGCTGGCTCGGCAAATGCGCCATTGGCCTGTGCTGCCTCTAAGGCTGCTGCATCTGCTTCCTCTGCTTGTTTGACCTGAATTCCAAGCTTACGAAATAAATCATCTTCCGAAAGCTCAACCAGGGTTTGAATTTGGCTGGCCAACACTGCTTGTTGATTGGTTGAATCGCTCACAGCAACTCCTTCACACAATTAATAATGATGCTTGGCTGGAAATAAAGGTTCGTCGTCAACCCAACTATAACACTGTTGAACTCTGGCAGCAGTAAGGGTAAGTTTAAGATCCCCTCACCCCAACCCCGCTCCCGTGCGCGGGCGAGGGGCTTTTTTGCGTGGTTCTACCTCAATGCGGCGGTATAAACGGGTGCTCCCCCTCGCCCGCGTTCAGTGGGAGAGGGGGCTGGGGGGTGAGGGAACGCTCTAATCCATCTCCACCACCTCGCCTAAACTTTGGCATCAGCATCGCCATAGTAGGTATAGGCCAAGCCCAAGGGATTGCGCTCTTCTTCGATAAAGTAGCGCCGCAGGGCTGGCAGAATATCGCCCATGGCCTCGCCCTGGCCCAAGCGTTCGATTAACTTTTGGCCGAAAGCCGCCGCAAATGGCGCCAGCATTGGGCATTCAGTGCCTAAAATGCCGCGTGCGCCAAGTTGGCTAAAAAAGGGAATAAAGCCGCTGCTCAGGGTTGGCAGCACTTGGGCCGATTCGCACATATTCAAAATCACCAACGGTTTGCGTTCGAGTTTCAGGCCCCATTGGCTCAGCAAGCGCAACGGCAACAGGCTTTGGTTCCATTTCAGCCAGCTATCGCTAATATTCGGGTCGCTTGGCTGATATTCTTTTTGGCTCAGGCTGAGCAAATCGCTGTATTTACTGCGCAGACCCTCGTCTAAACGCGCCATCTGATCGCGAAATTTGGCCAGCCAATCCGAGGTGTCATCGGGGGTTTTGGCGGTGTGGCCATGGCAATACATATAAACAATATCGCTTTGGCTGAATAACGGGCCAAGGCTGGTTTTATCGCCAGCCTCACGCAGATCCAAGCCAACATTACCGCGCGCATCGCTCCACGCTTGTAAGGCTGCGCGGTGTTGTTGGGTTACATCAACCACACTATCGGCAATTGGCACGCGAAAATTATAGGTTCCGCCGCCAATCTGCAATTGCTGCTGAGCACTTGGCGCTTGCTGCGCATTTTTGGCCAGCTGCGTGGTCATAATCTCCAAACGATAGCGACAACCCCAAAATTTGCTCAAATCAACACTGTTTGGGTCGTTAACTGGCTCAGGATAAAGCAAGCCCCACGGCACGCCACTGGGCATGCCTTCGTGGATAATCTGCAAGGCGGGCAAGCTTTGTTCAGCGCTAATTGTTTCGAGCCATGTGCGCAAGGCCGCTAACGATGCAGCTTGTTCGGCAGTAGCGCCGCTTGGGGCAAACAACGCAGCATACAGTCGATTACCGACGACCGCCAATTGATACAAGCTTTCGCGCCGTTCGGCCAACTTGCCGCGCGTACCTTGGCGATACGATGGTTGCCACGTAATGTCGTAGAGTGTGTTGCGGGCTTGAAGAATTTCGTTGCTTAGGCTTGCTGCATTAATTGGCAAGACCACATTCAAGCCACGTTGTTCGCGGCGCGTGTTTGTGCCTTCAGCTGGCCATGCCACGCTCATGCGATAAAAATCACCATCGCCAGTTAATGTGCAGCTAATTTGCTTGGGCCGAATTGCCGCTAAATCGGCAAAGCCCGCCGTGCGCGAATAGCTGACCCGTGCCAGTAATGGAGCTGGCAAATCGTCCTCAACGGGAGTGATTTTGAAATGTAATTCGAGCGTTTGCAGCAGAGTCCAATTGTAATAAATATTGATCCACACTGGCAGATCATCGATTGCCTGTTGCGCAGTGAGGCTCAATTGAATGCTTTGGCTATCGCCTGTTGGCGGCAAGCTTAAACGCTGCATCGGTGCATCAAACACCACATACTGGCCTTTGCTCGATACACTGATAAATAAAGGCAAATCTTCGCTTGTTTCGGGCGTTGGCAAGGCTTCGGCAGTGGCTATGCGCGAATCGCTATGGCGCTGGCCAATATTAATCCGCAAATGATAACGACTTTCTAGTGCTAAAGTCGAAGTAGCAGCGACCAAATCCGGCGGATCATCTGCATAATACAGCGCTGCATTCACCACCCGCAGTTGGCTTGTTGGAGGCGGAGCGATAGTCCCAGTCTCATCTGAGCCGCGACGGTCGTCGGTATGTTTGGGTACAACCGGATCGCTCTGCCAATGCGCAGTGCGATCTGGAAAAATGCGGATGATTGTGACCGTGATGCCAGCCAACGCCCCAACGACTGAAACAGTGCTTTGTTTCAGCTCAGCCACAGCAATCAACGTTGCCTGATCGCCCTCTTTGGGGTTGGGCGTAGGCGTAATCACCAGCCAATCGACCTGGCGTTGATTCACGATCATCAATGCGGTTGCCAAGGGCATACCAGCAGGCAAAATTAACGCAAGCGCAGAAGGAGCCACCATCAAAGTACCCTCCTAGCAGTACCAAGTGCTGACTCCATTGTACGAAGCCGCTTCATGGCTTGTCAACAGGCTAAATCGCCAAAAAGCCATAGACCGTTTGATATACGACAGGCGTGATCAACACCTCAACTAAGCCCGCTAGCACAAGCCCGGGCACAATCACCAAGCAAAAAACTTTCAAATACATGCCCCAAGCCCAAAGTAAATGCCGTCCGGCGCTATAGGTTGGCGGCACAAAGGCCAACGCTGCGCCCAGCCGCAAGGCCAAGGCCGCAGCAAACATGCTTAGCGGAATTTCAATCAGGCCATGGGGTAATTCATAGGCCAGCAGATAATTTAGGCTAGACCCAAGCCCACCGCTCGCCGCCAGCGTACTTGCGCGAAACGAGATGCTCATCAGGTTAATCGCTGGCACCATCAAGCCAAAAAAGCCCATGCTAATCGCCGAGAACATGCCAGCAAAAAAGATTGCAAACAGGTTACCGCTCAAAATAGCGCCGAACTGAGGCGTAACCAATGCTCCGCGATTGACATCCAAACGGGTCATAATATTCGCCAACGATTGCTCGCGCTGACTCTCGGGCGTAAATTGGCTGCCAAAGATCATTGCCGCCAGACAACAAATCAGCACTACTACCAAAGCTAAGCGGGTTTCGCGCCAAACCACCACCAATTCTTGGCGATAGAAACGTTTGAGCCATGCGCCAAGCTTGCGCTGTGGGCCTTGCGCAGTTTGCACATGAAACATTGGCAGATGTTTATCGGGATTCGTGCCAGCAGGGCGAATTTCGCTAAAGAAGGCATTCAAGGCGCGATTAATTTGGCTAAAATTCAGCGCCAAATGCTCACGCGACAAAATCGATTCGCGTTTAAAGCTGCCAATCCCGGTGCGGCTGAGCACAATCGTCAAAATCAGCATCACCGCCATAATTGCATTCAGCACGTCATAGCGTTCGCCAATAATCAGCACTGCTTCAAGCTGCACCATAATTGCCACTGGCACCAAAATGAAGCTTGCTAATAAATTGGCCAAGCGCACAGTGTTGGTATGTGATGAAATCACGACTGCTGCCGAAACCATTGCCAAAGCCTGGGCTATGCTCAGCAGCACCATTTGACTAAAGATCGCAAGGTCGATTCGGTCAAGCAAGGGCGTTGGCGCAAAAATACTCAGGCCAATCCCAAATAGCAGCATCGCAATCAGGCTGGCCCCAATTGGCGGAACAATCGCCGCCAACAACTTGCCACGATACAATTGACCATCACTAATTGGCATTGAGAACAGCGATTCCAGCGAGCCACGTTCACGCTCGCCAACAAACACCTCCAACGCAACAATCAACGAAAACGACGCAGGCAGAAAGCCCACCAGCAACACAATAAAGGGAATTAGATTAACCACGCCTTCTGGGGTATCAACATTGGAGTAGGCATAAATTACGCCAAACAACGCTCCAATTGGCACCAAAAAGGTCAGCAAGCCAATCGGAATCAAAATCCGCCAATCACTTAAGGTATCGGTTGCTTCGCGGCGCAAAATCGTCATGACTGGGCCATGAGTTGTGGTTGTTTGGCTCAGGCGTTGGGTTGAGCTGCGTTTGCTAATCGTTTCGTGCTCACGCGAAAGCAATTCTTCGCGATTGAAACTATACATGCCCCAGCCAACCATCGTCAGGCCAACCACCAGCAATAATCCATTGATCAAGATAATTGGCAAAACCATGCCATTAATGATGATCAAGGATTCAATCTGCACCAAAATCGCCATTGGAATCAGAATGAAACTCGCAAGTAAGTTGGCAGCCCGAATGCTGGTAGTATGCGAAGAAACATAGACTGCTGCCGCAACCATGGTGAAGACTTTAATCAGCAAAATTGCCGTAATCCCCAGAATCCAAGCGCTGGTCAGATAGTCGCTCAAAAAGACGCGATTAGGCAGCGAGGCCATGCGCACAGGCCGCCCAAATTCAATTGCCAAGCTATAAATGACCATTGCCACTGCCGACGAACCAACCGGTGGCAGCAAGGCAGCAAAAAACTTGGCCAAATACAAGCCACGATCGCTCATTGGCATCGCCAAAAGCGATTCTAAGGTTGAGCGTTCCCGTTCGCCAACAAACGATTCCAGCGGGCCAATCAAAGAAAGCGAGGCAGGCAAGAAACCAGCAATCAACAACCCAAGCGGCACTAAGCTGCGACTGATAAATTCATCGTCAAGAAAACTTACTGCCTGGGCCACGCCCGACCGCAAAATCAGCGGCAACAGCACCGAAAGAATACACAGCGGAATCAAAGTACGCCAATCGCTCAGCGTATCGCGTAAATCGCGCCGCGTAATGGTTAGGGCCTGATTGCTCATACGGCTACCTCGGCTACCGCAGCAGCGTTTGACTGCGCAGGCTGGTTGCGAATTCGTTCGTTGTGAGTTTGGCCAACAATCGTCAGATACACATCTTCTAGCGAGCGCTGAACTTCGTTGATTGAAAGTAACGGCCAGCCCCACCCACTGATCCGTTGAATCAGGCTTGGATTAAGCGCATGTGGCTCGGTCGTACGATAGCGCAACCAACTATCGCCCACGTCCTCAATCGTGAGCAAATCGGCTAAGCGGGCAGCTAGCTCAGGTTGGGGTTGGGCCAAGCGTAATTCCCAAATTGGGTCACCCATCAATTGTTGGCTCAGCTCAGCAATCGTGCCCTGCACGGCAATGCCGCCATCGTGAACAACCGCGATGCGGTCGGCCAATTCTTCGGCCTCGTTCAAATTGTGGGTACATAGAATGATTGAGCGTTGGGCCGAGCGCAAGCCAGCAATCGCATCGCGCACAGTTCGCGCTGAATGCGGGTCCATAGCGGTGGTTGGCTCATCGAGATACAAAATATTGGGATCGTGGATCATGGCCCGAATTAAGGCTAGCTTTTGTTTCATGCCCTTGGAATAGCCGTCGATGCGTTTTTCGCGGGCTTCCCACAGGCCAAATTGTTGCAGCAACTCAACCGCGCGCTGGCCACAATCGCGGTCGTTCATGCCTTGCAGTCGCCCAAAAAACAATAAATAATCAAGCGATTTCATGCGATGGTAGAGGCCTGGAAATTCAGTGAGCAAGCCGACGGCGTGGCGCACTTCACGGGCGTGCGTTTCAACATTAAAGCCGCCGACAATTGCTCGCCCGCTGGTTGGCTTGAGAATTGCCGCCAACATCCGGATGCTGGTAGTTTTGCCAGCGCCATTGGGGCCAAGCAAGGCTAAAACCTCACCAGGCTTAACTTCAAGCGAAACGCCCTTGACAGCGTGAAAATCCCCAAATTGCTTGCGTAACTCTTCAGCAACAATCATTGCAGAACTCCTATCCAAACCGCCACCATCATGAAAAAAGGGCGTACCAATACCAGACCGCAAAAACGCTCGCTTGTCAAGCCTACGATAGTCCAATTGTGCTGCTAGTGCCCTGCTCGCGTTACCCAGCCGTGCATCTGCCAGCCAACCAAACCGCTCCCCACAATAAAACTGAGAATCGGCAGCTCAAAGAACAATGGCACCCCCAAGGCAACAAAGTTCTCAATATAAGTGTTGATGAGCCAGCCAAACCCAACGACCCCAACCAGTGACGCAATCATATAATGCAGCACAAACCACAAGCGTTTTAAGCGTTTTTTTCGCAGCACAAGGCTTGTGAAGACACTAACCCAAAAGCCACAAATCATCGCTATATTGAATCCAATCGCGATATAGTGATCGTTTTGCCAAAAACCAAGCCTCGGTAAGTGCTGGTTAAACCACAGGCTACTCCAGATCCAGCCAAGCAGATTTTTCAGGGTCAACCCAACGATATTTGTTGCCATCGCTAGCATCATCAGATCAAACCAACTGCGACAAAACCATGCTTGCCAGCGAACTGGCTGCTTAAACCCATTGAAGGAACATGATAATCCATCGTAACCTCGCGTTTGAATCAATCAACCTTCAGACGTTAGTTAGTATAACGTGCGGAGTATCACGCTGCTGACGATTTAACCAACCGTGGATATGCCAGCCAACCAAGCCGCTGGCCAGCATCAAAAACGCCATTGGCAGCTCAACACTTAGGATCAGAAAATGATCGGTATTGAAGCTCCAGATATTCCACGTTGAGGTTAGCAAATAAAAAATCAACACCACAATGGCCGCCCACGCTGCATAATGCACAGCAAACCAAAAGGCTGGCTGGTGCTCAAGCTCACGTTGATACAAGCTGATTGTGCTAAAAACGCTGACCCAGAAACCCAAAACCACGCCAACCAACAACCCGAGCACCCCAAAAAACAATAATCCTTCCATCCCACCAAGGGTCATGGTTATGGCTGTATTCGTCAGAATGATCCAGCCCCAGCCATGCCAAAACCAGCGTTGCCAACTAACGCCATGGGCTGGCAAGACCTGTGGTAGCTCAGGCTTTGGATAGTGGGGAAAGATAGGCTCATTCGGATACTGCATAACTACCTCGCTTTTGCTTGAATCAATCGACTGGCTTTACTATAGCCAATGCACGGCTCATGGAGCAGCAGATTTGCAGCAAATTAACCGCAGTTCAGCCAAAAGTCGGGTAGTGCAAATCGCGCAGTTTATGCTAAAATCAGCATACTGTATCGATTGATATTCATCCTGCTGGAACAGTGTTGCAATGGTGCAGCCCTGAAGCATTGACATTAAACGGGAGAACCCCCTCATGACCATGGTTGAAGAACAGGTACCAACCCGCGAGGAAGTAAGCGCCGAAGACACTTGGGATATTAGTAGTCTGTATGCAGACCAAGCGGCTTGGGAGGCTGATGTTGAACGGATTAGCAACGATTTGCTGCCAGCCTTGACCAGCCTGCAAGGAAGCCTAGCCAACGGTCCTGAGGCGTTATTGGCAGTCTTTCAAGCTCAAGAAGCGCTTGGCATGGTGCTCGAACAAATTTATGTCTACGCCAGCCTGCGCGCCGACGAAGACACGGCCAACCAACATCACCAAGCGCTCGAAGAACGCGCCACCGCGCTCTCGATTAAGGCCAGCGCTGCCACATCGTGGATCGAGCCTGAGTTGCTGGCACTTTCCGATGAGCAAATTTTGGGCTACATTAGCGCCTTGCCAGCCCTCGAAGTCTATCGCCGCGCCTTAGAAGAGCAAATTCGCTTGCGCGAACATACCCGCTCTGGCGAAGTTGAAGAATTATTGGCCCAAAGCGGCGAGATTAGCCGTGGTGCCCAAACCACCTTCAACATGTTCAGCGATGCCGACCTCAAATTCCCACCAATTGAAGACGATCAAGGCAAGCCCGTTGAAGTCACGATGGGTCGCTATTCGGTGTTGTTGGAAAACCCCGACCAACGGATTCGCCGCGACACCTTTATGAGCATCCACAGCACCTATCGCCAGTTTCGTAATATGTTGGCTGCAAATTATGCCACCAACGTGCGCAGCAATATTTTCTATGCCAAAGCGCGCGGCTACGAGTCGGCCTTGGATGCCAGCTTAAAACCCAAAGAAATTCCCATGAGCGTTTATGATAATTTGATCAGCACGGTGCACGAGCACTTGCCCAAATTGCATCGCTATGGCTCGGTTCGCAAGCGTATTTTGGGCATCGACAGCCTGCATGCCTACGATTGGTTTGTGCCTTTGAATGGTGCTGCGCCAACCAAAATTGATTTCGAGCAAGGGGCTTCGTTAATTTTGAGCGCCTTGGAGCCACTTGGCGCTGAATATAGCTCAAGCCTCGGCCATGGGCTTGAATCGCGCTGGGTTGACCGCTACGAAAATAAAAACAAACGCTCAGGAGCCTATTCATGGGGTTGCTACACCTCGCAACCATTCATTTTGATGAATTACAAAAATAACTTGAATAGCCTGTTTACCCTAGCCCACGAGCTTGGCCACTCGATGCACTCGTTGCTGACTCGCAAAAATCAGCCCTATACCTATGGCAGCTACACCTTGTTTGTGGCTGAAGTTGCTTCGACCTTAAACGAAGCCTTGCTGGCCGAATATATGCTCAAAACCAGCGACGATCCAGCCTTACGCTTGCAATTGGTCACCCAGCAAATCGATGATATTCGCGGAACGTTGTTGCGCCAAACCTTGTTTGCCGAATTCGAGCGCGAAACCCATCGCATGGCCGAACAAGGCGAAGCGCTGACCGCCGATAACCTCAGTGCCTTGTATCGCCGTTTGATCGAGCAATATTATGGCCCTGAATTGGTCTTCGATGAAGAATTGGATATTGAATGGGCACGGATTCCTCACTTCTATCGCTCGTTCTATGTGTACCAATATTCGACAGGCATTTCAGCAGCGCTGGCCTTGGCCGACAAAATTTTGACCGAAGGCCCTGGTGCAGCTGAAAACTATGTCAACTTCTTGCGCGGTGGCAATTCCAAATCATCAATTGACCTACTCAAGGGCGCTGGGGTCGATATGACCACGCCAGACCCAATTCATCGCGCCATGAACCGCTTCGGCGATTTGGTGACCAAACTCGATGAATTAACTGCTTAATCATAGTTCAATGCTCGCCCTTCGTTGTGAAGGGCGAGTTGTGTTGTTGTGTAAGGAGTTGAAATGGCCGATCCACGGGTGGTCAAAATGGCCCATACCTTGGTCAATTATTCGATGAAGATCAAAGAAGGCGAAATGGTGGTTTTGCAAAGCGAACCAGCTGCCGCACCCTTGATCAAAGAAATGTATCGCGAAATTTTGCTGGTCGGTGGCAATCCGGTTGTCCACACGGTTATGCCTGGCATCTCGCGCATTTTGCTCAATCATGGCAACGATCAGCAATTACAATGGATCTCGCCCTACGATCGTTTGGGGATTGAAACCGCCGATGTGCGGATTCGGATTGATTCCCAAACCAATACCCGCGAACTCTCGCAGGTTGATCCTGAGCGCCAATCGGTGTATCAAAAATCGCGCAGCGAATTGATGGGCAAATTGATGTCGCGCACCCATGCTGGCGATTTCCGCTGGTGTGTCACGCTCTTTCCAACCGAGGGCTTGGCCCAAGATGCCAACATGAGCTTGCCAGATTTTGAAGATTTTGTTTATGGCGTGTGTTTCTTGAACGAAGCCGACCCCATCGCCAAGTGGCAAGAACTGCACGACAAACAAGCGCATTTGATTAATTTCTTGCATAATAAACGCGAAGTGCATATCGTGGGCGAAGGCACCGATATTCGCTTGGGGATTGCCGGACGTAGCTTTGTCAATTGTGCTGGCGATGCCAACTTCCCTGATGGCGAATTTTTTACCGGCCCAGAAGAAAATAATGTCAATGGAGTTGTACGCTTCTCCTTCCCAGCGATCTATAATGGACGCGAAGTCGAAGATGTACAATTGACCTTTGAGGATGGCAAAGTTGTTAAGGCAACTGCCAAGAGCGGCCAAGATTTCCTTGAGCAAATGTTGAACGTTGATGCTGGGGCACGGGTTTTGGGCGAATTTGCCTTTGGCACCAACCCCAACATCAAAAACTACACCCGCAACATTTTATTCGATGAGAAAATGGGTGGTACAATCCACATGGCACTCGGCGCTTCCTACCCTGAAACTGGCGGCTTAAACCAATCGGCAATCCACTGGGATATGGTTTGCGATTTGCGCCAAAATAGCGAAGTCTATGTCGATGGCCAACTGTTCGAGAAAAACGGCACATTCGTCGTCTAAACCTTCCCTCATTCTTCCAACTTAAGCATGTTCGAGGGTATGAACAGGTTTGTTCATACCCTTTAGGCTATGATCCAGGCAGTGACGCAAGTTCTGGGTTATGTTGGTTTCTGGCCCAACGCCCATCGCAATGCGGCTGCTTGATTATTGAACCATTTCTGCTGTAAGGAGAGTCCGATGGTCGTATCTCGCTCACGGGCAGTGCTCAAAAACGTTGCATGGCTCACATGCGGCGCGTTGGTCGCCCTGCTGATCGTCTATCTGCGGCGTGATCCGCAGGCCACCGCCGCCCCGAACACGGTTACTGGCAAGGTCGAAATCGCCGCCCAGAACAATCGTTCAGGCTATGATCCCTTATCGTTGGCCGAAATTGAGCAAGCCCAGAAGATTGCACTCAACGAATGGCAAGCCAAACGCGGCAAAGTGGTCGAAAACAAGGCCGTACCTGCTGATGCCCAGTTGGAATTCGTCAAAACCGAACGCCACGAAGAAATTCAAGCGGTGTACAACAAGGGCACATGGCAACGCCGCGCCGATGTGCTAATTTTCGATTATGCCAAAAATAGCTTGGTGGCCGTGTTGGTCAACCTCAGCACTGGCAAGGTCGATCTGCTTGATCAAGCCCGAGGCAGCCAACCCCACCCGACCGATCGCGAAACCACGCGCGCCCTGCAATTGGTCTTGGATCATCCCACCTTTGGGCCACAGTTACGCGGCGAATATCAAGCCTTAACAGGCAAAAGCCTGACCCAGGCTAGCCAATTGCGGGCAGCAGGCTTCGTTTATATTGCCGAACCACAAGTTGATAACGCCGCAGTTTTGCGCAGTTGCCAACAAAATCGCTGTGTTCAATTGCTGCTCAGCGCCGATAATGAATGGGCGGTTGAGAGCACCCCGATTGTTGATCTTTCGAATAGCCTTGTGGTTAGTTTGAAGCGTTAGGAGCCTGGCGATGAAGCTTTCAGCACGTTGGGGCATGCTGCTTGGCATGCTATTGATTGGGGCCAGTCTGCTTAGCACAAACTCGCAGCAAGCAGCCAATGCCCAAACCCGCGACCGTTGTTCTGGTGGTGGTTTTACGATTAATAAAACCTTGGAAAATGGGGCCAGCTGGGCCTTATGTTGGGAAGAACGCAGCAGCGAAGGCATTGTGCTGCGCGGCATCCGCTACACCCCACCAGGTGGCAGCGCAATTTCGATCATCAACCAAATTAATTTGGCCCAAATTCACGTCCCATACGACGATAATACCGCCCGCTTCCACGACCTCTCCGATTATGGCTTGGGTGGCGGCCACCTCAATAACATGACGGCAGCAGATTGCCCCGATGGAACCTTGCTGCAGAATAATGGGCGCAATGTGCTATGTGCCACGGTCGTGCCAACTGGCTATGCCTACAAATATTATGCCCAAGTCAAGCAAGGCTCAGCCTTGGTAGTGCGCTCAGTTTCGCACATTGGTGCCTATAACTATGTTAGCCAATGGATTTTCCACGATGATGCCACGATTGAGCCAGGCATCGGCGCAACTGGTAAATTGCAAAAATGTACCAATGTGGCCAAATATGGCTGGAAGATCGATGCGAATAGCTGCCAATATGGCACATCGCACGTTCACAATTACTACTGGCGGATCGACTTTGCGCTTGGCGGCAATAGCAATAATGTCGTTGAGCAGATCGAATTCGATTCGAGTGGCACAGCCCAACGCGGCTTACAAGTGCGAACCTATACGACGGAAACCGCTGCGCAAGTCAACCCTGAAAATTTTCGCTCATGGCGCGTCAAAAACAGCACGGTCTTGAATAGCGATGGTCACGAAATCTCATATGACATCGTTGGCAACTCCGATCATGTGTTCCGTGGCCCTTCGTTTGAGCCATGGACCAAGAACGATGTCTATGTAACCGAAAACAACCCCTGCGAACGCTGGGCTTCGCGCAACGATGGCAATACCTGCGCTGATGATGTTAGCGGTTTTGTCAATAACCAAACCTTGGTCGACCCAATCGTTTGGTATGGAATGACCTTCCATCACCTGCCCCGTGACGAGGATGACCCATTAATGTCGGCCCACTGGAGCAGCTTCCAGATGGTTCCCCGCGACTTATACGCCAGCCAACAACGCTAAAAAACCAACGCCCGCTCAAACTTTGAGCGGGCGTTTTTGTAGCCTATTTACCAGGCGTTGGCGTAATGGTTGGGGTTGGTGGTGGTGGTGGGGTTTGTTGTTCATCCAAGAACTTCAGCGCCCAGAATAATTGCGAATCAGCACAGGCAGTTGCGCCATCTGCTGGCGTGCGATTCAAAATACATTCAACCGGATATTGGCTTGCATCATCGGAGAATGGCACCACATAATCGGGTGTAATTCCCAGCGTGTGGATTGCCCGCTTGTTGGGTGTTAACCAATGGGCGATTGTAATCCGCGCTTCCGATTTATCACTGAGCGTATGCACGCTTTGGACTGAACCTTTACCAAAGGTTTTTTCGCCAATCAAAGTTGCGCGTTTGGTATCTTGCATTGCACCAGAAACGATTTCCGAAGCGCTCGCCGAGCCGCCATTGACCAATACAACCACTGGCAGATCAAATAATTCCTGAGCATCGCCCTGTTGCAAGGTGCGATATTCTTTTTGGGTTCCATCACTATTTTCTTGATAGTGCGTCACACCATCTTTGGTAAAACGACCAAGAATGTTTTGAGCTTGATTGACATAGCCGCCTGGGTTATTGCGCAAATCAAAAATAATCGCTTTGGGATTATTAGGCTTGAGTTTGGCAATTGCTTGATCCATTTCCTCGTAGGATGTTTGCTTAAACTCGCTCAATTGAATATAGCCAATATCGCCAATCATCGTTGAGCGCACGCTAATCAACGGAATCGTATCGCGCACAATCGGAATATCAATTTGTTTTTCGGTGCTTGTACGATAAACCGTGATCACAACTTGCGAGCCTTTGGGGCCACGAATCAGCTTAATTGCCTCAGCCAAAGCTTGATCGCGTTCAAGGTTGGCGATAACTTCGCTAATTTGTTTGCCATCGACTGCCACCACAATATCGCCAGCACGCACATTCGCTTTTTCGGCAGGCGAGCCTTCGATTGGCGAAACAATCATAATCTGGCCGTCTTTATATTCGACGTAG
Source organism: Herpetosiphon sp. NSE202 (assembly GCF_042688385.1). Classification (NCBI taxonomy): domain Bacteria; kingdom Bacillati; phylum Chloroflexota; class Chloroflexia; order Herpetosiphonales; family Herpetosiphonaceae; genus Herpetosiphon; species Herpetosiphon sp. NSE202. The sequence goes on along the minus strand of NZ_JBHUPY010000001.1, from coordinate 853,476 downwards.
GCTCCAATGCCCTCGAAATTGCCGCGCATATCTTCGCGTGAGCGTTCAGCGGCTTCTGGCTCTTGAAAACCAGTAAAATCATCGCCGAGCGATTGGAGCATGCCGCGAATTGCGCCATACATCATTTTTTTCTCGTCGATTGGCTCGGTATGATAGAACTCTTTATTGACCAGATTCCAAACTTCCCAAAAGGTCTGAAAGTTCTCATCGGCATTAGCTGGGGGCGCAGCCATTTGCGTTGCTTGCAACGCCTTCGAAGCATCGCTTGTTGCAGCTTGATTGGCAGTAATCAGCGCCTGTTCTTTCGATGAGCTACCCCAATAAAAACCAGCGCCAAGGGCGATGCCAACAATCAGCAAGACACCAACAATTCCACTCAATACAACCCAAAGCTTTGATGTTTGGGTTGCGGAACCGCCCGATCTGGGCTGGAACTCGCTCATAGAAAACCTCGTTTCAAGCAATTTAACCTAGGCTAATCCAGCCTGTATGCAGTGTACAACTTAAGCAACTGCTTGTAGGTTAGGTTGGCATTAGCAATCGAAATGGGTAAGTTTACGCGGCATTACCTCTCAGGCTATGGTTCATGCTAGCACGAATTTGGGCTAAACCACTGATCGAATTGAAACATGATCGCTGCCAAAGCGGCAATTGGTGCAGTTTCGGCGCGTAAAATTCGTGTGCCCAAACTAACACTGATCAAGCCCGCTTGGTTGGCGGCTTCAAGCTCCGCTTCAGTCCAACCGCCCTCGGGGCCGCTCCAAAGCGCTAGCTCGGCGCGTGGCTCCAAAGCTAAAGCAGTCTTGAAGGCCATAGTTTGGCCAGTTTCGGCCAACAACAAATGCCCACGAGCTTGAGGCAAGGCTTGGGCCACAGTTTGGGCTTCGTGCAAAATCGGCAAGCGCCCACGCCCAGCTTGCTCGGCGGCCTCGCGAATAATCCGTTGCCAGCGTTCGCGTTTGGTTGGCGTAACATCTGCTTGCGAGCGCTCGCAGAGCAAGGGCACGAACGCAGTTGCCCCCAATTCGGTGCATTTTTGCAAGGCTGTTTCGAAGCGTTCACCACGGGTTAGGGCAAGATAGAGCGTGACGTTGATACTTGGCTCGCCATTAGCTGCATAGCGTTGCAAAATGCGGCCTTGAGCTTCGCGCTTATTCAAGCTGACTAACTCGGCAATATAGCCCATGCCAAGGCCATCGAGCAGCGCAATATGCTGACCAACGCGCAAACGCAGCACATTGTTCCATTGGTGCAGCAACTCGCGCTCGCTCACATGCAACGCTTCGCCTTGAATGGCCTCGGCTGGCACAAAAAAGCGATAGGTATTTTTCATTAGGCTGGCTTGCGATGGGTAAAAGCAACCCAATCGCCTTGGGTGCGGCGTTCAACTTGCTCTAAGCCAACCGCCTCAAATGCTGCCACCACATCTGCTTCGCGCTCGTTGATAATGCCTGAGGTAATTAGCACGCCGCCTGGTTTGAGCGCCGCAAGGTAATCATTGCCCAACACAACATGCACTTTGGCCAAAATATTAGCCAAAATCACATCAAACTCGTTGTGATGGCGATAGCTTTGTGGCGTGCCAAGTTGCGCGCCTTCCCAGCCCAACCAGTGTTCCAATGGTGCGTCGCCCAAACTGCCTTCCAAGGCGGTTACCAAGCCTTGGGCATGATTGATGCAAGCATTTTCGGCGGTCGCTTCAACCGCAATTGGGTCGGTATCCAAGGCCAAAACCCGTTGCGAGCCAAGTTTGGCCGCGCCAACCGCCAAAATCCCCGAGCCACAGCCGAGATCAAGCACCGTGGTGTTGTTAAATTCGATCAATTCCATTAACTCAAGGCAGAGTTGGGTGGTGGGATGCAAGCCAGTGCCAAAAGCCATGCCTGGGTCGAGATTCAGTACGACATCGTTTTCAGCAGCTTCGTGTTCCAGCCACGAAGGCACAATCACAAAGCGCTGGCCGATGCGACGAGTTCGGTAGTGCTCTTTCCAAGCGTTGGCCCAATCTTCTTCGGCGATAGCTTTAACCTGCAAATCGCCAACCGGACGCATCATGCCAAGCACCCACAAACCACGTTCGATGTGGGTTTGAGCATCGGCTGCTTGCTCGTTAGCCAGCAAGTAGGTGCGAACAATCACAGGTTTGTTGGTATCAATTTGATATTCTGGCGAGTCGAGCGATGGAATGATGGCCTCTTCGACTGCCACGCCACCGTTATAGCCATATTGGGCAAATAATTCCGACACGCTTTCGACCGCTTCAGTATCGACGGTCACGCTCAGTTCGAGCCACTGCATAAAAACCCCTATTCAAGGCAAAGGTCAAAAGTCAAAACACTATCAAAATCACAAGGCAAATACGTCTATCCGCAAAACTTAAAGCTCAAAGGCAAAAGTCGAAGTTGCAGAGAACATTCTCTGTTTTGATTTCTGACTTTTGCCTTTTGACTTTAGCCTTTCGTCGTCCATGTTGTGCCGCTTGGGCCGTCTTCGAGCTGCACATCAAGCTCGCTTAGGCGGTTGCGCACCAAATCGGAGAGCGCCCATTGCTTGGCTTTGCGCAATTCGGCGCGTAGCTCAATCAACAATTCGATAAATGGCGCGGCATCGGTTTTGCTGGCGCTGGTTGCTTCCAAGCGCAGGCCGAGCACTGCTGCCAATTCGCGCAAACGAGCTTGCGCAGCATCGAATGGCTCGCCACCAACGCCAGCATCACGAGCTGCGTTGATCGAACGCACCAAATCAAACAACACAGCCAAGGCCGCCGCGCTGTTAAAATCGCTATCCATCGCGCTGCGGAAATCAGCTGGCGCTTTGGCAACGATAGTATTGAGCGTATCAACCACCGCGCCGCTGGTCGTCGTGCCATGCGCTGGCTTGAAAGCCGACATGATGCGTTCGAGCTTACGTTCGGTATCGGCCAAAACCTCATCATTATAAACCAATGGTGCGCGATACGAGCCAGAAAGCACCATCAAGCGCATAATATCGGCGGAATGTTCGCTTAAAAATTGATCAATTGTGATCAAATTACCCAGCGATTTGCTCATTTTTTCGCCAGCCAATTGCAGCATGCCGTTATGCATCCAAACTTGGGCAAAATTTTTGCCGGTCAAGGATTCGGTTTGGGCAATTTCATTTTCGTGGTGGGGGAAGATTAGATCGTTGCCGCCGCCGTGAATATCAATTTGTTCAGCTAATTCGTGCAAACTCATGGCCGAGCATTCGATATGCCAACCAGGTCGGCCTTGGCCCCACGGGCTTTCCCAAGCTGGCTCGCCAGGCTTAGCCGCTTTCCACAAGGCAAAATCTAAAGGATCGTCTTTGGCTTCGTCGGGAGCGATGCGTGCACCAGAACGCATATCATCGACGGCGCGCCGCGAAAGCTTGCCATAATCTTCATCGCCACGCACCCGAAAATAAACATCGCCATTGCTGGCATGATAGGCTGCATCTTTGGCAATCAGGCCTTCGATAAACTGAATAATTTGCGGAATTGTGGTTGAAACCCGAGGGTAGGCGGTGGCTGGCAGCACATTCAACTGGCCCAATTGATCAAGAAAGGCCAAGGTATAGCTTTCGGCCAATTCCATCGGGTCGCGGCCCTGCTCGTTAGCGCGACGAATAATTTTATCGTCAACATCGGTAAAATTCATCACATGGCGCACCGTATAGCCCGACCACTCCAAATAGCGCCGCACCACATCGAACACAACAGCTGACATGGCATGACCAATATGGGCATCAGAATACACCGTCGGCCCACAGACATACATCGACACATGGTCAGCAACCAACGGTGTAAACGGCTCGGTCTGGCGGCTAAGGGTGTTGTAAATTGCTAATGCCATAATTCTGGCTCCTCAACACAATAATAAAGAGCTAAATACCGTCAGCGTATTGCATCTCGTAACTTTGCAAATCTTCAAGGCAATCGAAGGGATCGTCGCCAGGGGTGCGTTGGGCGCTGAGCGCGGCAATATGGTAGGCTTGGCTGCCCATGGCGCTTTCTAGCTCGATCACCCGTTGATTGAGTGTTTGGACTGATTCGTGGAGCGAGCGCAACATTGCGCCCTCAGGGTCGGGCAACATTTCAACCCGATTGGTTTGGCCGGTTTGAGGGTCGCGGGTTGCCACCACCCGCGCAGGCACGCCAATTGCGGTTGAATAGGCAGGCACTGGCTTGACCACAACCGCGCCACCGCCGATGCGCGCGCCTTCGCCAATCGTAATTGCCCCCAGCACTTTGGCCCCAACTCCAATCACCACATTGTTGCCAATGGTTGGGTGTCGTTTGCCAATTTCCTTGCCAGTTCCGCCGAGCGTCACGCCTTGATACATCACAACATCATCGCCGATAATTGCCGTTTCGCCAACCACAATGCCCATGCCATGGTCGATAAACAAGCGCTGGCCAATCGTCGCGCCTGGGTGAATCTCAATGCCGGTAAAAAAACGCGTGAGTTGCGAAAGCAAACGCGGAATGAAGGGCAACTTCTGGTTCCAAAGCCAGTGGGTTAGGCGATGGATTTGGACAGCCTGAAAGCCAGGGTAGAGCAGCACCTCAAATATCGAGCGCGCTGCTGGGTCGTTATGCAAAATTGTTTGAATATCTTCGCGAACCGAACGCCACCAATGCCTCATATTGATCCATTCCTTTCGCAGACAAAAAGAAAGCCCAAGGCCATTAGCCTTAAGCCAAGTACCTTGGGTTCTTGAATGTCGCTTTAGGCCACAGCCGTTGAGTCTGATTTGCTCGCTTCGGCTTTTGGAGCTTCAGGCTTGCTTTCGCTGGTTGTAGCGGCAGGCGCAGCAGCACTACTGGCATCGCTACTTGTTGATGCAGGAGTGCTTGATTTGCTACTACTGGTGCTGTTATTGCCTGAACGACTATCATTAATATACCATCCACTACCCTTGAATACCACCCCAACCGGCTGAAATACACGTTTGATCGTGCCTTGACAGCGCGGACAGATTGTCAGCGGCTCGTCAGAGAAGCGTTGAAATTGCTCGAATTGTGCGCCACATGCTTGGCACGCATACACATAGGTTGGCACGCTACCATACCTCCGACAGGATGAAAGTTTAACGCAATAAAGCCCCAAAAGGCACATTGCCTCATTCTACCGTAATTATGGTCGCTGATCAACCAAGATAAGAACATAGAGCATAGAACAGAGAGCATAGATGGGGGTCGGTTGTTGGGAGCTGGGGATCGGTTTTGATTCGCGAAGAGCACGAAGGGTTGAAACCGCGAAGAGCGCGAAGATCACGAAGCACGTCAAGCTCAATGTGGAGCGCATATCCCTTCATCCTTCATCCTTGCCGTTGGCCACAGATTGCCCAGATTTTTTGATTCTTTTTTTTCGCTACCGCCTAGCTGTACTGATACATCAGGTTAACCACTGCCTGATCCCCTCCCCCCAGCCCCCTCTCCCACGGCGCGAGCGAGGGGCTTTTAACCCGTGGTTCTTGCTCAATACGTCAGTAAAAACCAGTGCTCCCTCTCGCCCGCGTTTTCGTGGGAGAGGGGGCTGGGGGGTGAGGGAACATGGTTGCCAATCTAATGTATTAGTACACCTAGCCACCAGCCTATAGCCTCATCCCTCTGCGCCGCTGCGTTAAAAATCCGATCCCCATTTTGCCTTCTGCCCTTTGCCTTTATGTTCTCTGTTCTTTGCTCTATGCTCTCTACCCTTCTGACTTCTGACTTCTGACTTCTGACTTTTGCATTTCATCCTTCATACTTGATTTGGGCTGATTTGTTTGTGATAATAGGGCTTGGGCAACGTAGCTCACATCAATGCCGCCCGATCAGCGTTCTCCATATTCAGCCACAAGGGAGATAGTATGCAGATCGATCCAGCAACAACCGCATTGGTTCTTATCGAATTTCAAAACGATTTCACCTCGGAAGGCGGAGCACTTCACGGCGCAGTTGCCGAAAGCATGCAAGCCACCAACATGCTGGCCAACACACTCGAAACGGTCAAGCAAGCGCGTGAAGCAGGCGTGACGATTATCCACGCGCCAATTTCATTCGCCGAAGGCTATCGCGAAATTACCAACCAACCGTATGGCATTCTCAAGGGCGTGGTTGATAACAATGCCTTTCGTAAAGGCAGTTGGGGCGCGGAATTGGTTGATGTGCTCACGCCGGAAAGCGCCGATATTGTGGTCGAAGGCAAGCGTGGCCTTGATACCTTCGCCAGCACCAATCTTGATTTTATTCTGCGCAGCCGTGGTTTGAGCAATTTGGTTTTGGCGGGCTTTTTGACCAACTGTTGCGTCGAATCGACGATGCGCTCGGGCTACGAACGCGGCTACAACGTCATTACGCTGACCGATTGTGTTGCCGCCACCAGCACCGAAGAGCAAGAAGGCGCAATTAGCAAAGATTATCCAATGTTCTCACACCCCATGGATCACGCACAATTTCTCGAAATTTTGAGCGGACGCAGCGCCATGGTCAATGCAAGTCGCGGGTATTAATCGATGAATCCAGCAGCAGAACTTCAAGCTGAGGTTTTAGCTGCACTGCAGCGGTCGGTTCGTGGCAAAGTTCACGCCGACCGCTTGACGTGTGCGCTCTATAGCACCGATGCCTCATCCTACGCTGTCATGCCCAAAGCGGTGGTTATTCCGCGCGATCGCGCCGATTTGCAGGCCATCGTCGAGATTGCCCAGCGCTTTCGCGTGCCAATCGTGCCGCGTGGAGGTGGCACAAGTCTCTCTGGCCAAGCCATCGGTGCGGGCATTATTGTTGATCTTTCGCATTCGTTTGGCCAAATTGGCGAGTTTGATCCAGAGCAGCGCCAGATTTGGGTTGAAGCAGGCTGCACGCTCGATCGCTTGAATAATTTTCTCAAACCACATGGCCTGATGTTCGGCCCCGATCCATCGTCGAGTGCATCGGCCACGATTGGCGGGATGCTCGGCAATAATTCGACTGGCTCGCACTCGATTGTCTATGGCATGACCGTTGATCATACGCTCGCGATCGAAAGCATTTTGGATGATAGCTCGGTTGCAACGTGGTCAACCAACGCAGCGAACAATCCACGCCAGCAGCAAATTCAAGCTCAACTTGGCCAGATTGTTGCGCGTTATGCTCACGCCATTGAGCGTGATTATCCCCAAGTTTGGCGCAACGTCGCTGGCTACAATCTGCAACGCATGCTGCAACGCCAGCAGCAGCAACAACCGTTTAGTGCCGTACCAATTTTGGTTGGCAGCGAAGGCACACTGGGATTGACCGTTGGCGCGCAACTTAGCCTCGTCGAACGGCCAAAAGTTACGCGGCTAGCACTCTGGCATTTTGATGATTTGCAACGGGCATTGGCCTTAGTACCCGAAATGTTGCGCTTTCAGCCAAGCGCCGTCGAATTATTTGATCGCTATTTTATTAATTTGACCCGCCAAAACCCTGAGTATGGTATCCGCCTCAGTTTTGTGGTCGGCGAGCCGCGCGTGGTGGTAATTGTTGAATGGGCGGGAGCAGATGCCAACGAATTAGCCGCCAACGATGCCGCCTTAGAAGCCCATTTGCGCACGCTTGGCGAAACTGGCCGCGTCGTACGCGAAACAACGCCCACCGCAATTGCCAATGTTTGGGCCGTGCGCAAAGCAGGCTTAGGCTTGTTGATGAGCCAACGTGGCGATGCCAAACCGCTGGCGTTTGTCGATGATGCGACCGTGCCAGTTGATCGCTTGGCCGACTATGCGCGCGGGGTTGAGGCAATTTGTCGCGAGGTTGGCACTGAAGCCAGTTTTTATGCTCATGCCTCGGTTGGCTGCTTGCACATCAATCCATTAATTAATTTGAAAACTGAAACTGGTTTAGCGCAAATGGCGCATATTTCGCAGGCAGTCGCCAGCTTGGCAATTAGTCTTGGCGGCACAACCACAGGCGAACATGGCGAGGGTTTGGCGCGCTCAGCCTTTAATCAACAATTATATGGCGCGGAATTGCACCAAGCCTTTGGCGAAATAAAGCAGCTATTCGACCCAAATTCAATCTTCAACCCAGGCAAGATTTTGGCCGCACCTCAGCCGTGGCAGCCTGAAATTCTGCGCATCAACCCAAGCTACCAAACGCCGCATGCGCCTAGCGTGACCTTTTTCGATTTCACGCCCGATGGCGGTTTTGCGGGCTTGGTCGAGATGTGCAATGGCCAAGGTGTTTGCCGCAAAGCTGATGCTGGCGTGATGTGCCCATCGTATATGGCAACTCGCGATGAGGCTCATTCAACGCGTGGCCGTGCCAATGCCTTGCGGGCAGCAATGACGGGCCAGCTTGGATCTGCGGGTTTGAGTAGCCCTGAATTGCACGAAGCCATGGATTTGTGCCTTGAATGCAAGGCATGTAAACGTGAATGCCCGTCGATTGTGGATATGGCGCGGCTCAAATCGGAATGGCTGGCGCAGTATCAGGCAACTCATGGCGTGCCATTGCGTAGCCGTTTGTTTGGCCAGATCGCCAAAATCAATCAGCTTGGCATGCTGGTTCCGCATTTAAATAATTGGTTGCTCGCCCGGCCAATCACGCGCTGGCTGCTCGACCGTAGTTTGGGCATCGATCAACGCCGTCAATTGCCAGCCTTGGCGCGGCGCTCGTTTCGGGCTTGGTTCAAGCAGCACCAGCAGCTCCAAACTGCGCCGCGTGGCCCATTAATTCTTTGGGATGATACCTTTACGCTCTACAACGAGCCACAGATTGGCCAAGCAGCGGTGAAATTGCTCAGCGCAGCGGGCTACAACGTGTATGTAATCAACGAACGGTGCTGTTGTGGCAGGCCGTTGATCTCAAAGGGTATGTTGGCCGAAGCGCGGGCCAATGCTGAACACAACATCAAACTGCTTGCACCATTTGCTGAGTTGGGCGTGCCGATTATTGGCTTGGAGCCAAGCTGTATCGCCAGCTTTCGCGATGAATACCCAGCTTTAGTGCCAACCAACGCCGCCAAAATGGTGGCAGCTCAAAGCTATTTTATTGAAGAGTTTTTGGTTAAATTGGCTGCTGAAGGCGTTACATGGCGTTGGAATCAGCAATTACCTGCTGATCAAGTGCTCGTGCATGGCCATTGCTATCAAAAAGCCTTGATCAGTATCAGCCCACTGCTGGCGATGTTGCGGCTCGTGCCCAACCTCGCGGTGCAAGAAATTGAAAGCGGCTGTTGTGGCATGGCTGGCTCGTTTGGCTATGAGCGCGAGCATTACGAGGTTTCCATGGCATGCGGCGAGCAACGCCTGTTTCCAGCGGTTCGCAGCAGTCAACAGCCAATTTTGGCAGCAGGCATGTCGTGTCGACATCAAATTGAGGCTGGCACAGGCGTAATTGCTCAACATCCAATCGTATTTTTGGCCGCGTGTTTAGCCGATTAAGCTACAGATAATCGTAGAACATTTTATACCTATTCAATTGTTTGTTCATCCAACAAATTGACAAAGGCCAAGGCTTTGGCGTATAGTATGGCCTTGAAGAGTCGTGTCATTTAATCAATCCCCAACCAGATTTCCCATGCCCTGCCTGGGGCCTTTAGCGGTTGCGCTGAGGCTATCGCTGCGCCCATAGGCATCGCAACAATGCTAAAACTACAATCTGAAACGATGCGAAGGAGCCGTGTTATGTCAATAGTGACATTAGCGCCGATCACCGCCGACCGCATGGGCCAGCTTTTTGTGCCCGATGTTATCAGCACGCACGCCCAGCATTCGCCACAGGCTATTGCCATTGCGACCAGCAATTTTAAGCTGAGTTACGCCGAGCTTGAGCAACGCAGCAACCAGCTTGCGCATTATTTACACAGCCAAGGAGTGCGCCGTGGTGCTGTGGTTGGCGCTTGTTTTGAGCGTTCAACCGAGGCCATCATCGCCGCAGTTGCGATTTGGAAGGCGAGTGCAGCCTACTTGCCGCTCGACCCAAGCTATCCCCAAGAACGACTCAAATATATGTTGGCCAATAGCGGCGCAAACGTGGTTTTGGCCAGCCAGCTTACCGCTAGCCAATTGCCCGATCGCCAATTGCACATTTTTGATCAATTAACTGCTGAGCTGGCCCAGCAACCAACGAGCGCTCCTATGCATCAGCTTAGCGTCGACGATTTGGCCTACATCATTTATACCTCTGGCTCGACTGGCAAACCCAAAGGCGTGCTGGTGCCGCATCGGGGCGTGGCCAATTTGGCAGTTGCCCAAAGTGAACGCTTTGGCATCACCAGCCAATCACGGGTTTTACAATTTGCCTCGCCTAGCTTCGATGCCTCGATTTCTGAAATGATCACGGCTTTTTTTCAGGCCGCGACTTTGTTTGTAGCCCCAACGAACGATCTTTTACCAGGTCCCGATTTATTGACGACGCTGCGTGATCATCAAATTACGGTCGTAACGCTGCCACCCTCAGTCTTAGCCTTGCTCGATCCCCGCGATTTGCCCAATTTGCAAACAATCGTATCGGCAGGCGAGGCTTGCACAGCGGAAATTGTGGCGCGCTGGGGCACAAATCGGCGCTTTATCAACGCCTATGGCCCAACCGAAGTAACGGTTTGTGCCACGATGAGCCAGCCTTTACGCTATGGGATGGCAGTCAGCATCGGCAACGCAATCAACAATAGCCAAATCTATATCGTCGATCAGGATTTGAATTTGCTTGAAGGCGAAGCAGTTGGCGAACTCTTGGTCAGCAGTGTTGGCCTCGCGCACGGCTATCTTGGCCTTGGCGATCAAACTGCCGAACGCTTTTTGCCCAATCCATGGAGCACGCAAGCTGGCAGTCGCGTCTATCGCACTGGCGATTTGGTGCGGCGCTTGAGCGATGGCAGCCTTGAGTTTCGCGGACGGATCGATCATCAAATTAAGCATCGTGGCTATCGCATCGATCCTGCGGAAATTGAAATGTTGTTGCTGGAATATCCCAACGTGCGCCACGCTGTGGTGACATTGCATCACGACCACAACCAGACCGAGCGCTTGGTCGCCTATTTGGTGTTGCACGGCGAAGTAATGCCCTACTATCGCGATATGTATCGCTACTTGGAGAGCATGCTGCCCAAGTATATGGTACCGCTCTCGTACACCGTGGTGAAGGAATTGCCGCGCACGCCCAATGGCAAGCTCGATGTTGCGGCCTTGCCAGAGCCAGATTTTGCCTTGCTGACCGTCAGCGAACATTATGTTGCCCCACGCACGCCGCTGGAGCAGCAGATTGCCACAATTTGGGAGAATATTTTGGATACGCCCAACATTGGCGTGCTTGATGATTTCTTTGATGCTGGCGGTCATTCGCTGCTGGCAACCCAAATTGTTTCTGCAATTCGCAGCACCTTTGCGGTCGAAATTCCGCTTTCGGTGTTGCTGGGAGTCGAGCCAACCATCGCCGCTACTGCTCAATTGATCGAGCAATATCAAATTGCCAATGCCGATGATGCAGAACTAGCAGCCTTGCTCAACGAACTCGATGGCCTGTCCGATGAGGAAATTCAAGCCCTGTTGGCAGATGAAGGAGCGATCACCGCATGAATTTTTTGCTGATTCAGCCACTTGATTATTTGTTCGTCTCCGGCGGGGCGCACAAAGCCAACCGTTTTTTGATGGAAGGCCTCGTGGAGCGCGGCCATAAGTGTATTGTGCTCTATCCGCTGGAAGAAAATCGCGAAAAAAACGGCAAAGAAAAATTATTGAAGCAACTTGAACAACGCCAAATTCAGGTGGTCGATGCCAGTGATCCCGACATGGTGCATTATCGGATGAATGGGGTTGATGTTTATGCTTCGGGCGGCTCGCTGAGCTTCTTCACCAAGCTAATTCACCGCGTCAGCAAGGAATTTAAGATCGATTGGACGATTGTCACCGAGGATCGCTCGTTTTTGTGGGTCGAAGTCGCCCACGAAGCCAATCCAGGCCGCGCAGTGTTTCTCTCGCATAGCCAAGCAACCTTGCCGTTCGGCCCCGAATGCTTCGTTGACGACCCAACCAAAACCCGTACTTTACAACAAATGGCCGACATCATGTGTGTCAGCGAATATTTGCATCGCTATGCCAAAGAATGGGGCAACCTCGATTCGACCGTGCTGCGCTTTCCCTCATATGGCGCAGGCCCGTTCCCGTTCCTTGCCAACTTCGATCAAGGCGCGGTCACGATGATCAATCCGTCGATGCTCAAGGGCAGCCCAATTTTTATTGAATTAGCCCAGCGCATGCCCGACGTGCAGTTTGCTGCCGTACCCACGTGGTCAACCACTGGCAAAGATCGCGCGATTCTCGAAGCGCTGCCCAATGTGCAATTTATTCAGCCCTCGCCAGATATGAACGAGGTGCTCAAGCATGTAAAAGTGCTGTTGGTGCCATCGCTGTGGGGCGAATCGTTTGGTCAAGTCGTGGTCGATGCGATGTTGCGCGGCATTCCGGTGCTAGCCAGCGATGTTGGCGGCTTGCCTGAAGCCAAGTTAGGCGTTGAATATCTGCTGCCAGTCAACCAAATTCGTGAATATAGCAGCATTTCAGCCAAAGTTTATACGGCAATTCCGGTTGTGCCAGCGCAAGATGTTTCACCGTGGGAAGCGACCTTGCGTCGTTTGTTGAATGATCGCGAGCATTACAACGATTTGGCTCAGCGCTCGCAAACAGCAGCACTCAATTTTCTCAACAACATTGGCATCGAAAAGTTTGAACAGTATTTTCTCAATTTGCAACCACGCCAAACTAGCGTTGTGCCAAGCTTAACTCCCGACCGCAATGTGCAACGGGCAGCGCAGTTGGCAGCCATGCCTGCTGAACAACGAGCGCTGCTCGCCCAACGCCTGAAACAACGCCGAGGTGAGCAAGTATGACCGAAGTCGCACGCCAACTCGAAGATCTTTCGCCAGAACGCCGCGCCTTGTTGGCCCAACGTCTGCGCCAACGCCAAGCAGCTAAACCAGTGCCCAGCATTCCCGCGCTGGCTCGCGTCGGCGAACGCCCAGCCTTTGAACTGTCGTTTGCCCAACAACGTTTGTGGTTTTTAAGCCAGTGGCAGCCAGCAAGTGCCGCTTATCACATTCCCGCCACATTCAGCATTGTGGGCGAAATCAATCTTTCTGTATTGCAGACATGTCTTGATAAAATTATTCAGCGCCATGAAGTGCTGCGCAGCACCATCGAAGTGCATAATGATGAGCCAGTACAAGTTATTCAGCCATTCCGTAGCCTCAATTTGGAGCTTGTTGATTTACGAAATTTGAGCAGCGAGCAGCAAGCAAGCCAACGCCAACAACTGATCGAGCGCCATAGTCAACAGCCGTTTGATCTAACTAAAGATTTAATGCTGCGCGGATTGTTATTGCAAACGGCTGATGATCACGCTGAATTGGTATTGACGATTCACCATATTGCCTGCGATGGTTGGTCAATTGGGGTCTTGTTACGCGAACTTGGCCAGCTGTATGAAGCGGGGCTTCGTGGCGAACAGCTTGAGCTACCAGCGCTGCCAATTCAATATGCCGATTTTGCGGTTTGGCACAAGCGCTATGTGCTTGAAGAAGTCTACAATCACCATTTGAATTTTTGGCAACAGCAATTGAGCGGCACATTGCCATTGCTCAATTTACCAACCGACCATCCACGGCCAGCGGTCAAACGCGATCTCGGCGCGACGATCGAATATCATTTGCCATGGAGTTTGGTCGAGGCGGTCGAGCGTTTGAGCCGCCAAGAACGGGCCACGCCGTTTATGCTATTTATGGCGGCCTTTCAAGTTTTGCTTTATCGCTATTCCGGCCAAAGCGATCTAATTATTGGTACGCCGATTGCCAACCGCACCCGTCGCGAAATCGAAAACCTAATTGGATTTTTCGTCAATACCCTGCCAATTCGGGTCAATTTGGCTGGTTCGCCGAGCTTTCGCAGCCTAATCGCCCAAGTGCGCCAAACCTCGTTGGCGGCCTTCGAGCACCAAGATATGCCGCTCGAACATTTAATTGATGTGCTCAAAGTTGAGCGTAGTTTGAGCCATAATCCGCTATTTCAAGCCCTGTTTGTGCATCAAACTACCAGCATTCAAACTGTCGATTCTGGTGATTTTGGCTTGCAATTTGGCGGGGCAATCGAAACTGGCAGCGCCAAATTCGATCTTAATCTGAATCTGGCGGCCAATCGCGCCACATTTGAATACAACACCGACCTGTTTGAGCGCAGCACAATCGAACGCATGGCCAGCCATTTCCATAGCTTATTGGAATATGCGGTCAGCCATCCTGATGTGAGCATTGATGATTTGCCCTTGCTGAGCAGCAGCGAGCGCCACCAATTGCTGCAAACATGGAACGCCACCAGCGCCCAATATCCGGCGGTTGATTCGATTGTACATTTGTTTGAAGCTCAAGCGGCGCGGGTGCCAGAGCGCACAGCCCTGCATTTTGAAGGCCAAACCCTGAGCTACGCCGAACTCAATCAACGCACCAACCAACTAGCGCATAGCCTGCGCCAGCGTGGCATTGGCTGCGATATGCGGGTTGGCTTGTTTATCGATCGCTCGTTGGATTTGTTGGTGGGTGCGTTGGGGATTCTCAAAGCAGGCGCGGCCTATGTCCCAATCGACCCGATTTACCCTCAAGATCGCATCAGCGCGATGCTTGTAGATGGTGCGGTGAGTTTGCTGATTACCCACGCCGAACTAGCCGCCGAATTGCCAACGCTCGATCTTGAGGTGCTCTGCCTTGATGAGGCTTGGCCGACAATTGCCCAAGCGCCAACGAACAACCTGAATTTGGCGATCGATCCACGCAGCTTGATGTATGTGCTGTTTACCTCTGGCTCGACGGGTCGGCCCAAAGGCGTGGCGATCGAACATCGCAATTATGTCAATTACATTCAAGGCTTGCTGCAACGGATAGAAGCCGAAGATGGCTGGAGCTATGCGCTGGTTTCGACCTTTGCCGCCGATCTTGGCACCACCAACGTCTATGGAGCCTTGTGCAGCGGCGGCGAATTGCATATTGTGGCTTACGAACGCGCCACCGATCCCGAGGCCTTTGCGGCCTATTTTCGCCAGCATCGGATCGATGTGATGAAACTGGTACCAAGCCATTTCGAGGCTATGCGTGGCCTCAGCAACTTGGCCGATGTGATTCCCAAGCAGCGCCTGATTTTGGCGGGCGAGGCCAGTTTGTGGGATCAGCTTGCAGATATTCGCCAACTTCAGCCCAGCGTGCAGCTGCAAAACCACTATGGGCCAACCGAAACCACCGTTTCGATGCTGACCTACCCAATTCCGAGCCAACCGCACTACCCAAGCAGCAGCGTGCCACTTGGGCGGCCATTGGGCAATGTGCAAATTTACGTGCTCGATCGCCACATGCAGCCAACGCCGCAAGGCGTGCCTGGCGAACTCTACGTTGGCGGTGGAGGCGTGGGTCGTGGTTACATCGGGCGGCCAGATCTCACTGCCGAGCGTTTTGTACCCGATCCATTTAGCGCTGAAGCAGGCGCACGGCTCTATCGCAGCGGCGATTTAGTGCGCTATCAGCCTGATGGTGCAATTGAATTTTTGGGCCGAATCGATCTGCAAGTCAAAATTCGTGGCTATCGGGTTGAATTAAGCGAGATTGAAACTGCGTTACAAACCCAAACCCATGTCGCCAATAGCGTTGTGATTCTGCGCGAGGACACGCCAGGCGATAAACGGTTGGTCGCTTATGTCGTGCCCGAAGCGGGCCAAAGCTTGAATATTGGCAGCATTCGTGAGGCGCTGCGTAACAGTTTGCCCGATTATATGGTGCCAACCGCCTTTGTCGAATTGGATGCGCTGCCACTCAACCCAAATGGCAAGATTGAACGCCGCGCCTTGCCCGCCCCCAGCAACGAGCGCAATCTCGATAGCTATGTTGCACCCCAAAGCCCACTCGAACAAGAATTGGCTGGCATTTGGGCCGACGTTTTGGGGCTTGATCAAGTTGGCATCGACGATAATTTCTTCGATTTAGGTGGTGAATCATTTAAAGCAATTCGGGTTGTGCGCAAAATTGGCAGCCATGTCAGCGTCATGAGCTTGTTCAAATATCCGACGGTACGCGAATTAGCTGCCCATCTTTCCGGCGCAAGCAGCGCTGCGAGCGGCATGCTCTATGAATTGACCAAAGCGCAGGCCAAGCAGCACACCACGATTGTGGCGATACCCTATGGTGGCGGTAGCGCAATTACCTATCAACCTCTTGCCCAAGCCATGCCCAAAGGTTTTCGGTTGTTGGCAGCCGAGCTACCAGGCCACGATTTCAGCCGCCCCGACGAGCCATTGCAAAGCTTAGAAGCGGTTGCTAGCCAGCTTGCCAACGAAATTCAGAGCACCACCCAAGGCCCGATTGTGCTGTATGGCCATTGTGTGGGCAGCGCCATGACCGTGGAAATTGGCCGTTTGTTGGAGCAAGCAGGCCGCGACGTGCAAGGCATTGTGTTGGGTGGCAATTTTCCGGCGGCGCGTGTGCCTGGGCGCTTTTTTGAATTGCTCAACAAACTTATGCCCGCCGACCGCTGGATGTCGGATCGAACCTATCGCGATTTTCTCCGCGCCTTAGGTGGCTTCACCGAAATTGTCGATCCGGAGGAACAGAGCTTTGTGATGCGCAGTTTGCGCCATGATGCGCGTGAAGTTGAGCGCTATTTTACCCAAGCTTTTGCCCAAAAACAGCCGCAGCAGCTCAAAGCCCCAATCGCCTGCATTATCGGCGAGATGGATCGAGCGACCGAATATTACCAAGAGCGCTATCGTGAATGGGAATATTTCAGCAACAATGTCACGCTGCATGTGATTCCCCATGCTGGCCATTATTTTCTCAAACATCAAGCTAGCGAATTGGGCCAGATTATCGAACAACAAGCTGAGCAATGGCAACAACCAGCGCCAATTCAAGCCACACCAGCTAAATCTAAACCAAGCAAAGCCAGTATGCCAAGCCTACGAATTTTCTTTATGGTTGCTTTGGGCCAGCTGGTTTCGATGCTTGGCTCAAGTTTATCGAGCTTTGCCTTGGGCATTTGGATTTATCAGCGCACTGGCACGGTCAGCGATTTTGCCTTTACCGCAATCGCCTCGATGCTACCAAGCTTGTTGGTTTCGCCGTTGGCCGGAGCAATTGCCGACCGCTGGGATCGGCGCTGGATTATGATCATTGCTGATACGATTGCTGGGCTTTCGACAATTGTCGTTGCCATGCTGCTGTGGGCCAACAAACTTGAGGTTTGGCATATTTACCTCACGGCAGCAGTTAGCTCGATTGCCGGCACCTTCCAGCGCCCAGCCTATGCAGCGGCCATGACCCAGCTTGTGCCAAAACAATATCTGGGCCATGCCAACGGCGTGATTCAGCTTGGCTCGGCGACGGGCGGCTTGATTGCGCCATTTATTGCTGGCGGTATGGTGGCCTTCTTTGGCTTAGGCGGAGTCTTTTTGCTCGATTTCATCTCGTTTACATTGGGAATTGGGGTGCTGTTTTTGGTGCGCTTCCCCAACACGCTCTATCACAAGCGCGAGGAGCCATTGCTGCGCGAAATTGTGCGCGGCTGGGAATACATTATCAAGCGACCAAGCCTCGTGGCGATGGTGCTGTTTTTTGCCTTGGGCAACATCTGGTTTGGCATCGCCAGCATCAGCATGAGTCCGTTGGTGCTCTCGTTTGGCGGGCCTGCCGAATTAGGCATTGTCAGCGCAGCCTGTGCCTTGGGCGGCTTCCTCGGTGGCCTGTTTATGAGCTTGTGGGGTGGCTTGCAGCGCCGCGCCGAAGGCATGATTGGCTTCGTGATTCTTGAAGGCTTTTTCATCGCCTTGGCAGGTTTGAGGCCTTCGACATGGCTGGTAGCGTTGGCGATGTTTGGCATGTGGTTCACCATTTCGTTGGTCAATGCCCACTGGCAAGTGCTCATCCAAACCAAGGTTGGCTTGGAGCTACAAGGGCGGGTGCAAGCAACCAACCAAATGCTGGCGATGCTCAGCATTCCGCTTGGCTATTGGCTGGCTGGCCCGTTGGCCGATAGGCTGTTTGGCCCCTTGCTTGAGCCAAATGGCGCACTCAGCGATAGTTTGGGCTGGCTCTTCGGGGTTGGCCCCGACCGCGGGATTGGCTTGTTGATGGTGGTGGTTGGGTTGGGAGCTTCAATTTGGGCCGTGATTGGCTTCAACTATCGGCCATTGCGCTACATGGAAGATGCGCTGCCGGATGCGATTCCCGATGCTGAAATTGCCAGCGACCGCGATACCATCCAAGCCCAAGCCGATGGTATAATCGCCGCGACGATCAAAGGATGAATTCAAAAGGCAAAAGTCAGAAGGCAAAAGTCAAAAAAGGGATGAGGCTATAGGCTGTGGGCTATGGGCTATCGGAGATTTGGTGCAAACCTTGAGATCTATAGCCAAAAGCCAAGAGCCAATAGCTGTAATGGTTTATTTGATTGGCAACCAGGATCATTCCCTCACCCCCAGCCCCTCTCCCACTGAACGCGGGCGAGGGGAGCACCGGTTTTTACCGACGCATTGCGCAAGAACCACGGGATAAAAGCCCCTCGCCCGCCACGTGGGAGGGGTTGGGGTGAGGGGATCATGCCGTCGTTAATCCAATATACCAATACAAATAGCCAATAGCCATCTCCCTTTCGTGTCCTTCGTGGATCAAATGCTCTATGCTCTATGCTCTATGTTCTATGCTCTATGCTCTTAAATGCTAACACCATCGACATTTGGCTGATCGACCTAACGCGGCTGCGACCTCAACGGAGCCGGTTTTGGGCTGTGCTCAACTCTGAGGAGCAAGCGCGAGCAATGCGCTTTCACTTCGAGCGCGATCAACTACGCTACACAATTTGCCGTGGGGCAATGCGCTTGCTGCTCGCCGAATATCTTGATCGTGATCCAGCCAAGCTTGAATTTAGCCAAAATAACTATGGCAAGCCCTTGCTGGCGGATATTGAATTGAGCTTCAATCTCTCGCATGCTGGCAACTATGGCTTGCTTGGGCTAAGCCAATTCAGCACCATCGGCGTAGATATTGAGCAAGAACGCCAACTCGACGACTTGGCGAGCATTGCGCAACACTATTTTGCCCCCAGCGAGCGCCAAGCAGTGCTGAATGCCGAGAATCAGACTACGGCCTTTTTTCGCTGCTGGACACGCAAAGAAGCCTATATCAAAGCCCATGGCATGGGTTTATCGTTGCCCCTCTCTAGTTTCTCGGTTTCAATCGAACCTCACGTTGAGCAAGCCCTCGAATGGAACCGCGAAAATACTGTTGATCAATGGCAGGTTCAGCCGCTCGCAGCACCTGCTGGCTACGCCGCCGCGCTGGCTTGCCCCCGTTCTAGCAGCCCAATCGTAGTGCAGCAACGCGAGTGGCTGGGCATAGCTAGCTAAATCGCTGAAGGCTATTTTTTTGTCAAGCCGCCAGCCCTGTGTTAAAATGCGCTATTGCGTTTAGCACGCACTAACTCGAAGGGCTTTGCATGCAGCGGTTTCGTCAATCCTCGATATTTATTATGTTGACCATGGCTTTGTTTGGCCTTGGCGGCCTGCTGATCGCTCAATGGTTGCGCCCCGATCGCTCGCCACGCACTTGGACTGGCGGCAATATTCTGGCCAACGCCGATTGGCGCAGCGCCGCCGATAACGGCATTCCCGATGGTTGGTCGGGCAATGGCCTCAAACGCGCCGACACCACCAATGGGTATGTGCTCGACGATAGCTATAGTTTGCAATTGTATGGGGTCAATAGTTTTGCCCGCTCACCACGCCTCACGGCGCAAACAGGCCAGCGCTATCGGCTTGGCTTCCAAGCATTAATCGACCCTGGCACCCAACGCAGCAGTGTTGGCGCGCAAATTCAGGTTTGGGTGCATTGGATCGACGCAGCTGGCGATGATATTCGGCTCGATAAACAAACCCCAGTGTTGCTGGGCTTCGATAGCAAAGGTTTACCAACCTGGACTCCACTACTGGTTGAAACCGAGCCAAGCCCCAGCCAAGCTGCTTGGGTTGCAATTTCAATCCACGCGCTTTCTGATGACACAATCTATCTCGATAATTTGAGTATGGCCGCAGCAGGCATTTATATCGAACCCTATCCACAAGGCGCAGTTGCCGCCGTGAGCTTCAGTGTCGATTGGGAAACAGCAATGGGCGGGGCAATTCACTCGCTCAGTTTGCCAAACGATGCCATCAGCAGCGCCACCAGTTTGGGCTTGCAAGCACGTCAAGGCACACACAATTTGCTCGAATTATTCGCGCCGCATCAAATTCGCGGCACATGGTTTGGCAATGGCTACAATTTTTTATTCGGCAACCAAGAGCGCCGAACTTGGATGGGCGACCCAACTTTTGCTTGGGCCGCCAGCACGCCACGCCGCTGGCAAACCATCGATTGGTCACAAACGCCATGGTTCAGCCACGATCCCTATGGCACGGTCGAGAGCGATCCCGCCTGGTATTTTGGCGATTTGCTTGCGCCATTGCAGGCTGCTCAACAAACAATCGAAAGCCATACGTTCAGCCATATGTACGTCGGTTTTGCTCAGGCCAACGAGCTAGCCAGCGACAGCAGCGAGTGGCACGATTTAGCAATCAGCCAAGGGCTTGCGCCCGCTAGCAGCCTCGCGTTTCCCTATGGCGGCAGCGACGGCATAACTGAAGCCCATTGGCAAACCTTGCGCAGCGCAGGCATTCGCACGGTGGTGCGGACGCGGGTGCTCGATGCAACCAACATCCAACGCGGCTTAAACGATCGCCACTTGTTGATTGATCGCCGTTGGTGGCAACCGCGCCAATTGCCAGGCCATGATCTGGTTGCTTTGCCAGATGTTTATCTCACGCCGCAAACCGCACTCACTGCAACTACCTATTTGCAGCAAGCCATGGCCAGCGGCGGCGTAATCGATATGTATGCCCATAATTACGAAATTTATAATCCTGCGCAAATCGCCGTTTGGCAAACCGCTATTCAACAGGCAGTTGCTGCTCAAGCGTGGATCGCCACCGTGCCGGAGATTGCCGACCGCTGGCGCGCGCTCAAATCCATTCAACTCACCATCGAACAAACTCCTGAACAACTCCAGATTCGCCTAGCCAACCAAAGTCGTTTCGATTTGGCGCAGCTCAGCTTACGGCTGCCTGCTGAAAGCACTGGCAGCGATAAAGGCAGCTTTGATCAGGCCCACCATCGGTTGATTCTTGATTTACCAGCAAACTCCGCCGAGGAGATTACGATATGGCTCAAACCATCAACGCCGCACGTACCGTAAATGGCAAACGTCGTCGGTTGGGCGGCTTTCATTGGTTTTTGTTGTTGCTAACGATTGGCATGACCCTGCTGATTTCAGCGCCAACCCTGTTTTTCCAAACAGTTCAATACGATGCAAGCGCCACAATTCAACTCAATCCGCAACGCTATCGCAGTTTTATGGCCGAGCAAGCCTTGCAAAATCAGTTGTGCGATGCTAGCCGCAATGTGGTCAAAAGCATTTTGCCCAAATTTGGCAGCAATACCTTTGGCTCCGCCTGTGCCGCGCCCGCTGCTGATGGCAGTTTAATGCTGACTGCCCAAGCGACCTCGCCAGAAGATGCTCAAGCCGCCGCCGATTACACCGCCCAAAAGCTGATTCAGCAGGTGCGGGCGGCTGGTGGCCGCGATAGTTTGCGCCGCTTGATGGAATATGAGCTTGGTTTATTGCTCAAAAATCAGCCAGCCAACAATGAGCTTGGTCGGCGTTTGCGCGAATTGATCGGTGTGCAAGCCTTTGATTTTTCGCTGCACGCCAGCACTGAATTGCCAGCGATCAACGCCGAAGATCTCAATGATCTGGTGCGAGCATTTGAGGTACGCTTCGATCAGATTGCTGTTGAATTACGCCAACCAGATTTAGCAGCCGAACGCGCCCGCGACCTCAAAACCGCGCGCGGCTTAATTGGTACAATCTTGACCGATGTGCTCTACTCCGACTCGCGCTATCAATCCGATGATAGCCAAGCCAGCGCAGCCTACGTCAAACAAGCGGCGATTTTGCCAACTCAAGCCCGTTCGCAAAATTTTGCGCTCAAATTTGGCTTGGCTTTGGCGGTCGGCATTGTTGGCGGCATTTTGTTGGTGCTGGCTGATCGCGCAATTGGGATTGTCGATAAAGTGCGTGAGCTGTGGGCCTATCGCGAACTCATTCGCAACTTGGTCTTGCGCGATTTACGTTCACGCTACAAAAATTCGGCCTTGGGCTACGTTTGGTCGTTGCTCAACCCATTGTTGATGATTTCGATCTTCTATTTAATTTTTGGCCTGCTGCTCAATTCCAATATTCGCCATTTTCATATTTTCTTGATGGTGGCATTATTACCATGGAATTATTTTATTGGCGGCATGGCTGAAGGTATGATGAGCGTAATTAGCAACGCCAACTTAATCAAAAAAGTTTATTTTCCCCGTGAAATTTTACCAATCACCACATTAATTTCCAATTTGGTGAATTTCATGCTGGCGTTGCCAATTATGTTTTTGATTATGTTTATTACTGGCGCACCAATCAAAGCAACGCTTTTGTTGATGCCAGTGATTATCATCATCGAAAGTATGTTTATTTTGGGCATGATTCTGTTTTTATCGTCGATCACGGTGTTTTATCGTGATGTTTCGCATATTATGGGGATTGTGCTGCAACTGTGGTTTTTTATCACGCCAGTATTTTATCCCTTAGATAATATTGCCAGCGCCAATTATGCCAAGCTGGTACGTTGGCTCAATCCCATGGCCTCAATTGTCGATTTCTATCGCGATATTGCCTATGGTGGGGTCACGAATATTCCCGATTATCCAACGCCTGGCTTGCCAAGCCTCGACGGCGTGGCGCGAACTGGCCTCACCGCCTTGATTGTGCTGTGTTTCGGAGCCTACGTTTTCAACCATTACAGCGCCCGATTTGGCGAAGAACTCTAAGCGAGGCAATGATGATTATTTTTGAGAATGTTTCGAAGCATTTTACGATCAAACGCGATCGACGCAATAGCATTCAGGAACGCATCGCAGGCTTGTTCAAGCCCCAAGCAGTGCCCGATGAAGATTTTTGGGCCTTGCGCGATGTGAGTTTTAAAATTAATCGCGGCGAAACGGTTGGCCTGATTGGCCACAACGGTTCCGGCAAATCGACAACCCTCAAGCTGATTACGCGCATTTTGCAACCAAACAGTGGCAAAGTGGTGGTCGATGGGCGGGTTTCGGCCTTGCTGGAGCTTGGTTCGGGCTTTCACCCCGACCTCACAGGCCGCGAAAATATCTTTTTGAATGGCTCGCTGCTTGGGTTCAGTCGCGCCGAAATGGCCGAAAAAGTCCCAGCAATCATCCGCTTCTCCGAGCTAGAAGAATTTATCGATATGCCCGTCAAGCACTATTCATCGGGGATGTATATGCGCTTGGGCTTTGCCGTGGCCATCAACGTCGATCCCGATATTTTGATTACCGACGAAGTGCTGGCGGTCGGCGATGAATTGTTCCAGCGCAAATGTCTCGACCGCATTTATCAACTCAAGCGCCGTGGCAAGACGATTTTGTTTGTTTCACACGCCATGGGCCAAGTGCGCGATTTGTGCGATCGCGCCTTGTGGTTTCATCATGGCAATTTGATGGTTGATAGCACGCCAACCGAAACGATTGATGACTATTTGGCCGAAACCAACCAACGTGATGCAGAGCGGATTGAGGCCGAAAAAGCCGCTGAAGCTCCCGAGCCAGAAGTTGTCAGCAGCGAAACAGAAAGCGAAGCAGTAGCGCCAGAGCCAGCTGTCGAATTCGATCCTCGGCGTTGGGGCAGTCGCGAGGCCGAAATCTACAAAGTTGAATTGCTCAACGCCGATGGCGAAGAGATTCAGACCGCGACTACCGGCCAAGCCTTGACGATTCGCATGCACTACCAAGCCCACGAGCCAATTGAAAAACCTGTTTTTGGGGTTGCAATTCACCATCGAACTGGCTTTCATATCAATGGGCCAAATTCGCGCTTTGCTGGCCTCGAAATTCCCGAAATTACCGAACAAGGCTATGTTGATTATCACATCGAAAATTTGCCGCTGCTTGAAGGCAATTACGAGCTTTCGGTTGCCTTGTACGATCACACCTTGACCCATCCGTATGATCATCACGATCGCAAGCACGATTTGCGGGTTTATGCAGCCTCAATTGGCGAGCAATTTGGCGCAATTTACATTCCTTCACAATGGTATTGGCATAAGCAATAATCCCAACAATCAGCGAAGGAGCCTCGATCAATGCAAAAATCATGGCGTAATCCGCAAACTTGGACGATCGAATATTTTCTTTTATGCTTAACCGGATTATTACTGATCACGATTTCATTGCTTATTCCAATTCAAAGTGATACATGGTGGCTATTACGCATTGGCCAAGATGTGATTCATAATCAGCTCATTCCGACCACTGATATTTATAGTCATAGCATTTTTGGTGCTGATTGGCCAAATCATGAATGGTTAAGCGCAACATTGTTCTATTTATTATTTTATCTTGGCAAAGCACCATTATTAATCGCTGGTAGTGGCTTAATTACGATTGCTACATGGTATATTCTCGCCAAAACCACCAACTATACAACGATTTGGCATGCATGTATCTTTATGCTTGCAATCATCATTAGTATGGGCAGTTGGAGCATTCGGCCTCAAATATTGAGTATTTTAGGGATTGTCATCACAATTTATCTCTTAGATCATCCCAAAAATATGATCTATTATCCTATATTGTTTTTAGTTTGGGCTAATCTGCATGCTGGAGTTGCGAGCGGTGGCATTATTCTGGTTGCAGCATTAATCATAAGTCTCATTAAGTATCGCCATCTATTAATAAGATTTATGATTATTAACCTTACTTGTGGCTTAATCACACTGGTTAATCCATTAGGTTATAAATTATGGCTCTATATCGCAGGCTCATTGGGCAACACAGCGCACAAATATATTTCTGAATGGCAGCCATTTGATTTTTCCAAGCCTCAAGATTATCTGCTGTTAGTCTGGCTTGGTATTTTCGGCTTTACGTTATGGAAAAACAAACAATTATTTAACAACCACAAACAGCTTACGATTATTGCTGCAAGCATCATCTTCGCTATTTTAGCATTCAAATCAATGCGCAATACTGCTTTTTTCGTCATTATTTCGCTACCTTTGGTTATAAATTCGCTGCCAAATAAAACGTCAACTTCAATAAACAAGCATAATGGCAAATTCTATCAATTTTTATTTATTGGAATGAGCATTGTTGCAATAATTGTTATTCTGTTGCAAAACCAAACTCCTACGATTACCTCAGATGAGATTAATGCATTAAATACCTGTCAAGGCAATTTATACAATACCTATGACGATGGTGGCGAGTTAATTTGGTTTGTGCCACAAAAACCAGTTATTATTGATAATCGCTCAGATCCCTATAGTGAAGAGCTTTTTCTCGAAGTGAGTTTAGCTGAGGAGCAAGGTATTTATCAAGCATTATTTACAAAATACCAGATTAATTGTGTGTATATTGCAAAAAGTTCGCCGTTAGCATCCAATTTACAAAAAGATAATTGGAAGTTGTTGCATAATGGCCAAACTCATGCTGTTTATACACGCTAATTAGCTTTGTCATGGGGGTTTTTGCATGCGTCGATGGTTTTTTATCAGTTTGCTGTTGATTTTAGCAGCGTGCAGCACAACCGGAGCACCAACTGCGACTGTGCCAGCCCAACCTAGCCCAACCGCGACCACGCCGCCAAGCCCAACGCTTGCACCAACCGCGACCACGCCGCCAAGCCCAACGCCCGTGCCAACCGCCACGCCCATCAGCAGCGACCCACGAACTGGGCGGCCTGCCATGGCGCGGGGCACGCTCAGCCAACGCCCGTACATCACAATGATCGACAACTTTCCAGCTGCCTATCCGCAAACGGGCTTAGACCAAGCGGCGATTGTGTTTGAGGCCTTGGCCGAGTATGGCGTAACTCGCTATATGGCGGTTTTTACCCCTGATTTGGTTGAGGTTGCAGGCGATTTGGGGCCGGTGCGTTCGGCACGGCTCTACTTTGTGCAATGGGCCATGGGTTTTCGCGCGGTCTATACCCATGCTGGTGGTAGCCCCGAAGGACTTGAGCGCTTAGCCGCCGACGACAATGATTTAGTGATTGATATTGATTTGGTGAGCTTGGAAGGCCGTCAGATTTTCGATTATTCGCGGCGCTCGTTAGAACGCGAGGCTCCGCATAATTTGTATACCAGCGCCACAGAAATTGGCAACTATGTCGCCGAGCGTGCTAGCTCCAGCGCCCAAGCAGATGTCAGCGAAGTTGGCTATTTGTTTGCCCCAGAAGCTCCAGTTGCTGAGCCAATTAGCACAATCGATTATTTCTTCATCTACCCCGACGATCCTGCTGGCTGGCGCTACAACGCAGACACCAACGAATATGCTCGTTTGCGCCGCGGCAGACCCCATATCGACGCGGTAAGCGAGCAACAATTGACCTTCAAAAGTATCGTGACGATGGAAGTGTTCGAAGCGCCGATTATCGGCGACGACAAAGGCCGCATCGATCAACAGGTGGTTGGCGAAGGACGCGCCTTGGTCTTTGCCAATGGTTCGATGCAAGCAGCGACGTGGCGCAAAACTGCCGAATCAGCGCCATTGCGCTTTTATGATAGCGCTGAGGCCGAAATCGTCTTTCCTGCTGGCCCAATCTGGATCGCAGCCATGCCCAGCTTGGAGAATGTGAGTTACGAGTAAGGTCGGGAGTTTAATCCACGAAGCGCACGAAGTAATTAACCTTCGTGGTTCTTCGTGCGCTTCGTGGATCATTCATTCAACATCTTTCAAGGTACGCGAGGCCAAAGTTAATAAAAACAAGCCATAGCCGAGCAAAATCACAATATTCGTCCAAATAACGCTGGAACTTGGCGTTTTGCCAATAATTTCTTGAATTGCATCGTTGGCATAGAACAAGGGAAACGCATGGCCAAGCCAATTGGCCCAGGTTGGCAGTTGCTCAGGATTGATCAACAAGCCCGAAAGAAAGACCGACGGCAAGATGATCAACGGAATAAACGGAAACACTTGGCCCTCGTGGCGGGCAAAGGTCGAGATAAACATGCCCAGCATCACCGACGTGATTGCTAAAAGCCAAATCACCCCAAACAACAGCGCCAAATCACCCCAAGCATAGCTCAAATCAAACAGCCACAAGGCCTCGGCCAAGGCAATGACTGCCTGAAATGTGGCCAGCAGAATATAGCCCAGCACATAGCCACCAATAATCTCGATGCGCCGAAAACCATTGATAAACATGCGCTCCAAGGTTCCGGCGCTGCGCTCCTGCACCAACACAATTGCACACAGCAAAAAGGCCAAAAAATGCACCATAAAGGCCGTAATCGGCATAATATAACGGGCATTGTTGAAGCCCTTGGGCATAGTATCGAAGAAAATTTCCAACAGATAAATAATCAATAACGGAGCCATGACCGACAACCCAAGCAAGCGTTTATCGTGGCGTAATTGGGTTAATACTCGTTTGGCAACAATCAAAATTCTGCTCATTTGGCCACCTCGCTTTTTTGCAGCATGCGCAACACAATCGTTTCCAATGAATCTGGTTGCAAGGCGATGGTTTGCACCGCTGGATTCAGCCCATAGCCACGCAAGCTTTCAGCCAAGGCGCTGGGCGTGCTGGCAATTTGCTGGTTGCTGGTTTGGCCAGCCTGTTGGATGGTTAATTGAGTTTGGCCATGTTCCAAAATTGCCTGCGGCGTATCGACAATCAAAATTTTGCCAGCTTGCTGGATGGCGAGGCGGTCGCACAGCAGCGCTTCATCCATCAAATGCGTGCTAATAAACAGGGTTGTGCCAGCGTTGGCCAATTCGCGAAAAAGTTGCCACGACCGCACCTTAAGATGCGGATCGACCGCCGCCGTTGGTTCATCGAGAAAGAGCATGCGTGGTTGGTGCAACAACGCGCAGGCCAACGAAACTCGCTTTTTCATGCCGCCCGAAAAGCCATAGACCGCATGCTCGGCGCGGCTGGTCAATTCGGTAAATTCAAGCGCTGCTTGAATCCGTTGTTCCAATTCTGGTACGCCGTGTGCGCTGCCAAAAAAGCGCAAATTTTCGCGCGCCGAAAGATCTTCGTAGAGCGCTACGCCTTGAGGCATATAGCCAATCAATGCGCGCAACTTGGCTTGATCGCGTAATGGATTCAGGCCGAGCACCTGCCATTCGCCGCTATTGGGCTTGAGTGCGCCAACCAAGGCTTTGATTAAGGTCGATTTGCCTGCGCCATTTGCGCCAAGTAAGCCAAAAATCATGCCTTCAGGCACGCTTAAATCGATGCCTTGCAGTGCGTGGACATTGCCGTAGCGTTTGGTAAGGCCCCGAACTTCAACTGCGTTCATGGGTTTACTCCTTTGGCTTGAGTCCATTCAGAAAAATCTCAATCGTGGTTGCAATATGTTCGTCGTCGGTTAAGCCGTCTGCTTGGAGGCTCGGAAAAATAACTTTGCTTAGCATTTGCGGCATTAACATCCCCATAAAGGCCCGACTGCTAGCGCGGGTATCGTGCTCGCGCATGCGGCCAAGCTGAATTTGGTGTTGAAAATAGCGCTCTAAAAATTGCTTGACCTGTGGCACAAACTGCTGGTTGAGGACATCGGTTGGGTTGCGACCAAGCAGCATTTCGCCCAAGATAACCCGCATTATCTGCACGGTGCGTTGGTTATCGCCTGCTTGCAAGTAGCCTTTGGCCAAAAGTGGCAGCAATTGGCTTGGCTCGCGTTCGAGCAACCCATCGAGCGATTGGGTGGTTTGCAAAAATGGCATTTGGCCTTGCATCACCGCCTCAAGCAGCGCCTCCTTGTTCGGAAAATACCAATAAATCAAAGCTGGAGACTGAATGTTGGCTCGCGCAGCAATCGATTTAATTGTGGCTCCCCGAAAGCCTTTTTCAGCAAATTCGGCCCGTGCAGCCTCTAAAATCGCCTCACGCCGCTCGCCTTGTTCATCAGTCATACGTTGCTCCAAAAAATTGATTGAACGTTCAATCAAGAGTATAGAGAATGCTGATTGGGCTGTCAAGGGTGATTTTTGAGCAAACCAAAACCGCGATCAATGGTTTGATCGCGGTTTCGCTTGAGCAGAGCTTATTTACTAGCCCACGGTGCCCAAACCTTATATTGGCTGACCACTGTGGTTGGCGTGTTACTTGGTGCAGTCGTCGCGGTTGGCGTGTTGCTTGGTGCAGTTGTCGCGGTTGGCGTGCTGCTCACCGTGATTGTCGGTGGATTCGTCGCCGTCGGCGTGTTGGTCGGCCCAGTCGTCGCGGTTGGCGTATTGCTCACCGTGATTGTTGGCGGATTCGTCGCCGTCGGTGTGTTGGTCGGCCCAGTTGTTGGGGTGTTGGTTGGGCCGGTTGTTGGAGTTGGCGTACCGCCGCCGCTGCCTTCACGCAATGGCCCAGCCACCGCTAAACCATAGGCTTGGCTGGCAATTGGCACATTATGTGCAGTAACCTCAATTCGATATGCGCCAAGTTGCGGCGTATTGATAATCACACCTTCGAGGTTATTGGTGCGGTCGCCAGTGCTCTGATTATTGCCATAGTAGCGCGTGCCATCAGGCCCAATCACCACCAAATCAAGATCATTGACCAATTGTTGCGCGGCAGCCAACGATGCTGGTGGATCAGTCCAGTTGAGCATTACTCGCAACGGTTGGGTATTGGTCAAGACGGTTAATGGTTGGCTGGTAGTGTGGTTGTAGCTCACAGTTTGGCCAGTGCTCAAGCCAGCAGCATGATCATCAACCCACAAATCATACGGCGCTGCTTTGGTGATAAAGCTCAAATTGCTACGCCCCCAACCAGCCACGCTATTTGGTCGATTATAGGGGATTTCTTGGGTTGGGCCAGTGCCATATTGGCCTGGAGCAATATCGACCGTAGTATTCAGCGCAATAGATTTGATCACTGCTGCGCTGGGAGTGCTCAGCCCTTCAGTTGCTAACCATTCGCGAATCAAGGCAACCGTGCCAGCAACCAGCGGCGTTGCCATCGATGTACCGCCAGAGTAGACATAGTTGGCATTGGTTTCGTGTACGCCCCATAAGGTGCTTGCGCCACTGCCATACGAACGGGCAGAAACAATATTGGTGCCAGGTGCAACCAAATCGGGCTTGATCCGGCCATCGTCAGTTGGCCCACGCGATGAAAATGCCGCCATGCCGTTGGCATCGTCCGAAAGTGTATCCGAAAGAATTGGCTCGGTTGCAAAACAAAAACTTAGCAACAGCCAAGGCAAGCCTGTGTAACCACCAGTTGGGCGTGGGCTTTCGCTTGCTCCAACCGTAATCACATTCTTGGCGGTGGCTGGGGTCAACAGCGAATCGGGGTCAACCACGCCATTACCACCAGTACAAAAGCCCAAATCGCCAACTTCACCATCGGCTCCGCTATTGCCAGCCCCAAAGAGCATGGTGTAATCGGGGTGTTCCCACAAAAATTGGTCGGTGCGCTGAGCGCTGTATGGATAACCACCATACGAGGCTTCAGTATCGGTGATCGGCCCCGTCAGATCGCCCCAGCTGTTGCTATGAATCCGTGCGCCTGCATTGTAGGCTTGTTGATACATTGGGTAAAAATCGGTTGGCAAGCCAACGATATTGCCATTTGCATCAGCCTCAAATGCTTGCACCACCAACTTTGCTTCAGGCGCAATCCCTGCCATCGAACTGGTGTAGCTGTGGCTAGCTGGGTTGGAGCCAGAAAGCGCTCCATTGCCAGCAATCGAGCCAGCAACGTGGGTCCCGTGGCCATGGTTATCATCCCAATTACTGCCTGTAGAAAGCACGTGAGTAGCCTGAATGCGGTTGGCAAAATCATTGCTGAGGGTTGAGAACGAGCCAGTATCCAAGCCCGTATCGGTGTAGGCCACAATTTGGTTTTGACCATAGAGCTGTCGATCAGTCCAAACTGGCTCGACTTGTTGCACTTGGCGCGCATATTGATCGATCAACTTAGGTGTGCTGACTACTTCGATCCAGCGTACCTCGTTAATTCGGGCCAGTTGCAGCATTTGATTGCTCGTGCGAATGGCATCGAGCTTGAGGCCTTGCGTGTTGACTGCTTGTTCAGCGCTCGCCAATTGGTTATCCCAACCGATCGTGCGTAATGGCAAGCCGCGATATTGGCCATTTTGCAGCAATTTCAGCAAGCCAGGCTGAACCTTATCGGCCAACGTCCAAGCGCCGCGAGCATAAAAACCATCGATGGTGCGAGCTGCTGTTTGCTGCGCTGCTGAGCCACGCACCAAGTAGGCATAATCGGGCAGATATTCAATAATTTCGAGGCCCGTTGCTGCTACTGCTTGGCGCTGTTTGAGCAAAATCGGCCCACTAAATTGAATAATCGCATACCCGTCAATTGGCTGCAACCATGGATCAGCCTGAGTTTGAGTAGCCACCGCGAGATCGATTGTGCCCCGTTGAAGATACAACTTTGGTGGAATTGTGGCGCTGGGGGGCTTGCTAGCGGCACTTCCGAAGCTTAGAAAAACTAAGCTGAGCAGTAAAAGACCATAAACTAAGCGCATGCTGACCTCCGGGTGGTCGTTGCAGGTGTGCCCTGAGAGAATTATGAATATTGCACACCGTTGAGGAAAATCAATAGCCAAAGTATAAAAAATTTTTACCAAAATTACTAGGGTGAATTTGGATAAAGTCAGAAGTCAAAAATCAAAAATCAGAAGTCAAAAGTCAAAAGTCAAAATAGAGAGCATAGAACACAAGAATTGGGGAGCGATGTTTGAGGTCTAGGGGTCGGGGATTACAAAGATAATTCGTGCAATTCGTGCAATTCGTGGCTAAGAAATCCTTCGCGATCTTCGTGCGCTTCGTGGTTTCGATCCTGCGTGGATTAATAAACAGAGAAGCACAGAGAACGTGCTATCATAGGCTCAACGTTCTACTTAGCAATCTAGTAAGGTTCTTTATGGCATCTACGCCGTTTACTGGCACGCGATCACTGCGTCGCCAAACAACAATTGTGCTTGTAACCAGCCTTGTGCTCTTAGTAATTGTCTTGATTTTTCCACTGCGAATCTTATTGCTCCAATCGTTTGCAGAGCTTGAAACTAGCTCGATGCAAACCGACCTCGATCGGGTCGCGAATGCCTTGCAAGCTGAGCAAAATCGCCTTGATACGGCCTTAGTTTCATGGTCAACGTGGGATGATACCTACGCTTTTATCGAAGCTCCCGCAGCCGATTACATCAGCAATAATGTTGGCGATGATGTGTTTGCTAGCTACAAACTTAATCTCATGGCTTTTCTCAACCAGCAACAAGCCTTGATCTACGGACGCATGGCTGATGCTGGCAGATTTGATGATTTACCAACCGAATTTTTGCCTTTTGTGCAACAAATGCCCCAATTGACGACGTTTAGCGATCCAACCCAGCGCAATTTGGGTATCGTGCGCTTTCAAGAACGTATTCTCTTAATTGCTGCGCGGCCAATTATCAATAGCCAAGGTCAAGGCCTAATCCGTGGCACAGTGATTTTTGGGCGTTATCTCGACCAACAATTGCTTGATACGCTCGCAGCAACGACCTTATTTCCTTTTCGCTTGGAAGATGCAGTTAAACCGCCGAGCGATCTGCGCAGCTCAATTCAGCAACTCAACGCCACCAATCCGCGCCTGATTAGCCCAATTGATGAGCATGCCTTGCGCGGTTTACAACAAATCGACGATCTGCAAGCCAAGCCTGCGCTCATCGTCAATATCGTTCGGCCACGCACAATTTATAATCATGGCCAACATGCCTTGCAATTTGTGCTGATTTTGACTGCTGCGGTTACTACCGTTGGGGGATTGATCCTCTACTTTTTGCTCAATCGGGTCGTGATTAGTCGCGTACTCAAACTCAGCAGCGAGATCAAACATGTGGCCAATAATCTGCATGAACGGGTCACGGTAGTTGGCAATGATGAAGTAGCAGGCCTAGCCGCCAGCATCAACCAAACCCTTGCTGTGCTTGAGCAGTCGCAGCAGGCAACCACAGCGGCTGAAACTGAGCGCAATCAATTTCAAGCCACGATTCTTGCCAGCCAAGCCAAACAACTGGCGTTGCAAGATCAATTGATTCAAGCCCAAGATGTGGTGATTGCTGAACAAGCCACGCCACTGATTCCCTTCAGCGACGATATGTTGGTTATGCCCTTGGTCGGAGCCATCGATCAAGCGCGGGCCAGCCAGATTTTACGCAGCTTGCTGCAAGGTATCGAGCAACAACGGGCACGCATCGCCTTAGTTGATATTACGGGCGTAGCCCAAATTGATGGCTTTACCGCCGAAATGTTGCTCAAGGCGGCCAATGCAGTTCGCTTGCTGGGTGCGCAACTCGTGCTGACTGGGCTAAGCCCAGAGATCGCCCAATCGTTGGTGGCATTTGGCCAACAGCTCGATCAACTGACAACATTTAGCACCTTGCAAGCTGGCATTGCCTGGAGCATTCGACGCTAAATCTTCTCAAGCTGCTTGGGCCATGCTATGCTGCAATTCAATGCTATTGATCGCCATCGTCGCTTCATTGCCCCAACCAAATGAGGAGTTGTTGTATGGCCGATTATCAAGTGCCGAATGCCAAAGATATGCACGAGAGCTTTGCTTGCCCTGAGTGTGGCAGCAAAAAACAGCATATGAAACCCTTGCTTAATTCAGGTATTCATATGTTTCGCTTTTTTGTGCAATGTCTTGAGTGTGGCCACGAATATACCTACAGAAAGCCCTTGCCCAATATGAATCGTCAATTGCGCAAGGACCCTTTGGCATGGTGTATGTTGGTAGCAATGGTTTTGGTCTTAAGCTTTATGCTGTTTGGTTAGCGCCGCAATAAGCGCAAGCCATTGGCGACAACCAATAACGTGCTGCCTTCGTGGCCAATCACGCCCAAAGGCAAGGCAATATTGCCAAACAACGCTGAAACTAACAGCACAACAATCACACTTCCAGCAAAAGCAATATTCTGCCAAACAATCCGTTGGGCGCGGCGACCAAGCCGCAAAGCTTCAGCAAGCTTCAATAAATCGTCGCTAAGCAACAGCACATCGGCGCTTTGCAAGGCGACATCGGTGCCAGCAACGCCCATGGCTACGCCAAGTTGGGCTTTGGCCAAGGCAGGCGCATCATTCACGCCATCGCCAACCATGGCAACTGGGCCATAGCTTTGTTGCAATTGGTCAATCATGCTGGCTTTATCGCCAGGCAACAATTCTGCCCGCACATCGTCGATGCCAAGTTGGCTAGCCACGTGCTGGGCAACTGCCCGATTATCACCAGTCAATAGCACCACCCGTTCAACTCCCGCAGCGTGCAAGGCAGCAATCGCTTGCTTGGCTTCAGGCCGCACGGTATCAGCCAAGGCAATCAGACCCCAGGCTTGGTCGATTGTGCCAACGCCAATCACGGTTGCGCCTTCAGCCT
Source organism: Herpetosiphon sp. NSE202 (assembly GCF_042688385.1). Lineage (NCBI taxonomy): Bacteria > Bacillati > Chloroflexota > Chloroflexia > Herpetosiphonales > Herpetosiphonaceae > Herpetosiphon > Herpetosiphon sp. NSE202. The sequence goes on along the minus strand of NZ_JBHUPY010000001.1, from coordinate 818,973 downwards.
CAAGTTTGGCTGCCTGAGCTTGCACCGTCTCGCCCCACAAGCGCGGTCGGCCAACTTGCACCAACTGGCCATGTACATCTGCTTGCGCGCCCATGCCGGTAATCGATTGAAAATCAACCGCAGTTGGCACGCTGATGTTATGTTGTTCAGCATAGTTCACAATCGCCTTAGCCAAGGGATGTTCCGAGAACGCTTCGACCGCTGCTGCTGCTTTGAGCCAATATTCGGTTGGCTGTTGCCCAAGATCAAGCGTTTGGGTCACACTCAATTGGCCAGTCGTCAGGGTGCCAGTTTTATCCAAGGCCACCACTTTAATCTTGGCAGCAGCTTCAAGATAGCGCCCACCTTTGAACAACATGCCATGGCGAGCGGCGTTGGCCATTGCCGAAAGCATCGCCGCTGGAATTGAAATGACCAAGGCACACGGCGAGGCCACTACCATCAAAGCCATCGCGCGGTAGAGTGTCGTTTTCAAATCCCAATCGAGAAACAGCAAGGGAATGGCAATCGCCAACAGGGTCATTGCCACCACAGCATAGGCATAATATTGGCCAATCACCCGATCGGTAAAATCTTGGGCTTTGGCTTTTTGGCTGCGAGCTTCAGCCACAGTTTCGATAATCCGCGCCAAGGTTGTATCGCCAACCGCAACCGTTACCTCAATCGTTAATGCACCAGTGGTATTGAGCGTACCAGCAAACACCTTGCTGCCAGCAGCTTTATCGACTGGCAACGATTCGCCAGTAATTGCGGCCTCGTTGATCGCAGAAGCGCCGATCCGCACAATCCCATCGACGGGAATGCGCTCGCCAGGCCGCACGAGCACCCGATCGCCGAGCGCCAAATCGGCCACCGCAACCACGCTTTGGCTGCCATCAACAGCAATTCTAGTCGCTTGGTCGGGAGCCATCTCCAACAGCGCATTGACCGCGAGATGGGTCCGGCCCATGGCATAGGTTTCGAGCGTATTCGAAAGCGCAAACAAAAACATCAAAATTGCGCCTTCACGCGGCTGCCCAACCGCCGCCGCGCCGATTGCAGCCACAATCATCAAGAAATTAACATCGAATTCACGTTGGCGCAGGCTTTCCCAGGCATTGCCCAATGGAAACCAGCCGCCACTAGCAAACGCCAGCACATACAGCAACCAAGGAATCCACGTTGGCACACTGGCAAAACTGCCAGCCACCCAGCCCAAGCCTGTCGCCAGCAAACAGATCGCGGTTAATCGCAGCATCCAAGGCAGGGCCGCAAGCTCGTCAAGCTCGGCTTGAGCCTCGGCATGCAAATGGCGATTGCTAACACTGGTTGTCATGACCCACGCTCCTTAGCAATGAGAATGATTCTAAATTGCTGATAAAAAAATTTCGGCTATTTGCGCTGTTTTAAATGTTTTAATTTAGAATGATTCTAAATTGCGATCAAATAAAAAGTGCCGAAGCACTCTTTACTTTTAATTTTTACAACGTTCGCAGCGTCCATAAACCACCACATTGGCTGATTCGAAGGTTGCGCCAGCGGTCGAGGCAATTTGAGCCAACATTAAGTCAAGCTGTGGTGCATGACAATCGATAATTGAGCCACACTGCGAACAAACGAAGTTCATATGTGGAGTTGTATCGAGGTCATAGCGGGTGTGCTCATCGGTATTCAACGGCATCGACTGAATAACCCCCAGCTTTTCCAAGGTTGTGATGGTATTGTAGACCGTGGCTTGGCCAATGCCATGCTGTTTGACCACCTCGACAATTTCGGCAGCAGTGGGATGCCCGCCATGGCGCGCTAACGCCCAACAAACCGCCTCGCGTTGCGGCGTTGGCCGATAGCCGTGGTGTTCCAATTCGCGTAATAAGCGCCGTGCGCGCTCTTCAGGTTGCATAATTGCCATTGTGCTTCAACCTTAGAATGATTCTAATTACTATTCTAGCATTAGGCTTCATTTTTAGCAACACATGCTTAACTCGTCAAGTGAAGCTTTGACAACAAATGGGTTCTCCCCCTCGCCCACGTTTTCGTGGGCGAGGGGGCTGGCTTTCAAGGTAGGTTATGAAGATCCCCTCACACCCAACCCCTCTCCTGTGGCGCGGGCGAGGGGCTTTAACACGCTGGTTCTCCCGCAATTCCTTGGCGAAACATGGTCGGCTCCCCCTCGCCCGCGTTTTCGTGGGAGAGGGGGCTGGGGGGTGAGGGGATCACTCAATTAGGCACCAGCCACTCAATGTTTGCCACAAAAACTATGGTCATGCCCTAGGCTTGAGATCGGCATAGGTAAAAACCCACCCTACAGTTGGGACTAAGGTATCAGCAAAATCAATTCTATCCAACATCGTAGCTGGGTACAATACATGCTATCACGGGCATTTGGGAGGGCCAGCTATGCATTATCTCTTCGATCATCCAACCTGTATTCGGCGGACATCGCCCCAACACTTGGCAAGTTATGCCTACGGCGTGCGCGCCAGCTGCTCTGTACGTCACCCTGCGGGCGATGGCGTTGACGATCCGCGCTTTTTATTATTCGGCCCACAGCGCGGCAATTATCGCCATTGGTTCGATACCTATGAGATTAAGCCCGATAATGCGCCCGATTGGTATGCCCTGACGTTTCCCAAACCCACCAAATTAAATGTGGTGTATTGGATGCATGGCCCCATGTTCGATGATCATGGCTGGTGGACTTCACTGCAAGTGCAATATCGCGACGCTGAGGGTGCATGGCACAATGTCGAAGATTTGCAAATTACGCCAAATTATCATTTTAGCCCGCAACGTGGCGATCGTAAGCCCTTCGGAGCCTATGCTGCTCATTTTAATGCAGTGCGCACCAGCGCCATTCGCCTGATTGGCCAGCCCAGCGGCCAACCGCAAATTACCACCATGGCCTATTTGGCCGCCGATTGGACAACTTGCGAAGGCATTAATGCCCATTTGCGCCATATTGAGCAACCCTTACCTGCTATTTTTGATTTGTTGCCTGCCAATACCTTGTGGGACACGTTATCCAGCCTGCGCGATTTAACCAACATTGCCTTCGATTTGCAAACCAACGCCGGACTAGGGCTTGACCATTTTCTCGAGCCGCAACATTATCAGCGCTTCCACGAAAGCCAGCGCCAATGTTTCGCCGACGATTCGCTCTATCAACTGATTGGTCAGCACGCTGGTTGGCGCAAGCTTGGCCAAACGATTGAGCAAGCCCGCGAGCAAGCCTACGCCAGCAAGCAACCAGTCATTGCCCAACATCATGGCGGTTTGGTTTGGCTGGTCGTGCCAGTGATCAGCAATAACACGGTTTTGGGCACGATTGAAAATCGCAATTTTATTGCCCAAGATCCAATCGATTGGCAATGGCATCGCTGTTATGCCCAAGAATTAGGCCTCGATTGGGAGCGCTACCGTATAGCCTTGGAGCAAATTCGCCCATTTAGCGAGCAGCAAATTAATGCCACCATCAACCATGTGCAGCAACTGGTGCGCTTAGCCCAGCAATTGCTCAAAGATAGCCAAGAAATTCATAGTTTGAAAAGCAGCGCCTTGGCTGCCGAGGTATTTAGCCGCTCCAAAAGCACCTTTATGAGCATGATGAGCCATGAGTTGCGCACGCCGCTGAATGCAATTATTGGCTATAGCGAGCTGCTGATCGACGATTTGAGCGCTACCAACCAACAACAATCTGCTGATGATGCCCGTCAAGTGCGCAGCGCTGGCAGGCATTTGCTGCACGTGATCGAAACTATTTTGCAGGTAGCGAATTTAGAATCAGGCGCATCAAACGTGCATTACGATGATGTTGACCTCGAAATGGTCACCAATTCGCTCGAACTGAGCTTACGCACTCAATTTCAAAAACGCAACAACCAACTCGAAATTAAGCTCGACCCAGATGCAAGCTGGGTGTATTCGGATAGCTCAAAAGTCCGCCAGATTATCTTCCAACTGCTGCACAACGCCAACAAATTTACCGACCAAGGCCAAGTGCGCCTGACGATTGCTCCCGATAGCCTCGACCCCGAAATGATTGCCTTTGAGGTCTGCGACACCGGAATTGGCATCGATCACGAGCATTTACCCTTGCTATTTGCTGAATTCAGCCAACTTGATGCCTCAAGCACCCGCCGCTACGATGGCACGGGCATGGGCTTAGCGCTCTGTCGCCATTTGGCGCGGCTGCTTGGCGGCGATATTCGGGTTTGGAGCGAGCCAGGCATTGGCTCGACGTTTACCCTCGCTGTGCCGCGGCAAAGCGTTATAGCTGCCAGCAACAATTACTAAACATTTTGCAAAACAGTGCTATGCTATAAACGCAACGGGGCTACTAGGAAGGATGTAGCCCTGTCATTATGCGTGGTTCCTAAGGAGGGCTTGTGGACCAGCCAAATCCTTTGCGAGCAGGCTTACGAATTGCTCGCACCCCTGAAGCATGTACTGTGGTGATTTTTGGTGCAACCGGAGATCTCACTGCCCGTAAATTATTGCCTGCACTCTATAATCTGGCCCGCGAAGGCATGGTGCCCGCAGGCTTTTCTTTGCTTGGCGTTGGCCGCCGCCCATGGAGCGACGATGATTTTCGCGCTGAGATGCGCAAAAGCGCCGAGCAATTCTCGCGCGTTCAGCCAATTAACGAAGAAGTTTGGCAAACCTTTGCCGAAGGCCTGTTTTGGGTTGGCGGCGAATTTGGCGACCTCAATACCTACGAGCAAATTGCCAGCCGCCTCGAACAAATCGATCAGCAACGCAGCACTGGCGGCAATCGGCTGTTCTACTTGGCAATCCCGCCATCGTGGTTTGACGATGCAATTAGCAACTTGCAAAAGGTCAAATTGACCGAACAAAGCCATGGCTGGTCGCGAATTATCGTCGAAAAGCCATTTGGCCACGATTACAAATCGGCCCAAGAACTCAACGATCTGGTTAGCCGCGCTTTTGATGAAAGCCAAGTCTATCGGATTGACCATTATCTTGGCAAAGAAACTGTGCAAAACTTGTTGGTTGCGCGCTTTGCCAACGCCATTTTCGAGCCAATTTGGAACCGTAACTACATCGATCATGTGCAAATTACGGTCGCTGAAAGCCTTGGCATCGGCAGCCGCGCTGGATTTTATGAGGAAGCTGGCGCGTTGCGCGATATGATCACCAATCATATGATGCAATTGCTGACCCTGACCGCCATGGAACCACCAGTTGAGTTTAACGAGCATGAAGTGCGCAGCGAGAAAGTTAAAGTGCTACATGCGATTCGCCCGATGAGCGCCAACGATGTTGATCAGAATGCGCTACGTGCCCAGTATGATCAGGGTACAATCAATGGCGATGAAGTGCCAGGCTATTTAGCCGAGAAGGGCGTTAATCCAGCTTCGCGCACCCCAACCTTTGTCGCGCTCAAATTCGAGATCGACAATTGGCGCTGGGCTGGCGTACCATTCTACCTGCGCACTGGCAAACGGTTGGCCAAACGAGTCACCGAAATTGCGATTCAATTCAAAAAACCGCCCTTGCTGCTCTTCCCCGAAATTCGCGATGAAATTGAATCGAACGTGCTCGCGCTCCGCATTCAACCAAACGAAGGCATTACGCTCAAATTTAGCGCCAAACAACCAGGCCAGCGCATGATTATCCATCCCGTTAATATGGATTTTCGTTATGGCTCGTCGTTTGGGGTAGCTGCGCCCGAAGCCTACGAACGCTTGTTGCTCGATGCCATGCTTGGAGACCCGACCCTGTTTACCCGCCGCGATGAGGTCGAAGCCCAATGGGCCTTGATGACACCCATCCTCGAACGCTGGGAAAACGATGGCGTTGAGCACTTGCCGCACTACGAGGCAGGCACATGGGGTCCAGACGAATCTGATCAATTTATGCAACGTGATGGCCGCGAGTGGCGCAAATTGTAGGAGGTGGCAACCATGATGGGCGAAATTTCCAATAGCCCGCGTCCAGCGAATGTTGCTGAGATTGAGGACCAACTGCGCGATTTGTGGCGTGATTTAGGAGATCAGCATCGCGATGCCAACCATGTGATGACCCGCGTTTGTACTATGACCGTGATTGGCTATGGCGCAAACCAAGAATTAGCGAAGCGGATTCGCACCGCGTTGCCCCAAGTCTTTGGCGTGCATCCCTGTCGCGCAATTTTGATCGAAACGGCCAACGAGCCTGAGGAACTTAGCGCGTGGGTCAGCACGGTTTGCCAACCAAGTAGCGAAGAACACGAGCAAGTATGTTGCGAGCAAATTACCTTCGCAGTTGGCGAACAGATGCGCCGCCGTTTGCCGGGCACGGTGCTGCCCTTGGTCGTTTCCGATTTACCTTTGTTTGTCTGGTGGCCAGGGCCGTTGCACCCAGCCAGCAACGTGCGCACCCAACTCTTTGCCCACGCCGATCGCTGGATTATGGACTCTGCTGATTTTCTCGATCCATTGCCGGATTTGGCGCGCTTAAACACTATGATGACCAGCGACCAAACCGATGCGGTCAGCGATTTGACCTGGGCACGTTTGACCCCGTGGCGCACAGCTTTTGCCCAAATTTTCGATGCTATGGCTATGCGCCCAGTGCTCGAAAATATCAGCAGCATCAAAGTAACCACTGGGCGACATCAAGCAGCTGGCTTGCTCAGCATCGGCTGGATCGCAACCTGCCTGGATTGGCAACTGGTCAGCGCGAGCGGCAATAGCGAAACCTTGCTTTGCAATTTCAAACATCGCAATGGCACGGTCACAATCAGCATGCAAACCAGCGATCGAACTGGCGAAGAAGTACCGTTTATCGAATTGCAAGCTGCCAAGCACAAGGCCGCAATCACAGTTGGCCGCAGCAGCAACAAACAAGCCTTGCTCGCCAACCTGCGGCTTGATAGCGAAACCCGCTGCCAGATGAGCGAATTACCGAATCCCAGCGATAGTCTCTTGCTCTTAAATGAATTGAATATGTATAGTCATGATCGGGTTTATGAACGGGCATTGGCGATTGTCGCTGCAATTGCCCAAGCAACCGATCCTCATGGAGCACATGTATGACGCTGCAGATTGCCCCAAGCCGCGAGGAATTGATGATTCTCGCGGCTGATCGGCTGGTTGCCGAGGCTCAAACCGCCATCGCCGAACGTGGCCGTTGGATCATCGCGTTATCTGGTGGCTCAACGCCCAAAGCGCTGTTTGAATTGTTAGCTAGCCCTCAGTATCTGCACAAGATTACGTGGGGCCGAGCATTTCTCTTTTGGGGCGATGAGCGCTGCGTCGGGCCTGACGATCTCCAAAGCAACTATCGCATGACCAAAATCGCCTTAATCGATCATATTCCGATTCCGGTTGCCAATGTGCTGCGAATTCGTGGCGAGTTGGCTTCAGAAAGCGCTGCCAGCTTATATGCCCATGAAATCAAACGCATCTTTGGGCTAGCCGAAGGCCAATTACCGCAATTTGATACGATGCTGCTAGGCTTGGGCAACGATGGCCACACCGCCTCACTGTTTCCCGAAAGCGATATTTTGGGCCGCGACGATGTGTTGGTGGCTGAAACATGGGTTGCCAAACTCAAGCAATATCGCATTTCATTGACTGCTCCAGTGATCAATAATGCCCGCAGCAAGCTCTTTTTGGCGGCAGGCGCTGATAAAGCCAACGTCATTCGCGAGCTGCTTGAGCAAACAGGCAACTATCAAAACTATCCTGCCAGCCTAATTCGCAATGCCGATTGGCTGATCGACCAAGCGGCGGCTAGCCAACTGCAACGTTAACTGATCGTTAACACGTTTTCGTGGCACAATAGTAGGCATGCACCATAGCATTGAAAGGAATGTTCATGACTGACCATCGACCAACGATTATGCTTGTGCATGCCCACCCTGATGATGAAGTGATTTCAACAGGCGGCATTGCGCTGAAGTATCACGAGGAAGGAGTGCGGGTCGTTTTGGTAACCTGTACTCGTGGCGAAGAAGGCGAAATTGTAGATGCCGAATTAAACACGCCTGAGAACAAAGCACGCTTGGCCGAAATTCGCGATGTGGAATTGGCAAAGGCGATTGCGCTGCTCAATATTACCGAGTTTCATCAGTTGGCCTACCGCGATTCGGGCATGATCAACACCCCAGCCAACGATCACCCTGAATCGTTTAACAAAGCTGATTTACAAGCAGCCACGGCGCGTTTGGTCGCCTTAGTGCGCCAATATCAACCAGATGTGATGATTAGCTACGATGAAAATGGCAGTTATGGCCACCCCGATCATATTATGGCCCACAAAATCACGGTTGCAGCCTTTCATGCAGCAGGCGATCCCGAGCAGTTTCCCGAGGCTGGCCCAGCCTGGGAACCAAAGAAACTCTACTACACCGCCTATCGGCGCTCGATTTGGCGCAAAGCCTGGGAATATATGCAAGCTCGGGGCGATAAAACGCCGCTCGACGATCCAGAAACCGATCTTGAACGGTATGTCGATGATCCACGCACAACTACAGCGATTGAAATTAGCCAATATCTGACGACAAAATTGCAATCGTTGCTTGAGCATCGAACCCAAATTGCGCCGACATGGGGCTTTTTGGCCTTGCCCGAGGAGTTACGCGGCGATTTGCTGAGCCATGAACATTTTTCGCTGATCGAATCGCGGGTGAGCTTGCCCCAACGTGAAGAGTATGAAACCGATCTTTTGCTAGGGATTCGTTAACTTTAAAATGAAGCTGGGCGATGATTTCGCCCAGCTTCATTTTATTAATTGATTAGTAGCTAGCCCAGCGCTCTTTGGGCCAAAAACTAAGCCAAGCCTTGCCAATTACATATTCTAAGGGCAACGGCCCCCAGCGCCGTGAATCGCTACTAGATGGCCGATTATCGCCCATCACAAACACATGGCCTTCCGGCACAGTTAGCTCGCAATGGGCATCACAGAGAGTTTCAACCCCGCCAATATACTCCTCGGTTAATTGCTGCTCGTTCACCCAAACCTTGCCCTCGCGAATCCGAATCGTATCGCCGCCAACCCCAATCACCCGCTTGATATAATCTTTGTCGGGCAAATCGTGGGCAGCAGGGGGCGCAAGAAACACAATAATATCGCCACGTTCAGGCGGGTGCAGCAAATAGAGAAATTTTTTGGGCACATCGCCATTACCAGGCCACAAACGCAGGGGCGCGTTTAAATCGAGATGCGCGTAAATTGCTTTATTGACCAACACATATTGTTTGGTTTGCATGGTTGGCTCCATGCTTTCGCCCTCGATTTGAAAATTTTGAATCAAACTGCGCAAGATCAAAAAACTTAAAATCAAGCCGGCAAACAACTGCCACGAGTTACGCAAACGCGGGCGTTGTGGCGCAGGGGTTTGCGGTGCTGGCAATGGGGTTTGCGATTGCTCAAGCCAAGCAATTTCGTCGGCGCTTGGGGCTGTCACCGGCAGTGGCAGCGTATCATCAAGCGCCAAACGAGTTGTTTTTACTTCAGGTTGCTCGAAATCGTTCATTGATCAGTTGGTGATACATAACTAGGGGTTTGCACAACGCCCCAATCTTCTTTGGGCCAATACGAGAGCCAGGCTTTGCCAATCACATTATCAAGTGGCAATGGCCCCCATTCGCGCGAATCGCTGCTATTATTGCGGTTATCACCCATCACAAAGACATGGCCAACTGGTACATCGACGGTGCAGGTTGCGGCATAGCCTTTGCAGTTGGTTTGCGTGCCAGCATCAAGATATTCCGATTCATCAAGCAGTTGATCGTTGACATAGACTTGGCCATCAAGCAAGGTTACTTTATCACCTTCAACCCCAATCACCCGTTTGATATAGTCTTTATCCGGCTCATCGTGGGCCGATTCGGGAGCCAAGAACACCACAATATCGCCTTGTTGCGGCTTGCGGAAGGGATAAACCACATTTTGCTCAAGCTCGCCACGGCCAGGCAACAAGCGCAATGGGGCATTTAAATCGAAGTGCATATACAAGGCTTTGTTGACCAAAATATATTGCTGATCGTGCATGGTCGGGAACATACTAGAGCCTTCGATGCGAAAATTTTGCAATAGCCCACGCACAATAAAAAAGACCAAAAGCACAAAAACGACCGTCTCGATAATCTCTTTGACGACCGACCAGCCGCGACGTTGGGGAACGGTCTTCGCAGCAGCCTCGTCTAAATCCACCGGTTCTTCTGGTGGCGGAGCTGGCTCAAGCAGCGTTGGTTTTAATGGATTTGGATCATGGTGAACACGTTGATCAATCCGATCCCGAAGCGGTGTTGAACTCATTGAATTATCCTTACACCCTGAATTAAGTCGCTGCGCGGCATTATAGCATACCAACTTTGGCCAAACCTGCCCTAGAAGTCTTGATTTTAATTGACCAAATTGGGGATTGATCATCTAGTATGCCGCCAAGCCCAATTGCTGTCAATTTAAAGCAAAGCCCATGCCGTCAGTCGGCCAATGTTAGCGGTTCCATGGGCCGTTAACTGATAGGCAGCTGAACAACGCCTGATAACGGTTATTTGTTCCGAGAATGGTCTGCAGCAAGCTGGCTTCTATCAGCATAACATAGGTAGGCTGGTTCGCATCGGTTGTTAATCAAGTGCTAATCAGCGGCTGCCATCAACCTATAGCTTGCAATCTTTTTGATGCTTTGTGGTTACAATTCCCAAGCTCTGATCTCTAACTTTTCAAGGGTAGGTTGTTAATCAGCATTGTTGATCACCACCCTTCCGTCCCGCCTCAAGGCGGGAGACGCAGGGGGTTTTCATCCCCTTGCACCCCCTAATATTCGTTTTGTTGATTGTTTTGACGCATCTATTCCCCCACCTTCACAACTTCGTGCTCTTCGCGTTCTTCGCGGTTTCGATTCCTAACAACCAATCCCTTCTCAGCGTTTCACCACCCTTCCGTCCCGCCTCAAGGCGGGAGACGCAAGGGGTTTTCATCCCCCTGCACCCCCTAATATTCGTTTTGTTGATTGTTTTGACGCATCTATTCACCCACCTTCACAACTTCGTGCTCTTCGCGTTCTTCGCGGTTTCGGCTCCTTCGTGCTCTTTGTGCGCTTCGTGGTTCCGCACCCCTGATCCCTAGACCCTGACTACTTGCCCCAACAACTCCATCGTTCGATTGATCGAATTAGCCGCAAAAATGTGCTATCATCAAGCGTGGCACCACTTGGCAACGAGAACCCAGCTATGTCCCAACTACTCGACATTGAAACAACCCTAATTCGCGATGGCCGCCTTGCCTCGGCAGCATGTTTGGTGGTGGCGGTTTCGGGTGGCCCCGATTCGCTGGCCCTTTTGCATCGCCTTACCGCCTTGGCTGTGCCCTATGGCTGGCGCTTGCATGTCGCCCACCTTGATCATGGTTTGCGCGGCGAGCAATCTGCTGCTGAAGCAGCATTTGTGGCCGAGATAGCTGCCGATTGGGGTTTAACCGCGACGATTGAATTACGCGATGTTGACCAAATTGCCAAACAATTTCATGTTGGGCTGCCTGCCGCTGCCCGTGCCACCCGCTATCGTTTTTTGGCCGAGGTTGCGTTGCAACAGCAAGCAGATGCGGTTGTGCTTGGCCATCAATCAGATGATCAGGCCGAAACCGTCTTGTTGCACGTATTGCGCGGCACAGGCCCAAGCGGCTTGAGCGCAATGCGCCCGCGCACCGAGTGGGCTGGGTGGCGAGTGACCGCTGGCATGCCCCATCAAGCAAGCGGGCCAGCCTTGATTCGCCCAATGCTGAATATTACCCGCGACGAAATTGAGGCCTATTGCGATGAGCAGCAATTAGATCCACGCCGCGACCCGACCAATAACTCGCTTGAATATACGCGGGGCCGAATTCGGCATCAACTCTTGCCATTGCTCGGCGAATACAACGCCAAAGTTGTTTCGGCCTTGGCGCGCACAGCCCGCTTGGCAGCGATTGAAACTGACTACATGCAAAGTGAGCTGGATCGCCAATGGCAAAGCTTAATTGAATTTGAGCCAGGCTCAATAACCTTTCATCGCGAGCAATGGAACCATATGCATCCTGCCTTACAGCGCCATGCAATTCGCCGCGCGGTACATCTGCTGCGGCCTGAGCGCGAGGAATTAACATCCTCACAGCTTGACCATGCGTTAAGTGCAATGAACAGCATGCAACTGTTTTGCCAGATGCCACATAATTTAGTGCTGCATCGCAAACCGCATGGCTGGACGATGACCGTTGCCACGACCATGCAACCAACCAACGACGAGCCACAGTTGAGCATCGATGAATGGCCGCTCAACCAACAAGGCATGACTCCGCTGCCAGATGAACGCTGGCGGGTGATTATGGAATTGATGCCAAGTCGACCTGAATACAACCTTTCGCGCTGGCAAGGCTTGCTCGATGCTGATGCGATTCAAGGCAAATTGCTGTTACGCCAACGTCGCCCAGGCGATCGCATGCGGCCTGCTGGAGGCATTGGCTCACGCCGCATCCAAGATATTATGGTTGATATGCGTTTGCCACGCGAATTGCGTGCTCAATGGCCATTATTTGTCGATAATGTGGGCATTCTCTGGATTCCAGGCCTGCTGATGGCCGAACATGCCCACCCTACGCCCGAAACAACCCGCTTTTTGCTGATAACCTTGGAGGATACTCACGCCGATGCATCCTGATCTTGAACGGGTATTAATTGATACCGCAACACTCCAAAACCGAGTTCAAGCGCTTGGCACAGCAATTGCCCAAGCAACGGTTAACGCGCCAGAGCTGGTATTGGTTGGCATCTTAAAAGGTTCGCTGATTTTCATGGCCGATCTGATTCGCACGCTCGACCGCGAGGTTGCCTACGATTGCATCGCCGTCTCATCGTATGGAGCCAGCACCGAAAGCACTGGCGTAGTACGGTTGAACAAAGATCTCGATCTTGATATTGCTGGCAAGCATGTGATCATCGTCGAAGATATTATTGATAGTGGCTTAACATTAAAGTATGTGCATGATATGCTTTTGCGGCGCAACCCAGCTGCTTTAGAGATTTGTGCCCTACTCAATAAACCTGAACGCCGCAACGTCGATGTGCAGGTTGATTACTGTGGTTTCGACATTCCCAACGAATTTGTAGTGGGATACGGGTTGGACTATGCTGAACGCTATCGCAACTTGGCCTATATTGGGGTTTTAAGCCCACGTGTTTATACGCATTAACACATTGCTAATAAAGCTTTCCCTTGCTAGGTAGGTAGCGCTTTGGTATAATTTTTGAAGGTCGCTGTACTCCGCATGGAGTGCAGCAAAATTTTATGAGCGTGTGCGCACGTTCAGGAGATACTGCGATGGGTGAAAATCGCTTCTTACGCAACAGTTTTGTGTATTTGATCATCGTAGTGGCGGCGTTGGCGCTCTTCTATCAATACATCAATGGTAGTCCTGGCAATACCAGTGAAAAGAGCTACAGCGAGATTCTCGATTTATCGCTCCAAGGTAAAATTGCCGAAATCGTGCAAACCGAGGGCAATATCGAGTTTCGCGCAACCACCAACGATACGCCACCAGTTACCTATATCTCACATAAAAACAGCACGACCGAAAGTATCGAAGAGCTACTTTCGCAAAAAGCCCAAGATGCGAGCAAACTTGCTGAGCTGAAAGACCCAGAAAATAAAGCTGCAATTGCCGCACCATTGGAAAACGCCGCTAAGGTTAAGTTCAACCCGAAATCGGCTCCAGCATGGGGCGGAATCTTAGGCGCAGCTTTGACCTTCTTGCTGCCAACGCTGTTGCTGATTGGCTTTTTCGTCTTTTTCATGCGCCAAGCGCAAGGCTCGAACAACCAAGCGATGTCGTTTGGCAAGAGCAAAGCCCGCATGTTCACTGGCGATAAACCATCAGTAACCTTCGCTGACGTTGCTGGCCAAGAAGAAGCTAAACAAGACTTAACCGAAGTTGTCGAGTTTCTTAAATTTCCTGAGAAATTCGCCCAACTTGGCGCGCGGATTCCGCGTGGTGTTTTGATGGTCGGCCCTCCAGGGACTGGTAAAACCTTGCTCAGCCGCGCAGTTGCCGGTGAAGCAGGCGTGCCATTCTTCTCAATCAGCGGCTCGGAATTTGTCGAAATGTTTGTTGGGGTTGGCGCAAGCCGCGTCCGCGATTTGTTCGAACAAGCCAAGCGCAATGCACCATGTATCGTCTTTATCGATGAAGTTGATGCAGTTGGTCGCCAACGTGGTGCTGGTCTTGGTGGCTCGCACGACGAACGCGAACAAACCCTCAACCAAATCTTGGTTGAAATGGACGGCTTCGATAGCAACACCAATGTGATTGTGATTGCCGCTACCAACCGCCCTGACGTGCTCGACCCAGCTTTGGTTCGCCCAGGCCGTTTCGACCGCCAAGTGGTGTTGGATGCTCCCGATATGCGCGGACGGGTCGAAGTGCTCAAAGTGCATACCAAAGGCAAGCCACTTTCCGAAGATGTTAATTTGGAAGCAATTGCCAAATTGACTCCAGGCTCATCTGGTGCTGATCTGGCCAACATCGTCAACGAAGCCGCTATCTTGGCTGCACGCCGCTCGAAGAAACGCATCGCTATGCAAGAAATGCAAGATGCAACCGAACGAATTATGCTTGGTGGCCCAGAACGCCGCTCGCGCGTGATGACACCAAAGCAAAAAGAGTTGACCGCCTTCCACGAAGCTGGGCATGCAATTGTTGCGAAAGCTATGCCAGGCGCAAATCCTGTGCACAAAGTGACGATCATTCCTCGCGGGATGGCTGGTGGCTACACCTTGATGATTCCCGACGAAGATCAAAGCTACATGAGCGTTTCGCAATTTGAAGCCCAAATTGCGGTGGCGCTTGGTGGTCGGGCCGCTGAAGAATTGGTGCTGAGCGACTTTACAACTGGCGCTTCAGGCGATATTCAACAAGTGACCCGCATGGCTCGCGCTATGGTTACCCGCTATGGGATGAGTTCGGAGCTGGGGCCAATCGCCTTTGGCGAAAAAGAAGAGTTGATCTTCTTGGGCCGCGAAATCAGCGAACAACGCAACTATTCGGAAGAAACCTCACGCAAGATCGATTCGGAAGTGCGCCGCTTGGTCAGCGAAGGCCACGAACGCGCCCGCGCGATCTTAGAGCGCAACCGCGAAGTGATGAACCGCATGGCCGAAGCCTTGATCGAGCATGAAAACCTCGATGGTGAGCCATTACGCAATTTGCTTGATGAAGTGGTGCAATATAACTCCAACAACGGAGCTTATAACGACGCTTTGCCCAAGCAACGCATCTAAATCTCGCTCAAATGCTTATTTGAGAATTGGCGCAGGCAATAATGCTTGCGCCAATTTTTTGCCAACCTTCTCAGGCATACGCTATAATGGTCAACAAAAACTAATGATTGAGTAGCACAATCTGTGTGCTTAATTGTCAACCGTAGGAGTTTTCCGATGTCAGGGCATACAAAATGGCATGAAATTCGCCGCAAAAAAGGGGTTCTTGATCAACGCCGAGGTCAACGCTGGACAAAAATCGCCCGAGATATTACGATTGCAGCCCGCGAAGGCGGCGGCAGCCCTGATATGAACTTTCGGCTGCGCTTGGCGATTGAAAAGGCCAAAGCCGATAATATGCCATCGGATAACATTCAACGGGCAATTGATCGCGGCACTGGCGTAAGTGGTGAAGCAGCGCTCGAAGAAGTAACCTACGAAGGCTATGGCCCAGGTGGGATTGCGGTTATCGTCGATGCTGCGACCGACAATCGTAACCGCACAGTCTCCGAAATTCGCACTGCCTTCAACAAAAATGGCGGCACGCTTGGCGAAGGTGGCTCGGTCGGCTGGATGTTTGATATTAAAGGCTTGATCAATATTGATCGGACTGAAAAAACCGACCCCGACGAAGTAACCTTGTTGGCGATTGATGCTGATGCAGATGATGTGATCGTCAACGACGATACGATTATTGTTTACACCGAGTTTAGCAAGCTGGCTGCGGTGCGGGATGCACTCAACGAGCAAGGCCTCAAAATTAGCACTGCCGAAAAAACCATGCTGGCCAAAACAATCATGGAAGCAGACGAAGCCACGACCTTCCAGATTCTACGGCTCATGGAGCGGCTCGAAGATCTCGACGATGTGCAAAAAGTCTATAGCAACTTAGAAATCTCCGATGAATTAGCCGAAAAATATGCAGAACAAGGCTAGTTAATCAATCGTGAGCAGCATAAATCAGCACAGTCTGAGGCTGTGCTGATTTTGTTTAAGTTTGTGTTATCCCCGTAAAATTCAAGCCAAAGAGTAAAACAAAACAAGGCGATTCTGGTATAATCAGGGACGATTATCCAAACCCTAGCTAACCAGAAGTCCTATGGACAACCTACGATACGCCTCAACTTCATGTCGCAGAAGTACGGCATGGAGCTATATCTACAGGTTAAGCACCATGGTATACAGCGCAATTGCAACCAGAGGCGCACACTCCCGCCTCATCCAGCACTATCCAGCACTATCCGCTAGCTCACGAGGAGACGCACGATGACCGAATTCGAGTTCTGGCAAAAAATTAAGGAAATGGGGCAGATCACCTATGACTGGTGGTATCCGACGATTGCGCTTCCGGCTTTAATTTGGGCACTATCGATCCTGTTTTTGGCGATTTTTGCTGCCCGCAAAATTAAAAAAGTCCATAATCGCTTCTTAACCCTCTTTTTATCGACAATTCCAGTTTTGCTCATCTTCCCATCAGCCTATATTGCAAGCGCCCTGAAGAGTGCGCTTAATCGGGTTGGCTATAGCATGCCCGTAAATGCCAATGATTTTGCACGCAACGATGCGATTGTGCTCGGCAATTATCTGAACACGTTTGGTTTATGGGGAGTGTTAGGAATTACCTTAACCTTACCATTACTCTTGACGAGCCTTTCGCGCAGCGAAGTGCCAGTTATCAGCCCAGCGATTCGCAATGCAACCAAAACGATCACCAATATTGCGACCAGAGCTTTTGGGCGACGGGGCGGGGCTGGTGGCGGCGGGCGGATTAATGCACCCTATGGCTCAGTAACGATTAACAATGGTTCACGGAAAGGCTCAATCGAAGCCTTGCGACCTGATTTCACCATTGGCAGCAAAGGTGATATTCAAGTTAGTGATGTGATTGTTTCACGGACGCATGCCAAATTCGTGTTGGAAGAAAATCAAATTGCAGTTGTTGATCTTGGCAGCACCAATGGCACCTTCTTGGTCCGCGATGGTCAAGGCTTCATGCTCGATGGGCAACCAGTACCACTCGAACATGGCGATATGCTCTATTTAGGCGATCCCAACCAAGACAACGCCGTAGAAATGTTATTTGAGTTTAATACAGGAGCATAACCCCATGAAAACGTGGATTTTGCGTTGTATCCTTGCTTTGCTGCTACTCTCGCCTGTTTTGACCTACGCCCAAGCAGCCTATGAAGTGAAACTCACCGATGCGCAATTGCTTGACGATCGGGTCGTTAACTTCAAAATGCGAGTCACCAACACGGCAACTGGCCAAGATGTGCCACCCTTGGAAACTGGCGATATAGCGATTTATCAAGATGGTCAATTGCTGACTGATTCGCAAATGGTGATGAATGCGATTACCACTGATGCGACCCATCCAACCAGCCATACAATCCCCTTTGATAGCCAAAATGTGTTACGGGCTTCGGGCGCAACCATCGGCTTGGTGACTGACTTAAGCGTAGCTTTAGGTGATCCCTTTATTGGCGAAGTGCGCACTGCTGCCGAAGGCTGGATTAACCTTGGCAATGCAGTTTCGCCCAACGACCCTGAATCGATTGGCTTGTTTATTCCGCGTTCATCGAACAGCCAAGCGACGCGCCCAGCCAACGCGCCTGAGTTTGATCGCGATCACAATAAAATTATTGGGGTTTTGCGAACTGAGCCACCCCGCGACGGCGCAACCAACTTGTATGGCGCAGTTTTAGAGGCTGTAACTGCAACTGCTGCCGAGGCCAAAAAACGTGGCACCGATAGCTATGTAATCGTTTTTGGCGATGGTTCAGTTACGCCTGATAGTGCTGGGTTGTTCAGCCAAATTGTCGATATTGCCAACAAAAATAATACGATTATTATTGCAGTAGGCATTGGCAAGCCAGAAAACTTGGATAAAGCAACCAATCAATTGCCAAATTTGGCCAGCAGCACCAACGGACGCTATGTTGCTGGGGGGGCTGATGTGCGGCCTACGAATATGGAACAAGCCTACAAAGCCTTGGTTAAGCCAGTTAACCGCACAGGGTATGATGTGGCATTTGTCCATACCGCTCCCCGTGACGACAAACAACATACCTTCCAAGTTAAGGTTACGATTGCTGGCCAAACCTGGGAAAGCTCGACCTTGCCGATTCCAACTGACGTATTGACAACCACATCGGAGTTTATCCCACTGAGTCAAATTCAAAAAGATTACATGCTGCGTGGCATTCCCGCCGCAATTATTTTGGCAGCAGTTACCACTGCTTTAGCAACCGCCACCCGCCGTCGCCCAACTCGGATTGAGCCAGGGGCTGGTAAGTAGGCTATCGGAGGATCGCCAATGCATCTTGTTGCAGGTCAACAATATGGGCGCTATGAGATTGTTGATGATCGTTTGGCCGAAGGGCTTTCTGGCCCAGTCTACCACGCGATCATCAACCACGATGATGGCCATCGTGAAGAAGTGGCGCTTAAATTTCTGACGAATAAACTGCCTCAGGTTCGTCAGTATTTTATGAATGAGGAACGCTTGCTGAAAAAAGCCGAGCACCCCCATGTGATCGGCTTTGTGCATAGTAACGTGCGTGACGAGCCATATACGCTGGCCACGACGTTTGTCTATGCCTATAGCAACAAAGAATTATCCAAGCAAAAAAGCGAAACCATCGCGCTGCAAATTGCCGAGCAAATTGGCAGCGCCTTGGATTATTTGCATATTGCCCACCCAGATAGCCCAGTTATTCACCGTGATGTAAAGCCCGATAATATTTTGGTCGATAAAGCCTCGCACGATGCGATTCTGATTGACCTTAGCGTGGCTTCGCACGAGCGCTTTGCCTTGGTTGATGAACGTGGTTTTGGCACGCCGCCGTATATGGCTCCTGAGCAATATACTGGGCACGAAGTGCCAGCCACCGACCAATATGCCTTGGCTTTGGTGGTCTACTACTTCCTGACGGGTGATACGATTCCAACCATCAAGCCGCCAAAAATCAAAGGCTTAGAGTCGGATGACCCGCAAATTTATCAAGCAGCCTTGGCAACGTGGAATACCGGCTATCGCCAACAACTAGTGGCCCAGAGCGAGCGCATGCGCAAAAACTTGGCCAAACATCCAACCGCAATCGAGGTGTTCTTAAAAGCGACAGCGTTTGAGCCAGCCGATCGCTATAGCTCCTGCGCTGCCTTCAGCATGGCCATGCACGAAGCCTTGCGCAACGATGGCGCTGCGTTTGCCGCCCCAAGTATGCCAATGAGCAACTCCCGCCGCTCGACGATGATTAGTATTGGGGCGATTAGTGCTCTGGTTTTAATTGCAGTGCTCTTTTTATTCTTTGGTGGCGATGACACGCCTGTTCCATCAGGCAAAGCAACGCCCGATCAGGCAGCACTTCCACCAACCTTGACTCTCCCAGAAGCAGCAACTCCAGCTAATGGCGGTTTTCCAACGGTCACGATTGAGGTCATTCCAACCTCAACCTTGCCACCAATTGTTGAGCCGACGGCAGCCAGTAGTCGGGAAGTGACGCTAACCCAAGCCTATATTTTACGGGCACAACCAGGCGATGGGAGTGCAAATGCCCTGCAAAGCGGCCAAGCCCTGACAGGCCAGAAGTTTCGTGTGATAAATGAAACTCCTAGCACTATCAGCGGTGATCGACGCAAATGGTTTAATGTACAACGTATCAGCGATGGAGAAACAGGATGGTTACCAGAAACCGTCTTACAATAGGCCACCAAGGAGCTTTGCAATGAGTCAAGCAGCTAATCTGCCCAATCTCGTGGTCTATGGTCAAAGCGATGTTGGGCGACAACGCAACAACAACGAAGATAATTTGGCATGGCGACATGCCGATGAACGCAGTGTTGGCACCAAATTGGTCAATGGGGTAACTGAACTTTTCGCCAAAATCCGCGGCGGCGGCGCAACCGGTTTTAGTGTTAAAATCGATCACAAGTTGCTGGCCAGCCATGGACGACTCTATGTCGTGGCCGATGGAGTCGGCGGCAACGATGATGGCGAGTTAGCTAGTCGCGCTGTGGTTGAATATACAACCAAGTTTTTCTACAATAGCGACCCCAAAAGCTATAAAAACAAACAAGAACAGCTGAATGCTTCGATTCAATATGCAACCAAAATGGTCTATAAAGAGGCTGGCAATACCAACCGTGCCTCAACTTTAGTGCTGGCCTTGGTGTGGGATGAAGGCAGCCTGCGCAAGATC
This sequence comes from Herpetosiphon sp. NSE202, assembly GCF_042688385.1. Taxonomy (NCBI): domain Bacteria; kingdom Bacillati; phylum Chloroflexota; class Chloroflexia; order Herpetosiphonales; family Herpetosiphonaceae; genus Herpetosiphon; species Herpetosiphon sp. NSE202. The sequence goes on along the minus strand of NZ_JBHUPY010000001.1, from coordinate 798,554 downwards.
ATCTTCTCGAATGTTGGCGATAGTAAAGGCTATTTGTTCCGCGCCAATAATACCGAATACGATCGTGCCGTTCAAACCAAAGATCACGTCAACGCCATGAACAAAAGCCTCTGGCAATCCATGGGCGATCCTGAGGTAACGCCTCACTTCAGCGATGAGCTGGTTTTGGGCAAAGATGATGTGATTGTGCTGTGTTCGGACGGGCTTTCCGATGGAGTCCAAGCAGAGGAAATTGGCAAAATTGCCACCCAAAATGCCCCCCAAAATGCCACAACTGAGTTAATTAGCCTTGCCAATGAGCGCGGCGGCCACGATAACATTACCAACGTGGTTGTGCGCAATGGGCCAGCCCCAATTCAATGGGGAGCCTTAGGCGGGATTCTGGGGGTTGTCTTGTTGGTTGCAGCACTCCTCGGCGGGATTGTGTTTATGGGCGGCGACGAGGTTAACCCCAATGGCAGTGGCCGCAATGCGGTTGTCATTCCCACTCGCCCAGTGATTAAGCTGGATGACGGTTCATTTGCCACCGTTACCTTGCCTGCGGAAACCGCAACTGCTGAAGCAATCTTGATTCAGCAAGCAACCGAAAATCCCGTTCCAACTGATACGCTTGGCCCCCAAGCCACCACTGCTCCAGGCATCAACCCAACTGTACGCCCAGAGGCAACCAACCGACCAGTAGTGCAGCCAACCAATCCGCCTGTGGTCGTCCAACCAACCAATCCGCCTGTGGTCGTCCAACCAACCAACCCACCAGTGGTGCAGCCAACCAATCCACCAGCTCCAAGCGATCGCGATGGTGATGGCGTTCCTGATGAGATTGATGCTTGTCCCGATGTGGCTGGGCCAAATAATGGCTGTCCCGCACCAGTTGAGCCAACTGCGCCACCAGCTGTTGTCGATAGCGATGGCGATACGATTCCTGACGATGTTGATGCTTGTCCCAATGAGCCAGGCGATCCATCGCGCAATGGCTGTCCAAAACCGGTGGAAGCACCACCAACAAATACACCGCGGCCTGAGCCAACAGCAGTCCCACCACCAACTGTTGAAGCAACACCGAAGCCAACGGTTAAGCCGCCAGTAACAGCTCCATAATCTAGCCATACTACAATTGCTAAAAAAGCTTTGATAGGTTTTCAGCTAAGGAGTTTATTGAATGAGTTTCAAACGTGGATTAATCATAAGCTTACTCGCATTGATAAGTAGTTTACCGAGTGCGAGTTTAGCGCAACATAGAGCAAAATTGAGTCCTGATGTTAATCAAGCGCCACTTGTGGTTGAACAACCAACCGCCGCTGATGCCTTGCCAGTTGTTAAGTGGGATTCGATTAATGTTAATGTGGTTGAAGGTGAGGAGGCATGGCTCGCGCTGCGCACTGATACACCAATTAATACCACTGGCGGAATTCGCATTGATATTGAGCTATACACAACCAATGCCGCAAATGGGGCTGATATCGATACCGATTTTGATCGCGAAATCACCCTCCCGCAAACCAATCAGTCACGCGATAACCAAATTACTGGCTATATCAGTGGCACATCACAAGTGCTGTATATTCAATTACGCACGGTTAGCGATACGATCAACGAACCCAACGAAGTCTTCTTTGTTGATATAACCGTCTCGAATGGCACCATTGAATCCCGGGGCAATCGCGCAACAATTAACATTGTCAGAGATGCAAAATTCTATCCTGCCTTTGCAAACTTCCAAAGCTGCCAAGATGTTGGTGAGCCAAACAATAATACCGCAACAACCAGCGGGTTCTTAGCAGTCTCCGGCGGGCCATGTTACGGTGATTTCAATGGAGAAGTCCCAACACGGGCCGATTACTATCGAATTAGTCAAGCAGTTGGCGGGAATATTAACATCCGCCTAAAAAATATAACCCCCGATCAACATGATCTGGATTTATATCTCTACAAATTTAACCCGAGCATCAACCGCTATGAAGAAGTGGCGAACTCGCTTAATGGCGAACAGGATGATGATGTGATTAATAGTGAAATTGTCGCCAATACCAGCAATAACAATGGCCTCTATCTTGTATCAGTTTATTGGACTTCTTCAAGCGGCAGCAAAGTTCCAGTCTATGAATTAAGCGCCAGCTTTCAATAAAGAGTAACCAAAACAGGAGCCTGTACAAACGCTACAGGCTCCTGCTATTCCACGCTTTTAGGACAATGATGAGATTAATCAAGCGTGAGGAAGAATCAGCGATGCACATACTTTCAAAATCTGCTCTTTTTCTCTTCCTACTCTATTGTTTTCCAAATGCTAGCTATGCTGAGCTTAAAACTCCCCAAGCAGTCACTTTAGCCTGGGATAAAGTATCTGTCGCAACTGCTGAAGGGGTCGATGTTTGGCTACGAATTAATGTTGTTGGCGCTGCGCCTAGCGAAGAAGTTAATCTTAAGTTCATCTACCAAACAGTTAGTCAAATGGCAACTCCCAACGATGATTATGTGCCAACCAATTGGCCTGATGGTACCAAAGGTGCGATTACCGGCCTGCAGCGCGTTGCCTATATCAAAATCGATATTCTCAAGAATATCTATCCTGAACCAATCGAAACCTTTCAAGTTGTGCTCCGTTCTGATAGCGCAGCCACGGTGATTTCTGGGCCAGCACGAGCAACGGTAACTATTAACCCTTCACGGTTGATGATTCCAGTTGTTGGCCATTTAGAATCATGCATCCACGTAGGCGAACCAGCGAATAACGCAGCTGCAAGTGCTGGGGTCATTGCGCCTAATGGCGGTTGGTGTAACAGTAATTTCAGAAATGAACAACTGCTTGCCGTTGATTATTATCGACTAAAGCCAAGTAGCAATGGCACAATTACGATCCAACTTGAAAATACAACTCCCGATCAGCATGATCTGCAATTATATTTATACTATCTTGCTGGCAATGGGCAATATGCATTTTATCAGCAATCAACTAACTCCGGCCAGCAAGCAGAATTGATTACTGCACCGATCGCAGCCAATACGAGCTACTTGATTTCTGTCTATTGGGAGAGTTCAAGTGGCTCAAAAGTGCCAAGCTATCAGCTAAAAGCCAATTTTCCATAGCTAACCCACTCATTGCCCGATTCACTCTATAATACCTACGATTCGAATCGTCATTAGTCTATAAGTAGGAGTGTCGCAATTATGAAATTTGCCAGAATCCTCATTCTGCTGTTACTAATTCATGGGATTTTGCCCACAGCAAGCCATGCCAATCCTGATATCCCGGCTGCCCCAGAAGTCCCTGAGACTCCAAACGCAGCAACCCTTGCTTGGGACACGTTGACAGTTTCTACAGGTGAGAAAAGTGGCGAGGTTTGGTTAAGAATTAAAGTTGTTGGGGCTGGGGCTGGCGAAAACGTCAACCTTAAGTTTATTTATCAAACATTTAGACAACAAGCAACACCCAACGATGATTATTATCCAACACCATGGCCAGGTAATAGAGGCTCAATTACTGGTTCACAACGCTATGCAGATGTGAGAATTGGGATTATTAATAATAGCCCATATTACTTGGAGCCTTACGAAACATTTGAAGTGGAACTGCGTTCTGATTCATCAAATACAGCTATTACAGGCCCAGCCCGCGCCACCGTACGAATTGAGCCTGGCCGAATTCACCAACCAGCCGTCGGCACCATTCAATCGTGTACCAATTTTAGCGAGCCTAGCAATAACTCGCCACTCACCGCTGGAACCATTGTCGATAGTGGTGGCTGGTGTAGCAACGACTTTCGTGGGGAAGCAGTCCAAGCCTTCGATTATTATAGCTTTGTACCAATGACCAATGGGACGATCAAGATTCGGCTCGAAAACACTACCCCCGATCAACATGATCTTGATCTGTATCTCTTTTACCGTGATGGTAATGGCAATTATCAGAATTATCGTCAATCAATTAATGGCAATCAACAAGCAGAATATATTGAAGCGCCAATTGCTGGTTATACCAACTATCTGATTGGGGTACACTGGGTAAGCAAGAGTGGTGATAAAGTTCCAACCTACCGCGTAAACCTTTCTCGTTAATAAATTCAAGCTCATGGCTCAGCCTTTTACTCAAGGGCTGAGCCAGCCTCATAACCAGCGATTGCCCGCCGATTCTAGCAACAAGGATTCTTAGGTTATGCACAACAAACGTTGGTCATTGTTCCTGCTCATAATCTTTAGTCTGATGGCCTTGCCGGTTGCTCATGCCGAGGAAGCTAGCCCAGCAAACGAAGAAGCTAGCCCTCAAGCCATCGCAGTAGCGTGGGAACGGACTGCGGTTCAGACAACTGAAGGAATGAGTGTTTGGCTCAAAGTAATGGTGTATGGTGCAACTGAGAGTGAGAGTATTAGCCTCAACTTACGCTATCAGACCTTCAATGGGACGGCGGTCGCGGGCAGCGATTACTCGCCAACTGCTGGCACTGGCAATGCATTAACCATTACTGGTTTACGCCGCTATGCGTTGATCAACATTGGGATTTTGGCGAACGCTGTTGCTGAACCATACGAGCAATTTCAAGTTGAACTGCGTTCAGAAACCGCCAATGTCAGTGTGATTGGTGGTGCTCGCACCACAATCGGCATCTCGCGCGCCCGACTGTTTGCGCCAGTTGTCGGCGACCTTCAATCATGTATTCATGTTGGGGAGCCTGCTAATAATGCCTCAACAACAGCCGGGGTGATTGCCTTGTCTGGTGGTTGGTGCGAAAGCGACTTTATTAATGAAGTGCCAAGTAACTTCGATTATTACCAATTCAAAGTCGCAGTTGGCGGCAAAGTAACCATCCAACTTGATAACATCACGCCTGATCAACACGATTTTAATCTCTATTTATATTATCGCGATGGCAACAACCAGTTCCAAGTCTATCAGCAATCGGGCAATCCTGGCCAAACGTCCGAGTTGTTGAGCAATGTTCCGATTGCCGCCAACACAACCTATCTGATTAATGTGGTTTGGGCTGCTAAACTCGGCGATAAAACCCCAGTCTATCGGGTTAAAGCCTTATATCAACCCTAATTGAGCACGCTTGACCTCCGAAGCGAGGTCGGTTGCCGACCAGCGCTTAGCATTTATGCTGGCGCTTGTCAAGGCTAGCGAATAGTGTGATAATGGGGCAGCAACGAAGTTGTCGAGAATAGTTAATCTTTGGTACTGAAGAGAGCGGCCTGCCGCTGTTTTCGTTGTAGGATGCTGCTATGGAGTCGTTTGAACATACACAGTTGGGCGAGTATGCCTTGCAAGACGAAATAGGTCGTGGTGGGATGGCGCTCGTCTATCGAGCACATCATCCCGACTATGGCTCGGTCGCCTTTAAAGTGCTGCCGCCTTATTTCGCCCACGATACCGACACGCTCCGACGATTCATGCTCGAAGCACGGGCGATTCGTGAACTGCACCACCCACATATTGTGCAGCTCTACGAAGCCAGTGATATTCCTGATCCCAACAATACCCGCCAACGAATCCATTATATTGCCATGGAATTTATTGGCGGTAGCACACTCAGCGAACGCTTACAGAAGCAACCCCGTCAACAACTCAATCCAACGATTGAGATGGGCTTGCACATTGGCTCAGCCTTAGATTACGCACACCGTAAGCAGTTTATCCACCGCGATATTAAACCCAGCAATATTCTGTTTCGCCACGATGGCCATGCTGTGCTCGCCGACTTTGGGATTGCGCTGGTAAGTAATGAAGCCCGCATGACTAAAACCGGCGGTTTTGCTGGAACTGTCGCCTATACAGCACCAGAAATTGCTGAAGGCCAAAGTGCTGATGCGCGCTCGGATATTTATGCGCTGGGCTTAATTTTGTATGAGGCCTTAGCTGGCAAAAATCCTTATGCCAATATGCATGCCAATATTGCAGTTGCGCTAAGCAAAATTATCAGCACACCCTTGCCACCCTTGCGTGAATTAGCCCCGCATGTGCCACCACTGATGGCACAAATTATTGAACGCGCCACTGCCAAAGATCCCGAACGCCGCTTCGAAAACATGTCTGATTTCGTTGAAGCGCTCAAACAGGCTAAATTTGGCCGCACGGCAACCAAACCAGATGTGCCGCTGAATGCCCATGGCAAGCCCATGATCCCAATTGCGCGCCCAGGTGGCAGCCGCAACGAACGCAGTTCTGAAGGCGATTCAACCAGTACCAGAGTTTTCAATCCCGTGGTTGGGGCTGCTAGTGCGGCTAATGTGCCACTTTCACAGCCAAACCAACCTATGGCCGGCCCAGCTAGCGCTGCCAATCTGGCTATGCCCGCCGAAGGTACGCAAATCTATGCACCACCAGCAGGAAGTGGCGCAAATAGTCGGGTTAATCAACCATTGAGTGGGGTTAATCAACCACTCAGCGGAGTCAACCAACCTTTGGCAGCTGGCCAAAATTCGCAGGTCAATGTTTCATTGCCAAACGATGGCACGCAGATCTATGCGCCGGAAGCGGTTGGTGCGCCGAGTGGGGTCAATCAAGCATTATCTGGGGTTAACCAAGCATTATCCGGGGTCAATCAGCCGCTTACTGGCCAAAACCCGCTACGTGGCCCAAGCTCGCGGCCAAATCGCACAGTTAATGCCCGGCCAATTGAGGTTGCCCGACCAGCAACTGCCTTCAATCAAAGTCTTAACCCTAGCTCAGAGCCAAATCTCAACTTTGCAGGCACAGGCTCAATTGCGCTGAACCGACCCAATAACAAAAAGAAGGCCTTAATTGCTGGCATTGGCGGCGGCATTTTGGGCCTAGTGTTAATTGGGGTCTACATTCTATCAGGCAGCAATCCTGCCAACAGCACGACGGGCACCGGAACGCCGAATTCGATTCAGGTTAATACCAATGGCGGGGCAACCGCAACCACTGGTAGCACCAGTCAAGGAACCCCAGTTGGAACCCAACCAATCGGCATCGTCGATCCGGGCGCGCCAACCAGTACCTTGGCTCCAACTCCAGAAAATAGCCCAACGCCAGAGCCAAGCAATACGCCAGAACCAACAGCCACATCGAATGCGGTTGTAGCAACGGCGCGTCCACAACCACAACAGCCACAACCAACAGCGCGGCCTCGGGCATCTACTAGTACCCCAGTGCCTCAAGCAACCGAGGTTCCAGCAACCGCGGTTCCAGCGCCAGTCGATAGCGATGGCGATGGGTTTACCGATGATGTTGATGGCTGTCCTGGAGTTGCTGGGCCAAATAATGGCTGTCCGGCTCCAACCGAACCGCCACCACCAACCCCAATTCCTGACTCAGACGGCGATACCATTCCTGATAACGTCGATAATTGTCCAAATGAGCCAGGCGATCCATCACGCAGTGGTTGTCCGAAACCGCCACCAACCAATACGCCACGGCCAACCGTTGCACCGACCGCGCCGCCAATTAATCCATAATGTTTGTCGGAGATCACGCGATCAGAGCGCACAATCCAGTGCGCTCTGTCTATGATCACAATCAATGTTTAGCATTAGGTGGCCCTCTATGCAAAACTTAAGTAATCTTCAACTTGGGGAGTATCATCTAGCTGAGCAGATCGGGCAAGGCGGCATGGCAATTGTGTACAAGGCTGAACATCCACAGTTCGGTACAACAGCCTTCAAAGTCTTGCCGTCAATGCTCGTTCATATCGGTGAACTGTTAACGCGCTTTCTCAACGAAGCCGATGCTGTGCGGATTTTACATCACCCGCATATCGTTCAATCGTATGAGACCGGCGCAGTACCCCACCCCAAACTAGACGAGGAGGTCTATTTTATTGCGCTCGAATATATCGACGATGGTTCGTTATTAGAGCGCATGATCGCCAGCTCGCTTGCCGTCGAAGATGTGATTAAAATCGGAATTGATATTGGCTATGCCTTGGAATATGCTCATAGCAAGGGCATTATTCACCGCGATATTAAACCAAGCAATATTCTCTTTCGCAGCAATGGCCAAGCGGTCTTAGCCGATTTTGGCATCGCCAGCACGGCACAGTATATTCGGCTAACCAAAACCGGCAATGTAACCGGCACCATCGCCTATATGGCTCCTGAGATTATGCAGGAAGTGCCAGCTTCGCCGCGCTCGGATCTCTATTCGCTGGCCTTGGTGCTCTACGAAACCTTAACCAACTCGCGACCATTTGGCACAGATACGGCCTCGCCACAACTCGTACAAAAAATTTTGCAAGAGCGTATTCCGCCGCTGCAAGAGGTTGTGCCCAATATCTCACCAGCAGTCGCCCAAGTGATCGAACGCGCCTTGGCCAAACGGCCTGAGCAACGCCAAGAATCAGTTGGCGAGTTTGTGAGCCAACTCCAACATGCCCTCCAACGGCGCATTCCAAGCGAATTTACCATTCCCTTACCAGCGCCATCCGAGGATCTGTTCGTCGATCAGTTTACCCAGCCGCAGCAGCGCACACCAAAAGCCCGCCCAGTCGACATTAATCGGCCAAGCGCAGCAGCGCCAACTTTCGGCCTCCAAGCAAGCAGCAATTTTGCTAGCTCAGCTCGGGCAAAATTCACCACAACGATTCAGTTCGTCTTGATTGCAGTTGTCACTTTCTTTTTAGTCCTAGGTATTTTTTTCTTTTTTCAATAATTGACCCTAGGTATTTTTGCATTATTAATTGTTGACACAACTGAACTAAGCGAACCGCTAGCAAGCCCAAAATTGCCCTTTTCAGCGCTTCATCGTAAAACAGCGATGAAGCGCTTGTAGTTAACGGGCCAGCAAAGTATATTAACAGCGTAGCCCGTATGGATACGGTTCAGCGGGAACAGCACCTGAACAAATCAACCAAACCCCAAATTGATCACCGCTATCGACTGTAGGATTGGCCTATGGAAATAGTCGGTGGTGCGTCGAAACTAGCAACTAGCATATCAGCGCTATGGGGAAACGCACAAAGACATGCACATGGCTCGGGCTGGTGGTGACTGATCACCGACGAATTCCCATCTGCTGCTCGGTTATCAATTTGAAGCATTGTTATTATCCTGGCGTGATGTGACATAACCGTAATTTTAAGGTCAACCGCTTGGAACGCTAACAAGCCCAGCCCCTGCGAGGGTCTTCCTCGGCAGGCAGCCGCTTGAATTAGGCATAACAATTAGGTATTTGTCCAGCTTTGAAGCTGTCGAACCGTATCCGCGGGTCTTTTTGGTTAGAGTGTTTTGATGAATGCAAAAAAGGAATGCCAGCATCTCGGAGGGGGTGCTGGCATTCGCCGTTTAGGGCTTTGGCACATAGCTAAAAATGCTATCACTAAATTCAAGTTGATAATGCTGATCAATCAAGCGAATGCTTTCTTCTGTCCAACGCCCAGTCGCATCACGCCTATCGGACACATTGAATGGCAACATGATCAAGCTCCAACGCCGTTGCCGGATGCTCTCATACAGGCCTTGTGCCGGCCAAACCCCACTCTCAATCGCCGGACCCATGGTCGAGGGATCATCAAAAATCAGCGGTTTGCCTGCCGCAAGCGCCAAACCAGGATTATCAAGCAATACATCACCAGGCTTGGAATGAATATAGGGCACAAACCGCGCCAAATCATTAATCTCAAACTCGCCACCATACCAACTTGGAGTTTGGCGGAGGAGCCAGCCTTGGAGTAAGCCAGCACTCAGCGTTACAACCGTCAGCGCATGCCACCAACCACCCTTATTCCAACCAAGCTCCAACAACAAGCCCAGCGCTAGCCCGCCAGCCAAACTCCAAGCAAGCATCGTCTCTAAAAGATGATTATGATGCGCCCCAACTTCGCCAGCGCCATAGAGCGAAATCGGCGCAAGCACTGCATACAGCCCCGCTTGGCGGATCGCATAATTGCGCGGCTGCAAGGCTAAGCCAACCAGCGCCAAACCAAACAATGGCAACGACCAGCCAAGCAGGCGCACATACTTCCACATCAGGTCAAAACTCCACCACTCTGAGCGGTGCAAGCCCCAAATGTGGCGCGTTGCCCAACCATCGGTCACAAGATCCAACGTCAAATAGGGCAGGCCAGCAGCTAAAATCACTAGCGTGCCAAACTTCAACGCTTTGCGCCAATCGTGCAGCAGCAAATTCAGGCCAACCGCCAGCGGAGCAATCGCTAAGGTTTGTTTGGCTAAAAATGCTAAGCCAAAACAAACCGCCGCCCAACCAAACCAACGCCCTTCGCGCCAGCTTGCCAATAGCAGCCCGAGCGCAGTAAAACTCAAGGCAAATAAATCAGGCTTGAGCCGCAACGCCCAGAGTTGGGCAGGCGCAAAGGCCAACCAACAGGCCCCAATCGCCAAACCAAGCAACCAATAGCGGGTATTGCTGGCCACAAACAGGCTAATAATTAGGCCAATCGCCAACATTGAAAGCAGCGAAACCCAACGCCCTGCTGTAAAGGGTCGCTCAGGGTCAAATGGCATAAACGAAAGCAGCATGGGGTGCAACGGGGTATATGGGGCGGAAATAAATTCCTCGGACACAATCGGGCGATACAATGAGCGATCACGCCGAATCAGTTGGGCTTCGTGTAATAATGTGCCTTCAAGGCCATCATCTGGGGTTTGCAAGTTCAAGACTGGCCGCCGCGCCAAGCCACGTTCAAAGGCTGGCCACATCAACCCAAGCATCACTATCAGCATGAACCCACCGATGCCAAGCCGCCACCAAGTCTGTTTTAGCCCTTCAGTCTGCTGTTTTTCCATCGTTGTTCATTCTTCCACAAGCTAACAAAAGCCCATGGATGATAGCAGATCCACCGACCAACGTCTAGCAAACTGATTCGCTCGCAACCGAATGCTCATCTAATTATCATTCTGCCACCGCAGATCATCAATCCACGTGCTGCTGCCAATCTGCTGCAATCGTGAATGCTTTCTGCTCGTTGCGTCAGCAACTGCTTGCTACACTTGGAGTATCACAGATAGCATACCGTGCTTGAGTATAGTTAATTTGATAAAGGAAACAGGAATGAGGAATTTATTTTTCACTCTTTTGTTAGTTCTATTTATAATCGGATGCAGTGAACAAGCGGCAACCCAAAGTCTCGCATTTACGCGGCTTGCAGATCTCGATGATAACCATGGGAGCTTTGATGATTATCCATATGCAGAAGGTGTATTAAATCTGCGTTTCACCCAAACTGACTATGAGCAAACGCATTTGCTTGAAGAACTCCCGAAATTACAAGATCCTTTTGTTGATCGTCAAGCAATCCAAGCCGTCGATATGAACACAAGCATGATTCTTACGATTTTCACCTCAGCGTATATTGAGCGAGGTCGCTGGGTCAAAATCAATGAAGTTCAGCGCTATCAACAAACCCTTACAATCAAGGTTGAATATCACACCCCGAAACTAGGCCAATTACTTACTCATTCTGCACCAGTTATGTCGATCAGCAGTATTGCGCTTGATCGAGCACTACTCCCGCCAACCGATAGTTTGGTAACAATTCTAGTCATTGATCAGCACCAAACCGAGTGGATTCGCCAAGTTTATGAAATAGCAACATTGATTGAATAAGGGCTAGAAATACTAGCGTTCGTGCAAACTTTGCAGCAATTCGCTGCGCACGCTTGGCTCGCTTTCGGTTTGCAAGGCTTGTTGCAATAATGTGCTGGCTGAATTATCAACATTACGGCCAATCGCCCACGCGGCATGCTCGCGCACAAGGCTGCTTGCATCGTGCAGCAAGGGCGCGAGCAAGGGCAAAATGCTGAGGTCGCGCCAGTTGCCAGCGGCCACACAGGCATTGCGCACCAAACGATCACGCTTAAGTCTGCTAATCGCGGCGCTGCCATAGCGCTCGCTAAAACTCGTCGCATCCAAGGTCAAAAGGCTGGCCAGGGTTGGTGCAGCTCGGTCGTGATCGATTGGAAAAAAGGCCGTTTCTTGGCTTTGCACCCCAAAACGCTGCCACGGACAAACATCTTGACACACATCACAGCCAACAATCCAATTGGCCATTTGCGGGCGCAGCTCACGCGGAATCGAGCCTTTATATTCAATCGTAAGGTACGAAATGCAGCGCCGCGCATCAAGCACATGCGGCTTGGGAAAGGCTTGGGTCGGACAAGCTCGCAAGCAGCGAGTACACGAGCCACACATCGTTGTTGGCGCTGGCTGATCGTAATCAGTAAATTCGTAGCTCGTCAGAATTTCGCCCAAAAAGAAAAACGAGCCACGCCGTGGGCTAATCAACATGGTGTTTTTGCCAATAAAACCCAAGCCTGCTTGCTGGGCATGCGAGCGCTCTAAAATCGCCCCAGTATCCACATAAACCCGCTGCTGCACAGGATTGGGAATTTGGGTTTGCAACCAATTGGCCAATTCCTGCAAGCGCGGAGTCATCAGATCATGGTAATCAATGCCCCAAGCATAGGCCGCAATTCGCCCACGGCTGGGGTCGTTAAGCAGGCTGGCAGGAATTGGCAACGTGCGATAATCGAGCGCCACAATAATCAATGAACGTACATTCGGCACAATCACATTTAGATCTTGGCGGCGGGCTTGGCGATCAGGCCGCGCCAAATAGCCCATCTCGCCATACATTCCGGCCTCAACCCATTGTTGATAGGCATCCAACGTCGGCGATGGGCGTGCTGGCGTGATGCCAACCAAATTAAAGCCTAAACTGGCGGCTTGGGCGCGCACAGCAGCAGCAAGATTAATCGTCATAAGCCACTTTAATCATCAGCATCTGGGGCTTGCTCACGCAACCGCCGCAACTCTTGGCGCAGCAGATCGATTGAGGCCAAACTTCCATCAGCAGCTTGAAAAAACCAATGTTCCCAGCCGTTACAACTTGGCTGGCCTGTCAAAATTGTGCCAAGTTTATGAATCGAGCCACGTGTGCCATCGGCCATGCGCAGCGAAGCATCGGCCAACAGGGTTGCGCCAAGCGTTGGATCACGATTAAACCACAATTGTTGGCCAGCTTGCAACAAGCCATGCTCCAGTAAATTACCAAACGGAATCCGGGGAATCCGCCGTTTGTTGCTCGGCAAGGCTTCGAGCGCATCAGTGTTGGTTGGTGGCGCAATCGCTGCAATGCGGCCTCGCGCGGCCTCGACATAGCTTGGGTCGCGTTCGATGCCAATGTAGTGGCGAGCCAAGCGTTTGGCCACTGCGCCAGTCGTGCCAGTGCCAAAAAAGGGATCAAGCACCACATCGCCGACATTTGAACTGGCCAGCAAGACGCGATAGAGCAAGGCTTCTGGTTTTTGGGTGCTATGCACACGGTTGCCGTTGATGCGCAAGCGCTCATTGCCAGTACACAATGGAAATTCCCAATCGCTGCGCATTTGTTTATCGTCGTTCAAATGGCGTAAGGCATGATAATTAAAGGTATACTTTTGGCCTGGCGATTTAGCACACCAAATTAACGTTTCATGGGCATTGGTTAGGCGCACACCACGAAAATTTGGCATTGGATTGCGCTTAATCCACACAATATCGTTTAATATCCAAAAGCCCAAATCTTGCAGAATTGCACCAACGCGATAGATATTATGATAGCTACCAATCACCCACATTGTGCCATTATCTTTCAAAACCCGCTGACATGCTTGCAACCAAGCGCGCGTAAACGCATCGTAGGCAGCAAAATCACGAAACGAATCCCAAGCATCATCAACCGCAGCAACATGCGTCATGTTGGGGCGCAATAAATCGCCACGCAATTGCAAATTATAAGGCGGGTCAGCGAAAATGAGGTCAACGCTGGCTGGTGGCAGTGATGGAAGAACATCACGACAATCCCCTAAAAGGATTTGATCGTGGTTCAAGGCTAAATCGGCCATAAGCAGTCCTCATGCGTGATAGTAAGATCGTATCCTACCAAAGAATCAGTGCATGTGGAACATGGAATATTGTTAGCATCAGGCCAATTTGGTTCTCAGCAACGATACTGCCTAGTTAGTCGGCAACCTTGCGCTGAAACAGCCCAGCTAAGGCATTTTTGCGCGGTGCAAGCACCAACACAATCAGAAAGATCGCCGTATGCGCCAACACAATCGACGAGCCAGTTGGCACGCCATCAATATAGGCCGAAACGTAAATCCCAATTGTTGCCGCCACCAAGCCTTGCAACGAACCCCAAACGATCATCGACCAAAAACGGCGTACCACCAACGAAGCAGTTGCCGCAGGCGTAACCAACATCGCCACCACCAAAACAATCCCGATGCTTTGAATTGCTACCACCACCGTGATCGCCATAATGCTGAGCAACAAATAGTGCAAGAAGCCAACTGGCAAGCCTTGAGCCGCCGCCGCCGTGCGATCAAAGGTCATCAGCACCAATTCTTTGTAGAGCGCCGCAATCACCACCAAAATCAAGCCACCAACCCCAACAATCGTCCAAAGATCGCTTTGGCGTACCGCCAGAATATCGCCCAGCAACAATCCAAACAGCTCTTTGTTGTAGCCACGGTCGCGCGAAAGTAGAAAAATGCCCAGCGCAAACATGCCAGCAAATAATACGCCAATTGCGGTATCGAGGCTCACTTTGGAGCGGCGGGTGATCCAGCCAACGCCCAAAGCTGTGGCAACCCCAAAAATCGCCCCGCCAAGCGCAATATTCCAGCCAAGCATCGAGGCAATCACTACGCCAGGAAACGAGGCGTGGGCCAATGCATCGCCAATAAACGATAAATCTTGCAGCACCACAAACGCACCCACCACCGAGCAGAGAATTCCAATCAGAATCGCGGCCAGCAAGGCGCGTTGGGTCGGCGCAAATTGTAACGGAACCACGACACAGTTCCATAAATCAGTACATTTCATCGGTCGAGAACCTTTTATAGCTGGCAGGGGCCAGGGGTCAGGGGCTAGGGATTAGGTTTTATCTAATTGACATTCTTAGCACTATCACCATTAGCTAAGGCTTGTTTTTCGCTGCAATTGCCATGGTTGCAATCGAGAATAATTCGTTCGTGGCTTGGCACCAGCACTAACGAACGGCCAAAGGTTGCCTCAACCACGTCACGAGTCATAATCGCAGTTGGCGGGCCATAGGCAATCAGGCGTTGGTTGAGGCACAACAAAGCATCGAAATGATGTTCCAGATGCTGCAAATGATGGGTTGTAACTAGCAGGGTACGGCCAGCATTGCTCAAATCGCGCAGAAGATGCAAAACCACTTCTTGAGTTGGCACATCAACGCCGCTAATTGGCTCGTCGAGCAGCAATACATCTGGCTCTTGGGCCAAAGCGCGCGCCAAAAACACCCGCTGCTGCTGACCGCCAGAAAGATCGGCGATTGAGCGCTGGGCAAAATCCTGCATATTAACTTGTTCAAGTGCCGCGTCGGCTAGCTCGTAATCGGCTTTTTTGGGCCGTCGCAGCCAACCAAGCTGGCCATAACGCCCCATCAGCACAACATCGCGCACGCTGGCCGGAAAGCGCCAATTGACCGCGCTAATCTGCGGCACATAGGCAACTTTGCGCGAACGCTTGGCCAAGGCTTGGCCTGCCACCAAAATTTGGCCAGTTGAAGGAATTAAGCCTAAGATGGCTTTAATTAATGAGGTTTTGCCAGCACCGTTGGGGCCGATAATGCCGATTAATTGGCTGGATTGAGCTTGAAACGAAACATCGCTCAAGACTGGGCGTTGATCATAGCGAATGGTAAGTTGACGAACTTCAAGCGCTGGGGCAATCGTCGTAGGCGCTTGAAGCCGAATATGCGCTTGGGAAGCAACCGCTGCCATAGAAAAATCCTTGTTAACGCAAGAAGCTATAGGCAACAGCCACTGCTGTTCCTATAGCCACTGCCATACATCACGTGTGCGTTATTTGAGCGCAGCAACAATAGTATTCATATTGTACCGCATCATGTCGATATAGCTAGTTGCTGTCTCGCTACCTAAAGTGTCGGTATACAAAACAGCAATCGTTTTAATGCCCGCTTCATCAGCAAGCAACTCGGCAGTTTTTTGGTTGAACTGCGATTCGGAGAAGATTGCGGGCACGCCGCTAGCCTTGACGCTCTCGACTAAGGCGGCTAAATCGCCAGCAGAAAGCTCGGCTTCGGGGTTTTCCAACAATACGCCAGCTACTTCAAAGCCATAACGCTTGGCAAAATAGGGAAAAGCATCGTGGTTGGTAATCAATTTGCGCCGTTCGGCAGGAATTTGGGCTGCCAAGCCTTGCAATTCTTGATCGAGGGCTTCGAGTTGGCCAAGATAGGCCTCTGCATTGGCTGCATACACAGCTTTGCCACTTGGATCGATGGCGCTCAGTTGGTCGCGAATCGTCACGGTATACGACATCACATAGGTTGGGTCAAGCCAAAAGTGCGGGTTGCCCTCTTCGTGAGCGTGCTCATCGGCGTGTTCTTCATCAGCATGCTCTTCGCCAGCATGTTCATCGGCGTGTTCATCTTCAAGCGCCGCAAAGCCAGCCGATAATTCAACCCGTGCTTGTTCGCTGCCACCAGCATTTTCAAACAAAGGTTCGAGCCATTCTTCGAGCGCATGGCCATTGAAAAAGACGATGTTGGCATCGGCGATTTTTTGGCTATCGCCAGGCGTAGCTTGATAATCTTCTGGCCCAGCACCCAAGGGAATAATATTATCGACGATCACTCGATCGCCGCCAACTTGTTTGATCACATCGGCCAAAATGCTCATGGTTGTGACCACGCGAATTTGGCTGACTGGCTCGGTGGCAATTGCCGTGGCAGTTGGCATTACTTGATCGGCGGTAGTGGTTTGCTGTTGGCTTTGGCTAATTTGGCTTGGTTGAACGGTGGCGCTGCTTTGGCCACAGCCAACCAAGATTGCGAGCAACAGCACGAAACTATATCGACGCATTGAAATTGAATCCTTAGCTAATTGATATTATTCTCATTTACAAAAGAGATAATATCTCAATAAAGTAGTTTTTGTCAAAAAAAAGCCCATTGCCTTGGGGGCAATGAGCCGATGTATATAGATCAGCACATCGGTATCATAATACTGCAATAATGCTTAACGTGCCAAGAATTAACATCATATAAACGGCCAAACGCCAACCAATGAGGGAAAGCGGCTGGATACTGCCTGGAACCCGCACCATATGGGCTTCCCCCAGCACCAGTGCGAGTGCTCCAACGACACACAACATCAGCATAAGAGTGATTTGCATAGGACACCTCCTTGCGGGAACTGCCGTCGATGGATGTTGCAGCAGCTATACGCGCAAAGCAAAAAGGTGTTTCACACTTCGCTGATGTAGCAGGCCAAAGCGCGGCGCAGGCTTGGGAAGGCTTGTTGCAAATAGCCATAAACTGTGTCGGGGCTAATGCCCAATGAATCTGAAGCCTCTTGGGCCGTCATTCCCTGCAAATAGCAGAGGCTAATTGCCATGCGTTGGCGCTGGGGCAAGGTGGCAAGCGCTTCGTAGATATATTGGCTTAATTCAGCAGATAGCGCAGCATCGCCCAAATCGCCAGCAATCGGGCGTTCGGCTACTTCGTTGAGTGGCGTTTGCGGGCGTTGGCGGCGGCGATAATCGAGAGCTGCATTAACGGTAATGCGATGGAGCCATGTGCTGAGGCTGCTGCGGCCTTCGAAGCGGTTGATGTACTCGGCAGCGCGGATAAAACTCTCTTGCACAATATCATCGGCTTCGTCATCGGAGTAGACATAGCGGCGGGCAAGTCGTTGCATTTGCGGGGCGAAGGTCTGCAAAAAGCATTGAAAGGCCTCGTCATCACGCTGACGCAAACCTGCAACAAGGCTGGCTTCATTCAGTTCTTGGCTGCTAGGTTGAAAAGTAAGCATCACAACAGTCCTTCGCTAGGAATAACAATCCACAAACGCATTCATCATTGAGCGGTGTTGCTACTGTAGCATAAGCTACTGCTGAGCTTCCTGCTAAATAATACAACTTTTGGACAGCCCAAGCAATAACATAGGTACAAGCCGAAATAGCGTAATAGTCCTAGCAAAAAAGCAGCCACGTTAAGTGGCTCGTAAGCAGATTCGTGATAGGCTTAATCGTATACCAATTCAAGCATTCGCATTCATGATTGATTGATTTGGTACGGCGATTATGACAACTTAATAGGAGGCGATGTCATGCGACGACGCATTCGTTGGCTACTGTTAATCGGTGGAGTTGTCGGGCTAAGTGTGGCGGTCGGCATTGGCTGGTGGCAAAGGGAAGCGCCAGCGGTTAAGCCCAATCGAACCTTAGTCCAAGATCAAGCAGGCAATCTGCAGCTGATCACGGCCAGCAAACCAGCAGTAGCCCTCACCAATGATGCCTCAGCCAGCGTCCAATACACCCAAGTTACGCCTGCGCCCGATGGTCAACACGTCGCCTATATTCAACTTAGCCCCAAACAAAGCGAAATTCGAATTCAGGCTTTTGATGGCAGCCCAGCGCGCAGCATTTTTAGCGATTTCAATTTGCGGCCTTTTTATCTTGCTTGGTCGCCCGATAGCCAAAGCATCGCTTTTCTGGCCGCAGGCACAACCATGGAATTGTATGTTGTGCCCGCTGATGGCTCGCAAACAGCGCATAAAGTGCGTGATGGTCAGCCATCGTATTTTGCTTGGAAGCCCGATAGTAGCGCCTTGTTATTGCACACCGGCGGCGACACTCCGGTTGGCAGCACCGCGCTGCACTCACTCCAATCCAACGATCTGACCTTTTTTACTGAAACTGCTGGCGATTTTCAAGCGCCCGCGTGGAATGCTGATGGCTCTGCCCGCGTGGTTGTGGTGGCTGATGGCAATATCAACCAACTAATGCACATCGATCAAGCTGGGCAACGGGCGTTGAGCGAGCCAACCAGCGATGGCTTTATGTTTGTACTTTCGCCCGACCGCTCCAAAGTGGCCTACCAAACTTTTGGCATCCAAACTCGTTCGGGATTGATGATTCAAACGATTGCAACTGGCAAGAGCCAAACATTCGAAACCGCGCGTCCGTTGGCCTTTTTCTGGTCGCCTGATGGACGTTCAGTCGCCTTGTTGGTTGCCGATGCCAAGCCGCGCGGGCCAAGCGGCGATACAGGGATTGTGCAAGTTAGCCGCCAAGCCCAAACTGGCGTGCAAGTCCATTGGGAAGTGCTCGATGTCAAGTCGGGGAGCGTGAAGCGGCTCAAATCGTTTGCCCCAAGTAGCCAATTTTTGAATGTCTTACCCTATTTTGACCAATATGCGGCCTCGCTGACCTTTTGGTCGAGCGATAGCCAATATTTGCTGAATAATAGTAGTACTGGCGTTTGGCAAATTCATGTTGAAACTGGAGCCGAGCAACAATTGACGAACGGTGCATTTGGCGTTGCAGTGCCATAAGAGTTGGGAAGATCCCTCACCCCCTCTCCCACCCGGAGGGCGAGGGGGAGTAGACGTTTTTACCGCTGAATTACGCAAGAACCACCATAGAAAAGCCCCTCTCCCATAGAATGGGAGAGGGGTTGGAGTGAGGGGATCTAGCGAAAATACCAGCGCAAGGCTCGTTGCAGCCATGGTTTTTCGAGCCAGCGCGTAAACGAGCGTTGGGCAGTCATTTTGAGGCCTTGCGAGCGAGTAGGATAGACGTTGATCAAGCCGCCAAGCTTCGAGGCGCTAACGCCCGTGCCCATCGTCAAAACCGCTGCGTTGATCATATCGCCTGCACCTTGGCCGATGATATGCACGCCGACAATTTGCTCTTTGCGGCCAATCGCCAGAATTTTGGTAAAACCTTGGGTTGCATCCTCGGTACGCGCCCGATCGTTGGCGCTCCATGGCAACTCATAGACGCGCAAGCTGTTGCCATATTTGGCCCGTGCTTGGTCTTCATTCAAACCAACATGGCCAACTTCGGGATCGGTGAAGGTTGCCCACGGCACTAGCTCGTATTTCATGGCGCTTTGGCCAGGAAAAAGCGCATTACGCAACACAGCGCCAGCTTCTTGGGCCGCAACATGGGTAAATTGATAGCGCCCAATCACATCGCCGCAGGCAAAGACCCGTGGATTGCTAGTACGCAAATATTGATCAACATGAATGCGCCGTTCAGGATCGTACAAAATGCCTGCTGCATCTAAGCCTAAGTTATGGACATTCGGCGTGCGCCCAGCGGCCACCAAAATCGCATCAACGACCAAGGTTTGTGGCGCTTGCCCAGAAGTCTCAATCGTAACGTGCTTGGCTCCGGCGTTAACTTCAACCTTGACGGTGTTGGTGTTGAGGTAAATTTGCATGCCCTCGGTTTTGAGCGCTTGAGCCAAGGCTGCGCCCATCGCATGGTCATCTTTGGGCAGCAGGCGCGAGCCTTGTTGAATTAGGCTGACTTCTGCGCCCAAACGCAACAGCGCCTGACCTAGCTCACAGCCAATCGGCCCACCACCAAGCACAAGAATCCGCTTGGGTAATTCATCTAATAAAAAAAGATCTTCATTGGTAAGGTAGCCAGCCTCGGCCAAGCCAGCAATTGCTGGAATTTTGGGATGCGAGCCGGTGGCAATGCAAAAATGTTTGGCGCGCAGCAACTCGCCATTAACTTCCACAGTTTGATCATCATAAAAGCGAGCACGACCTTCGATAACTCGCGCGCCTGCTTTGCGCAACACCTCGGGCGCATCATCGTGTTGATAAATTTGTTCTTGCACCGAGTGCACATACTGCATCACCGCCGCAAAATCGATTTGTGGTTTGGCAGCAATGCCATAGCGCGCAGCATTCGCCGCTGTATGGGCAATTTTGGCAGCGTGGATGAGGCTTTTACTGGGCACGCAGCCAGTCCAAGTACAATCGCCACCGAGTTTATTGGCTTCGACGATGGTAATTTTTGCGCCCAACGAAGCGCCAAATTTGGCAAAGGTTATGCCCGCCGAGCCGCCACCAATTACCAGTAAATCGTCCATGCAAGCTCCTTATTAGCAAAGGATCAGGGCCTAGAGGTCAGTAACCCACGCAGATATAAAGTTTGAAACCGCGAAGCACGCGAAGAGCGCGAAGGATTTCTTGGTCACGAAGGGCACGAAGATCGCGAAGGCCCGTTTTGCCACAGATTGGCACAGATTATGAGGATTATGCTGCGCACCTAGCGCCTCATCCCCGACCCCTGACCCCTCATCCTTATGCTCTTTACTATACTGCATTGCTTTGGGCCTAATTCTAAACGATTGCGAAACATGAAGTGTGACTATGGGCTGTTGGCTTTTGATTTTTGATTTTTGACTTCTGACTTTTGATTTCTGCCTTATGTTCTATGTTCTGCCTTCATCCTTCATCCTTCATCCTTGATAGCGGGTTATGTTATAATCAACGCCGATGCATGTCATCATTCCCCACGCACTGCGGGTGACATGATTTTAGGGGAGCTACAGATACACTTTTATTTAGGAGGAGTCCTCCCATGAACAAACGCATTATTGCGTTCATGATGTTGTTGGTTTTGATGGTTCCAGTTTTGGCTGCTTGTGGCACCGAAACCGCGGCAACCACCGCTCCAGCAGCTACGGCAACCAGTGCTGAAGCTGCGGCAACCGCAACCTCAGCCGAAGCCCAGCCAACCGCTGCACCCGAAGCAACCGCTGCGGCAACCACGGTAGCAACCGCCGAAGCAACCACTGGCGGCGGCGCAACCAGCGAAATCAAAATCGGTTTGGTAACCGATGTTGGTAAAGTTGATGACGGTACCTTCAACCAATTCGCGTTCGAAGGCTTGAAACGGGCCGAAACCGAACTTGGCGTGAAGATCGACTACATCGAAACCATCGATCCCAAAGACTACGAAAAGAACATTGAACAATTCGCGAGCCAAGGCTACGATTTGATCATCGGCGTAGGCTTCTTGATGGGCGATGCAATCAAGGCTGCTGCTGCCAAGTACCCAGATTTGAAGTTTGCTATTGTTGACTTCGCTTACGAACCAGCATTGGCCAACGTCAAGGGCTTGGTCTTCTCAGAAGACGAATCAGCATTCATCGGTGGCGCTTTGGCCGCAATGGTTTCAAAGAGCGGCAAAATCGGTGCAGTTGGCGGTAAGGAACAAGTTCCTGCGGTCAAGAAGTTCGTGCTTGGCTACGAAGCTGGCGCTAAATACGTCAACCCCGACATCCAAGTTATGACTGTTTACATCGACTCATTCACCGACCCAACCGCTGGCGGCGAAGCTGCCAAGACCCAAATTGCTGAAGGCGCAGACGTAATCTTCGGTGCTGGTGGCCAAACTGGCTCAGGTGCAATCAAGACCGCTGCTGACAACGATGTATTCGTGATTGGCGTTGACCAAGACGAATACAACACCACCTTCAAAAAAGGTCCAGCTCCTAAGTTGATCACCAGCGCTATGAAGCGCGTTGACAACGCTGTGTTCGAAGTCGTCAAGGAAGTTGTCGATGGCAAGTTCGAAGGTGGCGTATACTTCGGTAACGCTGCTAACGGCGGGATCGACTACGCTCCATTCCACGATGCAGAATCAGCCTTGCCAGCAGACGCTAAAGCCAAACTTGACGAAATCAAGAAGGGCTTGGCCGATGGTTCGATCAAAACCGGCGTTACCTTGAACTAATTTGTTGCCGCAAGGCACAAACCCGTGGAAGGGCTGCGTTAGCAATGACGCAGCCCTTTTACTTTTGTGTGGTATTATCACAGCATCGAAACACAGCAACTCGAACAACCAAGCACACGTTTGGCCAGATTTTTGGCAGCCAACAACGTGGTTGTTCTGCATATTTGAGGCAATGCTGCCTCTTTTTGATTAACTAGGAGTCTTGTGTGACCGCGAACGTCGTACCTGCGTTGGAAGTCCGCAATATCACCAAGCAATTCCCCGGGGTTTTGGCCAACGACCATATTTCTTTTACCCTGCTCCCCGGTGAAATCCACGCCTTCCTTGGTGAAAATGGCGCGGGTAAATCCACCCTCATGAACATCTTGTATGGCCTCTACGATCCCGATGAAGGCGAGATTTTGATTAATGGCAAGTTGGCCAAGATCAAGAATCCTGCTGATGCAATTGGGCTTGGTTTAGGCATGGTTCACCAAGAATATGCCCTCGTCGATACCCTAACCGTCACTGAGAACATTATTCTTGGCACCGAATTACGCAAAGGCCCAATGTTAAATGCCAAGGAAGCCAGCCAACGAGTGCGCGAGCTTTCCGAGCAATATGGCTTGGCCGTGCCACCAGATGCGATCGTCGGCGACCTGCCAGTTGGTGTTCAGCAACGGGTCGAGATTTTGAAGGCGCTTTATCGCAATGTCAATATGTTGATTCTCGATGAACCAACCGCTGTATTGACGCCCCAAGAGGCCGATGACCTCTTTCGGGTGATGCGCGAATTGGCTGATAAGGGCAAGGCGCTGATTTTTATTACCCACAAATTGCGCGAAGTGCGCGAAGTTGCCGACCGAATTACCGTCTTGCGTCGGGGTAAGGTTGTTGGCGATGCCGACCCCAAAACTGCCAGCGAAGGTCAATTAGCAGCGCTGATGGTAGGTCGCGATGTTGTCTTGAAAGTTGATAAAACTGCGGCCAACCCTGGCGATGTGGTGCTGAAAGTACGTAACCTCAATCTGCGTGACGATCGCGGCCTCACCGTGCTTGATGATGTTTCCATTGATGTCCATGCAGGTGAAGTGCTGGGGATTGCTGGCGTGCAAGGCAACGGCCAAACTGAGTTGGTCGAGGCGATTACGGGCTTGCAAGCCTTACCGAGTGGCTCGATTGAGTTGCTTGGCAAGGATATTACCAATCGCCCGCCGCGCTCGATTACTGAACAAGGCGTGGCCTACATTCCCGAAGATCGCAAAGGTACAGGCTTGGTGCTTGGCTATAGCATCCGTGATAATTTGGTGCTTTCAACCTACTACAAACCACCATTTACCAAAGGTTTGACCTTTAACGACCAAGCGATTGACGAAAATGCCAAAGAATTGATTGAAACCTTTGATGTGCGCACGCCCAGCGCAACCACAACTGCTGGCTCGCTCTCAGGTGGTAATCAACAAAAAATTATTGTTGCCCGTGAATTTACCCGCGAAAATCGCTTGCTGATTGCGTCGCAACCGACGCGGGGGATTGACGTTGGCTCGATCGAATTTATTCACAATCAAATTATTAAACAGCGCGATGCAGGGCTGGCGGTCTTATTGGTTTCGGCAGAGCTTGATGAAGTTCTGGCCTTAGCCGACCGCGTTGCTGTGATGTACCACGGCAAAATAGTTGGCATTCTCCCGATTGCCGAAGCTACGCGCGAGCGCGTTGGCCTGTTGATGGCCGGTATTCAGGAGCAACCCAATGGCGAATGAGCAACAAGCCCCCGCTGAAACTAAGAAAACCACTGAGCCGCAGCCCAGCAAACGGCGCTTTGGCTGGCTCAACGAAGCGATTGTGCCGCTGTTGGCAATTTTGACCGCAGTGTTAATCGGCGCAGTGATCGTGTTTGTTTCGATTCCTGGCAACAAACTGCCAGCCTTTGATCTGAATATTTATGGCAGCCGCAGCGATTGGTTTTTTAGCACCATCCCTGAACGGCTCCGCGTGACATTGAGCGCATTCACTGGTTTGTTCTCGGGCGCATTTGGCGATTGGACTGAACCAAGTACAATTCCGGTGGCCATTAGCAATACCTTGGTTGAATCAACACCCTACATTTTGGCAGGTTTGGCTGTGGCGGTCACCTTCAAAGCGGGCTTGTTCAACGTTGGGGCCGAAGGCCAATTGCTAATGGGCGCACTTGGTAGTGTCGCAGTTGCCGCATTTATGCCGCAATGGTTTGGGGTTGCCTCGCTGCCAGCAATCATTCACTTGCCAGCTGCTTTGCTGGCTGGGGTCATCGCTGGCGGGCTGTGGGGGATTATCCCGGGCTATCTCAGGGCCAAAACTGGCGCGCACGAAGTTATTACCACGATTATGCTCAACTATATTGCCTTGCAAGTGATGGATTATTTGATCAATGGCGTGATGAAAGATCGCAGCGCCACCTTGCAACGCACACCATTTATCCACGAAAATGCCGCTTTGCCACGAATTATCAGCAAAGCCACCGACCCCAGCCTCACTGGTGGCCAAGCGTACCCACGTTTGTTCACCACCACCAGCAGCACATGGGATCTACGGATTCACATGGGGATTGTGTTGGCGTTTTTGATGGTTGGCTTTATTTGGTGGTTGATGAACCGCACGCCTAAGGGCTTTGAAATTAAAACCGTGGGCGAAAACCCAGAAGCAGCTCGCTATGCTGGCATGAGCATCACCGGCACGGTCGTTGGCGCAATGGGCCTTTCGGGCGCATTGGCAGGGCTGGCAGGCACAAGCCAAGTGATTGGTTTGGAATACAACCTCAAAGCTGTGTTCTCCAGCGGCTTGGGCTTTGATAGCTTGGCAATTGCCTTGTTGGCCAAGAGCAACCCAATTGCAATTGTTCCGGCAGCGCTGTTCTGGGGTGCGTTACGCACTGGCGCAGGCGCGATGCAAGTCAATACTGGGATTTCGATCAACCTAATTCAAATTATTCAAGCTTTAGTGATTATGTTTATTGCTGCCGACCAAATTGTGCGCTGGATTTATCGCATCAAGCAAGCTGAAGGTGGCAAAATCACGTTTAACCGTAGCTGGGGTAAATAGCGCCAGCGTCGTCGCTCTTGAATTATTTAACCTTTACGGTGGATTTGTATGAAATTTACACGCGCACGTGGGGTCGGGCTGTTAGGAATTTTCATTGCGATTGTGCTGCTTTTTGCAGTCAATAACAGCCTCGGCAATAAAATCACTGAAACCAGCAAAATTCAATCAATTTGGGATTTCACGAGCACAATTCGGATTCCCGATAGTGCGAAGTTGAAGGAAGATCCCAAAGCACCGCCAGTCGCCGCAATCGAGCTACCCACGATGATCACGATTAGTTTGATTTGTGGAGCGTTGATTCTGGTCGGCGGCACGCTCATCGCCAAGAACCCAGAACGCGGTTGGGTTGCACCCTATATGAGCAGCGTCATTGGCTTTGGCTTTTTCTCGATTCTGCTCTGGGCGGTAGCCAATAACAGCGTTGATCTCTCGGATACGCTCTCGCGGGTGGTACGGCTTGGCACGCCCATCGCAATCGGCGCGCTGGCGGGGATTGTCTGTGAGCGCTCGGGCGTGGTCAACATCGGGATCGAAGGCATGATGCTAACAGCAGCCTGTTTTGGCTATGCTGCGGCAGCAATCTCGGCCCGCATGATCTACGGCGAATCGTTGCCAGAAAACGTGGTCAAAGGGGTCGTTTGGCTGCCCTTGATCATCGGGATTTTTGGGGCGATTTTGACTGGCGGCATGATGGCAGCCTTGCATGCTTGGCTCTCAATTCGCTTCAAAGTCGACCAAGTAATTAGCGGTACGGTGATCAACATTATGGCAGTTGGGATTACGGGCTTTACCCGCACCAACTTCCTGTTGAAATTCGAATCGCCATTACGGGCTGGCTTGCCGCAAATGCCGCTTGGCCCGCTGGCAGATATTCCGTTGCTTGGACCGATTTTGTTTGACCACAAACCAATCACCTATTTGATGATTCTGATGGTGATTGGCTTGAACTTCTTCCTGTTTCGCACCGTGTGGGGCTTGCGAACTCGTGCCATTGGCGAACACCCCAAAGCTGCCGATACGGTGGGGATCAACGTCAATCGCATGCGCTATCGCAACGTGATTATTGGCGGGATGATTGCCGGGGTTGCAGGCGCTTGGTTCTCGCTCGAAGGCTCGTTTGGCTTTGACGATGGCATGACCAACGGCCAAGGCTTTATCTCGTTGGCGGCGATGATCTTCGGCAAGTGGAACCCAATTGGGGCCTTTGGTGGCTCGTTGCTGTTCTCATCAGCAGATGCCTTGCAGCTCAAAGTACAGGCCTACAATTTCGATTTGCCTTCCCAATTTATGCAGATGTTACCATATGTGGTAACGCTGATTGTGTTGGCAGGGGTGATTGGGCGGGCCAAGCCACCAGCAGCATCGGGCAAAGTCTACGAAAAATAATCAACGCAACGCAACTTTCTGGAATGGCACTCCGTACTACTGCGGAGTGTCATTTTTTGATCGGCGATTCGCGCATGATTCTTGCTCTTCTCAGCAACCAAGCTAGCATCTATACTACTCGTTAAAGTTTGTGTGTTCTTTGGAGGTATTTTGTGAGCAATCAACCACCATATGGTCAACAGCCGCAGCAGAACTATCCGCCACAACAGCCAGTCTACCCACCGCAACAACCGGGTTATCCACCGCAACAACCCTATGGCTATCCACCACAGCCCCAAAAGCGTGGCGGCTGCTTGAAATTTGGCATTATCGGGGTAATTGTCGCCTTACTGTTGTGTGTAGGGATTGGTTTTGTAGCCTATAGACTTATTGCGGGCGAAGTAGATGATGTCAAAGCAACCCTTGATGGCTTTATGAAAGCTGGGGCTGCGAATGATATTAATGCAGCGAAAGCGTTTGTTGATAGCTCGATCGTGAGTGATGAGCAATTAACGAAGTTGCTTAGCCAACGCGAGTTGTTCGAAGGCTATACGAGCGTTAGCGACGATTTTGCCTCACCAGCAGCCAATACTGGTACTGACCAAACGACAACGCTCGGCATTGCAGGCACGCTCAATTATACCGATGGAACAGGCACCTACGATGTGCAATTTAATCGCCTAGAATCCGGTTGGAAAATTCGCTATATCAATATCAAACGCTAAACAGCGATCCCCGCACCCCAACCCCTCTCCCGTGGCGCGGGCGAGGGGCTTTAAATGCGTGGTTCTTGCGCAATTCCTTGGTGAACCACGGATGCTCCCCCTCGCCCGCGTTTTCGTGGGCGAGGGGGCTGGGGGATGAGGGAATGTTTGATCACCACACTTTTTTTAAACCTACCCTTGTAAGAGTCCCCGAATCCCCAACAACCGCCCCCTACGCTTCCGTTTTTGGATGCTCATCGCAGGTGAAGCCTTTGCTACTTGCACTTTTTGGGCTTTTCTCGTTAAATAGAGCCAACATGTTAACGTTTACAAGGAGTCATCATGACAACACCGCGTCCTGTGTTGTTAGCCATAATGGATGGTTGGGGTTTGGCACCTGCTAGCCCTGGCAACGGCGTTAGTTTAGCCAACACTCCCAATGTTGATCATTGGATGGCAACCTGCCCCACAACCCAACTCCATGCTTCTGGCCTTGATGTGGGCTTGCCCGAAGGCCAAATTGGCAATAGCGAAGTCGGTCACCTAAATATCGGGGCTGGCTTGGTCGTCTATCAAGATTCGACTCGAATCAGCGAGTCGATCAAAGCTGGTGAGTTTTTTGAAAATCCTGCCTTTCTTGAAGCGGTGCAAATCGTCAAAGAACGTGGCACCAACATGCACTTAATCGGCCTGATTGGCCGCGGCGGCGTGCATGCCTACGATATTCACTTGGCTGGTTTGTTACAATTGATGGCCCAGCAAGGGGTCACCAACACCTACATTCACGCCTTTATGGATGGCCGCGACACCTTGCCACAAAGTGGGCTTGGTTATATGCGCGAGCTGCAACAAACGATTGCTCAAATCGGCGTAGGCCAAGTGGCAAGCGTGATTGGCCGTTATTTTGCGATGGATCGCGATAAACGCTGGGAGCGGGTCGGCGCTGCCTATGCAGCCATGGTCGAGGGCGTTGGTCACTTCGCCAGCGATCCGATCACTGCAATCGAGCAATCGTATTTGCGCGATGCACGCGGCGATGAGTTTATTGAAGCAACCGTGATTACTGATGCAGCAGGCGTAGCCTTACCACGCATTAGTGCTGGCGATGTGGTGATTTGTTTCAATTTCCGCGCCGATCGGGTGCGCCAAATTACGCGTGCCTTGATGCAGCCCGATTTCAACACCATGGTGCAAGAATGGTATGCCAACCAAGCTGAGCAAGGCTTGCAACTGCCAACCAGCATTTGGCAACGGCCTGAGCAATTGGCAAATTTGCATTATGTCACCATGACCCAGTATGATGCGACCTTCCCATATGCGATTGCCTACCCGCCGCATTACATTACCGAGCCATTGGCCAAGGTAATTGCCGATGCAGGCAAACGCCAATATCACAGTGCCGAAACCGAAAAATACCCTCACGTCACCTTCTTTTTGAATGGTCGGCGCGAGGAGCCATTCGAAGGCGAAGATCGGGTGATGGCAGCTTCGCCAAAAGTGGCAACCTACGATCTTCAGCCAGAAATGAGCGCCGAAGAAGTAGCCGCCAAATTGCTTGATGCGGTTAATAGCCAAGTCTACGATTTCTTCGTGGTTAACTTTGCCAACCCCGATATGGTCGGCCACACTGGGGTAATTCCGGCGGTAATTAAGGCATGTGAAACCGTCGATCGCTGCTTGGGCCAAGTCGTGCCAGCGGTGGTGGCTCAAGGCGGCGCAGCAATCTTAATCGCCGATCATGGCAATGCCGAGCAGATGATCGACCCCCAAACTGGTGGCCCGCATACCGCCCACACCACCAACCTTGTGCCATGTATTTTGGTCGCCGACCCAGCTAGTGGCCTAACCCGTGAGCAGATTAGCCTGCGCACTGGAGGCCGCTTGGCCGACCTAGCCCCGACAATCATCGATTTGCTAGGCTTAGCCAAGCCCGAAGCCATGACCGGCACCACCCTGATCGAACACAAATAAGGTTCGAGTGTTCCCTCACCCCCTCGCCCACTGAACGCGGGCGAGGGGGAACCAATCTGGCATTACCACAGCTCATGGAAGAATCAACGTATGAAGCCCCTCGCCCGCACCGTGGGAGAGGGGTTGGGGTGAGGGAATTTTAGCCAAAATTGCCACAACAGGACCAATGTCTCAGCTAATTTTAATTGACGCTGCCTAGGTGGCGTGCTACCATACGGCTGGCAACTGATGTAGATGAGAGTTTTGGAATTGATTATGCAGCGTTCTTTACTCCTTGGTTTATTAATATTGATGCTTGGCGGCGCAACGCTGCCCTTCGTGGTGCACGCCAGCCCGCAGCCACCCCAGCTCAATCAACAACCAACCTACGGCCTATCATCGCTTGATGGTGGGGTGCAAGGGTTTTTACAACGTCAACAAAGTAGCCTTGCCAAGGTAACGATCGATGGTCAGCCAGCTGGCCAAATCATCGAGAGCATGGCGGCTTACTACAATATTGAGGCTCGCATTTTAGTGGCCTTGTTGGAAACCACCTCGCAGCTGATTAGTAATCCAACCTTACCTACTACCGCAACCAATCAGCCATTTTTGGCTGGGCCACAAGGCTTTTTGAGCCAAATCGATTGGGCAGCGCGCGAGATTCGGGTTGGGCTTGGCCCCTACGATAGTGCCGTCATCCTGAATTTCAGCGATGGCAGCCAACTAAAACTTGATCCCAAGGATGATCCGCATGCGCTAACAGTCAAGCGCTTTTTAGCGTTTGAGCGCGATCAAGCCACATGGCAGCAGCTCGTAACCAACTACAGCAAGGTATATCAGCAATTATTTCAGAACGAGCCAGTTGTGGCCCCAAGCACGCCGCCAGTCAGCACGGGCTTTTTGAGCATTCCGTGGGAACAGGGCGCGCGCATGGTCCATTCATCGTATTTTGATCATACCTATCCGATGGTCGATAGCGGTGGCGATGGCAACGATGTGATGATTAATTATCAAGGCAAAAGTGGGCTTTCCTACAATAGCCACGATGGCCACGATTATTATTTTCCCGATTTGCCGTATGGCACGCCAATTGTTGCCGCCGCCCCAGGCTGGGCCTATGCTCGCACCACCCGCGGCTTGGGCGTGCTAATTCAACACGCTGGCGATACCGCTGGCTATGAAACGGTCTATTGGCATCTCGACGATTTTGCCCCAAGTTTCAAAAATTATATCGATGATTCCAAGCCAAAATGGGTCGAACGCGGCGAATTGCTCGGTTGGAGCGGCGCAACTGGCTTTACCGATGGCGCTCCGCACTTGCACTTCGAAGTTCGCCACAACGGCAAGCAAGTTGATCCCTATGGCTGGTATGGCCCAGGTTCCGACCCATGCACCAATTATGTCAAATGCGAAGCCAGCGTTTGGCTTTGGAATGATAGTGTGCCGTGGAGCCGCCCAGATGGCCCAGCGCCACAAGATACAACGCCGCCAAGTGCGCTGCTGACGATCAATCCTGATGCCGATTTGGCTTTGGTCGCCCAGTTTGAAAACAATCCATTGCCTGCAGTTGGCCCAATGGCCGCCAGCGATCAAATTAGCTATGCCAGTGGTAAGTTTGGCCAAGCGGTCAAAGTTGGCGATGGCTCGTTGACCTATCCTGCCAGCCCGACGCTCAAGCTTGAGCATGGCACCTTGGCGCTGTGGGTAAAGGTGCCAGAAACGTGGCCAAGCTCCAGCACAGGCCGCCATTATCTGCTAGCCGCCTCGCAAAACCCAGTTGATCCTGCTAAGATCTATCGCAATACCTTGGCGCTGCGCCACGAGCAAACTGAGCAAGCAAAATGGACGTTCTGGACAGTCGCTGCCAATGGCCAAGAGCATAGCCTGAGCGTGCCAGATCGCTTAAGTGCTGGCTGGCACCATTTTGCAATCAGCTGGAACCAAACCACTGGCAATAAGCGCTTGTTGATCGATGGCATGTTGGTTAGTGAGGCGAGCAAAGTCGCGTTGCCAAGTGAAGTGGGCGAAGATCTCAATCTTGGGCGCTGGACGATTGGCGCAGGCATCAGCAATGTTGCGCTCGACGAATTGTTGATTTACAAACGCCAATTAGCTGCCGATGAAATCTACCGTTTGGCGATCAGCGAGCAAGCATTGGTTGCGAGCAGCAGTAGCACCGATCAACGCGATTTGCAAATTCTCACTCCAGCGCTAGATAATGGTGGCGGTGTGGTCAAAGCGCAGCTTGGGATCAACGGCATTTACGCCGCGCCAATGACCTACTATCGCGCCTATCGCTGGACGTTGCCCAATACCGAGGGCAGCTATACGATTAGCGTGCGCTTGACTGATCGCATGGGCAATACCAGCACGCTCAGTCAAACAATTATGATTGATCATCCTCCTCAAGCAAGCGTCACTATGCGCAATCTGAATGCATTAAGCGCAACCTTGGTGCTTTCGGCCACCGATGCCAACCAACCGTTGAGCATGGCCTTGAGCGCCTATCCCAACCCAACCCGCAAGCAATGGGAGCCATTCAACCCCGAGCGCGAATGGCAGTGGAACCCAATCACTGCGCGGCGGGTGTATGTTTGGTTCCGCGATGCAAATGGCAACGAGCGCGGCCCCATCGTGGCTGGCCCCGACCTCTTTCGAGCTTATCTCCCACGGGTTGAAAAATAAGGCCGTTTTGATCCACGAAGGACACGAAGCGCACGAAGGGCCGTAACCGCGAAGGACACGAAGCGCACGAAGGATGAGGCTATTGGCGTTCGGAACATGTGTTGGTATTCCAAACGAATCTCCGCCAGCCCAGAGCCGATAGCCCTCCATTTCTCTGCGCCTCTGCGTTAAAATAATGATCCACGAAGGACACGAAGCGCACGAAGGGCCATAAC
Source organism: Herpetosiphon sp. NSE202 (assembly GCF_042688385.1). NCBI lineage: Bacteria > Bacillati > Chloroflexota > Chloroflexia > Herpetosiphonales > Herpetosiphonaceae > Herpetosiphon > Herpetosiphon sp. NSE202. The sequence goes on along the minus strand of NZ_JBHUPY010000001.1, from coordinate 766,083 downwards.
CGCGAAGGACGCGAAGATCGCGAAGAACCTCAAACTCAATGTGGAGCGCATATCCCTTCATCCCTTCATCCCTTCATCCCTTCATCCCTTCATCCCTTCATCCCTTCATCCCTTCATCCCTCATCCTTCATCCTTCATCCTTATATCTACGCCTCTACGTTAATGTTCCGCTGCCTAGCACCTAACCCCTGATCCCTATTTTGCCTTCTGCCTTCTGCCTTTTGACTTTCCTTTCATCCTTCATCCCTCATCCTTCTGACTTCTGCCTTTTGATTTCATACTTTTCTCCGCCTTATGACTTATTCTAGTCATGTTATTAAGAAAATATTGACTTTTAGCTGTGGCTATGGCGTAATAGTTAGGAATATTAATTTTATTGATTGGAATAAGTTTGCCAGCAAGGAGGCCACGCATACGCAATGCACGATCTCAGCGGCGAGATTTCGATGATTAGGCAAACCCTTGTAGTTACAGTTCATGGAGGAATTGTATGAAGGCACCACGATTAATTTGGATTTTTGCGCTCCTCGTTCTTTTTGGTAGTTCTCTTCCTAGCACTCAAGCTCAAACCCGCAACGACCGCGAAGTCGAACCAGCTGAAGATACGGTTCCAGTCAACGACCCAGAACGCGGCATGATTTACGATGGCTTGACTCCCGCCAAAACTGGCCCTTGCGCTGGTATGTACGAAGTCAAAGTTGGCGATCAAATCTTTTGTAGCCACGGCCCCGACCCAATCGCCAAAGGCAAATCGGTTAAGGATGAAACCCTGCCTTTGGAAAAAGCCCAAATCAACCCCAAGATTGTCTGTAACGGCGATGGGCATGCTGGCAACCGCACCCAAGTGATGTATGTGCGCGCTTCCGACCGCCCTGATCGCTTCAATCAATTCGTTGGCTCGATTCGCCAATGGTCATCGGATATGGATCGAATTTATCAAACCAGTGCCCAAGAAACTGGTGGCTTCCGCGCCGTCAACTTCGTCACCAACAATTGTGAAATTTATGTGATGAATGTGGTCGTACCAGCAGATGGCGACGATTCAATCGACAAAACCGCCAATGCATTGAAGGCCCTTGGCCACAACCGCGCCGACCGCAAATATTTGACCTTCGTCGATAACAATATTTTGTGTGGCGTAGCCTTCTATATGCTCGATGATCGCCCAGACCAAAATAACGCCAACAACTTTGGCCCTGGCTTTGCGCGCATGGATAACGGCTGCTGGAACGGCTCGACCGCCGCCCACGAACACATGCATACGATGGGCGCTGTACAACGCTCAGCTCCCAACAGCACCGCCTACGGTCACTGTATCGACGATGAAGATATTATGTGCTATGTTGACGGCCCAGGCACGCCACCAATGCAAAATCGCTGTGGTGCAAGCCAATATGGTCGCTTCGACTGCAACCACGATGATTATTTCCACACCAACCCGCCAGCAGGCAGCTACTTGGCAACCAAATGGAACTCGGCTAATAATAAGTTCTTGCTCAAGCAAGCGCCTGGCACAACCTACTACCGGCTTCGCAACAAGGCCACCAACAAGTGTATCGACGTAGCCGAGAGCGGCAACCCAGCCAATGGCACGCCGATTCTGCAATGGGATTGTCATACGGGCCACAATCAACAATGGCAATTGATTAGCACCGACAACGGATTTGTGCGCTTCGTCTCACGCGCAACCGGCAAAGTGATGGATGTAAGCACCGCCTCGACCAACGATGGAGCCAAAATCCATCAATGGGAATGGGTCGGCGGTGCCAACCAACAATGGAAAATCAACGACCTTGGCAATGGTTATGGCACAATTACTGCCCGCCATAGTGGCCTCGCCGTTGATATTCCATGGTGCGATAGCACCAGCGGCGTGCAATTGCAACAGGTCAATCCTACCAATAACGATTGTCAATCGTTCGCCTTTGAGCCAATGCAATAAGGCGTGATTTGCTGGCTACTCCTTAGCCTATACCACAGCACACAGACCACTGGAAATTCCAGTGGTCTGTGTGTTTGCGCAAGATCGCATTCCAGCCTAGAACATATCGCTCATCCACGGGCGCGAGCTAGCAAAAATCGCCGCCAACAGATCCAATTGATCAGCATCGGCCTGCAAACTACCAGCCAAGCGCAAATCGTGCGGCGCAAGGTAGCCACTATACAGCGCCGCCAGATCACGGACATGCAGCGTTACGTCGCCATTGCCACCGCGCTCCAGCGTGCCAACCCCATCGCGAACTTGCAACACCCAACGGCCATGGTTCCATTCCAAACGCGGGTCCACCAGATCAAGGGCAATTTCGCAATTCAGCCAGCGCGAGAAGCCGCGGCGTTGGATGGCCAGCGGCGCATTGATAATCCGCAACATCCAATCCAAATGCCAATTATAGCCAATGCCTTGCTCGTGATAACGAAATAGCAACGAATCCATCGGCGCACCAGGCAATATAATCTTATTAACCATTGAGCGATGACCAGCCCAAAAATTCAGCAAGGCATCTAAGCCAGCGCCAGTCGTTGCCACCCAATCGATGACTTTAATATCTTCGAATTGACCAGATTGTTCATAGACCACATAACCAACCGCTTGACCAGCCTGATCGCTCAGGATATAGCGCAAACGCTCGGCTCGAGGCGAAAGCATAATCCGCTCCCACATCAACGGCGAGCGTTCGAGCACGCCAGTTTGGGTTGCCGCCCACGGATCGTAAATCGCAGCGAATGGCGCATAATCGGTTTCGAGCACTTGGCGCAACGTCACACCATGATCGCGCTTGGGCTTGATCAGCGCTGGATTCAATTCATATAAAATACGGCTGCCAGCCCGCTCGAAGCCAAGCGTCCGATAAAATTGGGTCGTGGCAGGATACAAGGTTGAGATTGCCATATCTTGCGCATATTGCTCGCGCAACATCGCTTCCATCATCTTGCCGCCAACGTTGCGCCCGCGCCATTCGGGGCCAACTCCAACGGCGGTAATACCTGCAGTTGGTTGGGCCTTGCCGCCAAACCACTGGCCCATTGGCAAAATCCCCAAGCCAGCGGCGATTGCGCCATCGACTTTAAAAGCCCGATACAAGCCCACGCCACGCTTTTGCATCCACTCAATCGACGCTTCACGGGCCATATTAAAATGTAAAGCTTGGCTTAATAACGGGGCTAAAGCCGCAATATCGTCCTCGACTGCCTGACCATACCAATAATTCACTCTAAGCCTCCTGTTGGCAACTGGCTCGACCAAGCACCCAAGCGCTTGGCCATGAGAATATCGGGCTTGCCTAAGCCATTGGCATCGGGAATCATCCCAATGATGCTGAATCCACAGCGTTGATAAAATTCAAATGGGTGGCGACGGCGGTTTTGAATCGTGGCGAGGTGGCGCAATGGGTTGGGGTAAACATCGATGCCGCTGGCTGAGGTCAAAAAGGCTTCATCATCAGAACCCAACATCAAGGTTAGGCCACCACGGGCGTGGCATTCTGCTTCTAAGGCTTGCACTAAAGCGCGGCCAATGCCATGGCCTTGATAATCGGGATGCACGGCCAAAGGATGCAGTTCCCAGACATTGCCATCGTAGCTTGATTGGCCTCCAATCCAGCCCACCACGTTGCCGTCGATCAAAGCTAGAAAGCCAACCCGTTCGGGCAACAGCGCCTCTTGCATTTCTTCGCGAGCATCGTCGAGGGTTGGCCACGCTTCAGGCCAATGTTCAGCAAACGCCAGGGTCAAAATCTCGGCAGCCTGGTCAAGCAAACGCTCATCAGCAACCAAGGCACGAATTTCCATGACACACTCCTTCTACAAGCCACAATTGCGCCAGCCGCCACGATTTGAAGCAGCAATCACACTGCGCCAATATTAACAACAATGTCCATTCCGAGGATCAGGCCTTGGAACGAATAACAGCATGCAACGCGGCGTGTTATGATTGAGTTTGCAAACATTTCAAGGAGGATTTCCATGCGCCGTTTAGCCACAGTGATTGCGCTGTGTAGCCTTTTAAGCATTACTTTGCCCTCAATTGCCGCTGCAAGTGGGGCCTTGATTCCTGCTGATGCACCGCTTAGCCAAACCAGCCTCAACGTGATTTTTGCCGTCGATGGCCAAGCCAACCAAACAACTGCCTATCTGAAACTCGATTACACTGGCACGCCTACTGAATTTGCCTGGATTTTGCCAGTGCCCAGCATCCCAACCCTTGATGTGGTTGGCGCGAGCAGCTTTGCTGAACTCCACAGCCTGACCGATCCACGGGTGACATTTCCAGCGCCACCAGCCTGTTTTACCCCAGCGCTTGGCACAATCCCAGCGACTGCGACCCAAACCCCAGCGGCCCAACAAGGCCAAGTCGGAGCCTACGATTATAGCGTGCTCGAAGATCGCGACCCAGCGGCACTAATGACGTGGCTCAAAGAGAACGGCTACCAAGCCCCAGCAGGCTTGGAAACTGCGCTCAAACCGTATACCGATGCAGGAATGCCGTTGCTGGCGATCAAACTCAAACCAGATGCAGCAACCAACAGCATCCAGCCGATTGCGATTAGCTATGCGGGCACAACCCCAATGCTGCCATTCCAATTAGCAGCCTTGAGCAGCCAACCCAAAACCCCAATCACGGTCTGGGTTTTCGGCGAGGCCCAGGCAATTCCAACCAATACCGAGCGTTTTACCATGCGCGAAAACGACTTAGCGCTCACGTCGTTGAATAACGAAAACAACTATAACGAATTGCGCAGCGGCGTATTGGCTAGCGTTGCGGGCAAAGGCTTCTTAACCGAATTTGCCCAACCAAGCAAGTTTTTAAGCCCCCAAGATAGCTTGCTCAAAGAATTGACCAGTAAATATGCCTTCTTGACCCGTTTGTATAGCGAAGTCTCGCCCGAAGAGATGATCTTTGATCCAGCGTTTGGCTATAGCCCCGAATTGCCACCGCTTTCCAACAACATCGATTTGACCTATCGCACCGAGCCATTCGATTGCGAAGATCAACTCTTACATACCGTGCGTCGCCAGCAATATGATGCGGCCAAAGGCAATCGCTCATCGGAAGAAGAAGCGACTGCTAACTTGCGCCGTGGCGCATTGCGCATCGGCACGCTTTTGGTGATTGGCGTAACCTTAGGCACAATTTGGTTTTTGGCCCGCAAGCCCAACAAACGTCGGCGCACTGTCTAGAACTACGCCTATGGGCCGTAATTAGCATATTGCAGTTCAACGCAAAACCCATTAAGATACCAGTAGCAGTTTGACCTCATCACTCGATTATGCTCGATGAGGTCAACTGTTTTGTTTGGAGGATTATCTGTGCGTATTGTTTTGGATGCCAGCGGTGGCGACCACGCGCCGCAAGCAACAATTGCTGGCGCAATCGCCGCAGCCCGCACATGGGGCGACCAAATTATTTTAGTCGGCAACGAGGCTGCAATTCGCGCCGAACTTGCCAAACACGATAGTAGTAATCTTGATTTACCAGTCGTTGATGCACCAGAAATGATCGAAATGACCGAGCATCCGGCGCAGGCGATTCGGCGCAAACGCAATTCGCCAGTCGCCGTTGGGCTGCGCTTGGTGCGCGAAGGCCAAGCAGATGCCTTCGTTTCTGCTGGCCATAGTGGCGCAACCATGGCGGGAGCTTTGTTTATTCTTGGGCGCATTCGTGGCATCGAACGACCATGTTTGGTGACCCATTTCCCAACCGTCAATGGCTATGCACTGTTGCTCGATTCGGGCGCAACAACCGATTGTAAGCCTGAATATTTAGTCCAATTTGCCCAAATGGGCAATGTCTACGCCCAAAAAATTGCCAATATTCCCATGCCACGAATTGGGCTGTTGGCCAATGGCGAAGAATCAAATAAGGGTGATAAACTAGTACAAGACACCCATGGTCTGTTACAGCAACGCCCCGACCTGCACTTTATTGGCAACGTCGAGCCAAAAGATATGTTAATCAATGGCAGTGCCGACGTGGTTGTAGCCGATGGTTTTGTTGGCAACTTGGTGCTCAAATTTGGCGAAGGGGTCTTTAAAATGATCACCACCGCCGCTGCCAATAATATCAAAGCCTCGTGGCGACAAAACCTTGCGCTGGGATTGCTGCCAACCCTGGTGGCCTTGGCGTTACCCGGCAAAGGCCGTTGGCGCGCCTTGCTCGCTGGATTAACCGGCTTGAGCTTGCCCGCCAGCCTTGCAGTTGCGCCACTTTTGGCCCTCCGCAAACGTATGGATTATCGCAGTCATGGCGGCGCACCCTTGTTGGGTGTCAATGGCATTGCGATTATTGCCCACGGCAAATCCGATGCTTTAGCGATTCAAAATGCGATTGGGCAGGCGCGCAATGCGGTTGAGCAACGGGTTGTTGCAACCATTAGCCATGCCCTTGAAACCGTTGAATTAGTACCCTCGGCCTAGCTTTGGAGGTAATCCCTATGGCGCTTCGTGAATGTCCTAATTGTCGGGCAAGTGTCGACGATATTAATCCGTTTTGTTCTGAGTGTGGAACCCGGCTCAACGCTGCGCCAACTGCTGCCGAAGGCCCAACTCAGGCATTGCCACGCTACGATGGTCAGGGTGGTAGTTATCCACCAGCATCGTCACAAAACTACGATCAGCCAGGCAGCTACCCGCCACCACCACAACCAAATTATGGTCAGCCAGGTAGCTATCCGCCACCACCGCAACAAAATTATGGCCAACCGGGCAGCTATCCGCCACCACCGCAAAATTATGGTGGCGGTTATCAGCAACCGCAAAATTATGGCCAGCCGGGCAGCTATCCGCCGCCACCTCAACAGCAACAATATGGCAACCAGCAACAATATACCCCAGCCAATTATCAACAACCAAGCTATGGCGCTGGTTACCCAAATGCTGGTACGCCAACCAAACGCAGTAGCAACACTGGGATAATTATTGGGATTGTCGTGGGGATTGTGCTCCTACTTGGCGCTGGGATAGCCTTCTTGATGAATGATAAAGAAGAAGATCCTAAGAAACAGATCGCGACCAATTCGACCAGCGTGGCCACGGCAACAACCCGCCCAACCCGCACCCCAGCCTCAACCGACGACCCAGAACCAGCAACCACCGGGCCAGTTGTTGGCAGCGGCGTGTTCTTGGAAGACGATTTCTCCAACACCGACCAAGCGTGGCCAGAACAAGAAACCGCCAGCAAATCGGGCAAATATGCCTATGTTGAGGGCGCATATCAAATCCACGTTTATGTCAACGAACGCATCATCTGGACTTCGACCAACGAAGTCTATAGCGATGTTGATGCAGAAATTGATGTCACGATGGTCAGTGGCGAGCCAACCAATGCCGCTGGCTTAGTGCTGCGCGAACAAATTGAAGGCGATACGTCAGGCAGTTTGTATGTCTATCAAATCGATGGCCAAGGCAATTTTGCCTTCCGCCGTTTCGATAAAGCCGTTGACGAATGGATTAACTTGATCGATTGGAAATATAGCTCGGTTGCTAATGAGGCTATTGGCGCAACCAATCGCCTGCGCGTGGTGGCGGTTGGCTCAAACTTCACCTTCTATTTGAATGGTGAAAAAGTTGGCTCCTACACCGATGAAACTTACGCCACTGGCGCAATGGGCTTTGGTGCAAGCACCTTTGAACAAGGCGATACCTTGACCCAATTTGATAATTTACGCATGGCTTATCCATAGGCCAATGCCAATCTGGCCCAACAACGAGGTTGGGCCAGCCGGAGTATGTTCGTGTCATATCAACTGATCAGCATAACGCAGCAAGCAGCAGTCGCTACCGTCAGTCTCAATCGCCCAGAATTGCACAATGCCTTCAATCCCGAATTGATCGGCGAGTTGCGCCAAGCATTAACCGCCATCGCCGCAGATAACAGCGTGCGGGTGGTTATTTTGACCGGCACTGGGCCTTCGTTCTCTGCTGGCGGCGATTTAAGCTGGATGCAAGCCAGCGCTAGCTACACTGCCGAGCAAAATATTGCCGATGCTGAAAATCTCGATGCCATGTTTGCGCTGCTCAATAGCATGCCGCAGCCAGTCATTGGCCGCATCAATGGCGCAGCGCTTGGTGGTGGCGCAGGCTTGGTGGCCTGCTGCGATCTCGCGGTGGCCGTCGAACAAGCCAAATTCGGCTTTACTGAGGTCAAGCTTGGCTTGATTCCAGCGGTGATTGCCCAATATGTCGTGCCCAAAATTGGGGTCAGCCAAAGTCGAGCTTTGTTTATCTCGGGCGAACGCTTTAGCGCCGAACGAGCCTTCGAAATTGGCCTCATCCACGCGATTACCGGCGAAGATGAGCTTGACCAAACGGTTGGCTTTTTGGCTGAACGCATGCTCAGTGGCGGCCCGCAAGCCATGGCCCAAGCCAAAAAATTAGTCCAAGCCATATGGGAAATGGAGCGCAGCGCCGCCAAACGCTACGCCATCGAAGCCATTGCCCAAGCCCGCACCGGCCAAGAAGGCCAAGAAGGCCTCGCCGCATTTCTCAACAAGCGCAAACCCAAATGGTAAACCCTTCGACGAAAGGATAGCCGGTATGTACGATGGTGATAGCGCGGAATCAAGCATTTGGCACGAGCAGCTTGAGCTATTAAGCAAAACCACCCAAGAGCATTTTTGCCTGCACAATGCAGAGTTATTGATTCAACGCATTAGCGCATTAATCAGCCATTACTTGCAAACGCCGCACGTCACCATCGCCCTGCTTCAAAACGATCAGCTTGTGCCCGTTGCTAGCGCGCTTGGCCCACTAGAGGATCCCAGCTATCACCAACCGCCACGCCTACGCCACAATGCAGGCCCTGCTTGGTCAGCACTTTGCCAGCAACAGCAAAGTATCATCACGCCTGCCAGCCCGCTCAACCAACGCTCCCAACTCAGCGTGCCAATGTTGCGCAACGAGCAATTGCTTGGCTTAATCGATATTCAAAGCGACCAGCCAGCCTCAAAACTGCGCTTGCTCCAACCAATTATCGAGATGATCGCCCAGCAATTGGCCTTGGCTTTGGGCACGCTGGCCACCCATCGCCAACATTATCGCGAAGATCAATGCACCAAAATCATCGAAAAAATCAATTTACATATTTTAAAGCACCTTGATGTACTGACCGAGCCATACCAAATTATTCGTTTAATTTGGCACTACTTGCCAATCCAAGGCGCAGCGCTCTATCTCTACGATGAGCAAGGGCTTGGTTTATTGACCCAAATCAATGCCGCCCATGTGCCAACTCGGCGGGGTATGCAAGCCCTAAGCCATTCCGAGCCACTTGGTCAAGCAACCAGCCAAAATAGAGCTAAAATGCTGCTTGCAGGCACGCATGGCATCGATATTCATGTGCCTGGCAATCAGACCAATCTTGGCATGCTGCACTTGATTCCTGCCACGCCATTTGAGTCGAGCGACATCCAGCTGCTGCATGAGTTTGGCGCACGCTTAGGCTATATTCTGGAACATAATCGGCTGTTTCGCTCGATGTATGTGGCCAACGAACGCAATGTGCTCTTTGCCCGCATCGTTAGCCATATTCGCCAAACCATGAATTTGCGCGAGGTGTTACAGGATGTCTTGGCAACCCTTGGTTTAGGCCTACGCGCCGATTTCTGCACTGTGGCGATGTATGAGCAGGAGCAGCGCTTACGCTTTCATGGCACCTACACAACCTTGTTGCCGCCCGATCAGCGCACCGCAACCGAGGCCTTGTTGCATAGCGAAATGTTGCAAGCCTTCCAGCAAAAACGCTCGCTGACGATCGACGAATATCACGATAGCAATTACCCCGAATTACGCGAGCGCTTGCTGGCCTTGAATATTCATGCCTTGGTTTGGGTCCCGTTGGTGGCTAATGGCCAGTGGTTGGGCTTTGTCTGCATCTATAAAGTGCAGCGGCCATTCCTCTGGTCGCTTGATGATTTGCGTTTGATCAACGATGTGGCCGATCAATTGGCCTTGGCGTTGCGCCAAATGCAGCTTTACGAGGCCGAACATCAACGCCGCCGTGAGCTTGAAGCCTTGCAAGAAATTATTCGTGCGATCAGCGGCGAACTCAATTTGCATGCGTTATGCGGCAATGTGGTCGAAAAAGTCATCGACGTGTTTAAAATTGCGGCGGCTGCGGTGCTGATGTGGCATAACGATGGCAGCGCAATGCAGGTCGTGGCTCACGCTGGCTTTTCCGAGCGCTACCTCGATTCGCTGGAAATGACCACCGATACGGTGAATTATTGGATTTCGCGCTTCAAACCACCAACCCCACTCTACATTAGCGATATTCGCCGCGTTTCGCTAATTGGCGGCGATCCGGCCAGTGCTGAAGGGCTTTCGTCACTGTTCGCCCAGCCCTTGATGGTTGACGGGCGGTTTAGTGGCTGGCTGCAAATGTATAGTCGTGGCAACGTGCGCGCCTGGAATGCAGAGGAAAGCCATTTGGCGGCCTCGATTGCCCAGCAAATTGCTCAAGCAATTCATACGGCACGGCGCTATGAGCAAGAGCATTTGCTGCGCACCGATGCAGAGCAATCGTATTATCAATTGCGCAGCGTGCTCGACGAGCTAGAAAACACCCGCGAAACCTTGATCAACTCGGAAAAATTGCGCGCCTTGGGGCAGCTGGCTAGTGGCGTTGCCCACGATTTCAACAATCTACTGGCCTCGATTCTTGGTAATGCCCAATTTTTACTCATTGATGAAACCCACGCCGAACGCCGCGACGCGTTGCAAGTAATCGAACGCGCGGCCAAAGATGGCGCGGTCACGGTGCGCCGAATTCAGGAGTTTGCGCGGGCCTCCGAAACAATCTACGATGATATTGTCGATTTACGTGATGTGGTTAATATTGCGCTCGATTTTACCCGCCCTTCGTGGCGCGACAAAACCCAGCAACGCGGCATCAAGCTCGATATTAGCACCCACTTGGCCGCCGCCCATGTGCAAGGCAGTGCCGCCGAATTGCGCGAAGTTTGCGTTAATTTAGTCGTCAATGCAATTGATGTGTTGCCCAAAGGCGGCACAATTACAATTAGTACGGGCACAACTGGCGAGTGGTCGTATTTCACCATTGCTGATAATGGCCCAGGCATCGCACCAGAAGATCGCACGCGCATTTTTGAGCCATTTTTCTCGACCAAGCCAATTGGCGAGGGCACGGGAATGGGCTTAGCGGTTGCTTTGAGCATTGTGCAACGCCATCGCGGCAAATTATTAACTGAAGATGTCTATCCCCATGGCGCGCGCTTCGTGGTGTTGCTGCCAATTCATCATGCCCCGCAACCAAAGCCGCGCCCAGTTGCGATTGTGCCCAAAACCGCTGCCCAACGCATTTTGGTGGTTGATGATGAGCCAGCAGTGCGCAACATTGTGGCCAAAGTGCTGCGCCACGATCATCACGAAGTAACCTTGGCGAGCTCTGGCGAAGAAGCTCTGCGCTGGATCGACGAACAAGCCTTCGACCTGATTATTTCCGATTTGGGCATGCCAGGCATGAATGGCTGGGATGTGCTGGAGCAAGCGCGCCATCGTCGCCCGAATATCATCGCAATTTTAATTACTGGCTGGGGTTATCAACACGATGCCGATTATGCTGCGGCGCGCGGTGTGGATAGCGTGCTGGGCAAGCCCTTTGAAATGCAAACGTTGCGCAGCACGGTTGCCGATTTGATTCAAGCCCGCAACACACAAAGCCCAAACCGTGTATCATAGGGATGGGTCAAACAGCAGATCGTCGCACCACGCCCAGCCGGCTGCAAGGATGTTTTCCACGTAGACAAGGAGTGTACGCATGTCGTTAATGGATGAATTGCGCCAACAAGATCCTGAATTGGCGCAAGCTATCGACTCTGAAGCTGAACGTCAACGTCATGGGATTGAGCTAATCGCCTCTGAAAACTATGTCAGCAGTGCCGTATTGGCCGCCCAAGGCTCGGTGTTGACCAATAAATATGCCGAAGGTTATCCACGCAAACGCTACTACGGTGGCTGCGAGTTTGTTGACGTTGCCGAAGATTTGGCAATCAAACGGGCCAAACAATTGTTTGGTGCTGAGCATGTCAACGTGCAACCGCACTCTGGCGCGCAAGCCAATATGGCGGTGCAACTGGCAACGCTTGAGCATGGCGACCGCGTGCTGGGCATGAGTTTGGCCCACGGCGGCCACCTGACCCACGGCCATCCGCTCAACTTCTCAGGCAAATCATATGAGATTCACGGCTATGGCGTTGATCGCGAAACCGAACAGATCGATTATGAAGAAGTTGCCGAGATTGCCCACAAAACCCAGCCCAAAATGATTATCTGTGGAGCCAGCGCCTATCCACGCACAATCAATTTCGATTTGCTACGCACAATTGCCGATAATGTTGGGGCAATTTTGATGGCCGATATTGCCCACATTGCGGGCTTGGTTGCTGCTGGCCTGCACCCATCGCCAGTCGGAGTTGCCGATTATGTCACCACGACCACCCACAAAACCCTGCGCGGCCCCCGTGGCGGCATGATTATGTGTGGTGCTGAACACGCCAAAAATATCGATAAAGTCGTATTTCCTGGCGTACAAGGTGGCCCGTTGATGCATGTCATCGCTGCCAAAGCGGTCGCCTTTGGCGAAGCCTTGCAACCAGATTATCGCGATTATATGCGCCGCGTGGTAGAAAATGCCCAAGTTCTGGCCGAAGCCTTGACCAACGAAGGACTGCGGATTGTCAGTGGCGGCACTGATAACCACCTGTTGCTGGTCGATTTGACTCCAGTGAATGCTACAGGCAAAGACGCTGAAAAAGCCCTTGACCATGCTGGCATTACCGTCAACAAAAACGCGATTCCGTTTGATCCCAAGCCACCAATGACTGCCAGTGGTTTGCGCTTTGGCACGCCTGCGGCAACCACGCGGGGCTTTGGGCCAAACGAAATGCGCCAAATTGCCGTTTGGGTTGGCCAAATTGTGCGCGATTTGAGCAACAAAGAATTACAAGCCAAAGTTGCTGGCGAAGTGCGCGAATTATGCGCAGCCTTCCCAGTGCCAGGCCAACCAGAATATGCCTAAATTGGCCAATTAACCAGCTTAAACGAGGTAGTCGGGCGACGACTGCCTCGTTTGGCGTTTGACAAGCAGCCATGGCTGCGGTATCAATGAGATATATAATTTAGCATTTCAACATGTGGAGGACTTTGGCTCATGCGACGACACGCCCAGTGGTTGCTGCTCTGTTTTGTAATCGCAATCCTAGCAGGTTGTGGTAGTGAAATTACCACCAGTCAATCGAAAGTGATGGTTGAGGTCGGTAATTCTTCAATCACTGAAGCAGAATTTACAACCTTTTTGGATTTAAATTCCAATGTTATCAACCAAAATACGAGCGGCCTTGATGCCAATACCACCCGCCAACAACTTTTAGAGCAATTGATTTTGCAAAAAGTGATTCTTGAAGAAAGTGCCAAGCTTGGCGCAGGCATCGATAGTGTGACTGCAGAACAAACTACGATGATGATCGATCAGGCTGTCCAAAAAGAAAAACCAACCTTTGCCGATTATGAAGCGTTTGCCAAAGAAAATCGTTTTGGCACGGTTGAAAGCATGCGCGCCTATGTTGCCCAAATTTTAACCTTCGAGAGCTATGCCAAAATGCTGCAACTGCCAAGCGAAACACCCCAATTTCATCTGTTTCATATTTTGGTTTCAACCCAAACCGTCAGTGAATCAGTAGCCCTTGATCGCGTCAACCAACTCTTGACCCAATTGAAAGCTGGCGAGGATTTCTCGGCCTTAGCTCAACAATATTCTGAAGATCCTGGCAGTGGCTCAAATGGTGGCGACCTTGGCTGGTATACCAAAGAGCAATTTGCTGGCTTCGTTCCTGAATTTGCCGCTGCGCTCAACACGCTGGAAATTGGCCAATTGAGCGAGCCTGTGAAGACCGAATTTGGCTATCACATTATGAAAATTACCGAAAGCCGCAACGCGACCAGCTTTGGCTCATTCCAAGAACTCATGAGTTCGCCCGAAGGCACCGCCTATGTACAAAGCAAAGTCGAAGAATATCGCCAAAAAGATTTGATCAAAAATTATGTCCGCGCCGAGGATGTGCCTTTCCCAGAATCAGTGACCGTTTTCCAATAATCAGAGCAATGCCAATGGGCGTTACGACAGGATGCTTGCTCATCCTGTCGCTCTTTGTTTAAGGAGCAATTATGTTAACCATTCTCAGCCAATTTCCGCTCGACCTGAGCCAAGGCTTTCAAGTTGTGCCAGCCCACAAGATGGTTGCACCAACGCCGCAACCAGCAGAAGGCGCTGATCGCGCGTGGAGCGAATTACAGGGCATCGCTGACTATCAAGCCTTCGTCAGCCCGTTGCCGTTTCAAGCAACCCAAGCCTTGATTGTCACCGAAATCGATGCAGCAACCTTGCCAGCAGTCCGGGCCAGCTTGTTGCGCCGCTATCCCAGCGAATATCACATTCAGAGCCTTGATGCAACTGGCCTGAGCCAACAAACCCTTGCTAACGCCAGCCCAGCCCAAGCCTGGTATCTGCCAGCGCTCAGCATCGAGGCCGATGTGGCTAGCCCTGGCACGTTGGAATGGATTATGGCGCGCTTGGCGGGGCCACACGGCTGCCCATGGGATCGCAAACAAACCCACGCCAGCTTGCGTGAATTCTTGCTTGAAGAAACCCATGAAACCCTCGAAGCGCTCGACGCTGAAGATTGGCCCAATCTCAAAGAAGAATTAGGCGATTTAATCTTGCAAATTGTCTTTCACGCAGAGTTTGGCCGCCAAGCAGGCCGCTTCGATCTCGATCAGGTCTATGCTGCAATCAACAGCAAGCTGATTCGCCGCCACCCGCATATTTTTGGCACCACCGAGGTCAGCGATGCAGACGAAGTATTACGCAATTGGGATGCGATTAAAGCCACTGAGCACAAAGAAAAAGGCAGCCAACGTGAGAGCGCGCTCGATGGCATTGCCAAAACCTTGCCGCCGCTCGCAACAGCGCAGCTCATGGGCAAAAAAGCTGCCAAAGTTGGCTTCGATTGGCCTGATGTCAGCGGCGTGTGGGATAAAGTGCATGAGGAAATTGGCGAATTGCAAGCAGCAACCAGCCCAGAAGAACAAGCAGCAGAGTTTGGCGATGTGCTGTTTGCGCTGACCAATCTGGCGCGCTGGCTCAAAATTGATTCAGAAAGTGCACTACGCGGTACAATTGCCAAATTCCGCAGCCGTTTTGTGGCTGTTGAGCAAGCAGCCCAAGCTCAAGGCCGCCAACTCAGCCAACTCAACCTTAGCGAAGCCGACACGCTCTGGGAAGCAGCCAAACGCACCGAGAAACAATAAGCCAAGTACGAGGAACCGCGAAGAGCACGAAAGACACGAAGGCGAGGTTTTTGAGCCACGAATTCCACTAATTTTACGAACAAGGGCTTTTTGCTTGCAGAATATAATCCCAAAAATCTGTGCCAATCTGTGGCCAAAACTTAACTTCGCAAACTTCGTGGTTCTTAGCCCTTCGTGCTCTTCGTGTCCTTCGTGGTTAATATAGCTTTTGATTTTTGACTTTTGACGTTACTTCATCCTTCACTTCTCTGCGCCTCTGCGTTAAAATCCCAGCCCCCGATTCCTGCCCCCTCGCGTCTCAACCACTTAGCGTATTCGCGACCGAACTGGCAAATTTGCGCGCAAGGTATGCACCCATTGCACCACCTCGCGCAAATGTTCGGTTTCAAGCAGCGGCTCCAGCATCAGATGGCGCTCAGCCAGCCCAGCTAAATCAAAAAACCAATACACACTCATCAGCGGATTAATATCGAGTTTGCTACCTGCGGTTTTGCTGGTCAGATGATAATCGCCAAAATAGCCCTCGACCGCCGAGATAATCGAGCTATTGATCACACTTGGGTCTTGGTAAATTCGGGATTGCGCCCAGTGCACTGCCGCCGCGTAGGCTTGATAAACCGGCATTTGCTTGATCAAACTGCACGTTCCAAGCAGCACTTCGGCTTCGGCCAGCCTAGCAATATTTTGAAAAATATGGGGATAGTGCATATCGCGTTCAGCGCCTAAGCCAATGCATGCCACAATTTTGGTTGGCACTTCATGTAATTGGTTAACCGCCGCCAACGAGATTGAATCTTCGACCAAGGTGCCAATTTCGGCCTCATCGCCCTGCACCAAGGCATCAACCCCGCCATCGACCAAGATGATGGCATCGATTGCTAAATGCTGCACTAAGCGCCGATAACTCGCCAAGAGGGGCTGCACGCCACTGCGCAAAAACGACCAAACCGTTAATAACTCGCCATAAGTTTGGCGAAACCACTCGGCCAAATACAGCTCGGGAAAATAGATAAACGGGCTATGGCGCTGGAACAAAGCAACTTGAGTGGCATCAATTGGGCTATGCTTGGGCACAAATTCAGGGTCGTGGGGCAAACTTGACACCCCATAAACCGTATCGCCGAGATATTCAAGATTGGTGGCGGCCTCAAGGTCGCTAAAGCTGAAATTGGCCAGATGCACATTAAAGCCTTGTTCGCGCAATTGCAGGAAGATTGGCAAGCCACAGAAAATATCAAAACCGCCGCCCATGCCAGCGATTAAAATTGAGCGCCGGCCTTGTAATTGTTCGAGAATTGGCAAATTTAGCTGCATAGTCAACCTCTCCCAATGGCAAAAAGCCGCACTCTGCAACCAGAGTACGGCATGGCGAAAAAGAGCAATGAAGCGTGAAGAATCGCCTAATCGGCTGAGCGCTGCATAATAACGTAGAGCAATTCTAGCAGCACATTCTTAACCGAATCCTTTTGGGTTGCCACACAGGGAACAATTTTAACATGGGCTGGCAACCGCAAGGCGAGCCGCAATTCATCAGGTGCCCAAGCATTTTCGTGGTCTTGCTTGTTAGCGGCGACGACATACGGCGCATCACGTTGCGAAGTGAAGAAATCGATAATCCGATTTGTTTCGCGGAACGTTTCAGGCCGGGTGCTATCGACCAACACAATCAAGCCGAGCATCCCCTCGGACAAGATTTCCCACATAAAGTCGAAGCGTTTTTGGCCGGGTGTGCCGAACAAGTGCAACACCAAATCATCACTGATGGTAATGCGGCCAAAGTCCATTGCAACGGTGGTTTCGCCCTTGAGCAGTTTGGTATCGTCGGAGGCCTTCCGTTCGGTCGAAACCACCTCGATTTCACTAATGGCACGAATGAACTGTGTTTTACCAGCGTTAACCGCGCCACTGATAACCATTTTGACAGTCTGCATACGTCCTCCTAAGACGGAGCTAGGTTGCCGGTGGGAGTGTGGGAGTGTTCCAGCGCAGCGCCGCCTTTCTACATTCCCCTAATACGATTGATGATCCGTGAGACGAGGCTGCGTTTTGGTGCTCCTGCAGCGGCACCAGCACCAGCGCGTCCCGTCGCTGGGACAGGAGGGCGAGGTCGGGTTACCTCAACCAAGCCTGCCGAAATGAAGCCGTATACAATGCGGCTCACATCAAATTCACTCAAACCAGTCCGACTAATCACTTCTTTGATCGAATCTTTGCCGTTGATCCGGGCAAAAATGCGCCATTCATCGGGCGTTAAGTTGATACTTTTAGCCTTTTCGAGTGGCTGATCGACAAAGCGTGCAATCATATCGGTATTGGGAATATGATCCTTGATGCGGCCCCATTCATCGACGCGGCGTACACCCTCCATAATGAGGTTTTCCACCCCAAGCGGTACCGGCGATTGGACATCATCACGGTCGAGTTTTACCCCGGCATTGAAGCAAAACTCACCATCGGGCCAGCCAAACAGACTGTACACCGTCTCTTCTATGTGGGTTTGGATGTGGCGTTGCAGGTCTTCGCGCGTGATAAGATCGCGTTCGACCAGCACCGTTCCAAGCGATTGGTTGCCATCAGTTTGCTGCAGTTGCACCGCCTGCTGCACTTGTTGCGGCGTGAGTTTCCCCGTGCGCTGCAACATCTCGCCGAGCGATTCGCGTTCTTGCGTTTGCGCGGCGTAGAGCAGTTTTCCCTTTTCAAAGTAGAGCGTTGCTGCGGCACTTTGACGGTTCAGTTGTAAACTGCCAGTTTTGTACCCGCGATCGATCAGATAAAGAAAATCAGCGAGTGCAAAGTCGCGCAAATTACCAACAAGAGCCATACAGATGCCCTCACTCTGGATGTACGATGTTAGGACGTAAGTGCAGGCCGAATATCGACCGCAATGGGCTGCGTTTCAATCGTTTGTCCATCGGCGACCAAGACCCGCGCCAGGGCAGCGATTGCTACCTCAAGCATGGCATCATCTGGTTCGCGGGTGGTCAAGCGTTGCAGCGCCAGTGCTGGTGTCATTAAACCACGCACAATCGGGTTTGTTGCTTTGCTTGCCGTAAGCCGCATCAGCTCGTACGCAAGCGCCGCCACAAATGGCACTAGGATGATTCGGCTTAGCAAGCGTAGCCAAAAGGGAAACGTGCCAAGCAATGCAAATACAGGAATGCTGAGCACCACCACAATGAGCAATAAGGTTGTGCCACAGCGCGGGTGGATGGTTGTAAAGGGCCGAACGTGCTCAACGGTCAATGGCAGGCCAGCTTCATAGGCCGATACGGCTTTATGCTCAGCCCCATGATACCCGAAAACCCGCCGAATTTCTGCGGTGCGCCCGACCAAGATCAGGTAGCCAACAAAAATCAGCAAGCGCGTTATACCTTCGATTGTTTCGCGACTGTAGATGCCAAGTTTGGCCCAACTGGCTATGCCCGAAGCAACCAGCAATGGCAACACAAAAAACAACGCAATCGAAATCCCGACCGAGGTTGCGACCAACAGTGCGGTTTGGCCTTTACTCAAGGGTTGCTCTGCTTGATCCTCGGTCACACTGGCCGAAAACATCAAAGCCCACATCCCAATTACCAAAGCATCGCCCAAAAGCTGAATGCCACGCAGCAGCGGAAGCCGACTCCAAAAAACCCGCCGCGCTAAGTTTAATTCACGGTCACGAATGACGATTTGGCCAGAAGGTGAACGGACAGCGACACTAGCCCGGTGTAAACCGCGCATCATTACGCCTTCCATTACTGCTTGTCCACCATACGGAAACCGTTCAGCCATAGCGTTCACCAGAATATGAGGATGGTTTGGTCTGTGTATCGTACCACTAGCCCTTGTCGTTTGACAAGAGGGCAGCCTAGTTATTTTCGTTGCGATCGCTGGGCAACGAGCCACGGGCTTGCCGCCGCGCCAATGATTTGGCCCCAGCTTTGACCCCTGCCAACAAGCTAGCAGCCTTGATCACTGGTGAAACCACGCCTTCAGCCACATACGAGGCTGTTTGCTTGGCGGTTGTGGTCGTAACCTTGGCATTTTCGGTAATATCTTTGACCCGTTCCAACACGTCGTCGACCTTGGGCGAGATTTTTTCCTTGGCCAAGTTGCGCAACTCGTTGACCATCACCACCAACACGCCCACCAAAACAATCATCAAGGTGACCGAGAAGAGTTGGAAAATTGCCAAGAGGATAATCGCAAGATCACGGGCCTCATTCAGCCAGCCCTGTGATATCAACAAAATCGGCAGACCAATCCCAAGAACAAGGAGGACGATGCCCCCGATAATGGCAAACTTCTTCAAGCAATCCTCCAGCGTACCGACACGACCAATCAAAACGTCGAAAGGTACATTTAATGCTTTACAGAGAGGGATTTGATCGCGGCGATTATAGCATATTGCCTTGAAATATGCCACACTTTCACCACAGGAATATTGTCGCCTTTTTTGCCTTTGTAGGGGTTAAACGCGCAGTCGCGTTGCTAGGATTAACATAATCCATGCGGCAATGGTCGATTCGACCAAAGGTACTCCTGCTGGCACTGGCCCAGCCCCAATAAAATGCAAGTTAAAGGCATAACTCATAAGGCAGCCAATCAGCGCTGTGCCCAAAAAAAGTGGCAAATGTCGCCAACGCTGCCCCCAAAAGAGATGCGCCAAGGCTCCGTAAACGCTGGCGAGCAGCGCAATAATCAATGCTGCTGGCTCTAGCTCATTCACGAATAGCGCTCCGTACTGATCCGACCACCACCAAAGACCCGATCCTCGCGATAGAGCACAGCAGCTTGGCCTGGAGTCACCGAACGTTGTGGTTGGTCATAGCGAATGTGCAGCGTGCCGTTGTCGCGGGGGGTAATTGTGGCTGGCACTGCATCACCATGGGCGCGGATTTGCACCGCATAGGTTCCGGCTTCGATCTGGCCATAGACGCTGCGTACATCGTCAATCACAAAATCGCGGCATTCTAGTTCATCAGCGTCACCAACGATGAGCAAGTTGCGTACCGTGTCGATTTCGATCACAAATAATGGCGAGCCAGCTGCAATGCCCAAGCCTTTGCGCTGGCCAATCGTATATTGTGGCAAGCCTTTATGATTACCCAGCACATCGCCACGCCGATTGACAATTGGGCCTGGGCGCATAATTTCTGGGCGTTCTTCGTTTAAGAAACGCCGATAGTTGTTATCGGGAATAAAACAAATATCCATGCTTTCTGGCTTGTCGGCAGTTACCAAGCCCCGTTCACGGGCCATTTGACGCACTTCGGGCTTGGTAAAGCCACCAAGCGGAAAGTGCAAGCGCGCCAGTTCGCGTTGGCCAAGCATATACAGCACATACGATTGATCTTTGTTAATATCCACGCCGCGGCGTAAATCGTAGGGCTGTTCGCCGCCGCCAGTAATATGCACAAAGTGGCCAGTCGCTAAGCCATCGAAGCCCAAGAGTTCAGCCCGTTCGAGCAGCACCCGAAATTTCAGATCGCGGTTGCAGGCCAAGCACGGGTTGGGTGTGGCTCCGCTTGAATATTCGCGCAAGAAGTAATCGATCACATGCTTGCGAAAATCTTTTTGATAATTAAACACATAGTAGGGAATGTCATATTGGGCACAGACCCGCCGCGCTCCTGCGGTCATTTCGACCGAGCAACATTGACTTTCCATGATCCCGTTATCATCGCCTTCCCACAGGTGCATGGTTACGCCAGTCACATCGTGACCTTGTTCTTTGAGCAATACTGCGGTCAGCGAGCTATCCACGCCGCCACTCATGGCGACCATAATCTTTGCCATAATTCCTAATCCTAGGTTGTTGAGCACGAAAGATGATTAACGCGCCGGAAATGCATGGCGCGTCGTAGCTGCCAAAATCATACCACGATTTCTGCTTGCGCTCGATGCTGCGCCGAATTTAAGGCCTTTTTCGTGGTACGATTTTCCTATTACCAACGGAGGACGATCCATGTTACGGGAAATTAGCATCAAAGCCAAACATGATCAGGCGACCTTGGCCAAAGGTGTTGAAACACAATCGGTTTTTCGGCTTGAAGGCAACTGGTATTTTGATCAAGCAGTTGTTGATATGCACAATTTACGGGTAACCGAGCGCACCTATGTTTGCCCCCACAAAGGCACATGCTTCTGGATAGATTTGGTAACTGATAACGGCACCATCGCTGATGTGGCCTGGATGTATACCATCGTCAAGCCCAATTACGAACATATAAAAGATAAAATTGCCTTTTATGGCGGCACACGTCACGCCACAACCGAAGCATAAGCGGTACAATCGACGCTGCATCATTGCTTGATGCAGCGTCTTTTTTTGTGCAAAGGAGCATGCTGTGAGTGGTTTCGTTACAACCGAGCAAATGGGCGCGATCTTTCGGATTACGATCAATCGGCCCGAGAAACGCAATGCAATTAGTTGGCAAGTTGGCAAGGATTTACGCGCGGCGATCGATCAGGCAGCCAGCGCTACGGGCGTGCGGGTTGTCGTCTTGAGCGGCGAAGGCCCAGTTTTTTCAGCAGGCATCGATCTTGGCGATTTGCTTGATCTGCCCAATCGCTATGGCGAACATTGGCTGCGCCAAATGCGCACCATTACCGACGATTGGCAAGCCTTGACGACGCGCATCGAGCGCCTAGAAATTCCCACGATCGCCGTTTTGCATGGCATGTGCCTTGGCTTGGGCTTGGAAATTGCCTTGGCATGCGATTTCCGAATTGCCGCCAATGGCACTAAGTTGGCCTTGCCAGAAACCCGCTTGGGCATTGTGCCCGATGTTGGTGGCACAACCCGCCTGACGCGCTTGGTTGGGGTTGGCCGCGCCAAAGAGCTGATTATGACCGGACGCATGTTTAGCGCCGCCGATGCTGAGCGCTGGGGCGTTGTCAATCAAGTGGCTGACGCAGGCAGTTTAGATCAAGTTGTGCATGCGTTTGCTGATGAGCTGATTCTGGCAGCACCGTTGGCCGTTGGCATGGCCAAACGGGTGATTGATGGCTTATTTGATGTTGATCGTGGCTTGATGCTTGAAGGCTGGGCGCAGAGCCAATTAATTCGCACTGCCGACTTTAGCGAGGGCGTACAAGCAGCCATCGCGCGTCGCGCCGCCGAATTCAAAGGCGAGTAAGCAGAGAAAGGCTATAGGCTGAAGGCTTTTGGCTAGCGGAACATTTTTTTGAATTCCCAAGCCTATAACCTATATGTAATGGTTCATCACGTTAACGACGGTTGCCCCTCACCCCCTCACCCCCTCTCCCGCCCGCGAGGCGAGGGGGAACCACGAAAACAGTGCTCCCCTCGCCCGCGTTCAGTGGGAGAGGGGCTGGGGGTGAGGGCATGCATGTGATTGCCAATCCAATGAACCATTACACCTATAGCCTATAGCCTCACCTACGAACTATACTTTTTCTGGCGCTTTTGAAACTCGGCTTCGCTCAGGCCAAGGCTGCGGGCGGCGGCCTTCAGGTCGTCGTCGTGTTGCACGAGGGCTTCTTGCAAGGCCAAGCGTTCAACATCGGCCAAGAGTTCGTCAAGCGTCGATTGCTCGCGCAAACGGGCGGCAATATCAACTTGCAAGGCCGAGCGCGACGAAGGCACCAACGACATGTGCTCGCTGGTAATGACATTGCCGCGTGACAAAATCACTGCCCGCTCAATCTCGTGCTCAAGTTGACGCACATTGCCTGGCCAATCGTAGTTATTCAACCGCTGCATAGCATCTTCGGAGATACGAGCTGGTGGCGACGATGGCGAGTAGCGGTATTTATCCAAGAAAAATTCGGCCAGCAAGGGAATATCGCCAGTGCGCTGGCGCAACGCTGGCAGATACAAGGTAATCACATTCAAGCGATAGTACAAATCTTCGCGGAACGTGCCAGCCCGCACTTCGGCCTCAAGATCGCGGTTGGTCGCGGCGATCACCCGCACATCGACCCGCACGGTGGTTGTGCCGCCAACTCGCTCGAACTCGCGCTCTTGCAAAATGCGCAGCAACTTCTTCTGGGTGGCAAGGGTCATTTCGCCAATTTCATCCAAGAAGATTGTGCCTTTATGAGCTAATTCAAAGCGGCCCTTGCGTTGCGCCATTGCGCCAGTAAACGCGCCTTTTTCGTGGCCAAACAATTCGCTTTCGAGCAGCGATTCGGGCAAGGCCGCACAATTGACTTTGATCAGCGGCCCGTTGCGGCGTGCTGAATTAACGTGGATCAAGTTGGCCAGCACTTCCTTGCCGGTGCCAGTTTCACCAGTAATCAGCACGGTTGCATCGGTGTGGGCCACCCGCCCAATTTGTTTATAGATTTCCTGCATGGCTGGGCTATTGCCAATCATTTTGTCGCGTGGATCAAAGCTTTTGGCTTCGAGTTCACGCACTTTTGAGGCAAGTTGCTGATGATCAAACAAGCGCTTAACGACCAAGGTCACTTCTTCAACATCGAAGGGCTTGATCACATAATCGTATGCGCCAATTTGAATCGCCCGAATTGCGGTCGATGACGTGCCATGGGCGGTCATCATAATAACTGGGGTGGTAATGCCATTTTTGCGCAATTGTTCAAGCACGGTCAAGCCATCTTGGCCGGGCATGCGCACATCCATAATCAACAGATCATAGGGATGTTTTTTGGTCATTTTGGCCAAAACTTCGCCGCCATGCTCGGCTGGCTCTGTCAGATAGCCCTCTTCATCAAAGACCTCGCACAAGAGGCCACGAATCCCAGGATCGTCATCAGCAATTAAAATATGCCGTTGTTCTGATGCTTTGGTCACACCGACCCTCCTTAAAGGCCATTATTCAGCAGGACGGCGTTCGATCCGCGCCCCAAGCGCAGCCAGCCGTTGTTCAATTCGTTGGTAGCCCCGATCAATTTGGGCAATATTCGAAATTATGCTTGTACCTTTGGCACACAATGCAGCAATCACTAAGGCCATACCCGCCCGAATATCGGGGCTGGTCAGGCGTTCGCCAAAAAGTTTGGCAGGGCCAACCACCACCGCCCGATGCGGATCGCACAAAATGACCCGTGCGCCCATGCTCAGCAATTTATCGACAAAGAATAAGCGGCCATCAAACATTTTTTCGTGAATCAGCACCGTGCCTTGGGCTTGGGTCGCAATCACCAAAGCAATGCTCATCAGATCTGGTGGAAAGCCAGGCCATGGCATATCATCGATTTTGGGCACAACGCCATGCAAATCGTCGCGCACGCGCAGCTCTTGATCGCCAGGAATCACAATATCTGGGCCTTCATCCTGCCAAGTTACACCCAACCGCCCAAACATAATCCGTGTCATGCGGTGTTCTTCAGGCCGCGCGTTGGCGATGCGAATGTTGCTACCAGTCACAGCGGCCAACCCGATGAACGAGCCGACCTCCATAAAGTCGGGGCCGAGCGTATATTCGGTGCCGTTGAGCCGCGAAACGCCTTGAATTTGCAAGGTATTGGTACCGATGCCAGTGATTTTTGCGCCCATGGCAAACAAACAGCGACACAAATCTTGGACGTGTGGTTCTGATGCGGCGTTGACAATTGTGGTCGTGCCATTGGCCAAAACGGCAGCCATAATCGCCTGTTCAGTGCCAGTAACGCTCATTTCATCAAGGAAAATGTCGGTGCCAACAAGGCCATTGGTTTGCAATTCATAGGCTTGTTTGGTCACTTCAACTTCGGCACCCAAGGCAACCAAGGCCAGAAAGTGGGTATCTAAACGCCGATGACCAATCGAATCGCCGCCTGGTCGGGCCAATACTGCACGCCCAGTGCGCACCAACAATGGCCCAGCCAGCAAAATCGAGGTTCGAATCCGCCGTGCCAGCGCAATATCCGGCTCAGAGGTATTGATCGTGGCGGCGTGCACCCGCAACACATTATCTTCAAGCCAGCTACATTCGATGCCTAATGATTGTAATAATTGAACTTTGACCCGCACATCGGCAATATCGGGCATATTGCGCAAAATAACTGGTTGGTCGCTGAGCAAACAGGCTGCCAATAATGGCAAGGCGGCATTTTTGTTTCCGGCAGGTGTAATTGTCCCGCTCAGGCGATGACCGCCTTCAATGACAAAGGTTTCCACGAATGATAATCCTCAATGTGATTAAGCAGCAGAATTGGACTGATCGTTTGACTCTGCTGGTTGGTGTACCTGTTTGGGTTTGCGCTTGAAACGGCCCCGAATCGCCTTAAACCAATTCTTGGGGTTTAGCAAGCTACCAAGCCGTTGGCGCAAACCAGGTTTCGCCGCTGAAGTAGGATCATTATCGGCTGATTTACGATTGCCAATGAGCGCCTTTGCCCGTTGTCGCCCTTCTTCTAAAGCCGTTTTGACCAAGCTTTGTAATTCGGCTTTGCTGATCAGTTCGCCGCGTTCGTACCAACGCCACGCAGCAATGCCAGTTACAAACGTGCCAGCGTAGGCTACCGCAACTTTGGGCAATAAGCCAATGCCCGGAATCAAGCCCACCAACTGGCGCGCAAGTTGCCGCCAGAGAAAACCACCGCCAACCACTGGCAGCAGTTCGCGAATCATGGCGCTGAAATCGCCTTCAGCACCCATCGCCAACGCCACCCGATACGCCAAAAGAGCCTGATTTTTGGTCAGCACCAACATATCGGCGGCGTTTAATGGCAAGTTTAATACAGGAATCATTTCAGGCAAGCCCGACGTGAAAGCAAATGTGGCATTGCTCAGCGCCACACTGCTCAGCAGGCTATTGGTTACTTCGCTGCGCAAGCCCGGGTAGCGCCGCGCGGCGGCAATATGCAACGATTCAGGCAAGAGTTCGAGCACAGCTTTGGCCAGCGCTTTGCGTTGGCTCGCCGGATCGGCTTGCGGATCAAGCAACACCGCCGGTGAGGCTTGCAAATCTGCTTGGTGCGTGCTGTCGGAGCTTTTGGGCAAATCTGTACCCCAAACCGCAATCAAGAGCGGAATCGGCAGAATCGCCAATTTTTCGTAGGCCAGAAATTCGTCGTAGCTCAAGGCTTGGCTAGCATCGAGCGTTAACAGCACCAAATCGACCCGATTGAGATCGACTGCTTGCTCACGGCCTAGCGGTAAATCGATAATGCTCACTTGGGGAGTGCGGGCTGGAAAGCGTTGCGCGCCAAGCGTCAACAAACGCATAATCAAATCGCGCCCGAAGGTAGCATGGCCCAGCAGCGCAATCCGACACGGCAGATCAGCTTGATCGCGAATATCGCGCACATCGATTTCTTTGATGGTTGACCAAATGTTGGTGACATCGCTGAAGCGGCTCACACATCCTCCTCGGCATATGAATGTACTGCATTATAACATAGGCACTTTAGGCTACTCAGACACATATGAGCGAGCCTGCTAGTTTAGCATAATTTAGGCCAGCAATAAAGGATGAATTATGAATTATGAGGGATGAATGAGGAAGGCAAAAGGCAGAAGTCAGAGGTCAAAAATCAAAAATCAATAGCCCATCGCCAACCTAACCTTCACGCTCTTCGCGTTCTTCGTGGTTTCCATCCTTCGTGCTCTTCGTGTCCTTCGTGGATCAATATTAACGCAGAGGTGCAGAGAGAAGGATGAAGGATGAATTATGAGCGATGAAATGTGGCGGAATTCATGTAGTACCCAACAAGCTTCCGATAGCCAAAAGCCAATAGCCAATAGCCACATATCCCTTCGTAGCTCAACCCTGACCCCTGACCCCTGACCCCTCGCCCTCAAATATGCTATGATTGCCAATCATTCAAGGGAGTTTTTGGTATGCTGAGTCATGAACAGCTTGAAACGGAAAACGCCAGCCTTAAACGCGAAGTTGAGTTATTGCGCCATCAACTGGCCACTCAACCTGCCGAGCCGCTTTTTCAAAGCTTGCTTGAAGCCGCACCCGATGGCGTAGTCATTGTGAATGCCCGCGGCGTGATTGTGGTCGTCAATGCCCAAGCCGAGGCCATATTTGGCTATGAGCGCGAATCGATGATTGGCCAGCCGATTGAAATATTGATTCCCGAGCGCGTGCGCGGCGTTCACGTCGCCTACCGCAGCAATTACACGCAAGAGCCACGCACCCGCCCAATGGGCATTGGCAGCGACCTCTTGGCGAAACGTAGCGATGGCAGCGAGTTTTACACCGAAATTAGCCTTAGCCCATTGAAAACCAGCGAGCAATTATTAATTATTGCCGTCGTGCGCGATGTAACCGAGCAAAAGAAACTGGCCAAAGAGCACGAACATCGCTTGACCCAGCGCGTCAGCGCCGCCGAAGCAGCCTTGTTGCAAGGCGCACGCTTGGCAGCGGTTGGCCAACTTTCAGCTTCGATTGCCCATGAAATTAATAATCCGCTGTATGCGGCGCGCAATGCCTTGCTCTTGCTCGAAGAAGATTTGCCCGACGATTTGCGCGAATCGCCGATTATGCAATTGGCCCGCGATCAATTGACGCGAATTGCTGGCATTATTGAGCGCATGCGTGATTTCTATCGGCCAATGCGCGGCGAGATGGCTCCGACCGATCTCAATGAAATTATTGAAGAAACCTTGGCGTTAGCAGGCCTACACGCACGGCATAATAATACCGTGATCACCTTTACGCCCGACCCACAACTGCCAGCAGTGGTATGCAATGCTGATCAATTACGTCAAGTGTTTTTGAATTTGGTGCTGAATGCGCTTGAGGCGATGACGGCTGGTGGCACATTAACCGTCACAACCGAGGCCGCCACAAGCTTTGCGACCATCGAAATTTGCGATACGGGAACAGGGATTCCTGATGATATTCGGGCGCATCTGTTTGAGCCATTTTTTACCAACAAACCCAATGGAACTGGTCTTGGTTTACCGATTAGTGCCCATATTGTAACCCAGCATGGCGGCCAAATCGAGGTTGACAGCACCGTTGGGGTTGGCTCGACCTTCCGTGTTGTGCTGCCCTACCAACCTAGCTAGGAGTACCCAATGAGTCAAGCTTCGATATTATTGGTTGATGATGAATTTCCGATTCGCGCCACGCTTGGCGATTTGCTGCGCCGCCGCGGCTACGACGTGCAAACAGCCGATAGCGGCGAAGAAGCCCTCGACCGAATTGCCCAACGCCCGTTTGATCTGTTTCTTCTGGATTTGCGCTTGCCTGGAGTCGATGGCATTACGGTTGCCCAACGGGTGCGCGAACGTTATCCTGATGCAGCAATCTTGATTTTGACTGGCCATGGTTCGCTTGATAGTGCCATCGAAGGCATTCACTTGGGCGTGTTCGACTATATGCTCAAAACCTCAAGCCCGCAAGATGTGCTGGCGCGAGTCAAGAGTGCGCTCGAAGCGCAAGCAGAGCAGCGCCATAAAAAGAGCTTAATGACGACCCTGCAAACTGTCGTCGGCGAGCTTGGCGGCAAGCAACAAGAGCCAAGCGAGCCAACCAGCCAACAGCCAGCAGGCGATCAATGGATTCGGGTTGGCGAGCTGGAAATTGGCCTGTGGCGACAAATGGCGCGCCTCGGCGATCAAACATTAAATCTTACCCCAACTGAGTTTCGTTTGTTGAGCTGTTTGGCCCAGCAAGCAGGCCTGGTGATGAGCTACGCCAATTTGTTGCGTTGCGCTCAAGGCTACGAGGCTGAAAGCAGCGAAGCAGCCGAATTGCTCAAGCCGCATATCTATCACTTGCGCCAAAAGATCGAGCCAGATCCATCAAACCCACGCTATATTTTGACCGTGCGTGGCACTGGCTATGTTTTGGCGGTCGAGCCACCCCAAGGCAAATAAAAAATAATAGGATTAGATAAGTATAAATAGCTTATCTAATCCTACTTTATATCTATAAAAATAGATCTACCTGTTTTTCAATAGCAGAAATACAAATTCTAAATCTATCCATTTCTTCAGAAGAAATATCTTTAGCATGTGCATCCATACGATATTTATTTATTATTTTCATCATTAATTCAAATTCATCTTTATTATCGAATACATTACGAAAATCATCCCATTTATCTATAATAATCTTCATAAGATCATTAAAATATATATCAACTATTTTTGGATTAAAAACATCATTGTATGCTATACTTTGTATATTTCTATTTCTTCTACTATTATTGGTTTTCAATTGTTTTATTATGATATCTTTTGCTGTATTTTCACCATATTTAGTCATAAGTATCATTTTTATCATTTTCCTTAATCGTGGTTCTAATTTATTTCTCCTTTCAGATATTTCCTGAATCATTTCATCATTCGATAGATTTATTTTCTTATATTTATTTTTATTCAAAAGATATATTTTCAATGAATCAATCAAAAAGTAGTAATTCTCAATACCTTTTGCAATAATATTATAACCAAGTAAATGATTAATATAGGAATTTGATAGTTCAACAAAACTATTGAATGTATCATAATCAGATCCTGCTAGATATTCTAACATTGAATATTCATCTTTATAATAATCTGTCAATACACCTATTATCATCTCCATAAAGCTTCCATAATTATTATCAAATATAGATTTGCATTTATTATAAACAGTTATATCTATATCAACTGGACGGTCATATTGAACAGTTTGTCGATGGATTATACTACACAAATGTCTCATTAAGAAGGGATGGCCACCAAAATCATCAGTCAGTTTAGGGTAAATATTCTCTGAAAATCGTAATCCCATGATTCTACCTAGCTTTCTAACCATTTCTCTAGTATCATGATATTCAAATTTTGATATATATTCAAAAGGAATTTGGTTAAATATTGGATTATCAAAACCTTTAACTTTTGATGCTTCTATACACATAGAATTAGTACCAACAATTAAAAATGAAAATATATTATTTTTTTGAAAAGATGCTCTAATTGACTGCCAAAAATATATAAAATCTAATCCATTTCTCCAATGCTCAGTTGGTGAAATATTGAATGTGATATTCTCTATTTCATCAAAAACTAATAGTATATTTTTTTGCATTTTCTTCGATATTCTAGTAATTTCATTGTTAAATAGTATAGAAGCATCTTTTTCTGTATAGTATTTTTCTTCTTTTATTGATAATGATAT
Source organism: Herpetosiphon sp. NSE202 (assembly GCF_042688385.1). NCBI lineage: Bacteria > Bacillati > Chloroflexota > Chloroflexia > Herpetosiphonales > Herpetosiphonaceae > Herpetosiphon > Herpetosiphon sp. NSE202. The sequence goes on along the minus strand of NZ_JBHUPY010000001.1, from coordinate 735,742 downwards.
ACTTTGATTATTCTTAACATTTAAATAAAGCTGATAAATAACATAATATAATGCTTCATTCCATCTTCTCTTATGAAACGATGTATCTTGACAATCTATAATAACTACTATTCCACCTTGTTTTCTTAGAACTCTTTCAATACCATGAATAACTGAAGTTTTTCCTGATTTCCTCAATCCAAATAATCCAGAACTTTCATTAGATTCATGTCTATTCACTATATTATGAATAAGATTATTTCTACCAAAGAAGAATATATCTTTTTTCAGAGGTGATTCAAAAGCAAATAAATCTCTTGTATAGAAGTATTCTCGCATTCTATTTCGAATAAAAAAATCATCTTTTCCTTGAAATTCATGATAAGAAAAAGGTATAATAACCTTCATTTCTTTTTCTTCTTTTAATATATCATTTATCTTGACTCTTACATCCCTATCCTTACTTATTACTATAGCACATATTTTCTCTATTCTAAGACTTTGATATCTTTTTTCAACTTCATCTATAGCATCTAAAGTTCTTGCTTGAAAACTCTCATATGGGCTAAATATTAAAATAATTTCTCTTTCTAAATTAAATAAATTTCTATAGTTTGCTAATGGCACCATTGTTATATATTTATATGTTGGTATTTCACCACTTCTGTTTCGACCTCCTATTTTATTTCCAATCTCTATTTTATTTCCAGTTGATATAAACCATTCAGCACTAAATTTACGAATAATTATCATCTCATCATCATCAAAAAGAGAAGTGTTTATAGCATTATGCATACCTGGTTTTTCTCTAACTTCAATTGACTTCTCGTTAGAATTGGTCATGCTCTATTCCTTTCTTCATAACAAGAGATTGAAACAGTCAGGCTACCATATTACAATATAGACTAGCTTGTTTCAATCTCTTGTTATGAAGCATTTTTTATTGGCCAATTTGCGTAAGCACCGTTTCCTCGAATTTATCGCCAATAATGCTGCTTAGGGCATAGCTGGTCAGCAACGAATAAATCATCGAATTGCCGCAGAGCACGCCGACAATGGCTGCTGGTGCCACATTCGAGAGCGTGACATTAACTGGGCCAAGCGCCATGCCTTTGGGCGTGCCAGCACCATGCTTGGGCGTATCGCCAAGATACGAACCAACTTGGGCAGCTAACAAGACTCGCGCTATCCCAAAAATAGGTTTCAACATACACAAATTCCTTCTAAATCAACAGAAATCGCTAGCATTGTGTGAGCAAATTGTGTACCGTGAAAGAACATAGAACAAAGAGCATAGAACATAGCGAAAGTATGAAGGATAAAAAGATAAGGAAGGCTATTGGCTATTGGCTATTGGCTATCGGAACATTGTTCGTGGAATTCGTGGCTAAAAAAATTAACTTCGCGCGCTTCGTGGTTTCAGTGCTGAGTGAATCAGTTTTTAACGCAGAGACGCAGAGCAAGTATGGCTCTTGACTGTTGGCAATGGTATGGCACGAACCTAATCCTAAAAATCTGTGCCAATCTGTGGCTAAAACAAAGGAAGAATTATGAGGGATGAATTATGAAATTCCAATAGCCCATAGCCATGTCTCCCTTCGCGCGCTTCGCGGTTTTGGTGCTTCGTAGATTAAACATCCTGATCCCTGATCCCCGATCCCCAGCCCCTCGCACCAATTTGCGCAAAGCCATGGGCTATGCTATACTCGGCAGTGGCTTGAAGGCTATGGGCTGTTAGCTCAGTTGGTTAGAGCGCGTCGTTCACACCGACGAGGTCACTGGTTCGAGTCCAGTACCGCCCACCAAACCCAACCACTCCTGTTTGCAGGGGTGGTTTTTTGTTGTGCTTAAAACGATTTTCAGCATCATTGATTGGCTAAAATCGATACTCCAAATCTTTGATCAATAATGTTATGATCATTCACAGAGTTATTTTGGGTAATCGAATGCGTGATCGCCATGAATTCTATACCATTACTTGGTTTGTTTATTGGAATTTTTGGGCTGACGGCCTATGCTGGCATGCTTTTGCAGCGTGCACTTAGGCTCTATCGCCAACGCGCCGATTTGCGCCGCGCCTTGTGGCCATTAATTGTAAATCTGGCTGAACCATTTGTGAGTCTACTTTACCTGATTCCTTGCCTGCTTTGGTGGGATTATGGCTATCTTGTGAGTTTGGTTGGGCGTAATTTTGCGGCTAGCTCGATTGTGTTTGCCTACCATTGGCCAATGCAAATCTTGCTAATTTTGGCTCCGCTAAGCCAAATCTTGGCCCAAACCAAACTGATTGCCCGCACGGCGTGGCTCTGTTTTGCAACGGGCTTGGCGCGCATGGCCATGCTCTGGCTAAGTTTTAATTATTTCTTAGCTGGTGCAATGGTCGTTTTGGCCTTAATTGTTGGAGCAGCAACATTCTGGTTACTTGGGCGCTATCTGGTTTGGCTCGGCGGGCCAATGCCACAACGGCCAATTGCAGTTAACATTGATGAACAGGGCTTGGTATTAATTCAGCCAATTGCGTCAGCAGCGCCGTTGCACGAGCCAAATCCCCAGCAAAAAGCCGATTTGTGACGCATGCAAGGATAACAGGGGGGACAACATTAAGGACAAAGCGAGCGTAGAATGGTTACAGCTTGACAGTAACAACGCTGTACTGATTGCTCGAAAGGAACGAACATTATGGCTACATTTCGCACGATTACGCCTCAATCGATCGATGCCGCTACGACACTCGGCGTAACTACTCTGCGTGTCGCTGATGCTGGCCGCTCATTAGCATTTTATCGCGATTTACTTGGCTTCCACGTTTTAGAACAAACGGCCTCAACGATTGTTTTGGGTTCGCCCAATCACGTTGTGTTGCGCTTAGAGGTTGAAGCTGACTTGAAACGCCACCCAAGCAATGTCACCGGCTTATACCATGCAGCAATTCTCTTGCCAACTCGGCTTGATTTGGCCTATATGGTGCAACGCTTGATTGCGGTGCGCTATCGCTTTGGTGCGTCGGATCACGCGGTCAGCGAAGCTTTGTATCTCGATGATCCCGATGGCAATGGCTTGGAGATCTATCGCGATCGCTCACGCAGCGAATGGCGTTGGGGAGCCAATGGCGAAGTTCATATGGTAACTGAATCGCTCGATCTGTATGGAGTTTTGGCCGAAATTACCCCCAATGCACCTGCTTGGGCAGGCATTCCAGCTGGCACAACGATTGGTCATATGCACTTACAAGTTGGCAATTTGCGCCAAGCAGAAGAATTCTATCACGGGGTGTTGGGCTTTGATATTGTGGCTCACTACCCGGGCGCGCTGTTCGTCAGCGCTGGCGGCTATCATCATCACTTGGGCTTGAATGTGTGGCAAAGCCAAAATGGCCCGCAACAACCAAACGATGCAGCTGGCTTGGCACATTTTGAGATTGTTATGGCCAACCAAGCAGCGCTTGATAGCGTGCGCCAACGCTTAGCCGCCGCCGACATTGCAGTACAAGAACATCCAAACGGTTTGGTGGTGCTTGATCCATGGCAAACTGAATTGCGCTTTATCGTCGCTGCCTAAAATCGGGCTGGGGGACGATGGTCGCTGGTATGGGCTATGCTAAGCTATAGCCCATTTTTGTTTTAAAGCGATAGGAGAGCGATCGTGCAGTACGTTGAGAATATTCCAATCTGGGGTGATCCAATTGATGAAGGGGCGTTGAGCCAGATTAAAACCTGTGCGCTTGATGCCGACGCGGTGGCATTGATGGCTGATCATCATAAAGGCTATGCGGTGCCAATTGGCGGCGTAGTGGCCTACCGTGATGCAATTAGCCCTTCGGGCGTTGGCTACGATATTGCCTGCGGCAACAAAGCCGTCTTGCTCGACATGCCAGCCAGCGAAGTTCGCGCCAATATTAAACAGATTATGGACGACATCTGGCGTTCATTGTCGTTTGGAGTTGGCTTGAATAATCGCCAAAGCGTTGATCATGAATTGTTTGATGACCCAGCGTGGAAAATTCCAGCGGTCAAAAAATTGAAACAAATTGCCCGCAATCAGCTTGGCACAATCGGCTCTGGCAATCATTATGTCGATTTATTCGCCGACGAACTGGATCGGGCTTGGATTGGCGTGCACTTTGGCTCGCGCGGCTTAGGCCATAAAACCGCCACCTACTTTTTAGCGGCGGGCGGCGCGAAAGATGGCATGGACGTTGCGCCCTTGATTTTGCCAGCCGCCTCGGATTTGGGCGAGCAATATTTAACCTGTATGAATTTGGCTGGGCGCTATGCCTACGCTGGCCGCGATTGGGTTTGTGGCGAGGTGGCGCGTATTTTAGGCGCAAACATCCTTGACGAGATCCATAACCACCACAATTTTGCTTGGCGCGAAACCCATAACGGGGTTGATATGTGGGTCGTGCGCAAAGGCGCAACCCCAGCCTTTCCAGGCCAGCGCGGCTTTGTTGGCGGCTCGATGGGCGATATTTCGGTCATTTTAGAAGGTATCGATTCGCCAGAATCTAAAACTGCCTTGCATTCAACCGTGCATGGCGCTGGGCGGGTAATGAGCCGCACCGCAGCCCGTGGCAAAGTCAATTGGCGCACTGGCAAAGTGTTCTCGCCTGGCAAAATCTCGCGCGAAATGATGAATACCTGGGTGCAGCAAAAAGGTGTTGAATTACGCGGCGCTGGCACCGATGAATCGCCACATTGCTACAAACGCTTGCCTGATGTGCTCAACCATCATGCCAATACGGTCAAAATTCTGCACACTTTGCAGCCTTTGGGCGTGGCGATGGCTGGCGAAAACGAGTTCGATCCGTATAAGGATTAGAACATAAAGCCAAGTCAGAAGTCAAAAAATCAAAAGGCAGAATTGAGAATCAGAATTTAATGCAGAGGCGCAGAGAGAACGAGGCTATTGGCTATCGAAATATTTTCGATCAATTAGATTTCAGAATTTAGCGCAGAGCGTTTTTTTAACCACGAAGGACACGAAGAGCACGAAGTAAGATTGTTAGCAAAGACAATAACAATAGAAACCTTCGCGATCTTCGCGTTCTTCGCGGTTTCAGGCTTTATGGCCTTCGCAATTTCAGCCTTCGTGTAGCTTCGTGCTCTTCGTGGATCAATAATTAACTATCGGCGAGCAGCGCATGCAAATCGTCTATGCTCAGCACCTTCACGCCTAAGCTTTGGGCTTTGGTCAGCTTCGAGCCAGCAGCATCGCCTGCCAGCAAATAATCGGTTTTCTTGCTGACGCTACCGCCAACCTTGCCGCCATGGGCTTCGATCAAAGCTTGGGCGGCTTCGCGGCTAATGCCTGGCAAGGTACCAGTGATCACAAAGCTCTTGCCTGCCAAGCGATCGCTTTGCTGCTCGGCAACAGCGCCAAGTTGGGCTTGTACGCCCAAGGCCAGCAGTTCGGCAATCAATTGTTGGTTAGCTGGCGTGCTGAAAAAATCGACCACACTTTGGGCCGTGCTGCCACCAATCCCATCAATCGCGGTCAATTGCTCAATTGTGGCTTGGGCCAAGGCTGGCAGCGAGCGGAAATTGCGCGCCAAATCAACCGCAGCAACGGTGCCAACGCCGTTGATCCCCAAAGCTGTAATCACCCGATCAAGCGGGCGCTGCTTGGATTCTTCGATCGCATTCAGCAAATTAGCCACGCGCCGATCGCCATAGCCTTCGCGACCAGCAAAGCTCGCAATGTTCAAACGGTAAATATCAGGAATCGATGTGATCAAGCCCATTTCGACAAATTGGCTGGCTTGACGCTCGCCCATGCCCACAATATCCATCGCGCCACGGCTCACCCAATGTTCGATTGAGCGAATCAGGCGTGCAGGACAGGCATTGTTGATGCAATAAATATCAACTTCGTCGGCTAGTTGCTCGACTGGCTGACCACAAGTTGGACAAAACGTTGGCGCTGGCCATGGTTGCTCGTTGCCAGTCCGCGCCTCGACAATTGGCCCAATCACATACGGAATCACGTCGCCAGCCCGTTTGACCACCACCCGATCGCCAATGCGAATATCGCGGCTGATGATGTAATCGGCGTTGTGCAGCGAGGCATGTTGCACCGTCGTGCCGCCCAAACTGATTGGCTCAAGCACGGCGTTGGGGATAAGCTTACCAGTGCGGCCAACATTGATCACAATATTCAGCAAGGTTGTGGTTTCTTCGCGGGCTGGAAATTTGTAGGCAATTGCCCAGCGTGGATCGCGGCCAACCACACCAAGCTCGCGTTGCATAGCAAAATCATCGATTTTGACCACCACGCCATCAACTTCGTAGCTGAGCAATTCACGGCGGCCCATCCACTCGTGACAATAATCGACCACGGCAGCAAAATCATCAAAAAGCCGCGTATCGGGATTGATGCTAAAGCCATAATGGCGCAAGGTATTGAGGGTTTCAGCTTGGCTATTCAGTTCTACGCCGCTGAACGGGCCGACGGCGTAGGCAAAAAAGCGCAACGGACGGCTCGCAGTAATCGTCGAATCGAGCTGGCGCAACGATCCGGCGGCAGCATTGCGTGGGTTGGCAAAGACTTTTTCGCCTGCATGGGCTTGGCGTTCATTCAATTGATTAAAGGCTTCGATTGGCAAATAGACCTCGCCGCGCACCTCGATGCGCTCTGGCAGAGGCTGGCCGTCGATTGGTTGCAGCCGCAAGGGCACATCGCGAATTGTGCGCAAATTAGCGGTAATATCTTCGCCAATTTCGCCATTGCCTCTGGTTGCGCCAACGCTAAACACGCCATTGATATAGGTTAAAGCCACGGCTAAGCCATCGATTTTTGGCTCGACCATGTAGCGCATAGGCTGCGCACCAATAATTTGCTCGGCGCGTCGTCGCCAAGCAGCCAAATCATCTGCATTAAACGCATTGCCAAGGCTCAACATTGGCACAGGGTGTTGCACTTTGGGAAATTTACCTAAGGGAGCGCTGCCAACGCGTTGGGTTGGCGAATCGGGGGTGCGCAATTCGGGATATTCTGCTTCAATTGCCCGCAATTCATTCAATAAACTATCGTATTGGGCATCGCTGACCAACGGCGCGTCAAGCGTATAGTAATGATGGTTATAGCGATTCAATTCATCGCGCAAGCTTGCGGCGCGGGCAACCGTCTGCTCTGACACGGCCATGCATGCATCCTCCAATTTAATCGAACAGATGTATTATAACGGCTGTCTGTGACAAATGGCGCGACAATTTAGCCAATTTCGAGGTTGCCAAACCTTAACCCATTCCTTAGCTCTTTTCACTTCGGAGTGGCCTGAAATCGGGCACAATAGAGCAGTAGCCAAGCTACAACAAAACGATTTAGGGGGCTTAGGATGCGTTACGTTTCAGCCAACGAAGCTGTTCAAGCGATTAAATCACACGATCGTGTGTTTATTCATAGTGTTGCCGCAGCACCTCAACAATTAATTGCGGCCTTAGTTGCCCGTGCCGATGAATTGCGCGACGTGGAATTAGTGCATATTCATACCGAAGGTCCAGCGCCATATACCGATCCCAAATATCGCGAAAGTTTTCATACTCGGGCCTTGTTTATTGGCTCGAATATTCGCAGCGCCGTGGTGACTGGTGAAGCTGATTATGTGCCGGTCTTTTTGAGCGAAGTGCCTGGTTTATTCCGCCGCGGGATTTTGCCGCTTGATGTGGCATTAATTCAAGTTTCGCCGCCCGATCAGCATGGTTTTTGCTCGCTTGGCGTTTCGGTCGATGTCACCCGCGCTGCGGTCGAAGTGGCCAAATGTGTGATTGCCCAAATCAACCCACATATGCCTCGCACCCATGGCGATGGCCAGATTCACCTCAATCAAATTCATTTTGCGGTCGAAGTCGATGAGCCAATTTATGAACATGCGCCAGCCACATTGAGCGACGTAGAACGGGCAATTGGCCGCCATGTTGCAGGCTTGGTCAGCGATGGCGCAACCTTGCAAATGGGCATTGGCGCGATTCCCGATGCAGTGCTGGCAGCGTTGACCAACCACAAAAACTTGGGTATTCACACCGAAATGTTTTCCGATGGCATCATCGATTTGGTTGAATGCGGCATCATCAACGGCAAAATGAAGAAAACCCACCCAGGCAAAATTGTTGGCGGGTTTATGATGGGCACGCGGCGCTTGTATGATTTTGTTGATGACAACCCGCAGATTGCCATGCTCGACATCACCTACATCAACGATACCAGCGTGATTCGGCGCAACCCGAATGTGACCGCCATCAACAGTGCGATTGAAGTTGATTTGACCGGTCAAGTTTGTGCCGATTCGATTGGCACCTATCAATATTCAGGCGTTGGCGGCCAAATGGACTTTATGCGCGGCGCGGCGCTCTCAGAGGGCGGTAAGCCAATTATTGCCCTGCCTTCTGCCACTCGGCGCGGCCAATCGCGAATTGTGCCAGTGCTGCACGAAGGCGCGAGTGTGGTGACAACCCGCGCGCATGTTCAATATATCGTGACTGAATATGGCGTGGCCTATTTGTATGGCAAAACCTTGCGCGAACGGGCCAAAGCCTTGATTGATATTGCCCACCCCGACCAACGCGAAGCCCTCGAACGCGCCGCCTACGAACGCTTTCACGGCGAAGCAGCGCTGAAACATTAGTTGAGTTTCGTTCCCTCACCCCTCAACCCCTCGCCCGTTGAACGGGCGAGGGGCTTTAACGCCTTGGTTCTTGCGTAATGCGTCGGTATAAATCGATGCTCCCCCTCATCCCAACCCCGCTTCCGTGGCGCGGGAGAGGGGCTTTAACACGGTGGTTCTCCCGCAATTCGTCGGTAAAAACGGATACTCCCCCTCGCCCGCGTTCAGTGGGAGAGGGGGTTGGGGGGTGAGGGAATTTTTTTGGTATGACCATGACATTTAGCCAGTGGTGCGCAGGCCGCTGGCGATGGCATTTACCGTCAGCAGCAATTGAGTTAATAATTGCTCACGCTCTGGCACTTGCTCGCTGGGCAAGCTGCGCCATGTGTGCAGCAAATTGATCTGTTGTTGATGCAATTGGCTAAGCCGTGCTTGGCGACCTTGTAACATGCGGTAGATGCGCGGGCGACGTTCGGCCAAACTGCCGCCAAAAATCAGCTCTAGTTGGTGTTGGGTTTGCTTAAATTCGGCCTCGATTGCAGCCATAATCGGCTCACGCACCGCCGAATCTTCGACCAACTGACTGTAGGCTTGCATCGTGGCCAAATCAGCAGAGAGCAAGCTAGTGCTGACGTTGGTGAGCAAATATTTAAGCGGATACCACTCAAAGGCAGCGGCTTTCAGTTGATCAAATTGGTCGGGATGCTGCTCGGCGAGCCATGCCAAGCCACTGCCAACCCCATACCAGCCAGAAAGGAAAAAGCGCGCTTGGCTCCAGCTAAACACCCATGGAATCGCCCGCAAATCGCCAAGCGTGCGCTGGCCAGTGCGGCGGGCAGGCCGCGAGCCAATTTTGCCTTGCTCAATCACATCGATGGGCGTGGCTTGGCCAAAAAACTGAATAAAGCCCGGGGTCTGGATCAGGCTTTCGTAGCGTTGGCGACTATAGGCGGTCAAGGCATCCATGGTTGGCGCAAGGCTATGTGGGGTTTGATCGCGCTGCGAGCCAAGCAACGTGGCTTCAGTTACGCCAGCGACCATTAATTCTAAATTGTAGACCGCCGTGATCTGGTTGGCATATTTTTGGGCGATGGTTTCGCCTTGCTCAGTCATGCGCAAATCGCCTGCCAACGCCGCTGCTGGCAAGGCATTCAAGAAGCGGTGGGTCGGCCCAGCGCCACGGCTAATCGTGCCGCCACGGCCATGGAAGAAGCGCACCCGCACATTGTGCTTGGCTCCAACCGCTGCTAGTGTGCCTTGCGCTCGATACAAGCTCCAAAGGCTGGCCAAAATTCCGCCATCTTTGTTGCTATCGCTATAACCAACCATCACTTGCTGCACGCTGGTTTGGCGCAAGCTGCGGCTGGCTTGGCTCACTGGATGGGCCAAAAAGGCATCGAGAATATCAGGGCTAATTTCCAAATCTTCGATCGTCTCGAACAATGGCACGACGGGCAATACACAGGCCAAACCAGCCGCAGTTACTTGCAACAAGCCTGCTTCGCGGGCCAGCAAATAAACCGCTAGCAAATCCGAGAGGCTACGGGTCATGCTGATAATCAGCGAACCAAGGCCAGCAGTGCCATGCTGGGCAATTTCATCAGCCAAAACGCGGTAGCAATCGCGCACAGCACTGGCTTCGTTGCCCAACTCAAAGTTCGGATGGGCAAATGGGCGCGCGCTTTGCAACTCACGGTTCATCAACTCCAGCCGTTGTGCTTCCGGCCAACTGCTAAAGTGATAATCGCTGAATCCGGCAGCTTGCAGCAATTGCTCAATTGCCAAATCGTGGAATTTGCTGTTTTGGCGAATATCGAGCACCGCGCTGTGAAAGCCTAAGCTTTGCACGCTGCGAATTACTGGCTGAAGATCGTTGAGCGCTAGCCGTTGCGCACCAACCGCATTCAGTTGCTCGGCCAAAAATTGCAAATCGGCAACAACCTCGTTGCTTGTGCGATAGTGCCACGGCTGGCGCGGCTGGCCTGCTTCAGGCAAGCGCGCAATGATCAGGTTGATCGATTGTCGCCATGGCTCCTCGGGATTGCGCGCCAAAGCAATTTGACCACGCTGACCAAGCGCGGCGGCAGTGCTATCGAGGGCAGCAAGCAAGGCACTGGGCGGTGGCTGCAAACGGTCAGATAAGCTTAATTTGATCACTAATTGAACTAATTGCTCGTGTAGAACATCGAGTGCATTGCGCCGTAATTCTTGTAAGGCAAAACGCGTGACCGCCGCCGTAACCAAGGGATGGCCATCGCGATCGCCGCCGACCCAGGTGCCAAACTGCACATGCGGCAATTGCGCGGTTTGGGCCAAGAGACTTGATTCAAAGCCTTGTAATTGCCAAGCCTGTTGCAAACGCAGATCAAGCGTGGCAAGGCTAGCAGGGAAAACATGGCGCAAATAGTGAATAATATTGCGCAATTCATCGGCAACATCGGGCTTGGCCAGGAAAATTTCGCCAGTGCGCCAAAGCCGCTCCAACTCGACTTTAATTTCGTTGCGCAAAGCTTGTTGCTCAAGTGGAGTCCAAATTGGGTTCTCGCGCTTGACCAAGAGCAAATATAAGCGTCGATAATGTTCAAGCATGGTTGCGCGTTTGGCCTCGGTTGGATGCGCAGTCAGGACTGGCTCAACCTGAATTTGGCCCAGCGCGGCGGCAATCTGCTCGGCGCTAAAGCCTGCTTGGCTCAGGCTTTGTAGGGTATTGCCCCACAAGCCAACTTCGGCGTTGAAGCCCTCGGCTGATTCGCGCAGGCGGCGTTGTTGGGCAGCGGCATTTTCCTCGACCATATTCAGCAATTGAAAGCTGAGCGAGGCCGCTTGAATCGCTCGTTCTGGGGTAATTTGGGCATTGGTTGGGGTTGTGGTGGGCAACCCAAGGTAGCCAGCGAGATCAGCCTCGCCTAATTCGTGCAAGACTTCAGCGAAACAGGTTAACAAAAATTCAGCGTCATGGTCAGCTTTGATCAAATCGGCAAAATCGTAGCTTGGCAAATTGGCCATGGCAAATACCTCGAACTACAGGAATCTTTACTCTCGTGGTGCAACGCTGCGCGCCAAGTATAGCAAAAATCGCTCGCTTGGCTAGCCTAAAAGAACTATACCTGATATTGCAAAGTACCTTGCATTACAAGGTATAATACATGTTAGCAAATCATCGCTTAGCTGGAGGTTATATGGCAAAAGCAATTCAAGAGCGCAACGTACACTACTCAGAATATTCAGCCGCCGAAGAATTGGCCAACGCGATTACCCATGGGATTGGGGTCGCCTTGAGCGTGGCAGGCTTGGTGATTTTATTAGTCATGGCGATTAACACGGGCGATCCATGGCGCATCGCCAGCTTCACGGTCTATGGGCTGAGCTTGATTTGTATGTATCTGGCCTCGACGCTGTATCATAGCATTCGCAACCCACGCGCCAAATATTTGCTTAAAATTTTCGACCACTGTGCAATTTATTTATTGATTGCAGGCACCTACACCCCAATTTTGTTGGTCAGCTTGCAGACCAGCTTAGCTTGGACGTTATTTGGCCTCATTTGGGGCTGTGCGTTTGCTGGAATCTGCTTTAAATTATTTTTCATCAAGCGCTTTGAACTGCTTTCGACCTTGATGTATGTGGGCATGGGCTGGCTCTCGGTGATGGCGTGGGATGATATGGTGGCGAGTTTGCCAGGCGGAGCATTTGCGCTGCTGGTTGCTGGTGGCCTAACATACACCGCTGGCGTAATTTTCTATCGCTGGGAAAAATTGCCCTACAACCACGCCATTTGGCATGGCTTTGTGATGGGCGGCAGCGTTTGCCACTTCTTGGTCATGGCGCTCTATCTCGGCTAAAATCGGCCATAACCAATTTAATTCATGGCTCAGCTAGCAGGAATCTGCGCGGCTGGGCTTTTTTTAGGCTTTTTGCCAATTTGCAGTATTATTGCGGCTAACAATCTTTTGGTGTGGGGGATTAAGCCATGTTGCGACGTTTTCGGCGGCGACGCTTGGCCTTGTGGGCAGTAATTGGCGCGGTTTGTGGCTTGATTTGGCTGCTGCGTATGCCATTGCATCAACTGCCACTTGAGCGCGACGAAGCTGCCTATGCCGTCATTGCCCGCGATTGGGCTGATGGGGCGATTCCCTACCGCGACCGTTTTGATCATAAACCGCCGTTTGTCTATGCTGCATATGCGCCGCCGATATTGGTTGGTGCTGAGCCAGTGCAGGCGATTCGAGTTTGGGCAACGCTCTGGCTGCTGGTCACAACCTTGGTGATGTGGCGGGCTGGGCGGCGCTTGTGGCGCTCTGAGGTTGCAGGCGTGCTGACTGCAATCTTGGTGGCAAGCTGGAATAGCGCCGTTTTTCTGCAAGGCGTGACCTTCAACAGCGAAGCGATTATGCTTTTGCCCAGTGGCTTGGCCTTGCTCTTTGGACTCAAGGCGCTTGATAGCGGGCAAAAAGCTTGGTGGATGCTGGCCGGAATTGCGGCGGCAGTGGCGATTTTAGCCAAACCAGTTGGCGTATTAATCGTGCCAGCCCTGTTTGTCACCACGCTGGCGATTAAAGGCGATGTCAACGAACGAATTGGGAGAGCAATTCTGATTGTTGATGGCTTGGCGCTAGTATTAATTCCAACCGTGCTCTATTTTGCGCTAGCTGGCGGCTGGAGCGATTTTGTTGAAGCAAATTGGACGTATAACACGACCTATTTGCAGCAAACCAATGCCACACTCGGCCAACTTTGGCCAATTTGGCGCTCGTTGCTGCTCTTAGTGGTGGCGGGCATTATTGGTGCAACCTTGGCATGGCGACGACGGCGCTACTGGCCAAGTCTGATCTTCGCTGGCTTATGGAGCCTTGGCTTGATCGCCAGCGCGTTTGTCAGTTTACGGGCCTATCCCCATTATTATCAGGCGCTGGTGCCAGCCTTGGCGGTGTTTGCTGGTGGTCTGGCCAAAGTACGTTTTGGCTTTTTACAACAATACAAAGATTTTTCGATAGTTTTGATTGCGGTTTTGCTGGCGATTTTGCCTTTGAGCAGCCTCTGGCCGTTGTATAATAAGACTCCCGAAGCCCAAATTGAACAACTGTATGGCGTTGATGGCCGCGAATTCTTTGCCCTCGCGCCCAAAGTGGTCGAATGGATCGATAGCAATGTGGGCAAGCAAACCAGCGTCTGGGTTTGGGCCGCCGAGCCAGAAATTTACCTGTATGGCAACTATGCCGTCCCAAGCCGTTTTCCCTACGATTATCCCTTAGCGATTTTACCCAATGCACTCGACGAGACATTGCAACAGTTACGCAGCAAACCACCAAAAGTCATTGTGACCTATGGTGCAGTGCGCCCGATGGGCTTTGATGCCATGCTGCAAGTTGCGCCCTATCGAATGCGCGTGCATTTGGGTGGTTATGATATTTGGGTGCGTTAGCCGTGTGAGGTTCGCATGAGTTTTTGGCTAATTTGGAGGTTGGGTTTGGCGGTCGTGATGGTTCCGCTGACGCTGGCGTGGTTGTGGAGTGTCAAAATTAGCAATGCCAGCATTGTGGATATTTGCTGGGGTATGTGTTTTGTGGCCTTAACTTGGTGGTATTTTAGCCAAGCTCAAGGCGATGGCCAACGTAAACTGATTATTAGCAGCTTGGTGACGATTTGGGGATTACGCTTAACGCTCTATATTGGCTGGCGTAATTGGGGCAAGCCCGAAGATTTTCGGTATGTTGAGTTTCGACGGCGCTACGGAGCCGAGCGCTATTGGTGGTTTAGCTTTTTCCAAGTATTTTTATTGCAAGGCATCTTGGCATTGATCATTTCATTGACCTTGCTTGGTGCCCAAACTGGGGGTAATAGCTGGAACTGGATCGATTATTTGGCGATTGTGGTTTGGCTGATTGGCTTTAGTTTTGAGGCTTTTGGCGATTGGCAACTCAGCCGCTTCAAGGCCAATCCGGCCAATAAAGGCCAGGTGCTACGCTCAGGTTTATGGCGCTTCACCCGTCACCCCAATTATTTTGGCGATTCGGCAGTCTGGTGGGGCTATGCGCTCTTTTCAATTGCCGCTGGCAGTTATTGGCAAATTATCGGCGCATTGCTCATGACCTTGCTGATTATTCGGGTTTCAGGCGTGATGCTCTTAGAACGTACCTTGGTTAAAACCAAGCCCCAGTATGCAGATTACATCGCCAAAACTAGCGCTTTCTTGCCGTGGTTTCCCAAAAGCTAATCAAGCAGAACATTTTGATCCACGAAGCGCACGAAGCGCACGAAGGACATGAAGGCTATGGGCTATGTGTACTGGTTCATTGGATTGGCAACCATGTTCCCTCACCCCCTGCCCCTCTCCCACTGAACGCGGGCGAGGGGAGCACTGACTGCGCGGTTCCCCCTCGCGGGCGGGAGAGGGGGCTAGGGGGTGAGGGGATCAGGCCATGGTTAACGCAATGAACCAGTACGAAATTCTTGAACTACCACACCATTGTTCCGCCAGCCTATAGCCTTCAGTCAATAGCCTGCCATTCTCTGCGCCTCTGCGTTAAAGCCTAATCTCTAACCCCTGACACCCAAACCCCGATCCTTTCAAGGGTAGGTTTTGAGCGATTGGTCGGCGGTGGAGCGTTCCCTCACCCCCCAACCCCCTCTCCCACGAAAACGCGGGCGAGGGGGAGCATCCGTGGTGCACCAAGGAATTGGGAGCGAACCACGCTGTTAAAGCCCCTCGCCCGCGCCACGGGAGAGGGGTTGGGGTGAGGGGATCTTAACAACCTACCCTTGTAAGAATCCCCGATCCTCAATACTTATGCTCTCGGTTCTATGCTCTCTGTTCTTTTTGATTTTTGACTTTTGTCTTCTGCTTTTCATCCCTCATCCTTTATTTTCGCCACAGATTGCCCAGATGTATTTGATTATTATTCCCAATAGCCTATAGCCCAAAGCATATAGCCTGATCTTTTTGATTTTTGCCTTTTGTCTTCTGACCTTATTGATAACAAGACCCAAAGTGCCCGTGGTACAATTCAATTCGCGTCCTGCGGGCGTGTTTTGGCTCAACTGAGGTTGGAAATGAACGAGATAGAAACCCTAGACTTCGAAATTCGCGCTTTGATGAAAGCAGGTGTGCGCTCGATCGACCCTGCTGACGATAGTTTATTTAATGATTTAGCCTTGCGAACCTTTCGCTACCAATGGCAACACAACCTTGTCTATCAACGCTATTGTGAGCGGCGCATGCTCAGCCCTGAGCGAGTTATGCATTGGTCGGAAATTCCAGCAGTGCCCACCACCGCCTTCAAACACTTGCCTCTCACCACCTTCCCGCCGGACGAGGCCCAAGTGATTTATCGCACCAGCGGCACAACTCAAGGCAGCGAGCAACGCGGCTCGCACTACATCCGCGATCGCTCGTTGTATGAAGCATCGTTGCGGCCAAATTTAGCCTACCACCTGTTTCCCGATGCCAAACGCATGCCAATTTATGTGCTGTTTTGGCAGGCGCATGAACTGCCACAATCGTCGTTGGCGCATATGCTCAGCGATGCAATTGAGCAGCATGGCAGCCCTGAAAGCCGCTATGTGTTTAGCGCCGAGGGCCTTGATTCAGCGACTTTAGCCGCAGCGCTCGACACTGCGGTTGCCAACAATCAGCCCATTTGTTTGATGGGCGTGATGTATACCTTCGTCTATTTTCTCGATTGGTGCGCCGAGCATGGCAAGCGTTGGCAATTGCCCAAGGGCAGCCGCTTGATGGATACTGGCGGCTCGAAAGGCAAAGTGCGCGAAATTGCCCGCAACGATTTATATGCCCTCTACAGCGAGGTTTTGGGCATTCCATCGACCATGTGTGTCAACGAATATGGCATGACCGAATTGGGCAGCCAATTCTACGATAGCTCGTTGCACTCGGCCTATCTGCGCGAATGGCAACCACGGCATAAAGTCGTTGTGCCATGGGTGCGCACCCAAGTTGTCGACCCAACCACCTTTGCACCCTTGCCTGCTGGCGAAACTGGCCTGTTGCGCCACCTCGATTTGGCCAATCTCTATTCGGTGCTTGCCTTGCAAACCGAAGATTTAGGCGTGGTCGTGGCCGATGGCTTCGAGGTGCTTGGTCGGGCCAGCGGAGCCGAACTTCGCGGTTGTTCGCTGGCGGTTGAAGATGTCCTAGCTGCTCGCCGCAATGGCAATGGCTAAATAGTTATAGGAGCCACTAGCCGCTCGCATGGCTAGAAACTCGCCTATGAAACGCTCTCCTCTTTTGACCATCTTTTTGATCGCTTTTGTTGGCACAATGAGCTATGGGGTCGTGATTCCGATTACGCCCTTTTATGCTCAAGAATTTGGGGCTTCTGAGTTTCAAGTTGGCTTGATTGTCGGCTGTTATGCCTTGATGCAATTTATCTTTGCCCCGATCCTTGGCCAATTATCCGACCGCTTTGGCCGTCGCCCACTGCTCATTTTGAGCTTGATCGGCACGGTTTGTAGCTTACTGCTGTTTGGCTTCGCCAATAGTCTGATTTGGCTGTTTGTTGGGCGGATGTTTGATGGCGCAACTGGCGGCAACATTTCGATTGCCCAAGCCTATGTGAGCGACGTAACCACCGACAAAGATCGCGCGCGCGGCATGGGCATGGTTGGCGCGGCGCTTGGCTTAGGTTTTATCGCTGGGCCAGCAATTGGCGCGTTGCTCAGCCGCGATGGCAATTATCAGTTGCCAATTTTTGTGGCTGCTGGCATTGCCATGTTGAGCTTAATTTTGACCTTTTTCGTGCTGCCAGAGCCAGAACGCCATGCACCGCAACAAGGCCGCACCTCCAACCTTTTAACCCTGGTTGCAGCAGTTCGCAAGCCCAACGTTGGCCGCTTGCTCAGCATTACCTTGTTGATCAACTTGGCATTTGTGGCCTTTGAAACAACCTTCGCCTTGTTTGCAGCACGTCGCTTGGAGTTTGGTTCGTATCAGACTGGCTATACCTTGGCGGGGGTTGGAGTGGTGGTGGCAATTGTCCAAGGCGGTTTAATTCGCCGTTTAGCAGCCCGCTTTGGCGAAGCAAGCTTGATTGTGGCTGGCTCGTTGTTGCTCGCGCTCTCGTTGGCAGGTTTGGGCTTTATTCAAAATGTGTGGCATTTAGTGGCAATTTGTATTGTGCTGGCAATTGGTGAAGGCTTGCTCACGCCATCGCTTTCATCATTGGTTAGCCGCAATTCAACAGCTCACGAACGCGGCAAAAATATGGGCCTCTATCAATCGATGAGCAGCTTGGCCCGGATTTTTGCGCCGCTGTATGCCACATGGATGCTCTCGAATGTTGGCGAAGCTTCGCCCTATTTGATGGGCAGTGTGTTGGTGGTAGCAGGGGCGTTAATTGCGGTTGGCTTGCCCAGCGCCGAGCCACAAGCCCAACCAGCGCACTAGGCATAAATTGATGAATCAACATCAATCACAAGTTCTTCATTGTTAACGGCTAAGCTAGCCTCAAGTTGGTTCAACATGCGGCGCTCATAGACAACCCAACGATTCTTCCCAGTTTCTTTGGCTTCGTAAAGCGCTAAATCAGCAGCAGTCAGCAATTGGGTTTCGTTAAAACCATGCCAACCACAGACCGCAATCCCAATGCTGACTGTATGCTGAATCGCCTGCTCGCACCAGATGGTTGGCTGGTTTTGAATGGCTTGGCGCAAGCGTTCGGCCAAGAAGCTTGCCTGTTGCACCGTCGCCGCATCAACAATCAGCAAAAATTCTTCGCCGCCCCAACGCCCAATCAGATCGTTAATCCGCACTTGTTCGCTCAGCACCAAGCCAATATGGCGCAGCACACTATCGCCAGCTTGGTGGCCATAGCGATCATTAATTTGCTTGAAACTATCAATATCCAGCATGATTATTGCAAAGCCCTGCTGGTTGCGCCGCCATTTGGCCATGGCTTGCTCTAAATAGTCGTTAATTGCGCGCCGATTGGCGAGGCCTGTCAACACATCAACACTTGCCAAAGCAGATAAATCACATTGCAAACGCTGGGTAATCATCACCCCAAACCCACCAGTCCACAGCAACGAAAGCAGCAAAATCAACACACTATAGCCAATTTGCAAGCTGGCGACGCTCGGCCACGCTTGGCGATACCAAACATAGCTCAGCCCAGCAACGACCAGCGCAATTTTCAACCCCAAGGCAATTGCCAACAATCTGCTGGCACTTTGATAAGGAATGGTGCGCTGAAACAAGACCCGAATTGCGGTATAGGCCATGCCCAAGCTGCCAATCAGCATCGCCAAACTAAGAATCAGGCTTGGTGCAGCCCAATACCAGGCACTCACACTCAGTAAACTAGCCACAATGAGCCAGCTAAAACCATAAATGCGCGCTGAGTTCTTGGCCCCAATAAAGCGCAAAATCCCACTACTTAATCCAAACAAGCCACTGAGGAGCACAATATAGCTGGCAGTGGTCGCAACTAATGAGCTTGCAGGCAGCAAGGCTTGGATCAAAAAGCCTACACCCAAGCCAATTGTGCCCAGTAAAAAGCAGCGTATCCCTTGATAGCGCCGGACAAACACCAAAAAAGCCCCAATCACACATGCTTGGAGCAACAAACCAATTCCGACAATCAAGCTAACCATTGGCTGATCAAGCGCCATGCATCCTACCTCCGTAGGGTGGGTAGTTTACTGGTCAAAAATTACTGAGAAAGCAATGCTACATTGCATTATGTTGGGTTAAATCGAGGTTAATTTAGTCTACTCCTACAATACCACTAGCGGTAGTTTTTCTAAAGTAGCCAATTAGTAGCCATTATTGCTGCAATCTGGCTATTTGCTTGGCAGCTTGCAATAGGTTTTTGGCAGGTTGCAAGCGGCCTGTCGCCAACGAATTCGCTAGACTAGCAACATCAACCAAGTTATGGAGCTGTTGCAATGTCTGAGCAAATCAATCGCCACATCGTTCACCAGTTTATCGAGCAATGTTGGAACCAAAAGAACCTGAATAGCATCAAGCAATTACTCAGCCCTGATTATGTCGACCATGCGTATCAGCCAGCGAATCAAGTCGGCTTGCTCGCAATCCTCGAACAATTGGGCCGCAGTTTTCCCGATCATCAGCAGCAGATTCTGCATACGGTAGCCGAAGCTGATCGGGTTGTGGTTCAGTTGCGTTTTCGGGCAACTCATTTGGCTGAATTTCGGGGCATTGCGCCAACTGGGCAGACAGTTGACGTTGCAGTCTATCGGATGTATCGGCTAGCCCAAGGCCAAATTGCCGAGCATTGGGCCTTATTTGATACTGCTGGCTTATTTCAACAATTGCAGGTGAGCCTTGATGGGCAAAAAGCTTGCCAGCGTTAAGCGTAGCCTTGGCGAAATTGGCGCGGTGCATGGCCGCTAAATTGGCGAAACGCTCTGCTAAAGCTGGTTACGCTTTCAAAACCAACCGCCAACGCAACTTCTAAAATAGGCAAATCGCTGGCAAGCAATAATTCTGCTGCCCGAATCATGCGCGCGCGATGCAGATAGGCGCGCCACGACAAACCCAATTCGCTGGCACAACGCCGCGCCAAGGTTCGTTCGGCCATGGCTCCTGCTTGGGCAGCCATGGCCAAATTAATCGGTTGCTCAAGCTGGGCCAAGCTATAATCTAAGGCGTGTTGCAAATCTGCCGATTGAGCGACTGGCAGCCAAAAGCTATCAGGCTGGGTCGCTAGCTCCAAACAAACATCAGCTAGAGCCAATAAAAAGCGCTCAGCTTTGGGATCAAACTCAGCATTTTGGGGCCAGCGTTTGGCATGTTCCAACATTGCTTGAGCCATGGCCGAAACGCTAAACACCCGACAATCAGCGATTGGCAAATCGAAACTGCTTGGCGGAAGAATCAACGAGCTACACACAACCGCGCTTTGGCAATGAATCCGAATTGGCACATTGGCTGCAATCCATGCTGCCCGCTGTGGTGGCAACAACCAACGCATCGTTGCCACCTCCAGCTGAAACGCACCCTGGGCAGCGTACAATAAATAATGATGCGGAAACTGTTTCCAGCCACTATCAAAAGCCGCCAAGGTTTGATACAAGCAGTAGATTTGCATCGCAGCTTATTCTTGCCAATTCAGCGTGCGTTCTACCGCCTTGCCCCATTGCGCATACAGGCTATCACGCTGATCGACGCTCATTTGTGGTTCCCAACGCTTGCCCTCGCTCCAATTGGCACGCAATTCAGCAGGGTTCGCCCAGTAACCAACGGCCAAGCCAGCGGCATAGGCCGCGCCCAAAGCGGTGGTTTCGGCAACTTTCGGGCGCACAACTGGCACGCCCAAAATATCAGCCTGAAACTGCATCAACAATTCATTGGCAACCATGCCGCCATCAACTTTGAGCGCTTTTAATTCAACTCCTGAATCTTGGGCCATGGCGCTCACCACTTCGCGGGTTTGGTAGGCCGTGGCTTCAAGCGCAGCGCGGGCAATATGCGCTTTATTGGCATAACGGGTCAGGCCAACCAAGACCCCACGTGCATCCGAGCGCCAATGTGGGGCAAACAAGCCCGAAAATGCTGGCACCAAATACACGCCGCCATTATCAGCAACGCTCGCCGCCAAGCCCTCTACCTCATAGGCTTGATGAATAATGCCCAAATTATCGCGCAGCCATTGCACCAACGAGCCAGTTACCGCAATCGAGCCTTCTAAGGCCCAAGTTGGCTGCTTGCCAAAATGATAGGCTGGCGTGGTAATCAGCCCATGGCTCGATTGCACCAAGCGTTCGCCAGTGTTGAGCAGCATAAAGTTGCCAGTGCCATAGGTATTTTTGGCCTCACCAACCTCAAAACAAACTTGGCCGACCGTCGCAGCCTGTTGATCGCCCAAAATTCCTGCTAAGGGCACGCCGTCGAGTTGCCCGCGACATGTGCCATAAACCTCGCTTGAGCAACGCACACTTGGCAACATGCTGCGCGGAATTCGAAAAATCTCTAATAATTCAGCATCCCAATCGCCAGTTTCGAGGTTGAGCAGCAAGGTGCGAGAGGCATTAGTAGTATCAGTAATATGCAAGCCGCCATGTGGCCCGCCAGTTAACCACCAAGCCACAAAACAATCGATCGTGCCAAACAGCAAATTGCCAGCTTCAGCCGCCGCCTGTGCACCCTCAACCTGATCAAGCAGCCAGCGAATTTTGGTCGCCGAAAAGTAGGTTGCCAGCGGTAAGCCCGTTTTGGATCGAAAGCGATCTTGGCCGCCATCAGCAGCAAATTGGCGCACCAGCTGATCGGTGCGGGTATCTTGCCAAACCAAGGCGTTATAAATCGCCTTGCCCGTGTGGCGATCCCAAATCACCGTCGTTTCGCGTTGGTTGGTAATCCCAAGTGCCGCAAGATCGGCTTTTTCGATGTTGGCGGCAGCCAGTGCGCCTGCAATTACGCCTTGGGTACGTTGCCAAATCTCTGCTGGATTATGCTCAACCCAACCTGGCCGCGGGAAAATCTGGTTATGTTCGCGTTGATCAACGCCAACAACATTGCCATCATGATCGAACACCATACAGCGGGTGCTAGTTGTGCCTTGGTCGAGCGCCGCAATATACTGCATACAATTACCTCATTGTAATAATTGGGGATTGGTTATGTTGATCCACGAAGTACCGAAACCACGAAGAACGCGAAGAGCGCGAAGGGTTCGTTTTTTAGCCACAGATTGACACAGATTATGCTTCGGATAGCCCATAGCTGCAATGGTTCATCAGGTTCACTGCCTGATCCCCTCACCCCAACCCCTCTCCCACGGCGCGGGCGAGGGGCTTTAAACGCGTGGTTCTCCCGCAATTGCTTGGCGAAAAATGGTCGGCTCCCCCTCGCCCGCGTTCAGTGGGAGAGGGGGCTGGGGGGTGAGGGAACACGGTTGCCAATCCAATGAATCAATACACATAACCCATAGCCTGCCCCCTCGCCCTTCATCCTTCATCCTTCATATTCTGGCCCCTAGCCCCTGAATCCTGCCCCCTCTGTTCTATGCTCTCTGTTCTATGCTCTCGCTTTCATCCTTACAATACGCTCTGGCCCCTAGCCCTTGAATCCTGATCGCTATGTTCTATGTTCTATGTTCTATGCTCTCTGTTTTATGCTCTCGCTTTCATCCCTCATCCTTCATCCTTTCGTCCCGTCATCGCATTGTAACCTTAACTGCTTGAATGCGTGCTAGCCAAAGCGTAGGCTAAACCGCACAGCTATCGTTTTAGGAGGCACGGCCATGGCCCTTGCAACATTTCGCCTTAACTTCCTGCCTCGCCTGCGTGATGGGCGGCAGATTCGGCGCTATCGCCATCACTTGCTCGAAGGCGAGGCCTTGGTTGGTTCGCAACCGTTGTTGCCACATCTGCAACGCTTGCCGCTGCAATTTCAGCAGGTCGAAGGCGGCCCTTCGATGACCTTGCGCGATGCATTGCGTGAAACACCCCGTTTAGCCTTGATCGAGCCAGGTTCACGCTCGCTCGCTATGCGCCAACTCTGCTTACAATGGGCACGCGGCGCACAACTGCCAACCGCCTATGTTCCCTTACTCTACCGCGTTCAGCAAGCAGCAAACCACTCAATCCAACCCTTGCAATTGCTGCATCAACAGATGGAACAGCTTGGCTTTGCAATCAACGAATTGGTGGTTAAACGTGGTTTGGCCGCTGGCGTATGGCTGTTATTAATCGAAGGTTGGGACCAACTCAAGCCCAACGAGCAACAGCGTTGGTCAACGTGGATTAGCGCATGGCTCGAACGCTATCCCGCCTTGTCGATGATGTTGGCGACCAGCAAACCACAAACGATTCCCAACCAATTTGCCTTATGGCATAGCGTGCAATGGCGGGGCTAAGGCTGGTTTTTTTGAATGTTTTTTAATGCTTGTTCGGCGCGTTCTAAGGCCGCTGGATCAAGCTCGGTTGCATAGCGGGCTTGGGTATAGATAGCTGTTAATTCATCGATTGCTGGCTCGCTATTGGGCTGGCGTTGAGCATAACCACGTCCATATTCGTGGGCTGTTTGATGCTTGCCTCGTGGCTGGCCATGATCTTCGCCAAACTCCAAAAATTTGGTATACACCCGCCGCACTTTCTGGCGCTGTGGATCATCAGCGCCAAACTTCCAAGGTTTTTTGCGCCGAAAACGCTCTAAAATCTGCTCGCGTAAGCTATCAAACGACCAAATCGATTGCTCGACCACAGCCTCGCCTGGCACAGCTGCTCGGGTTTCAAGCTCGCGTAGCCAGCGCAGCACAAGATAGATCAACCAGCAAATCATCAGCACACCAATCAAGGCCACGCTGATCGTCAGCATATCGCCAAGCAACGAGCTTATTTTGCTGGTTTCCTCTGGTTTAAGCGTTGAAGGATCGACAGCTTCGGGCATAGCGAATTGTTCCGGCGGGCGTTGATTGGGCTTGAATGAAGGAATCAGCAAGCCAACCAGCCACGACAAGCCAATCCCAATACCACCAACAATCAGCACCAATCCATCAATAAACGTGCTAAAAATCAGCCCAACAAGGCTGCGTTGGCCATCGACAAGCCCAAAAAGCAGCAGCGGAATACCAATAATTAACACGGTAAACAAGCTGCTCCAGCCAAGCATTGGCGGAGTTTGCAACTCTGCTTGGTTGCTTTGATCAAGCATCATCGCAAATAAACAGGCCGCGACAAAGCCCAAGGCTTGAGCAACAAACAGCTGGATGATGCTAGCTTCTTCAAGTGCGCCACGGGTCATGACTGGCCCCAAGGCCACAAATGCCACCAACAAGCCAAGCCCACGCCAAAACAGCTGTTGCAACCAATCGTGATTCCATTGATCGGCGTTGATTGCCCGCGACATCAAAAAGCTCACCCCAAAGCCGCTCAAAACCAATTCTTGGCCACTGAATTCAGTGCGCGACCAAAGCCAGCCAAGCATGCTCAGCCCAATCACCCCAGCAGCGGCAATAATCGCGCCCCGTTGGCGTAACCGCATACGCACACTCACCATGACGATCAAGCCAAAACAAAAAACTGGCCACCGCCACACAGCGCTCGCGTTGTCGCCAACAATATCAAAGCTGTTGAGCACAAGGCTCATTAGGCTGCTATAGGCAATGCAGGCACTGAGCAAAATTAATAATTTAGCGCGTTGACGATTGATCATGGCTCCCTCTGATAGCTATGAATCAGCTTTATGCCGCCGACTTTGGGTGCATGTTCGCCCAAATACAGCCACACCGGCGCATAGCCATATTCGCGCAAATGGGTCAATGCGCTGCGATGAGCAGGCGTATCAACAACGCTAATCAGCAACACCGTTGCACCTAAAGGCAAGCGCGATTGCTCACGCCCAATAAATTTAGCAATTTCAATCCGCGAATAGAGCGACATTTGCGCCAACACTTCGAGAATTGCACTGGCCTGTTTGAGGCTGCGGCTGGGCGGTAAATGCACCGCTGTATTGCCTTCGACCAAGGCTGCATTCGACCATAAGCCAACCGCATGCCCAGCTTTATGCAACGCACTACAAACCGTCGCCGCCATACTAATTAAGCGTTCGCCTTGGAATTTATTGACCCCAAGATAGGCAGGCACAATCGTTTCAATATCGACAATGCACATCACAGTTAATGCAGTTACTGGCTCGTAAATTCTGGTTTGTAATTGGCCACGCCGCGCAGTTGCTGTCCAGTGAATGCTTTTCAGCGGGTCGCTTTGGGTATAATCGCGGATGCCAATCGGCACAACTGGATCGGTCAATAAGCGTTGCGAGGCGCGAATTGTGCCCAACAACTCACGCAAGGACATGCCCAATTCAGGGTCTTTCAACAAGCGCGGATAGACGATCAAACGATCAATATCGTTAATTGTGGCGCGGCTCATGCTCAAGCCAAGCGGATCGCTGGCGCTCAGATTGGCAGGGCCAAAACGATGCAAGCCACGCTGTGGGCAGCGAATTGTATATTGGCGGGTCACTTGTTGATAGCTGCTCAAGCCAAACGCGCGGGCTAAAATGCGATAATTGGGGCTAGCAGCAGGTTGGGTTTCGATCTGCTCAATCTGAATCCCAACAGGCACTAAATCGTGCAAATTGACGAATGGCAAGGGCAAAAATTTACGGTTGCTCAGGGTCAGGCTTAGGCTAGTCGTGGTATCGGGGAAAAGATGGGTATGGCCAAGCTCACGCTGATATTCAACATGGGCAAACATGCGCCATTCCCATAATTCTACCGCTGCGAGCGCCATAATGCCCAGCATACAAACCAATGGCAGCAGAATTACATCGGTCAGCAAGCCAATAATCAAGAGCACAACCAAGCTAAATAAGCCTGCTCGCCGCCCTTTCATGCGCGTTCCTCAACTGGCGTGGCAATGCTTTTGACAATATCGGCCAAAATTTTCTCTGGGCTGCGTTGCGCCAAACGAGCCTCAGCGCCTAAAATGAGGCGATGGGCCAAAACACTTGGCACCAATTGTTTAACATCATCAGGCAGCACGAAATCGCGGCCATGAATTAATGCCCAAGCCTGCGCAGCGCGGGTCAATGCCAACGAGCCACGCGGGCTAGCTCCTAGCTCAATCTCTGAATGCTCGCGGGTTGCACGCACAATTGCAATTGCATACTGCCGCACTGCGTCGCTCAGATGCACGCTGCGCACTGCCTGAATTGCATCTAACAGCTGCGCCTGATTGCTCACCGCTTGCATGGCAACCCATGGATCGCCCTGATTAAAACGTTGGATAATTGCATGTTCTTCGGCTTCGCTGGGATAGCCCAAATTGACCCGCAGCAAAAAGCGGTCGAGTTGCGCTTCGGGCAAGGGAAACGTCCCTTCAAGCTCAATTGGATTTTGGGTTGCCAACACCAAAAATGGCCGCGTTAATTGATGCGTTTCGCCATCGATCGTGATCGTGGCTTCGGCCATGGCTTCGAGCAACGCCGATTGGGTGCGTGGCGTAGCGCGATTAATTTCATCGGCCAGCACAATATTGGCAAATAGCGGCCCAGCCCGAAACTGAAATTCGCTCAGTTTTTGATTGTAGAAATTCAGGCCCGTTACATCGCTTGGCAAGAGGTCAGGAGTAAATTGCACCCGCCGAAATTGGCAATCGAGACTCTGGGCAAGTGCTCGAATCAGGGTCGTTTTACCAACGCCTGGCACATCTTCCAGCAGCACATGGCCTTCGCACAATAAGGCTGTCAGCAATAAATCGACGCTATTTTGCTTGCCCACCACCACTTGGCCAACTTGGTTGCGTAACTGTTCGGCCCATGTTTGCACATTCAACGCGGTCATGATTTCCCTCAAATCACACAATTATTCATCTTCAACGACGGGCAGCGCCACCGTAAAGTTGCTGCCACGGCCTTCGCTGCTGGCAACCCAAACCACGCCACCATGGCCTTCGACCAAGTGTTTGACGATGGCCAAGCCCAAGCCCGTGCCACCAACCCCACGAGTTCGTGCCCGATCAACTTTGTAGAAACGCTCGAAAATCCGTGGAATCGCCTCTGCTGGAATTCCCGCGCCAGTATCGTGAATCGCCATAGTCACCCAGCGATTGCTTGGCTCCAACATGCGGCTGAGATGATGGCCAAGCTCAGCCCGCGAACGCAAGCCTGCCTCAATCGTGATCGTGCCGCCAGCATCAGTCCATTTGACCGCATTATGCAACAAATTGAGCAACACTTGGCTAATTCGATCGCGATCAACATAGACTTCGGGCAAATCTGGGGCAATCGTTACCACAACCCGCAGATCTTTGCGCTTGGCTTGGGGCTGAATTCGATCATGTGCGCGTTCAACAATCGTGCTGACTGCGGTTGGCTGCAATTGCAAGGCCGTGCGCCCAGACTCAATTTGCGAAAGTTCGTGCAATTCATCGACCAGCTGCATCACCGCATCAAGCTCGGTATCGACTTGACCAAGCATACGTTGGGCCAACTCTGGCGGCGGCTGGGTTGCCAAGGTTTCGACCAAAAGCTTAATTGAAGCTAGTGGTGTGCGCAATTCGTGCGATACATTCGCCACCAAATCACGGCGTGCGCGTTCCAACAAACTCAGTTGGGTCAAATCGCGGGCCAGAATTAACGCACCGCTTTCGGGCATTGGCTCACACCAAATCCGAATTGTGCGATTGGAAAGCACTGGTTGCAAGGTAACTTGTTGTGGGTCGCGGCGGCGAATCGATTGCTCTATCATCGTATCGGCCTGATAATCGCGCACCAAGGTGATAACGCTATGGTTGAGCACGGCGCTGGCACTGACCCCAAATAATTTGGCCGCAACATCGTTACAATAACGAATGGTACGGCCATCATTGACAACAATCACGCCTGCATCAAGCGCGGCGCTGAGCGTGCGAAACAACTGGTTAAATGGATCGGCTGGTGGCGGCGGCGCAACCACAGGCCGATTGCGTAAATAGGCCAGCTCGCGGCGCAAATTACGTTGCCCACGCCAGCCCCAAATCAGCGCGATGATCGTCGTCACCGCCAACAACACAATCCAGATCATTAGTTTTTGCGCTCGCTACGACTGAGTTGATCATTGAAGCGATAGCCAATGCCACGCACTGTTTGGATATAAATTGGGTTGCTTGGGTCAAGCTCGACTTTTTCGCGTAACCAACGCACATGCACATCGACCGTGCGCGAATCGCCTGGGAAATCGTAGCCCCAAACCCGTTCGAGCAGCAAATCGCGCGAGAGCGCCATGCCACGGTTGCGCATCAAACAGACCAGCAAATCAAATTCCTTTTGGGCGAGGGTAATTTCGTTGGTATCGCGAAACACACGGCGGCTGCCAGTATCAACTTTGAGATTGGCAGCGGTCAGCAATTCGCGTTCAACGCCGGTTGGTTGGCGATCGGTTCGGCGCAAGATTGCGCGCACACGAGCCAGCAATTCGCCAAGGCTAAATGGCTTAATCACATAATCATCAGCGCCCAATTCCAAGCCAGCAATCCGATCGACCTCATCTTGGCGCGCGGTGAGCATCATAATTGGAATATTGGTTTCGCGGCGCAAAATTCGACAGACAGAAAAGCCATCGAGCTTAGGTAGCATCACATCTAAAATCAACAAATCGGGCTGTTCAGCGCGAGCCAAATCAAGCCCAGTAACTCCATCGGAAGCAGAAAGCACGGTATAGCCTTCGCGTTCGAGGTTGTAACGCAGCGTATCGGCGAGCAGGGCTTCATCTTCTACCAGCAATATTGTGGACATAGGTTGTCAGCACCATGGTGATAAACATTCAGAAGGGCTTGCGCCCGCAGCTATTGTACCATTATCGCAAGAATGAAGGGATATTGATCCACGAAGGACACGAAGCGCACGAAGGATTGAAACCACGAAGAGCACGAAGATCGCAAGAACGTCAAGCTCAATGTGGAGCGCATATCCCTTCATCCCTCATCCCTCATCCTTCATCCCTTCATCCTTCAATCGCTCTGCGCCGCTGCGTTAAGAATTTGATCCACGAAGGACACGAAGAGCACGAAGGGGATGAGGCTTTTGGCTTTTGGCTAGCGGAACAATTGTTGCCATTGCAGGAAATCTCCGACAGCCTATAGCCCCAAGCCATCAGCCCCAATATTCTATGTTCTTCCTGATTTCTGACTTTTGATTTTTGACTTTCGATTCTTACTCATCGTCTAGTATCGATTCTGGCAACAAACTTTCAACAAAGGCTTGGAATGAAGGGCTGCAACACGAAACATTGTAGTAAAGATCGCCCATCTCTTCGGCCTCTAGCTCAAATTCATGATCCCAAAAATAGACCTTGCCGCGCTGCTCGCCACGAATTCCTAGGCAAATCAGGTTACCCCCAAGATCGTGAGCAATTGGCAAAAGCTCTGCTGGAATCCGGGTCTCATATTTGGTATAGGTTCTGATTACTTGACGAATTTCAGAGGATTCCGCTGCTGGGTCTAAGGATAAAAAATAGTGGATTATACTTTGATCATCGGGCATCAAGTTACTATGCATATTAAAAACTGTTAGCTCAGGCTGGCCGCCATTGTGCTCAAGCAAAAATGCGCGATAATCTTCTGGCAAGCGACAACCCAACTCTTGTTCAAAGGCCGCGACTGCTTGCTCGTTGGTTGGGGCAAAACCATCAACAATCGTAATATTCATCAAATTCTCCTCAATACTAAGCAGCATCCAGCATTCATCCACGAAGGGTTGAAACCACGAAGAGTGCGAAGGATTGAAACCGCGAAGAGCACGAAGATCGCGAAGAACGTCAAGCTCAATGTGGAGCACATATCCCTTCATCCCTCATCCCTCATCCTTCATCCTTCAATCGCTCTGCGCCTCTGCGTTAAATGCTGATCCACGAAGGACACGAAGCGCACGAAGGGTTGAAACCGCGAAGGACACGAAGGACGCGAAGCACGATTCTTTAGCCACGAATTGCACGAAAAACTGTCCGTTAGCGCAATCCCCCAATCCCCAGCCCCCGAACCCAATATTCTATGTTCTATGTTCTATGTTCTATGTTCTTACTCATCCTTCATCCCTCATCCTTCATCCTTGCATTGCGTTCCCGCTTGCCGCGCGCTAGATGCTGTTTGATCAACCGCTCGACCGCGTTGCGATCGGCAGTGACTTGGGCTTGGATTGCGCGGCGGGTTGCCAGCGTCTGCTTGAGATTTTTTAGGTGCCAAATCCAAAGCTTGAACATGGCCAAATTGCGCTGGCGCAGACTCACAATCACGGTTTTGGCCAGCATGCGCACGCTATAGCCAAAAACCGCCGACCATGGCCGCAACTTCAGGTAGCTATACAAGCCATTTTTGCTGCTTTCGACCAACCAACGCTGGCCGCCGCCGCTGCCACCACGTTCGTGCACAACCAACGCCTCGAAATCTTCGAGCACCTGCCAACCCAACAACCATGCTCGCCAGCAAAGCTCTGTATCTTCCCAATACAGGAAAATCTTGGGGTCGAAGCCGCCAATTGCTTGCCATGCGCTCCGCCGCAACAGCAGCGCACAACCAGGAACCGCTGCCGTCATTGCCACGCCTTGACGCGTTGGTGGCGCTTGGTTTGGATACAAGGTGGTTGGGCAGATAATCGCGGCCTGTGGATGTTCGTGCAAATGTTGGCGCAAAATCGTCAGCCAGTTGGGAGTTATTTGCACATCGGGATTGAAAAATACAAAATATTCGCCAGTCGCGACTTCCATGCCTTGGTTGCATGCCGCGCCAAAGCCATGATTATGTTGATTGGCGATCAGCGTGACTTGCGGATAGTGTTGGCGCACCAGTTCTGCCGAACCATCGCTCGACGCATTATCGACGACGATTAATTGATAGTTGTCGTCGTTGGTGGTGGCAAGGCTCGCAAAACAGGCTGGGAGCAATTCGACGCTGTTGTAGCTCACAATAATAATCGAAATTTGGCCTGAAATCATGGATTCTTCTCGAATAAGCGCCGATACACATCAGCAGTTTGCGCCGCAAGCTGTGCCCAATCCAAATGTTGAACCGTTTGCAAGGCGTTTTGCTGCAAGGCTTGACGATTGGGATGCGCGGCGGCACGTTGCAAGGCGGAGGATAAACTCGCTACATTATTTGGCTCAAACAAAAAGCCATTCTCACCTTCGCGAATCAACTCGCGCACTGGCGGCAAATCGGGCGCAACCACTGGCCGAGCATACGACAGCGCTGCCAACAACATACCCGAGGTTAATGTTTTGCGATACGGCAAGACCACTACATCCGCCGCTGCAAACCATGCAGGCAACAGCGCATCGGCAATAAAATCTGGCCGAATCGTGATCGCTGGATTCGTTGCAAGCTGCTGCAATTGCTGAACATACAATGGGTCTTTGACTGCTCCGACGATCTCCAATTGTCCAAGTTCGGCAGTCCAAGCTTCAATTAATAATTCTACGCCTTTGTAGGGGCGCAGTGTGCCCAAGCTAACTGCTAAAAACCCGTTTTGCTTGAGCTGTAATCGCTCGCGGGCGGCAGTTTGTTGCAATTGCGGGCCATAAAAACCGATATACGCCCCATGGGCAATAACCGTGGTTTTTGCCGCAACCTGATAGCGTTGATCGATTAACTGGGCAGCAGCCTGTGAATGAACAATAATTTGGCCAGCCGCTTGAATCATAGCTTGGTAACTACGCTTAGCCCAAGCAGGATGGCGCAATTCATGCGGCTCTAAGTTATGCGCTGTCCAAACCTGTTTTGCGCCACGCAAGCGCAGCAAACGCAAAAGCGCAATAAAGCTCATACTGCGCAAAGCGGTTGCGCTTTGGCTCGGACGCTGGGTCAATTCATCGAAAAAATGCCAATGCAAAACGCGCTGATCACGCCCCAGCAAGCCAGCGCGCAAGCTTTGAGCAAACGGCTGGCGCATAATCCGTAGCTCAGGCCAAGCAACAAATGGATCATATAACAAATCCAGATACGGACTGGTTGTGAGCAAACGCGGAATTGGATAGATGTTGATGGTCATAGCGTTTGCGTTGGTCGCAGTTTCGACCAACGCCCTGACAAAAGAATTTAGGGTGTGGGAATTCCACGATAGCTGGTGGTTCCGCCGCCAGTTGTGAAATAGAGCGTGCCATTAATCTCGCCAATAATGCCCGAATAGCGGGTTGCTGGCAAGTTATTGGGCATCTGCGCCCACGTATTGGTCGCCGGATTATACACATAAATCGTGTT
This sequence comes from Herpetosiphon sp. NSE202, assembly GCF_042688385.1. Taxonomy (NCBI): domain Bacteria; kingdom Bacillati; phylum Chloroflexota; class Chloroflexia; order Herpetosiphonales; family Herpetosiphonaceae; genus Herpetosiphon; species Herpetosiphon sp. NSE202. The sequence goes on along the minus strand of NZ_JBHUPY010000001.1, from coordinate 703,512 downwards.
ATGTTTTGTACCATTGGTTGTCTGGCCAGCAAAGACGAAAATCTTGCCGCCAAGCACTACCGTCGAGTGGCTAATATGGTTCAATGCCAAGGGAATATCGGCCAATTGCTCCCACGCATTGGTTGCAGGATCATAACGATGCACATCGTTATCGACGGTTAAGCTGCCATCGTGGCCATGTTGGCCGCCAATGTAGTAGAGCTTGTCATCAAGCACCACGCCACCAGCATGCTGCCGCGGGTTTGGCAATTCAGCATAAGTTAATTGGTTGGTTTGGGTTACCCAGCCAGTCGCCAAATTATTCAAATCGAGCACAAAGTGGGTGCCAACATCTGCCTGCTTGTAGTAGGTTCCGCCAACATAGTGCAACTTGCGATCCAAATAATACAACTGGCCAGCGGCGCGTTGAATTGGAATCACCGGCAAGTTGGTGTAGCTATTGGTGGCTGTATCGTAATAGCGTGAAACCCGCGAGCCAAAAATTTGGCCAATGCCATCTGTATCTTCGATATAGCCACCTACAAAGAAGATTTTCTGGCCATCAGTCGCCGTGCCAACGTGAGTCAGACCCCGTTCCAAGGGCGCAATCGCCGTCCAAGTATTGGCAACAGGATCGTAGACATTCGACAAGCGCGAAGGCGTATCGCCCGATAAGCCAGGTTGGCCGAAACCACCAAAGACATACAATTTGCCGCCGACAACCGCACCTTGGGCTTCGACTGCGCCAAAAGGATAGCTAAACGGCGTTGGCACAGCAGTCGACCAAACAATCCGCGTGAAGTTGGCGGGCGTGGTTGGCGTGGCAGTGCCGACAATCGTGGTTGGCGTAGTTGTTGGTGGTCGCGGCGTAGCAGTGATCGTGCTGGTTGCGGTTGCCGTGTTGGTTGGCGTATTGGTGTTGGTCGGGGTACTTGTTTCGGTTGGTGTGTTGCTGGGAACGCTAGTTGAGGTTGGCACATTGGTTGGCGTGTTAGTTGGAATGCTGGTTGCGGTTGGCACATCCGTTGGCGTGTTGCTGGGAACGCTAGTTGCAGTTGGCACATCCGTTGCCGTGTTAGTTGGAATGCTGGTTGCAGTTGGTACATCCGTTGGCGTGTTGGTTGGCAACGGAGTATCCGTCGCCGTTAGGCTTGGCTCAGCGGTTGGCGAAACTGTTACGCCGAATGCGGTTGGCGTTGCGCTTGGCAATGCCGTGATCTCACTCGAATTTTTCAAGATCAATGGCAAGAATGTACAATCGCTTACGCTACAATCAGGGTCATCCAACAAGCTATTCGTCCGAGCCAAACTCAAGCCAACGCTCGCCGAAAGCAGCGTCAGGCTAGTTGCAATTATCATCAATTGTCGGCGCTGCATGCATGTTCCTCCGTATATAATGGGGGCTAGGGATAGGTTGTCAGAGTTCAGGAGTTGTGATCCACGAAGGGTTGAAACCGCGAAGAGCGCGAAGGCCGCGAAGGTAGGCTTTAATGTTGATGCTGCTCCCCGATAGCCTATAGCCAACAGCCCATAGCCATCGTTCCTCTGCGCCGCTGCGTTTAAATCCTGACACCCTATCCCCGACCCCTAGCCCCTGATCCCTGACCCCTATGTTCAATGTTCTATGCTCTATGCTCTCTGCTCATCCTGCATACTTAATTTTTCGCTCTCAGCCAGCAAATACTCGACGCGGGCAATCACCATATCGATGGCGATGGCATTGAGGCCGCCACGCGGAATAATAATATCAGCATAGCGCTTGGTTGGCTCGACAAACTCAAGGTGCATTGGGCGCACGGTTTTGGTATATTGCTCAATCACCGATTCGATCGAGCGGCCACGTTCGGCAATATCGCGTTTGAGCCGCCGAATAAAGCGCAAATCTGCATCAGCATCAACATAGATTTTCACATCCATGCATTGGCGCAACACAGCTTCAGCAAAAATCAAAATGCCTTCGACCAAAATCACCGGCCGTGGCTGCACATGCATTACCTCAGGCCGTCGCGCATAACGGGTAAAATCGTAAATTGGCACTTCGATGGTTTGGCCATTGCATAAGGCTTCAACGTGCTCTGCCAATAAATTGCTATCCAGTGAATCAGGATGATCGAAATTAACCAGCAAGCGTTCTTCAAACGAAAGCTCAGCAAAATCACGGTAGTAGGAATCATGTTGTAAAAATGCAATTCGTGATGGCCCGACGCGACTAAGAATCGCCTGCGAAACCGTGGTCTTGCCCGATCCAGTTCCACCAGCGACCCCAATCACAATTGGTCGTTGCTCTGCGCTCACGCCGTTTGTCCTCCATTGTTCGCAAAAGGGGAGCAAAGAACAGCTAGGTTCTTTGCTCCCGTCTGCGCCTATTGTACCTGATTATGCTGCTTTTGCATGTCGCACGCTTGGGTTATGATCAATTGCTCTTCGGCAGCATGCGAAATGTGGTTTAATCGGTGCGATCATCTCTAAGGCTGAATTATCGAGGAGCTAACCCATGGCAATCTCACCTCAAGTAGTGGCAATTCAAGCCTATCAGGCGGCGAATCAAGCAGCCATCGACCAGCTGATGCAGCAGTGTTGGCCCGACGATCCCGATACAATCGGCTATTATCGAATTGGCTCGCAGAGCGAACTAACGCTTTGCGCTTGGCAGCAGGAGCAGTTGGTTGGCATCGGCAGTCTCTGGAATAATCGCTTTCATCCAAAGCATTGTTATGTTGGCATTCACATCCATCCTGCCTATCAACAAGCCAACATCGACCAGCTGCTGTATGCCCAGTTAATCGCTCAAACCAGCATTATTCAAGGCCGCAAGCTGCAAACCGCAACTTGGAGCCATGCTCAATCCACGCTGAATTTTTTGCACGCGCAAGGCTTCCAGATGATTAAAAATACCTATCTCGGTGAGTTTTCACTGGTAGTGCTTGAAATTCCCCAGCTTGAGCTAGAGCAGGAGTTAACAATTGCTTCGTTTGAAACCTATTTAAGCAGCAACCAACCCGAATCGCTGCTCAATTTAATCACTAGCTGTTATCAGGCCAGCCATAGCTATAACCCAGCCAGCCAAGATACACTCGCAGCCCAAACCGCGTTCTTGAGCGATATTCATCAAGCAGCGTCATTTGTCGTTTATGCTGCTGCTCAGCTTGTCGGCTTCAATTGCATCTATCATTCAACAGCTGCCCAAACCCTCGAACAAGGCTTAATCGGGGTTGACGATGACTATAGCGATCAGCAAGCAGCGATCATTCGCGCATTATTGCAAAAAACCGTGCAATTCGCCCAGCACAATGGCTATCAAAGCCTGCGCTACGAAATCGATAGTATTGATCCATGGGCCAGCGAATTACTGACGTTTTTGCCAATTATCACCAAGCCATGTTGGCAAACCTTGTGTTTGAGCCATAATCCTGAGCTATAAGGTTGATTAGGCTTGACATGGCACGATCAGGAAACTACTGTAAGGCATAGGTGAAATGAATCATTTCACTTAACCAAGAGTACATTATGGCGTAGCCAGCCAAGCATGCTCACTACGCCTGTGTTCAATGGGAGTGCGAGATTTGTGGCATGTTGACCCAAACGTGCTCCCCTCGCCCGCGTTCAGTGGGAGAGGGGTTGGGGGTGAGGGCATCAATAATAGCCAAATAACTATCTGAGGAGCGTGCAGCAATGGGTATGCGTGGCTTATTTGTAGGAATCAATACGTATAGCGAGCGGCCACTCAAGGGCTGTGTCAACGATGTAACTGCCGTGCGCGAACTGCTCAAAACCCAGCATGGTGCTGCCGCTGATCAACTACGGCTCATCAGCGATCGAGATGCCACCCGCCAAGCAATCATCGACAATCTGCGCTGGCTGGCCGAGCCGCTCAACGATGGCCAACCAGAAGTGCGCATCTTTCACTACGCTGGCCATGGCCTGCCGCAGCCAGATCAAAATGGCGACGAACCAGATGGGGCTGATGAATGTCTGGCTCCAATCGATTATCTCAGTGCTGGCGTGCTGACCGACGATCATTTGGCCGAGCTGTACCAAGGATTTTTAGGCACCACACGGCTCATTTTGCTGATGGATTGTTGCCATTCGGGCACGATTAGCAAAGACCCGTTTGCCGATATTCGCTATCGCACATTAACCCCAGCCGATGAGGTCTACGCTGCAATTAAAGCCAAAAAAGCTGCCTACCAACAAAACCAAGTTGCTGCCGTCAGCCAACAGATTCGCGATCTTCAACAACGCAACAGCGACCCCGCTGAAATTGCCAAGTTTGCTGGCGAATTGCTTGGTTCGTTGCAAAAACAACGCTTTGGCCAACGCCCGCAGCACGAAAATCTGGTGCTGATTTCTGCATGTAAAGCAGAGCAAGTTGCCGCCGATGCCAACTTTGGCGGAACCTACCACGGCGCAATGAGCTTCTTCTTGAACACTATTTTGAGTACGCAGCCCCAAATCAGCTATGCCGAGCTTGGCGAACAACTGCGCAGCAGCCTCTATGCTAATAAATTCCACCAAATACCCCAACTTGAGTGTCCAAATGACCTACTCAACCAAGCCTTTCTAGCCTAAAAAAAAACCGTACAAAACAAATTATGTATGCTACTATGCAGCAATCAAAATTTTGGTTGCTGCATGAAATGACCAAGCTCGCACCACAGTATTGCACCAACGTTCCCGTCATTCAGCAGCGAACCCACCACCAATATCACACCAGCGACAATACGATCAACAACCAATAACCAAGGAGTTCTACAATGCTGCAAGATCACGCGATTGTTATTGGATCGAGCATCAGCGGATTAGTTACGGCGCATATTTTGTCGCAACATTATGGCCGTGTGAGCGTGCTTGAACGTGATAGTTTGCCTGAGGGCGGCGATTTTCGGGCAGGCGTGCCCCAAGGTCGTCACGTTCATCTGCTCTTGATTCGTGGCGCGCGCGAGCTGGAAATTATGTTTCCCGGCATTAATCAAGAACTCCAAGATCTCGGTGCGCAATTGTTTGATATTGTCAACGATTGCCACTACTATCTCAAAAATGGCTGGACAACGCCGCATCCAACCGAATTAAAAACCCTCTCGGCTACCCGCCCATTATTCGATTGGGCAATTCGCCGCCGCTTGCTGCAAAACCCGAAGATTCAGTTTTTTGCCCAACACGATGCGATCAATTTAATCGGCAATCGGCGACATATTCAAGGCGTGCAAGCGCGCAATCGCCAAGATGGCAGCGAAAAAAGCTTATACGCCGATTTAGTGGTTGATGCCAGCGGGCGTAGCTCCAAATTAGCCACATGGCTGGCCGAGCTTGGGTGTGGCGCGGTCAGCGAAACTGTGCTCGATGCCAAACTTGGCTATACCTCGCGCATCTACGCCAAGCCCGAAGGCTGGAACGAATGGAAAGGCCTGTTTGTGATGCAACAGCCGCCAAGCGCTCCCAAAGGCGCGATTTTGCTCGAAGTTGAGGGCAATCGTTGGATTGTGACTGGCGGTGGTGTTAATCAAGCCAAGCCACCAACCGATGAAGCTGGCTTTATGCAATGGCTACGCGAATTGCCCTCGCCAATTTTGGCCGATTTGCTCAGCAACGCCCAGCCACTTAGCCCCACCAGCGGCTATGCCCGCACCGAAAATCGCCAACGCCACTACGAGCGCATGCAATTGCCCGCAGGCGTGGTGGCCTTGGGCGATGCGGTTTGTGCCTTCAATCCAATGTATGGCCAAGGCATTAGCACCGCCACGCTGGGCGCAATTTTGCTTGGCCAAAAGCTCAAAGAGCAAGATCGTGGCTCGGCAGCCTGGGTCCAGCGCTTTCAGCACGATTTGGCCAAAAGCAATCAGTTTGCTTGGGAAATGGCCAGCGGCGAGGATGCTCGCTATGATCCAAATTTCAAGCGCCCCTTAGCCAGCAAATTTTTGGCTCCCTATTTTGAGCAAATCAACCAAGCCAGCGTGTATAGCAACGTCGTATTTAGCGAATTCATCAAAACCATTCATATGATCGGCAATCCAACAGCACTGTTTCATCCCCGGGTATTTATCCCCGTTTTGATGAGCAAACTGCGCCCAAGAGTATCCACGTTGGTGCCAAATTTGCCCTTGCAGCGCAACATTTAAGCATAGGCAAGCAGGCTTAGCTTTGCTATACTCCTAGAATAGAAGTCGAGCATTCTAGCTAGTGGGAGGTGTGCTGTGAGACGTGACCATGCGATTGTGATTGGAGCCAGCATCGGCGGCTTGCTCAGCGCGCGAGTGTTGAGCGAGGTGTATAGCAAAGTAACCATTTTGGAGCGCGATAGTTTGCCCGATGGCGTGCAATTTCGGGCTGGCGTACCCCAAGGCCGTCAATTGCACTTGTTGCTGATGCGTGGGCTGCTAGAGCTCGAAAAGCTGTTCCCCAACCTGCGCGACGATATGAAGGCACTTGGCGGCAACGAGCTTGATCTCATGAACGATTGCCGCTATTTATTTGCCGCTGGCTGGGCTGAACCACAGCCATCAAACTATCGCAGCATTATCGCCACCCGCCCCTTGTTCGATGCAGCAATTTTGGGCCGCATTCGCCAAATTGCCAATATCGAAATTCAGACTCGCCACGATGTGACCGATTTGCTGTTTCACGGGCGGCAAGTTGTTGGTGTGCAGGTGCGCAATCGCGATACTGGCGAGCAGCGCGAAGTTGCAGCAAATTTGGTGGTCGATGCAGCAGGTCGGCCATCGAAACTGCCCGAATGGCTCGAACACCATCAATTTGGCCGCGTCAAAGAGACGATTTATAAATCGGATGTTGGCTATGCCACGCGCATGTACACCGCTCCCGCCGATTGGCAAGGCTGGCCAGCGCTGTTTGTCATGCCCATGCCACCGCATATTCGCCATGGCGCAACCTTTCTCAAAGTTGAAAACGACCAATGGTTGCTGACGATTGGCGGCGTTGGCAGTCAACGCCCACCAACCGATAACGCCGAGTTCGAGGCTTGGCTAGCGCGCATGCGCACTCCGCTCGTGGCCGAAATAACCCAAAAATTCACGCCTGCCAGCCAAGTCTATGGCTATGCCAAAACCGAAAATCGCTGGGTGCATTACGAACAACTGCCAGTGATGCCTGCCGGATTAATTGCCATTGCCGATAGCGTGTGTGCTTTGAATCCAATTTATGGCCAAGGCATTACCAACACGACGCTCAGCGCCCAACTCTTGGCCACATGGCTGCAACGTGAAGGTGTTGGCAGCGCACCATGGGCCTTGGGCTTTCAAAAAGCCTTGGCTCGCCGCAATAAATCAGGTTGGATCACCACAATTAGCGAAGATTCACGCTTAGCTGACACGCCGACCTACAAGCCAATTTTACCAATTCGCGTGCTGCAATGGTATAGCGACAAGGTGAATATGGCAGCAGCAGGCAATCGCGCCGCCACCAACGCCATGGTTGGGGCAATTCATATGATTGGCTCGGCAGCAAGTTTATTTGCGCCGAAAGTATTCTTAGCAGCTGCCAAATTTTTTCGTAAGCAACCACCAAGCAGCGTACCCGCAGCCCCCAACAAATAACCACAATCGGCCTCGATCAGCATTGATCGAGGCCGACGTACCCACCTGTGGCCTAAATCTTGCCTCATTTGTTGCATAAAACAAAGGTGTAACAGGAGGTATGTGATATGAGTCATCATCTAAAAGGTAAACGCGTAGCAATTATTGCAACCCATGGCTTTGAGCAAAGTGAGCTTGAAGAACCAAAAGCAGCGCTTGAACAAGCTGGCGCTGAAACCCATGTGATTTCACTCAAGGCTGGCGCGATTCGCGGCTGGAAAGACCAAGATTGGGGCAGCGAAGTCACTGTCGATCATACGCTTGAGCAAGTGAACCCCGCCGATTATGATGGGCTTTTGTTGCCCGGCGGCGTGATGAACCCCGATAAATTGCGGCGTGAAGAGAGTGTTTTGAATTTTGTGCGCGCGATAGCCGAGGCAGGTAAGCCAATTGCCGCAATTTGCCATGGCCCATGGCCGCTGATCGATGCAGGAATTGTCAAAGGCCGCTTGATGACTTCGTATCCGACCTTGCAAAGCGACCTCAAAAATGCTGGGGCTGAATGGGTTGATCGCGAAGTCGTGGTCGATAATGGCTTGGTCACAAGCCGCAATCCAAACGATATTCCAGCCTTCAATCGTAAATTTATCGAAGAATTAGGCGAAGGTATCCATAAACAAGTGGGGCAATAAGCTATTTTGCTCACTTCAACCCCTCGTCCAAGCTGGGGCGAGGGGCTTTTTTGCATATATTAGGCAATTGTAATGCCTGGCTCGTTGGCCCAAATCGTGGCCATGCGCTCAACGTGAGGATCAATTATATCCATCGTCGCAATTTCGGCCTCGCTGAAATAACCAACTTCGGTGGTTTCGTTGCTTAGCCCAAGCTCGCCGCCTACTAGCGCTACCTCAAAATTAAGGCTAACAACGTGATATTGATTGCCATCGGCGTAGCGAACCATGCGATGGGGATTGCTATACACGCCCAACAAGCGCACAACTTCGACAATCAGGCCAGTTTCCTCAAAAACCTCGCGCACACAGGCTTCGCTGACCGATTCGCCGGGATCAAACGCGCCGCCGGGCAAGCACCAGCGGCCATTATCGGTGCGGCGAGTGAGCAAAAGCTTGCTGCGGGTTGCATCAAATAAGGTTGCCGAGCACCCAAGCACCAAACGCCCTTGGGCTGCAATGCGATCCCCATACAGATATTGGGCCATGATTTACTCCTCTAAAATTCACTAGCGAGCCTAGCAAAACCTAGCGAGTATAGATCGCAGCCCATTAAAAAACAATAGCCCTGCCATGCAGCAGAGCCATTGATTAATACCACAAATGGTATTGGTTAATGCTTGTATGAATGTTTCATGCCGCAACCATTTGATTTATCGTTGCTGAACATGATCAGAAACACAATTCCCCACCACCAACCAGTCATAAACAGAATTGGAATTCCAATCATCCAAACTGCCGTCTGGCGCGATTTACGTAGTGAAAGCACGCCAAATCCCATCATAAACAGCGCCCATGTTGGAATAGCGAGCTTGCTAAAAAAGACCAGCGCAAGCAGGATAATCCCAATCAGCATCAAGCCATCGTTTGATTGCTTGCGCGGGCGGGCAACTGGGGCAATTGGCTGGGCAGCGGCGACTGGTGGCACAACTGGCTCAAGCTTGGGCAGAACAGGAATCGATTGCGCAGCAGGCCCAGACTCACGGCGTAAATCTATTGTCTTGCCAATGGCAGCCTGAACTGGCTTGGCCTGATTAACGGTTTCAAGCCGAAAACCACAATAGATACAAAATACCGCTGCTGTTTCGTTGTGACGGCCACATGCTGAACAATCCATGACCTTTTGTTCCTTTCGCCTTGCCAAAAGAACTAGCCAAGGCAATGCTGATGCTCAACCCTCGATCCTTCTAGACCATAGTACGCAGGCGATGGGGCGAAGGTTTCAGCAATTAAACAAATTCGTATTCAAGCGCAAATGGATAGCCTTCTGCATGGCCACTGAGCGCAAGTTTGCCGCTACCGCGCAAGCCAGCCAATTCGCCAGTTGCTGAGCCAGCCACAACTTCGATGCTATCGAAAACATCGACTGCATTAGCAGTGCCATTATGGGTTAAGACAAAACTGCCAGTTTTGCCAGCCAATGTGCCCACAAAACGCTGTAAGCCAACATAGGTTGCATCGGCAGCTTCTGGATAGTGCATCAGATATTCGACCGTGCTTTCGCCGACTAAATCGCCTTCATAGCGATAGATGACATGCGAGCGCGTGGTTTTGCCCTCGCCAGCTTGCTCGTGATACGGCTTTTCGTCCCATTGCACCACACTAAACGTTGCGTTGGCAGTCGTACTCATTCCATCCTCCAAATACAAACATTTGTGCTATTACTATATACGAGCGGAGCTTAAATGTAAAGCATGGAACGAAGAACATAGAGCATAGAGCAAAGAACATAGGGCGGAAGTCAAAAGGCAGAAGTCAAAAGGCAAAAGGGATCGGAGGCTATTGGCTATTGGCTATTGGCTTTGGTTTTTGGGGAATATTAATCAAATCAATCTGTGGAATCTGTGGCCAACGGAAAGGATGAGGGATGAAGGATGAAGGATGAGGGATGAATGGGGCTATGGGCTATCAAAGATTGCTTGAAATGACAACAATTGTTCCGATAGCCCATAGCCTAGAGCCGATCTTCGTGCGCTTCGTGATCTTCGCGGTTTCATTCTTCGTGATCTTCGTGCTCTTCGTGGATCAACAACCAGCTAAAACAACAACACGCCATGAAACTTCATAGCGTGTACGGTGGCGGGTGGAGAGGGATTCGAACCCTCGAGAGCTTTGACACCCTACGGCATTTCCAGTGCCGCGCACTCGACCAACTATGCGACCCACCCGTGCGCCGCGCATTATACCAAAGAATGAGCTAGCAGGCAACGCCGATAATTTGGCGAATCAGTCCTTGAATTTGATTTAAGGTAAAGGGTTTGGCGAGAAAATAGGGTTGTTGATGCACGGGGAATTGCGCACGCACGTCATCTTCGCTATGGCCACTCATCAGCACAACTGGCACATTGCTCGAACGCTGCATCTCCTGACACAACGCCACACCTGGCTCATCGGGCAATTCAAAATCAACCACCACTGCATCGAGGGGCAGATTATGACAGATTGCCCGCGCCGCCCTCACACTCTCAGCTTCGCAGGTTGCCACATCGATCCGTGCTAGGGCTGCTGCCACAAACGCACGAATAAACGGCGAATCATCGACAACTAAGACCATACACAGGTTCTCCTACATGGAGTAGTATTCTCTGGCTATAGTATACCGTAGTTTTGCGCGGCCCAAACAGAATGCGCTTAGGCCACGCTAATCGCCTTGAGCACCAGTTGCAAAGCGGCCTTTAATTGCTTGGTTAAATGCTGGGGCGTTGGTTCAAGCAACCACAAGATAGTTGAGCCTTCGTAGAGCGCCGCCAAATGCCAGGCCAATTGGTCGGGATCGATTGCACTGAATTCGCCACGCTCAAGCCCTTGCTGGATTAACATTGCCAAACTGGCCCGATAGCGCTGAAAATAGCCCTTCAAAAAGCTTTGCACGCTGCTATTGCGCGCCGATAAGGCATACAATTCTTGGGCCAATGGCACAAGGTTCTGCAAGGCTTCCAAGTTTGCGGCGAGGTTCGTGGTTAATTGGGTTAGGCGCTCAACCGTTGATACTGGGGCTTGAAGCAGGGCTTGCACATCGAGCAACGGCTGGTTAAACATTTGCTCCAACAAGGCGAGGATAATCGCTTCCTTGCTCTCGAAATACCAATACAAGACCCCTTTGCTCATGCCAACGGCCTTGGCCAGCATATCCATGCTGGTTTGATCAATGCCGTGTTGGGCAAACAAGCTGGTTGCTGCCTCAATAATCTGAGCTGTGCGTTCAACCCGCACATCGCGCCGTGGAGACATGCCAATTCCTCATCAACAAAAAAGGCCAATCGTAGCAGCCTCAGCATACCACGATTGGCCTTGGGTTCGTTCAATTAGATTTCGATGCTCAAGCCTTCGTAAGCGGCGGTTGTATTGGCAAAAATTGCCTGCGCCGCTTGTTCCAGCTCGTGAATCATGGCATCGCTATAGCGTGGCTCGTGGTGAAACAGCACCAACTGTTTGGCATGCGCCGCTTTGGCAACTGCACAAGCCATTTGGGGCGTGGAATGGCCCCAGCCTTGAGTGGCGTTATAGCCACTATGGCCGAGATAATGCGCTTCACTATATTGAGCGTCGTGGATCAACAAATCGGTTTGGTTGGCAAACGCGGCCAAGCGCTGATCGGTATTGACATAGCCTTCGGTGTCGGTGGCATAGACCACACTTTTGCCCTGCCATTGCACCCGATAGATAAAAACACCTTCGGGGTGGGCATACGAACGCATGGCCCGAATCTGCACCACATCAGGATCATCGTCAATCTGATCGTGGTAAAAATTCTTGACCGTCACCGTATCTTGGTTCGGATCGAAGAGCAAAATATCGGTTTCGGTCATGTTGCGCATAAACTTCAACGAGTTCATTTCGCCCAATGAGATTGGGAAGCTTGGCGGCAGCATCGAGTGAGCCAAGGTTTCCTCAAGATCGCGCTCGAACACCCGTGGCCCAAAAATATTCAGGATACTGGTGCCGACATAGGCCGGAGTAAAGAATGGAAAGCCTTGGGTATGATCGTGGTGCATATGGCTAAACAGCAAGGTAGCCCGCACAGGGCCACCGCGCTCTTTGGCTCGCCGCAACAAATCATTGCCTAGGCGCACAATTCCCGTCCCCGCATCGAGAATAATCGTATGCCCATTGACCTCAATTTCAACACACGGTGTATTACCGCCAAACTGCACAGTATCCGGACCGGGAACCGGATAGCTACCGCGCACACCCCAAAATGTGACCCGCATTGTCCCAGCCATAGACCACACTCCCGCTATAACGAAACGCCACTCCACTCGCGCAGCAATTCCGTCAAGAGGCGCACCCCATAGCCGGTTGCTCCTTTAGGGTTGTATTCCTTTGGTTGATCTTCAGTCCAAGCCACGCCAGCAATATCCAAGTGCACCCATGGATAATCGCCAACGAAATGGCTCAAGAAGGCCCCAGCCGTAATCGCCCCGCCGTTGCGGCCACCAGTATTCTTGATGTCGGCAACATCCGAGCGCACTTGGCGACGATATTCATCCCACAATGGCAATTCCCAAACGCGGTCGCCTGAGCCTTCGGCTGCTTGTTGCACCCGTTGCAACAGAGCTTGATTGTTGGTCATTGCGCCAGCTGCATACGAGCCAAGCGCCACCACACAAGCACCAGTCAAGGTTGCTAGGTCGATAATCGCCGCAGGATTGTATTTTTGAGCATAGGAAAGCGCATCGGCCAACACCAAGCGGCCTTCGGCATCAGTGTTAAGCACTTCGATGGTTACGCCATTCATCGCTTTGAGAATATCGCCTGGTTTGTAGGCATTGCTGCCTGGCATATTTTCGGTGGCAGCAACCAAGGCCACCACGTGAATTGGCAATTTCAAACGGCCAACCGCTTCCATGGTGCCAATCACTGCGCCAGCGCCTTGCATGTCCATTTTCATTTTGTCCATGTTATCAGCTGGCTTAATTGAGATCCCGCCGGTATCGAAGGTAATGCCTTTGCCAACCAAACAAATGGTTGGTTTGCCTGGCTCGGCTTGGCCGTGTTCCAACACGATAAACTTGGCTGGCTCGGCAGCACCTTTGGCAACACCAATCAACGCACCCATGCCAAGCTCTTGTTGTTGCTCGTGGTCGAGCACCAAACAGGTCATGCCATAGTCGCGGGCAATCGTTTTCGAGGCTTCGGCCAAATAGGTTGGGGTGGCAACGATTGGTGGGTTGTTGCCCAAATCGCGAGCCAAGTTGACCCCGTGGGCCAACGCAATGCCCCATTGTGCGCCAAATTCGGCGGCTTCAAGCTCGGCTTCAGCAACCAAGCTTACCTGTTCTAAGGCAACTGAGGGCACGAAATCGTCAGGCAAGGTTTTAAAGCCATCAAAGCGATATGCGCCCAACAAGGCACCTTCGCTCAAGGCCTCAGCCGTGCGGCTTACGCCCAAGACTTCGCTGCCAAGCAACGGCAGGCTATAGCTTGTCAGGCCCAAATCACGGATGCGTTGGGCCAGAATTGCCCCAATCACGCGCGCCCGTTCTGCGTTCCACAATTCGCGCTTGCCCAAACCAACCAACAGCACCCGGCGGCTGGCGAAGGTGGGATTGCCTGTCGCTTGTGCGCCAAGGTATAGCACAGTAGTTTTTTTGTACTTTCCTGACCAATCACTCGCTTCAATTAAACCAGCAACGCTGGCAGGCAGTTCCTCATTCGCCCACGTACCAACAACAACAATGGCATCGGCTTGTTGAGCAACAGCGCCTTGTACTACACGAATCTGCATTGGAGTCCTTCCGGTTTCTAGAGGTTGACAAGAGCTTGCACACTTAGTCGTTATTGTAACGGTTTCAATTTACCGCTGTCAATGATTGATATTAATGGGGATCGGTGATCGGTTATTGGGGATCGGACGTTTTGATCCACGAAGGACACAAAGAGCACGAAGAATAGCAACCGCGAAGAACGCGAAGTTAATTTTTAGGCCACGAATTGCACGAACATTGGCCGATAGCCGATAGCCATATTTCCTCTGCGCCTCTGCGTTAAATTCGATCATTTTTGCCTTCATCCTTCATCCCTCATCCTTTCCCTATGTTCTATGTTCTTTGCTCTATGTTCTTCTTTTCAACAAAATCAACTATCATAGAGCGCAACTGATCATCCTGTGTACAAGGAGTACCATCTCATGACTTCATCGCGCATTGTGCGTGCACCACGCGGCTCGGAATTATCGTGCAAAGGGTGGGCGCAAGAAGCAGCGTTGCGAATGCTGATGAATAATCTTGATCCTGATGTGGCCGAAGATCCAGCTAATTTAATTGTTTATGGCGGCACTGGCAAGGCGGCCCGTAATTGGCAATGCTATGATGCAATTGTGCGTTCGTTGCAAGAGCTGAATGATGATGAAACCTTGCTGGTGCAATCGGGCAAACCAGTTGCGGTGTTTCGCAGCCATCGCGACGCGCCACGGGTGCTAATTGCCAATTCAATGCTCGTGCCACATTGGGCAACATGGGAAAATTTCCGCGAGTTGGAGCAAGCTGGGCTGACGATGTATGGCCAAATGACCGCTGGCTCGTGGATTTATATCGGTACACAAGGAATTTTACAAGGCACGTATGAAACCTTGGCCGCGATTGCGCGCCAGCATTTTGGCGGCTCGTTGCGCGGGCGCTGGACGCTGACCGCTGGCCTTGGCGGCATGGGCGGCGCTCAACCATTGGCCGTCACCATGAACGATGGCGTGGCCTTGGTCGTTGAAGTCGATCGCCAACGCATGCAACGCCGCTTGGATACGCGCTATCTCGATGTTGTAGTCGATACGCTCGAAGAAGCCATGACCTTGGTCGACGAAGCGGTGCGCGATGGCAAAGCGCTGTCGGTTGGCTTGTTGGGCAATGCCGCCGAGGTTTTTGGCGAATTGTATACTCGTGGCGTGCGCCCCGATATTGTGACCGACCAAACCAGCGCCCACGATCCGCTTGAAGGCTATGTGCCAGCAGGCATGAGCCTTGAACAAGCGCTCGAATTGCGCCAACGCGATCCTCAGGAATATGTCAAGTTATCGACGGCATCGATGGTTGAGCATGTTAAAGCCATGGTTGCTTTTGCCGATGCTGGCTCGATTGTGTTTGATTATGGCAATAATTTGCGTGGCGTGGCCAAAGCTGCTGGTTACGAACGCGCCTTTGCCTATCCTGGCTTTGTGCCGGCCTACATTCGCCCCTTGTTCTGCGAAGGCAAAGGGCCGTTTCGCTGGGCTGCGCTCTCCGGCGATCCTGCTGATATTGCCAAAACCGACGAAGCCTTGCTCGAACTGTTCCCAGAGGATCAAGCTTTGCACCGCTGGATTCGCGCAGCCCAAGAACGGGTGCAATTCCAAGGCTTGCCAGCTCGGATTTGTTGGTTGGGCTATGGTGAGCGGGCCAAAGCTGGCGCTTTATTCAACAAGCTCGTACGCGATGGCGTTGTGAGTGCGCCAATTGTGATTGGCCGCGATCACCTTGATTGTGGCTCGGTGGCTTCGCCCAACCGCGAAACTGAGGCCATGCGCGATGGCTCCGATGCCATTGGCGATTGGCCAATTCTGAATGCGATGATCAACGCGGTTAATGGCGCAACTTGGGTCAGTGTGCATCATGGCGGCGGCGTTGGCATTGGCTATTCGTTGCACGCAGGCATGGTGATTGTGGCCGATGGCACTGCCGAAGCCGATCAACGACTCGAACGGGTGTTGACCAGCGACCCAGGCATGGGCGTGGTACGCCACGTTGATGCTGGCTACGATGAAGCAATTGCGGTTGCTCAAGAGCGCAACGTGCACGTTCCCATGCTCAAGCAATAATCACGCTATAAAAGTGGTAGTCCTAGCAACACTACCACTTAAATCCCCCCAAATTTTGGCACAGCCTATGCTAAGATGATCAAACCCTAGATTTGCGGCTGAACCACGCAGTTCACGTCAAAGTTGACGCATCCACATTTAGGCCCACGCTTGGCTGCTAGTAGTCTCTTAATGTCGATCCAAATCGGCGCTAATTTCTCGATGGTTGAGGCTCTATAGCCAAGTAATGCTCATTTCCTCGCCAAATTCCTATGGAATGGTGGCTCAATCCTCTAGAGAATAGGTGTTGATGCGGTGGCATGGTATTGCGACAGATTCGATCCGAACGCTGCTTGGGCTGAGCACCCACTGGCGTAGTGATTTCTATTGGAGTGCAGCCCATGAACAATCCACGAATCTTAATGCTTGACCATTCAGCACCAAGCACGCACGATCTGAGCGGGCAATTAACCACTGCTGGTTGTAGCGTGGCCCAAGCTAGCTCGTGGCAGGCGGCAAATCAGATTCTCGGCAGTAGCAGCATCGATTTAATCTTAGCCAACCTGGCATTTCTGCCCCAAATCAATCAGCAAGAATGCCCGGTTCCGGTGTTGTATTTGAGCCAGGCGAATGAGCAACCCAACTCACACCCATCCAATCAACCGACCTCAATTGATATTTTGACTTTGCCAATTAGCACCGAAAGTCTTGTGCTAACGCTCAAAACCATCATTGAACGCAGCAACTTAAGTCGCCGTCTCAGCCGCGTTGAAGTTTGGATGCAAACCATGTTGGCGAATGTCAGCGATGGAGTTGTAGCGGTTGATCGCGCTGGCAACATTCAGTGGATCAATCCGGTCGCCGAGCGCATGACTGGCTGGGATTATCAGGCTGCGATCAAGCAAGATTTTAATCAGGTGGTAGTGATTCGCAGTAGCCTCAATGATCAACCGATTCAGGTAATTGAAGCAGCTTTACGCAACGAACCAGTGCTAGCCTTGCCATTCGAGCGCTATTTGCGGGCGCGTGATGGCCATTCAACCTCGATTACCGAGCATGTTACGCCATTACTCAACGCCGAAGGCCAAAATAACGGCGCAATCGTGATTTTGCGCGACCACACCGCCCAACTACAAATGGAAGAAGCGCTCTATCATCAATCGCTGCACGATTCGCTGACTGGCTTGCCCAATCGGCGTTCGTTTCAATTGCATTTATCGCGCGCCCTAGAATACCAGCGCCATCACCACGATTATAGCTTTGCCATTATTTTGCTCGATATTGATGAATTTAAAATGGTCAACGATGGTTTGGGCTATCACATTGGCGATACGATGCTGACTGACATCGCCCAGCGCTTGCGCCGTGGCTTAGAATTGCCCAGCGATGTGGTGGCGCGCTTCGATGGCGATGAATTTGCAATCTTTTTTGATCGTGTGTCCGATTTGCCCGCAGCCTTCAATGCAGCCCAACGGATTCGCCAATTGTTCGAAGAGCCATTTGTGGTCGAAAACGGCCAAGAGATTTTCTGCAATGTAAGCATTGGCTTGGAATTAATTACCAGCGAAATGCCAATTGAAACCGTGATGCGCAACGTCGATCTCGCGCTCTATCGCGCCAAACACACCGGGCGCGGCGGCATCGAAATCTTTGATCAAACCTTATACGCCAATTTTAGCACGCGCCTGCACAACGAAAGCGCCTTGCGTTTGGCCTTGCAACGCCAAGAATTTCGGCTCTTTGCTCAGCCAATTATCGATTTTGAGCAACAGCATTGCACCGGCTTTGAAATTTTGATTCGCTGGGCACACCCCGATGGGCGATTGCGCTCGCCTGGTCAATTTTTGGATATTGCCGAGGAAACCGGCCTGATTATTCCGTTGGGTTGGTGGATGTTGGAAGTTGCCGCCGAGCAGCTAGCCCAGTGGCAAACTGAACCATTGATGCAACACATGACCTTGGCGATCAACCTTTCGCCACGCCAATTATTGCATAGCCAATTGCTGCCAACGATTAAAGCGCTGGTTGAACGCTATCAGTTTCCGCGCCACTTGCTGCATTTGGAAATTACCGAAGGCGCGTTATTGCATGCAGAACGGGCTGAGCCAATTCTGAATGCGCTGCGTAATTTGGGCTTGCCGCTGCATATTGACGATTTTGGCACTGGCTATTCGTCGCTGACTTATTTACACCGTTTTCCACTCAACACCATCAAAATCGATCGTTCGTTTATTCAGGCGGCGCTCGAAGATCAACGTAGCTTAGCGATTGTACGCACAATTATCAATTTGGCCCAAACCATGCATCTGGCGACGATTGCTGAGGGCATCGAAACCGCCGAACATATTCAGGTTTTGCGCGAACTTGGCTGCCAAGCTGGCCAAGGCTACTTCTTCTCGCCGCCCGTTCCGCTTGAACAGGCGGCAGATTTTTCGCTTTCGCTGAATTAGGCTTGGCTGGCTTCGATCATCACAGTGGCGACCAAGGTATACGCCGCAACCCATGCATCCTGCACTTCAGCGTTCCATTGCGGGCCAAGTTGTTGCGCCAGCGCCCAAACCAACGCCGCGCCAACCGTATCGTAATGTTCTGGCTTAACTCCATAATCAATATGCCGTCGCCCAAGCTCCTGCACCGCAGGCACAACCGCTTCGGGCTTTTTGAGATTATTGACTACCAAGGTCAACGATTGCAATAATTTCTTTTGTTGCTCGCGCATATCCTCAGGAAACAATGGGCGAAAATCGGGAGCCAAGCTAAACAAGCGCCCGTAGAATGCTTCAACCAATTGTTGGGGATTGCGCCCAACCTCGGCAAAGGTTTGTTGCACAAGCTCAATCGCCGCCGGAGATAATGTGGACATGGCCATCCTTTCAAATTAATAGAGCTACTTCCAGTGACATGGCCTAGCCTACCAATCCCAAGCCATGGCTGGCAATCGGGTCGTGAGTGGAGCCGAAATCAGGCTTGCACCCGATTGGCTTTTGTTACCGAATCCTTATCCACACGGCTTTTCCAGCCAGCCAAAATAGCGCTATAATTGGCCCATTATGAATAACTTTACTTACACCCTTGAACATAGCGATGGTGAGGCGCGGGCGGGCCAATTGAGCACACCGCATGGCACCATTCAAACGCCTGTCTTTATGCCGGTTGGCACGCAAGCCACGGTGAAAACGCTCGACCCCATGGAAGTCGAAGCAATTGGCTCGCAAATTATCTTATCGAATACCTATCATCTGTATTTGCGCCCCAGCGCCGATTTGGTGGCTGAAATGGGCGGCTTACACCGTTTTATGCAATGGCCCAAGCCGATTCTGACCGATTCGGGCGGATTTCAGGTGTTTAGCTTGGGGCCGCATAGCAAAATCGACGAAGATGGCGTAACCTTCAAATCGCATATCGATGGCTCAAAACATCGCTTTACGCCTGAAAGTGCAATTGGCATTCAGGAAAAACTGGGCGCTGATATTATTATGGCCTTCGATGAATGTGCGCCGCAGCCAACCACCCATGCCTATACCAAAGCCGCCATGGAACGCACCCATCGCTGGTTGCTGCGCTGTATCGCCGCCAAAACCCGCGAAGACCAAGCCCTGTTTGGGATTGTGCAAGGTGGCGTTGAGGCCGATTTGCGGCGGGAAAGCGCACGCTTTATCGCCCAACAGGATATTCCTGGAGTTGGCATTGGCGGCCTGAGCGTTGGCGAACCCAAAGAGCAAATGTATGGAATGCTCGAAGAAACCACGCCATTGCTGCCGCGCAACAAACCACGCTACCTGATGGGCGTTGGCTCGCCCGAAGATTTGCTCGAAGGAGTGGCACGTGGGGTTGATATGTTTGATTGTGTGCTGCCAACCCGCTTGGGGCGCAACGGAGCTTTATTCATTCCCGAAGGGCGCTTGAATATTGGCAATGCTAAATATGCTCGCGAAGATGCGCCAATCGATGCGACCTGCGATTGCTCAACCTGCCAACGGTTTAGCCGCGCCTATCTGCGTCACTTGTTCCGCACCGAGGAAGTGCTGGGGCTGCGTTTGGCTACGCTGCACAATCTGCGCTTCTTAATTCGCTTGATGGAACAAGCGCGCGAGGCAATTCTGCAAGATCGCTATCAAAGCTTTATGGACGATTGGCTCAGCCGCTTCCAAACGATTCCGCATGCAGTGCGCGAAGCCAGCAGGGCTGCCCGCTTAAACTCATTACGCACCCAAGGGGATAAGGCATGAGCGGAGTGACCGTGCGGTCAACCGAAGAATATACTCGCATCGCTTGGCGTTTGATTATTCTGGGCTTTCTGGCGTTTTGCCTTGTGATTGCTGGCAGTTGCTATTTGGCATGGCGGGTCAAGGCCTTTGCGCGCACTCAACCAGCAGAGCCAGGCACGCTCGATACCTATATCAGTGGCATCGAAATTATTCGGGCTGGCTTAGTCCAGCCTGAGTTGCCAACACCACCCAAAACCGTCATTTACGAAGGCGATCGAATTAATGTCAGCAGCACAGCGCCCGCTGGCATCGCCGCCACCGTTACCTTGTTCGATGGCAGCAAGTTAGATATTTGGCCAGGCACAAGCCTAATCTTTGAAAAAGTGCAAACCACCAGATTTAGCTCGCGCAACCAAGAAGTGGCGTTACGGCTTGAATCGGGTTTGGTGCGCTTGCGTTTAGCGTCCGAAGCCTCGCAACAATATCAAGATGTGCATTACAGTGTGTTTGTACAGCAAGCAGGCTATAGTGTGGAGCAAGCATTGCTCAAGCCCGGGGGCAGCTATCGGGTGCGCGTGTTGGATGCCAACGCGCCAACGACCAGCGCCAGCGAGCAAGAACGGCTCAAGCAAACCACGATTAGCGAATATGTGGTGGAACAAGGCGGCATCACCTTGGCCTATAACAGCCAAAGCCGCAGTATCAGCAACCAGCAGAAACTCGAAATTGCCCAAGGCAGCCTATCGCAACCAAAACCAGCAGAATGGCAATTGGCCCGTGATAGCAATTTTACCGACTTCACCGCCCAAGAATATAACAATAATGCCACCGTGCCAGTTTCGGTCACCGATATTGTGCGCGCCGATACATGGCGAGTGTTTGGCTCGTTGTATTCGCCAGAGGCCGAGGAAGATGGCTATTTCTATATTGTTGGTGGTTGTGCCCAACGCAGCACTGAGCAACCAAACAACTGCTTGCGCCCATTGATCAATGTGGCCCAATTCCATCGCGATAGTACCGAGGGCATCGACCATACCAAGAGCTTTCGGACGGGCATTACCCAAACGATCGACCTTGATACCACGGCCTACAGCGACCTTGAATTGAGCTTTACTGGGCGAATTTATGAGCAATCGCTCAATCGGGCAGGCGATATTGGCGAAGAATGTGCCTTAGCAATCGCCATCTTCTACTATAATCCCGCTGATCAGCTTGGTTCAACGACCTATTGCTTCTATGCCCGCGATGATCAAGGCCCAGGCAGCATTTCCAACAAAGAATATATTCGCTCGATCAAGCTACCATTCCGCCAATGGACTGATCAAACCATCGATCTCAAGGGCGATTTGAGCAATATGCGCCGCATCTCGCACCTTGAAATTTATGCCAACGGCCACGATTATATTTCCGAAATTACCAACATTCGGCTGGTAGCAAAATAACTAAAACAGCTTGGTGGAGCGTTCCCTCACCCCCAGCCTTACAAAGGTAGGTTTTTAACAAATGTGAAAGCAAGGTGCATTGTGAAGATCCCCTCACCCCAACCCCTCTCCCGTGCGCGGGCGAGGGGCTATAACCCTGTGGTTCTGCGGCAATTTCTTGGTAAAAAACGGGTGCTCCCCCTCGCCCGCGTTTTCGTGGGAGAGGGGGCTGGGGGGTGAGGGGATCTAATGTTTGCTTAGCAACACCAAACTCTCAACATGGCTGGTTTGGGGAAAGAAATCGTAGGGCTGAGCATGCTGAATGCTATAGCCACCAGCCTGCAAGATTTTAATATCCCTCGCCAAGGTGCCAGGATGACACGAAACATAGGCGATCATGGTTGGTTCGGCGGCAATTAACGCATTTAATGCCACAGGCTCAACTCCACGCCGTGGCGGGTCAACAATTGCCAAATCAAATTGTTGCTTGAGCTGGGGCAAAATTGCCTCGACCTTGCCAGTTTTCAGAGTCAAATTGTTAAGCTGATTGGCTTTGGCGCTGGCCTGAGCATCGCGAATCGCCGCCGGATGTTCTTCGATGCCCCAGCCATGGCCAATTTTATGCGCCAAAGGCAACAAAAACGTGCCAACTCCACAAAAACCATCAAGCAGGCGCGTCGTGTTATTCAAGGGCAAAAATTGCTCGATCTGCTGCAAAACTGCGCGCGCGCGCTCAACATTGGCTTGAAAAAAGCTGGTCGGCGTAATTCGCAAGCGCACATTGCCTAGTTGTTCATACAAATATTCAGCGCCCGCCAAGGCCATCCAGCCCTCGCGCGTCTCCGCTGAAACGCCAGCAATGGTTTTATCGGCGGCCAGCCAGCGGCGTGCCCAACTGCGCCAGCCACTCTGGCCTTGGCCCAGCAAATGGCCATGAATCGTGCCATCGGTGGTGCTCAAACGCAGGCTAATTTCGCGCAACCCAACCAAAGGCAACAGCGGTTTCAAGCGCTCAATCGCCGCATTCAAACGCGGATCAATAATCAAGCATTGATCAAATTCAACGATTTGGCGACCACCAGCAGCATAAAAACCAACCTGGCGGCCATCGATATGCACCCGTGCGACCGAGCGATAGTGCCATGGATCAGCGGCGGCGGTTGCAGCAACCTCAGCTTGGTCGGTTTGAGCCACAAAGCGCAATTGCTCGGCCAAAATCGTTTGTTTGGCTTGGCGCTGGCTCTCAATTGTTTGGTGCTGCCAATCACAGCCGCCACAGCGCTGATAAACTGGACATGGCGGAGTAACCCGTTCGGCAGCAGGATTACTTGGTGCTTCAAGCAACACGCCGCGTGCCCAACCATTACGCCGTTCGGTCAGCCGCACCCGCACCTGTTCGCCGGGCAAGGCCGCCGCCACAAAGACAGGTCGGCCCTCGTAACGGCCAACCCCATCGCCACCTTGAGCCAAGCCATCAATTGTGGTTTCTAGCTCACGCGGCCATTCAAAATCACTCATTTGATTTCCCATAGCATTAGGTTTTAACTTTGAGCGCACTCTGCATGAAGGCCACAACATCGCGATGGCGCACAATTCCCACCACCGCATCGCCATCGGTTACAGGCAGGCTATCGTAGCGTTGGCCAAGCATCGTGTAGTAGGCAGTTTGCATACTATCGCTCACGTTGAGTCGCGGCAAATCGGCTTTGGGAGTCATCGCATCGCCGACCGAGACACTGCGCCACTCGCCCATGGCATAGCGATACAAATGCTGCACGCTGATCATGCCAATCAGGCGTTCGGAGTGAACAACCGGAAACGCAGGCTCTGCTTGGCCCAACAAATATTGGCCAGCAAACAAATCGAGGGTCAGATGCGGCGAAACTGTGCGAAAACTGCGCGTCATAACCTCGCCAACCAAGGCCCGGCTCAACGTATAATTCAGCGTCGTTTGCACAAAGTTGCTTACCGCAGCGCGATTGGTCATCCAGCCCATCAGCAAAAGCAGGCTGCCAGTCAGGGCATTGCTCAAGAGCGTTACAACCCCAACCACCATCAAGCCATTACCAAGGTAGCGCCCAATCGTGCTGGCCAGCAGCGTCCCGCGCAGCAAGTCGTCGTTTAGAAACCAAAAGATCGAACGCAAGACGCGCCCGCCATCGAGTGGGTGGCAGGGCAGCAAATTAAAGACCGCCAGCAAACCATTAATAATCGCAATCGTTGCCCAAAAATTAGCCCAAACTCCCTGCGAAAACCATGAGCCAAGAAACGCTAGCACGGCCAAGGCCACGTTGACCAACGGGCCAATCAAGGCAATCTTAAATTCGCTTTGGGGCAAATCGACATCATCGGCCAGCTCGGTTAGGCCGCCAGTTAAAAACAAGGTAATTGCCGTAACTCGCAAGCCCAACCGGCGCGCCATCAGCGCATGGCCAACTTCGTGCAGCACAATCGAGCACAACAACAGTAATGTGCCAAACAAGGCCAGCGGTAAGCCCGATTGCCCATTAAGTGCAAACATTTGCTGGAAGCTATAGATGCTCAGGCCTGCTAAAACCAGCCAGCTCAGATGCAGTTTAATCGGGATACCGCTTACATTACCGATGCGCATGCTCCACACTAGGCTGCCTCCGTTTCCTCGTTGCCACGCAATTGATCGACCAATTCGTTGATTTCGGCGCTATAATCTTGTTCGCACTCTGGCCGATCGCGTTTCCAAATCATGCTATTCGTTGCTTTGAAGCCATAGCGGCCATACAAACGCATTGCGCCTTTATTGGCCTGCCGAACATCAAGCTGGACGTTTTGACAGCCTTTGCCCTCGGCCCGTTGGCACGCATAATCAAGCAATTTAGTGCCAATCCCTTGGGCGCGAGCTTCTGGCACAAGGTAGAAATCTTCTAAATAGGCATACGGGGCAGCAGCCCAAGTCGAAAGCCGATAATTAATCTGAATACAACCCACAACTTCATCCTCGTTGGGGCCACGTTCAGCAATCACAAAATCACTAAATCCCGTGGTCAGCATCGCCCGAATCACATCTTCGATCGCTGCCAAATCGGGCGGAGTTGCGCCTTCTTCAGTAGCCAAAGCCGAAACGAGGGGAGCGAGCAAAGCAGCATCTTCAGGGTGACACAAACGCACACTAAAGATCGATTCAAAATGCGCCATAAACGCTGGTCCTTACTTTAAGAATAATTTGTATTATACCGCAGTCGCGTTGGCCGCTTCGAGCGACTCTGCATTGGTTGCGCGCCGAGCTTGCCACCAATTAAAGCTGGCTAAAGCCCAAAAGAGCAGCGACACCACTGCCGAAATAATGCACCATTGACACCATTCGTGCAGCACCCAAGCCTCAATCGCCGTAAAATAGGCCGAGAAAGCTAGCGCCACGCTGGCCAAACCAAGATTGATCGTTGGCAGGCTAAAGCGCCCAAGTTGGTTGCGTTGCAGGCTCAGCACGCTCAGCACAACCAAAATTAAGAAGCCAACCAAGCCAATGTAGGCCACTGGAATGCCATTGCTCGGCGGAAAAACGCTGTATTTGCTGGCCTGCACTGCTTCACAATTGCCAACCACGCCACATACCAATGGGCCACTTTGAGTTGGGCGCAAACGATGAATCGATAAGTAGGTCGCATTAATCAAGCCGCCAAGCGCCAAAAAAGCCATGGCCATGCGCGGCCAATATGGACGCTCGTCCATCTTAAGCCTCCAAGATTTAGGGTGTAACCCCTAATTTCGCATCAATTGCCGTTTTGATGTCAAAGTAATAATTACCGACGAACGTAATCCGATCATCATTGATAAAGACAGTTGGAGTCTGATCAAGGCCGAGGCTTTTGGCTGAATCATACGAGGCATTAATAGCGGCCTTGTGGGTTTCAGCATCCATACAATCTTCCAAGGCATCGAGGTTTGCTCCGGCCTGAACCGCCGCATCAAGGATCAGTGGATTGGGATTATCAAGGTTTGTCCATTGGATTTGGCTATCGTACAGCGCCATATGCACTGGCCAGTAGACATTTTGATCGCCAGCACAGCGGCTTAGTTCAGCAGTATATTGAGCCGATTTATGGATGCTGCGCAATGGCAGCTCGCGATAAATCCATTGCACTTTGCCAGTTTCGATGTATTCTGCATCAAAATTGGCAGTCGCCAAGTCAAGTTCAAGCTGACGACAACCTGGGCATTCAAAATCAGCAAATTCAATAATTTTGACTGGCGCATTTGGGTCGCCTTTATACCAATAGCCTTCTGAGGTTTGGCCCACTGCAGCATTAATCAAAGGCCGCACTGGAATACTGGCACTTGGCGGCGCAACTGGGGTTTGCAGCGCTTGAAACAAGACAAACGTCAAGCCAACAATGCTAGCCAAGCCAAGCAGCAAGTAAAATGGCAACAACGAGCGTTTCTCTTGCACGCGCTGGCGACCTTGGCGCGATTTGGGTGTATTGCTCATGCAATCGATCCTTTCATACAAACAGCGAACTTCTGGCAACCAAGCTGCTGCCACCGTTGCATCGTAGCGAGCTTTAAGCACGCTGGCTATCAGAAAATAGTCCCATGTTTGGGCTTCTCAGCAAGCCCTAATCTTTGCATTGCCCAACGCGCCCCAGCCTTGCCCGAAAGCAACACCAGCGGAATTCCGCCGCCAGGATGGGTCGCGCCACCAACCAAGGCCACGTTATCGAAGCCTGCTGGTTGGTTTGCTGGGCGCAAAAAGGCTGCTTGCAAGCCATGCGAAGCCGGCCCATACAACGAGCCACGCCGCGCATTGGTCATGCTCGCCAAATCGGCGGGCGTGAGCATGGTTTCACTGATAATCGCCTCATTCAGTCCAACCAAGCCATGCTGCTCCAAACGGCGCACCACTAAATCGCGATAGGCCGCAGCCTCGCGTTGCCAATTGACCCGCCCGGTAACTGGCGCATTGACCAAGACAAAGAGATTCATCATCCCAGCTGGTGCATGCTCTGGGTTGGCGCGACAAGTGGCGGCAATATAGATGGTGGGATCGACTGCTGGCACGCCATGCGCAAAAATTGCCCGAAATTCGGCAGCGTAATCGCCGCTGAAGAAAATATTATGATGCTGCAATTGCGCATAATCGCGATTGACCCCCAACATTAACACAAAGCCCGAACATGCCAGTTCATGGTTGGGCGCTTTGGTGGTTGGAATCAGCTGATCAAGTGCATACAAGGCATCTGCATTGACAATCACATAATCGGCGTTGATCGTACGGCCATCAGCCAAGCGCACGCCAGTCGCAGTTTTGCCCGTCAGCAAGACCTCAGTCACAGTGCTATTCAACTGAATATCAACCCCAATCTCGCCAGCAATTCTGCCGAGCGTGGCCGCTAATTGATACATGCCACCATCGATATACCAGCCGCCTTGAGCAATTTCAACATAGGGAATAATGCAAAAGGTTGCTGGCGAACGATAGGGCGACGAGCCATTGTAGGTTGCATAACGATTGAACAATTGGCGCAGATAGGGGTGCTTAAAATACTGGCGCACTGCTTGATCAACAGTTTTCAAGGGCGCAATCTTCCACACATCGCGCAGCAAACGCGGTTGCAGCATCGTGCGTAAGCCCTTAAATGGCTCAAGCAAAAATGGCTCAGCAGCCGCTTGATAAATTTGGGCGCTAAACGCCATAAAGCCCAAAAAGCCCGCCACATCGCTTGGCTCCAAGCGTTCAATCTCGCTCAGCAGTTTGGGCAAATCGCTCCATGCATCGAGGCGCGTGCCATCGGGCCATTGATAGCGGCAGGTTGGATCAACAGGCTTGATAGTTAATTCGTTGGCAAGCTCGCGCCCAACGCTGGCGAGCAATTCTTCGACCACCCATGGCATGGTAAACAGCGATGGCCCGGTATCAAAGCGAAAGCCATTGTGCACAACTTGGGCCATTTTGCCACCAAGAGCATTATTTTTTTCGCAGAGCGTTACGGCAACCCCCGCCGCGCGCAGGCGTAACGCTGCCGCCAAGCCACCCAAACCACCACCAACAATCACCACATGCTGCATGCAATCATCCTTGAATTAACACCCAATACTTTGCAATCATCTGCTATTGTACCGCGTGTTGCTGTGCATATGCGAACAAAACGCTTAACCATGGGTGAGGATTTTTTGACCCGAGGCAGCACGCTATGCAGCTCAGTCCAAAATCAAAAACCCCTCACCGCGTCGGGCAAGGGGGTGCAATCAGACAACGCTCGGGTTTGTTATTGGTACTGTTGCACCATGCGTTGGGCATGCTCGGCAACTTCGGCCCGCAGATCGGCGGGAGCCAGTACTTCAACATCAGCGCCCCAACCAAGCACCCACGAACGCATTTCGCGCGTGCCGGCCAGCTTCATCGAAAGCTCACAACCACCATCGGGCAAGTCGATGACTTCTTGCGAACGATGCCAGGTGCTTTCTTTAACCCGCCGCGCCACAACTGCACTGAAGCGTAAGCGCACAGTAACCGTATTGCCCTCGTCCATAATGCCCCAGCTATCGGCGAGCATCGAATAAGGGTCAAAATCGGTTGGAATCACATATTCAGTATCGAGAATTTCGGCGCGTTGAACTCGTTCGAGCTTGAACGTGCGTAAAGCATTGCGCAACGGATCATGGCCAATTACATAGGAGGCTGGCTCAAAGCGCGATACTTCGAGCACATATGGCGCAACAGTGCGCTCCTCTGGCTCATCGCGGTTCGAGGCCCAATACGAAAATTTAACCATGCGCCGATCAGCCCAAGCTCTGGTAAAAGTCTCAAGCACCAAAATATATTCACGCCTGGTTGGCCGCAGCTGAATTTGGGCTGCAACATTGCTCAGGTGTTTGGCAATCGTTTCGTCTGGCAGCGAGGCTGCAATTTTTTCAAGCGCTGCCACCACATGTGGGTTTTGTTCATCGCTATGGTGGGCCAGCAAGCGCGCCGCAAAAAATAACGAAATCGTTTGATTCAAATTCAAGCGCACAGTCGAAAGATAATCTTCGCGATTAATTCCAAACTTGCCCTCAAATTGCCACATGGGCACGCCCATGTCTTCAAGCGCCCCCAAATCGCGGTAGATGGTGCGCCGATCCATGCCCGTGGCCTCGGCCAAATCCATCACCCGCAAGCCTTGGGGATTATTATAGAGTTTGCGTTCGATCCAGCGTAAACGTGCTGCTTTACTGGCTAAACGTTCATCGCTCATAGCACCCTCAAGCATAAGCGCTGCTCAAAAAAGAAGCACGGCAAAGGCCGTGCCAGCAGCAAGCTCCGAATGTGTTGGCTAGAACACATTTAATACAGCTAGCACGACCATAATTGCCAACAACCCACCGCCCATCAAAATGATCCGTACAAGATCATGGCGAATGAAGATGTATTCCAAATCAGGGTTGATGCCAGTTGAGGTTGATGGTTTGATGTTACGAATTGGTGCTCGGCGGCGCGCCCGCGTCGAACGGCGTTGGATTGTCATGACCGTGTATCCTCCTTGTTTGTCAAACTATTATAGCAGATAAGCCGCTGCGTTCAGCTGCCCGCAATGCGCTTGCATTGACCAAAATGTATAGGATGCTGAGCACAAGCATTAATCAATAAGGCGCATTCACTTGACCTTTGCAAGCGAAAACTCAGCAGAGCAAACGCTATGGTAGGATACAGCAAGTATCGTTGTTAACTCAAGGAGGAGTTATGCCCCACGCTGATCAATTAATTATCAATATAGGTCGCTTAGCAACTGGCCAACAAGCGCCGTTGCGCGGCCCCAACTTGGCCCAATTAACCTGCATCGATCAGGCGGCGATCGCTGTGCAAGCTGGCTCAATCGTCGCGCTTGGCAGCCAAACCGAACTCAGCAATTGGACCGCCGATCAGGTGATCGATGCCCAAGGCTATTTGGCAATTCCTGGCTTTGTCGACCCGCACACCCATGCCTGCTATGCTGGCGACCGCGCGCACGAGTTCGAGCTGCGGATCAAAGGCGCAAGTTATAGCGAGTTGATGGCAGCTGGCGGCGGCATTATGTCAACGGTGCGCGCAACCAGAGCAGCCAGCAAAGCCGAATTAGTCGCCCAAACACGGCCACGACTTGATCAATTATTGGCTCATGGCACAACCACAGTCGAAATCAAAACTGGCTATGGGCTGGATACTGCGACCGAATTAACCATGCTCGAAGCCATCGCCGAGCTGGCCCAAACCCAACCGATTGGCATCGTGCCAACTTTTATGGGCGCGCACGCGATTCCCGCTGAGTATCGCGATAATCCTGAGGGCTTTGTAACTTTGGTCGTTGAAGAGATGTTGCCAGCGGTAGCGGCGTGGTGGCAGCAGCAAACCATCTGGCAAGAGCCGTTGGCCTGCGATATTTTTTGTGAAAACGGCGCGTTTTCGGTTGCCCAAAGCCAACGCATTTTGCTCAAGGCCAAAGCGCTAGGCTTTCGCTTGAAGCTGCACGTCGATGAGTTTGAGCCATTGGGTGGTACGCCGCTGGCCGTCGAACTTGGCGCACTCTCGGTTGATCACTTGGTAGCCACGCCGCCAGAGCATATCGCAATTTTGGCCCAATCGGAGACCGTTGGCGTTTCGTTGCCTGGCACGCCGTTTGGCTTGGGCAAAAGCCAATTCAGCCCCGCTCGCAGCCTGATTGAAGCCAACGGCATTTTGGCTTTGGCCACCGATTGCAACCCAGGCACAAGCCCATGCGAATCGATGCCGATGGCAATTGCAATTGGTTGCCGCTACTTGCGGCTCACGCCAGCAGAAGCCCTGAACGCGGCAACCGTCAATTCGGCCTTTGCGATTCGCCAACACGAGCGGGTCGGCAGCTTAGCCGTGGGCATGCAGGCCGATATTGCCTTGCTCAACTTGCCCGACGAACGCCATATTGGCTACAAATTCGGCACGAATCCAGTTGCGATGGTGATTAAAGCAGGTACGGTGGTGCATCAAAACCAACTTCGCGCTGATCGCTAAGTGGTTGCTCGATCCAAGGCAGCTTGACCGTAAAGGTCGAGCCATGGCCTAGCTCGCTATTAACTTCAATATCGCCGCCCATTAATTTGCAGAGATTGCGACTAATTGCCAAGCCAAGCCCAGTGCCGCCATATTTGCGCGTCGTTGAGGCATCGGCTTGGCTAAAGTTTTGAAAAAGATTAGCAACCTGATCCGCCGTCATACCAATGCCTGTGTCACAAACCCGAATTTGCAAACAGGCTGGATCATCGGTTTCATCCAGAAACAGCGAGAGCGAAATTGTGCCATGCTCGGTGAACTTCGCCGCATTGCCCAGCAAATTAATCAACACCCGTCGCAGCTTCGAAAGATCAGTCCAAAACATCAAATTATGGTAGGTTTGGTCGATCAGCAGGCTATTTTTATTGCGATCAATCAAGGGGCGGATGGTGGTTACCACATCATTCAACAAAATGCTGACCCGCGTTTGTTCCCAATAAACTGGCATTTTGCCAGCCTCAATTTTCGAGAGATCGAGCACATCGTTGATCAAGCCCAACAAATGCGAGCCAGCAGAACGAATCCGATCCAAATCTTCGAGATACACCTGATGGTTGGAATCAATCAAATCTTCACGCATCACATCGGCGTAGCCAATAATCGCGGTCAGCGGCGTGCGCAACTCGTGGCTCATATTGGCCAAAAACTGGCTCTTGGTTTGGCTGGCGGCTTCGGCTGCATCTTTGGCGCGGCTCAATTCGTGGTTCAGCTGTTGTTGGGTTTGGTAAACATGGGCATTGCCAATTGCATACGAAATTTGGGCCGTCGCAGCTTCCATCAATTCGGCGTGCTCTTGGCCAAAATGGTCAACCTGCGAGTGTAAGAGCATCAAGATGCCCAAAATTCCGCTGGTACCAAAAATTGGCAAGGCCAAGACCGAACGGGCATCGTAGGGCGCGTTTGGCAAATGCAGCCAGCGCTCATCAGTGTGGGTATCTTTGATCAAGGCTAGCTGGTTGTGGGCCACAATCCAGCCCGCCAAGCCTTGGCGCATCACGCGGCCAACCAAATTTTGCTGTTCAATCAAGGTGGCTTTTTCGCGGGCCAAAATGCTATGCGTCACCATTTGATATTGGTCAATCAAAAAGATGCTGCCTTGCTCCGCCGTGGTTAGGTGCAAGGCCACATCCAGCGTGCTTTGCAAGGTTTGGTCAAGGTCAATTTGAGCGCTGGTGGCGCGCGCAACTTCGACCAAGCCAGCAAACAAATTACGTTGCGAGCGCAGCAAATCTTCATATTGATGGCGCTCGGTAATATCGCGCAGCAACAATAAATGGCCAAGATAGCGATTGCGGTCGCTCAATGGTGAGAGCTGCACATCGAGAATCAGCTTTTTGTCGGCGTGGGTTAATGGCTGTTCCCAGCGCAAATGCTGATCAGGGTCGTCGGCAGTTGGCGCAGCAAGCAAGCCTAAAATAGTAATTTCCGCCGATTGACCAATCTGATCCTGAGGCCGCAGCTGCAATAAATGGCCAGCAGTGGCGTTCATATCCATCACGCGGCGCTTGGCATCGAGAAAAATTACGCCTTCGCTGAGATTTTCCATCAAAATATGCCGCGCAATCGGAATTGTATCGAACAAACGATAGCGCAACGCGCCCCAAGCGAGGGCAACGGTGCTAATCACAAAGCCAAACGGGGTTAAATCAAGGTACGGAAAAGGCCGATAGCCCAAAATATGAAAAGCATTAGTAACCCAAGGCGCAACTGCGCTTAAAATCAAGGCAATAATTTGATTTTGATATAATGATGAAGAAAGTACGAGTGCTTGCAGCAAAATTAATGTTCCTGCTGCCATCAAGACATATGAATAGGCAGTATGCACCCAAAACCATGGCCCATAGTAGGTTTGGAGCATCGTATAATTGTGATACATCACAATTTCAGTATTAGTCCAAATCAAATGATGCCATTCATTCGTCCAAACCAAAATAATCGTGATGATTGGAATAATGAGCGCATATAAAAAACTACGCTTGGTAACAAATCGTTCTTGGCCAGTATAATACAAGGCATACGCAACCCAAGCCACAGGTGGCGTTGCAATACCGAAATATTGAGTTTTCGCAAAAATAACTTTGGTAGCTAAATCAACACTGACCAATTCCCATCCATACCCCAATGTCCAAAAAGCAACAGTAAACGCTAAAAGAGCGAACGGCCACATTTGGGCAACAAAGCGGCGACGCGAGACAATAATAGCAATTGCAAACGAAATACTGCTTGCAATTAATGTAGGAAATGTATACGATGGAATTTGCCAGTGCATAACAATACCTAGCCTAGTGATGACGGTGGCGATTTAGAATGTAGGTAGTGCGCGTGCCAAGATGCTTCATTTCAACCCCATGGCGCGGCTGCAAGCTCAAGTGTTCATGATCGTGCAACAATGCATAGGTTTCGGCGCTCACTTGAATGGTATTGGGTTGGGCGCTACTTTCCATGCGGCTAGCAATATTAACCGTATCGCCCCACAAATCGTAACTAAATTTGATTGTGCCAATCACCCCAGCAACCACCGGCCCGCTATGAATGCCGATCCGCATTTGCAATGGCTCGCCGTTGGGCATGCGAATTTGCTCAATCGCCGCTAGCATCGCGGTAGCAAACAAGGCCAAGCGTTCTGCATGGTCGGGCTGGGCAATTGGCAAGCCAGCCGCAACCATATAGGCATCGCCGATGGTTTTGATTTTCTCCAAGCCAGCATCAAGCGTCATCTGATCAAACAATGAGAACAGATGGTTCAGCCAAGCAACCAACTCTTGGGCATTAACATGGCCCGATAGCTCGGTAAAGCCCACAATATCAGCAAATAAAACACTGACACTGCTAAAATATTCGGCAATATTCGCTTGTTGATCTTTGAGTTGGTCAGCGATGGTTTGCGGCAGAATGTTGCGCAACAAGCGCGTCGACTGGGCTTGTTCTAAGGCGATTGCTTGCAGATACGCTTGTTCTTGGTCGTGGAGGCGCTTTTTTTCCAATGATGCTTCAATTCGGGCACGAAGCAAAGTTGTATTAAATGGTTTGGCCAAATAATCTTCTGCTCCAAGCTGAATGCCTTTGACGACGTTTTCCATATCATCGGCAGCTGAAACAATAATGACGGGAATATGGCGCAGCTGATCATTCTGTTTTAAGGTTTGCAAAACCTCAAAACCATTCATTACCGGCATCATAATATCAAGCAACATCAGATCGATCACATGGCTTTGAACATAATCAAGTGCTTGCTGACCATTCTCAGCAAGCACTACTCCATAATTGCGACGCACTAATTGGCGTTGTAAAAGAAAGCGGTTATCTTCGCTATCATCAACAACCAGAATACGGGGTTGGGTTGCGGTCATAGTGGCGTATCCTTGACTAAGGCTTGAATTTTACTAACAAGGCTAGTAAAGTCAACTGGCTTAATCTCATATTCGTTGCAACCTGCTTCCAAACAACGCTCGCGATCGCCGGCCATGGCATGGGCCGTCAAGCCAATAATTGGAATCTGGCTGACCGCAGGATTGGCCTTAATCGTGCGGGTTGCAGTCCAACCATCAACATTCGGCAAGCTCATGTCCATCAGAATAATATCGGGCATTAAGCTTTCAACCATATCGATCGCCTCTTGACCATCGACGGCGATGGAAACCGTAAAATCGCGGCGTTCAAGCCGGCGCTTCAGCATATCGCGATTCATTTCATGGTCTTCGACAAGTAGAATATGCATACAAACACTCCAATGCTCGTTGCTCCATGCCGAATCGCGAGGCTCTCTGCTGTTGCTAGTGTCGCGATTGGGCATTACGAGTCAGTTTACGATCGACTAATCGGGCTGGGCTAGGCCATAGACTTCGCGGGCTTCGGCAGCCACAAAGAGCGATCCGGTTACACAAATGAGGCCATCGACGGTGGTAAGTTGTTGAGCCAGCGTTAAGGCCTCGGCAACGCTGGTGGTCTGATGGACAGGGCGAGCATCGGTTGGCTGAATCATCTCAGCCAAGCGTTCGGGCGCTAAAGCCCGCGGATGGCGTGAACAGGTGGTGATGATCTGGGTTGCGGCGGTGCTGAGTTGCTGAATAATTGCCTGAATATCTTTGTCGCTTGATGTTCCTAAAACTAAGGTGAGTGGGCGTTTTGGGTAGTATTGCTTGAGCGCTTGCAACAAGACGCGGGCCGAATCGCCGTTATGTGCGCCATCGACAATCGTCAGCGGATTGTTGGCAATCTGCTCAAAGCGGGCGGGCCATTGGGTTGTAGCCAAGCCCTGGCGAATCGCATCGTCGCTGATGGGGAAACCAAGTTCGCGCAAGAGCATTGCGGCGCTGGCGGCAAGTTGGGCATTTTGCATCTGAAAATCACCCTTCAAACCAAGCTGATCGGGCACGATAACCAAGGGATATTCGGCAATCACGCCTGATGCTTGCTCCTGCAAGCCCGCCATGCCAGCGATAAACAACGGAGCCGCTTGCTCAGTAGCAATTCGGCCAATCACCTCAGCCGCTTCGGCCTGTTGCACAGTGCTAATCACTGGCACATGCTGCTTAATAATACCAGCCTTTTCGTAGGCAATTTTAGCCAGCGTATCACCAAGAATCGCCGTGTGATCATAACTAATCGAGGCAATCACACTCAACACCGGATCAACGCTGTTGATCGCATCATAGCGTCCACCCAAACCAATTTCAAGTACCGCTAATTCAATCGCCTGCGCAGCAAAGTAGTACAAGCCAAGCACCACCCCAATCTCATAGGTGGTTGCTGAGCCAAGCTCAGGGTCAAGCTGCTCAAGCAGTGGTTGTACGTGGTTAATCAACTCGACCAGCTGAGTTTGGCTAATTGGCTCACGATTGATTTGGATGCGTTCGCGATACGAGTGTAAATGCGGCGAGCTAAAAAAGCCAACTTTGAGGCCACTGTGGCGCGCAATCGACTCCAAGAACGCGCAGGTCGAGCCTTTGCCCTTGGTGCCAGCCACAATCACAGCGGGATAGCGCAACTGTGGATTATCTAAAAGTGCCAGCATTGCCTTGACTCGTGGTAAATTAAACTCAGTTGGGTTTTTGGGTAATTTCTTCTCGCTATCGAGGAAACTATAAATCCAATCCAAAGCATCTTGATAGGTTTGCAGCATTGAGGTGCACTCCGTCTAAACCAAATGATGCTTAGTGTACAACCAATAGCATAGAATAAGGATGAAGGATGAATTATGAGGGATGAATGCCGAAAGGCAAAAATCAGAAGGCAATAAAAGGATGAAGGATGAATTATGAGGGATGAATAGCGAAAGGCAAAAATCAGAAGTCAATAGTCAATAGCTGTATTGGTACATTGGGTTGGCAACCATGGTTCATTCCCTCACCCCCAGCCTCTCTCCCACTGAACGCGGGCGAGGGGAGCACCGGTTTTTACCAACGCAGTGCGCAAGAACCACGGGATTAAAGCCCCTCGCCCGCCACGTGGGAGAGGGGTTGGGGTGAGGGGGCAAACCGTCGTTAATCCAATGAACCAAGAGCCAAACGCCAATAGCCAATAGCCACCTCCCCTTCGCGCTCTTCGCGGTTCCAATCCCCGCACTCATTAAAATACAAAACCTCTCGACCATTGATGATCGAGAGGCTAGGAGCACAAAATTTTAGATACTGCTGGCATCGAGCGGCACGATGACGCGGACGGTTGTGCCCGCGCCAACGGCAGAGGTCATTTCGGCGCTACCGCCAACCATGCGCGCTCGTTCATCGATGTTGAGTAAGCCAAACGAGCCACGCTTGCTATAATTGGCGCGCACCGCTTGCAAATCAAAGCCTTTGCCATCGTCCTGAACCGTCGCCATCAACTCATCCCCTTGGCGAGTTAGGCGAATCCAAATATGCTTGGCTTCGGCGTGCTTCATGGCATTGTTGCTGGCCTCTTGAATGATATTAAACAAGGTGCCTTCGCGTTTGGCATCAAGCCGCAAATCGCCAACGGTTTCTTCGAGCAAAACTTGAGTTGGGCCATCTTTGAAGCGGGTAACATACTCACGCAAGGTTGCGACAAGCCCTTGGCTATCGAGAGTCAATGGGCGCAACTCAAACAAGAGCGTGCGAATATCGTAGGTGGTACGCCGCGCCAATTCGCCCATTTTGGTCAACTCTTGCATCACGCGGCTTGGTTCGCGCTCCAACAAGCGCTTTACAAACTCGATGTTCATGGTGATGGCAGCAACCGATTGGGCGGGGCCGTCGTGCAAATCGCGGGCCAATTGCTGACGTACTTCTTCTTCTTTGCTAATCAGCTTGGTGCGTTCATCGCGCAACTCACCAACCAATTGAGCGTTGAGCATCGCAATAATTGCATAATTAGCCAAGGCCGAAACCATGCCAAGTTCATCTTCGTTGATTTCGCTGCGATCAACCCCAACCACGACAATGCCATAATTGCGGCGGCCAGCACTCAGCGGGACACAGCACACACAAGCACAATTTTGCATCGAAGGCACGCTGCTAAGTGCATGCGATTGACTCAGATCAGTCAAAATACGCGGCGTGCCAGAGGCCAAAATTGAAGCCATAATGCCAGTTGGCTCAATCCCAATCCGCAAATTGAGATCGCCAGAACCAACGCCGACCCCAGCCGCCACATACAACTCATCTGGCTCGCCAGTGGGCAAGAGCACGACACTGCTGCGGCCATTGATCAAGCGAATCGATTCAGTAACAGTGGCATCAAGCACAGTTTGAAAATTCATGGTCGTGCTCAGTTTGTAGGCCACTTCGTACAACGAACGCATACGGTCGCGATACGATTCTGCATCACGTTGCGCAGTATCAACATCGCGGCGAGCGGCAATCACATGTTCGCGATTAATTTCGCTGGATTGGCCAGAAAGCGTGCTGACCAACCACGACACCAAAATCAAGGCTGTGCAATTGACCGCAATGCTCACAAACATCTCTTCGCTGCCAACATTGCTGGTATCGCCAAAGCGTCGCCGCAAGGTGATTGCTGCAAACACAACCGCGGCAATTACGCCCGTACCAACCGCTTGGGTTGGCGAGCGATTGGTCGAAGCCCAAACCGTGGGCAACATAATCAGCGCCACCATCAAGGTTAATGGCAGGCCGCTAAATAAGGCAAAAAGCCCAATAAAGCCAAAATCAACAATGAAAATCCACGAGGGGAGGTTGCGAAAGCGCGGTACAAAGGCCAAGCCAGCCATTACCAAGCCGTAGAGCGCATAGACCCACCAGGTGAGGGCAAAGGTCGTGGTTGGTGGCACAACGGTATGTTGATCGATGCGTGCGCCGACAACCAAAATCAAGCCAAGGCTAATCAACCGCACCAAGCTAAAAAGTGGATCACCGGACATTAATAGTCGTGGTGTAATGCGTGGGACGGAGATAGACATCGTTGAATCTTCCTCGGCACTAACTACTATCTAGAAGGAAATTCCGTCAATCAGTGGTTCGCCCTCGATTGCAGCCTGATACAGCTGCTCTTTGAGAATTTTACGGGCGTAAAATAGCCGCGATTTAATCGTTCCCTCGGGGCATTCGAGAATTTCGGCAATCTCCGTCAGTGAGTAATCATGGAAATAGTGTAAAACTAAAACTGCGCGATGCTGTGGCGAAAGGCGCTCTAAGGTTTGGCGCACAACGTCTTGCATCTCGCGGCGTTCGGCCACCACATCGGGCGCAGAACGCGAACTGGCCTTCAAACGCTCGGCCAATTGGTGAAATGGCTCGTACCATGGGCGTTGGCGCTTGATGCGGCTATAGCATAAATTAACTGTCACCCGATAGAGCCATGGCGCAAGTGGCATGCTGCCATCAAGCTTTTTGGCATGACGATACAACCGATAGAAACAATCTTGCAAAATTTCTTCGGCGAGTTGCTGATCGCGGGTAATGCCCAACGCTGTCTGGAACAATTGTTGGCGATAGCGATCAAACAATTGTTGCAGCGCAAGCATATCGTTGTTGGCGGTAATAGCCTCCAACAAAACAGCATCACTTCGCTCTGATTGTGGTTGATCGTCAGCGATTGCCATTTTGGTATTCTTTCTAAATGGTTGTGGTTAAATGTGGGCGCTTGTGGCCCATTATACCACAGCCATTTTGGCTTTCTAGCCTTGATTTTGGCCAATTGGGCGCGAATGTTGGGCCAACCAACTACTTGCGGTCTCATAATCTTGGCGGTGCATCGCCAACGCAGTGGTAAATTTGTCGGCTTCGGCGGCATCGACCTGCAATTCATAGCCATTCAAGGCCAAAAATCGCGCGGTTATCGCCAAGGCTATGCGTTTGTTGCCATCCCAAAATGGGTGGTTGCGCACCAAGCCAGCTAGCAACATGCCAGCTTTGGCGCACAAGCTTGGAAAAAGCTCCTCGCCAAACATCGATTGAAACGGCGTGGCCAAGGCCGAAAGCAATTGTTGAAAGCGCAAAACATCGAAGCTCTCGCCGTGTTCTTCAGCAATCGCATCGCGAATGCGTAAGGCTTCTTCTAAAGTAATATATTGAACATTGACTTCTTCGCTCATAACTGCTCACAACGTTGCTCAATCCACGCGGCCTGCTGTTCGCGATCCATGCCGCGTTCCGCCGCCACCAATAAAATCCAATCGTACAGGCTCTCGTCATCGGGTGTGTTGAAGCTATAGCCGTTGCGGGCCAAAAATTCAATCATCGCGAGCAAGGCTGTACGTTTGTTGCCATCGCTAAAACAATGGCCATGCACCAGCGCATCGAACAGCGCAGCAGCTTTGCTAAATGTATCAGGATAGAGATCTTCGCCAAACATGGTTTGTTGCGGCACTGCCAACGCCGTTGCTAGCTTCTCGAAACCCTGCTCGGTAATGCCATGAATGCCGCCGATATGTTGAATAACCATGGCTTGCAGCATAAAAGCATCAGTCAGGCCAAGATATTGGGTCACAGCAGCCTCCGCAAGGTTTCGGCATATTGGGCCATGGCTTTGCGCACCCGAGGCACAAGCTGCGGATCGACCTCGGGCAAGGCTTGCAGCGAAAGGTAGCCCTCTGCATCAAGCTCAACAGCAACTAAGATGGTGGTTTGTTGGCTGGCTTGCAGCCATTCGGCCAAATTGGCGGGCACTTCTTCTGGTTTTAATGTTAATTGTTGCATAGGGCAAAACTCAATTCAAGTTACATCTACGAACATTAATTCTTGATCCACGAAGGACACGAAGGGCCACGAAGCTCGGAACCGCGAAGGACACGAAGATCGCGAAGCTGTTTTTAGCCACAGATTCACGGATTTTATTCCCAACCCCCGACCCCCAGCCCCCGACCCCTGATCCCCAAATGCTATGTTCTATGCTCTATGTTCTATGCTCTTGCTTTCGGCCAATTCGGGCTTGGGAATGCTCAGGAAGTTGGCAAGCAAGGCTTTGCCATGCTCAGTCATAATCGATTCAGGGTGGAATTGCACGCCCTCGATTGGCAAGCTACGGTGGCGCAAACCCATAATCAAGCCATCATCGCTCCACGCAGTTGCCTCAAGATCGCTGGGCAAGCTGGCTTCTTCGACAATCAACGAGTGATAGCGGGTGGCGGTGAATGGCGATGGCACGCCAGCGAAAATCCCAACATTCAAGTGGGTAATTGGTGAAGTTTTGCCGTGGCGCAATTGGGGAGCGCGAATCACTCGCCCGCCAAAAGCCGCGCCAATCGATTGATGGCCCAAGCACACGCCCAAAATTGGGTATTCCATGCACAATTCGCGAATCAGCGGCACGCTAATGCCCGCTTCTGCTGGCGTGCACGGCCCAGGCGAGATTACAATGCGGTCGATTGTTTCCATTGTGCGAATGTCATCGACCTCGATTTCGTCGTTGCGCTTAACCACAACCTCGGCCCCAAGTTCGCAGAAATATTGATACAAATTATAGGTAAAGGAATCGTAATTATCGAGTAGCAAGACGGCCATGGAACACTCCTTGATCGCGGTTTAGAAATCGCTGGTATTTTGTACAAGTAAAACAGGAATTGGGCTATTAAACAAGATCTCGGCGCTGACATCTTCAAGCAACACCCGATCCAGCGGCGTGCGCGCGCGATGTGCGCCGATTACCAAGAGATCGTAGCCGCCAGTTTTAAGCTCTGCTTGAATTTCTTCGAGCACCATGCCTGCGCGAATCCGCACGCTCGTCGCCACCCCGCGCTCGGTCAAAATCGTTTTGGCAGCAGCAATGTTACGTGCAACCTCGCCCTGTTTTTCCATCACCAAATCGGCCAAGCGCTCAGGGTCGCGCTCCTCGGGCTTGTAGGTCAGCGAGAGTTGCGAAACAATGTGCAAAATTGTGACTTGGCCGCCGAGTGGCCCGATAATCGAGGCCGTCATTTGGGCATCGTGCAAGGTTGCTGGCCCACCTGCGGCGCAGACTAATGCGCGACGCAATTCGTTAGGTCGCCCTTGCATCAACAACATCGAGCAGGTTAAGCGGCGGGCCAACGAGCCGATTGCCGATTGACCAAGCCAACGCCGCCAACCTTCCTTGCGCAACGGCCCAAAAGCCACCAAATCGGGCTGGCTAGCGCGGGTTTCAAGCACAATCGCTCGTTCTGGGGTTGCACCACGCATGGTTCTAGTTGGCGCATGGTCGCTTTGCAACAATTGCTCAGCGTTGAAAAAATACATTTCGGCTTCATCTTGATGCGCTTCATCAACCAAAAAGGTGGTATTGACGTGGGCTTGACGGGCCAATGGCGCAAGATAGGCCACCATGCGTCGCGCTGCCGAAGAGCCATCAAGGTAAATCATTAAATTAAAAGGCTTCATAGTTGATCCTAGATAAATAACAGCAGAATCGGAGTCACGACCATCACCACCATAAATGTCACCAACATCGGCGTGTCGTTGACCACCCGATCAAGCAAGCGCAGAATTAACCGCTCATACGGGCGATAGAGGAACAGCAAAATAATTAATGAAATCACACTAATGCTGATAATTTCGGCCAGCACCACTGTAAAAGCAAATGGATCTTTGATCAACAATGAGGCCACCAGCGTATCAATAAAGGTCGTGATGTTAGCGCCCATAATGTAGGGCAAGGTATTTTCGCGCCGAATAAAGCCGCGCGCCGAAAGTGGCACCAAAATCGAGAGCGAAACCGAAACCGATAAAGTCAACGAGGTGACGAACGCACCCAGCAAAAACATTGCCCAAGGCCGATAAATCAAGCCGCCGATGCGGCCAAAAGCGTTATGTTCAGCATCAACTTGCGGCAGCGCTTTATCCAAAAGGCTAAATGCAAAGAGCAGCGTGCCCACTCCAATAACAAAAATCAGCACGCTGGTTGCTGGCAGCACGCCGCTGGTTGCTGGAGTTGCGCCAAAAATATTCACAATTCCGCCATCGATTGTACGCAGCAGCCAAGCCACAATCGGGTCAAACACCTGCTCGACAAAATCGAAAATCGCCGAAGGCAAGGCAATCCGCACTTGGTCGAGGCCGCTATCAGTCAATAGCCAATAGCCAATCGCCAAAGCCGGAATGTAGGTGGTGGCCGTTACGCTCAGCGCCAACACGCCAATCGAGAGCGAGGCAGCTTTTTCGCGGCCCCGCAAAAAGTAGATGAAGCCAATCACCAACACAATAAACGAAGCCCCAAGCCGCGAACCAGTAATCATGGTAAATGCTTGCAGCGGATCGATGACTTTGCTATCGAGAAACGAAAGTGCAATCCCTGCCACTGGCGAACCACTCAACACGCCATAGGCAAACAGCCAGCCAAAGCCCAGCGTATTGAGCGCATTTTCAATTCCCAAGGTTTTGGTAAGAAACGGACCCAACCCACCTGCGCCTTTACTTAACAGCCGCAACGCCAAAATAAAGAAGAACAGGCCAATGACCACAAATCCCAATTTCATCAAGCGCCGCAACCAACGATTGCGTTGCAATAATGAGCGCGTGGCCGGACTATCCACACCAAGCGCTTGCTCCGACTGGTGTTCGCTCATGCAATGCCTCCCAAAGCACCAGAGAATCAGATCAAAGTATACAGGAAAGTCAAAAATCAAAAGGCAAAAGGCAAAAGGCAAAAGGCAAAAGGCAAAAAAGAGTATAGAACATAGCGAAAGGATGAGGGATGAAGTCAAAAATAATCTGTGGCAAAAAAAATTTAATCTTCGTGTCCTTCGCGGTTCCGAGCCTTCGTGGTCCTTCGTGCCCTTCGTGGATCAAAAAACATCCATCCACCAATCAAGCATTTTATGCTACACTAGAGGCCACCAAAAATACCTACAGATCTGACTCTGCTTCCAGCAATACACGGGGCGTTGGCCTATGACATCACAACCACGAAATGTTCGTTTTGGGGTTCAAGCGCGGGTTTTGTTGCTGGCATTAGGAGTCTCGCTGCCAGCGCTGATTATTGTTGGCTGGTTAAGCCTGAATGGCATCTCCCAAGCGCGCTCGGCAGCAGTCAAGCAAAGCGAAAACACCCTCTTACTCCAAGCAGAAAATATGCTTATGAGTCGGGCAATCGATAAAGCCGAATTATATGATCAGGCTTTGTTGAGTGTGCAACGCCAAGTTCAAACGATGGTCAACATCACCCAACAGGCCTTTAGCCGCCCACTTGATCGGCTGGCCGATACACGGCCCGACCCGTTTTGGCTGGCTGGTAGCGGCCCGACCCTGATTCCCCCCGATCAACTACGGCTGACCGTAGCCCGTGCGCGCCAAATCACTGGCGCACTCCAAAGTAACGTCAACCTGAACCCATTAATTTCCTTTGGCTATTTGGCCACCAAGGAAGGTGTGATGGTGCTCGATGATGTACGGGTGGTCAGCGTGTTGCCCGATGGCTTCGATGCCCGCAAACGCCCATGGTACCAGGCCGCCGAAGCTGCCAACGGCCCAACCTGGATCGGCACCTACGTCGATGCAGTGACCAAGCAGCTCAATATTACGGTTTCTGCCCCAGTCAAAGTCAACGATCAATTAATTGGGGTCATTGGCATGGATTTGCTGCTGACCACAATTCAATCCGATGTACTGCGGATTGATGCTGGCACCTCGGGCTATGCCTTTGTGATGGATCACGATGGCAATATTTTAATTCGGCCGGAGCTTGAGGCTGGCAATACGCGCTGGGATGAAACCTTTCAAAAGCAAAATCTGTTTGAGAGCGACGATCCGAATTTTGCTTCGTTGCGCGAAAATATTCGCAATAATTTGCCGGGCGTAACTCGTTTGCAACTCGATGGCGGCGACCGCTATCTGGCCTACTCGCCAATGCGCACGGTTGGTTGGGTGGTGGCCCTAGTGCTGCCGATCGACGATGTGATTAGCCCCGCCCGCGATGCAAGTTTGGCCATCGAGCGCGAGCAACAGCAATTACGCCGCAATTTTCTGGCGGTGTTGCTGATCGCCTCAGGGTTGATCATCATTCTGGCAACTGGCTTGGCCCGCACGATCATTCGACCGTTGCGCGAGCTTGAGGTTGGCGCACAACGCATCGCCTCAGGCCAGCTTGATCAACAATTGGTCGTCCATGGCAACGATGAAATTGGTCGCCTCAGCCTTTCGTTTAACCAAATGAGCACCGCCTTGCGCGAAAAAGTCGATGCCTTGGAAGTTAATGCCCAACAAATGGCGGCGATCAACGAAACGAGCAACGAATTGAAACGCTTGCGCTCGTTGAATACGGTGCTTGATCATATTCCTCAATTATTATGTCAACGCTTGGGCTTTGACCGCGCTGTGCTCTATTTGCTGCGCGACGATTTGATTGAAGTTGTGGCGGCCTCGTTTGGCCCAAATAACTACGAGCTTGAATCCGATTTTATGCGCTCGGCGCTCTCTGACCCAATTACGATTGAAAGCGACACCATCGAAGCTAGCGTGATCAAATCGCGCCAAGCGGTAATTGTTGATAATCCATGGCAACACCCGCAAGTGATTCAGTCCAAGCAATTTATTTCAGGCGGCGATTCGTATGTCCAAGCGCCAATTTTGGGTCGTGAAAAAGTGTTGGGCCTGATTTCTGCCGATTACTATGAGCAAGGGCGATTGGTAACCGTGCAAGATGCAGCCTTGTTGCTCAACTTTGCCGACATGGTTGGCCTAACGATTGAAAACGCCTTCTCATTCCAAAACTTGGAAGATTTGGTGGCCCAACGCACTGGCGAGTTGCGCGAAGCCCTCGACCGTGCCCAAGCAGCCGATCGCTTGAAATCGCAGTTTTTGGCCAGCATTTCGCACGAACTACGCACGCCGTTGAATGCAATTATTGGCTTCTCCACCGTGTTGATCGATGAACTTTCGCC
The DNA here is from genome assembly GCF_042688385.1 of Herpetosiphon sp. NSE202. Lineage (NCBI taxonomy): Bacteria > Bacillati > Chloroflexota > Chloroflexia > Herpetosiphonales > Herpetosiphonaceae > Herpetosiphon > Herpetosiphon sp. NSE202. The sequence continues at coordinate 658,591 of NZ_JBHUPY010000001.1, read as the reverse complement.
AGTCATCGTCGAAGAACAGCGCGAAGACCTTGAAACGATCAACAAAAACGGGCGCTATTTGCTCGATCTGATCAACGATATTTTGGATATGGCGCGGATCGAAGCTGGCAAATTTGCCTTGCACCGCGAAGCAACCGCCGTGCTACCAGTTGTGCAATCGGCAGTTGATATTATGCATGGGCTGAATTCCAAGCCTGTGACCATGCGCATCGACATTGCGCCCGACTTGCCGCCGATGGACGTTGACCCAACTCGTTTACGGCAGATTGTGATTAACCTGATTTCAAATGCGGTAAAATTTACCGATCGCGGCCAAATTGTGGTGCGTGCAACCAGGCGGATTGTGCACGAAGCTACGCCAATTGGCTCGCACTATCTTTTGCCCGGCGATTGGATTGTGATTAGCGTTCAAGATACGGGCATTGGCATGGATGCAGAAGCCTTGGGCAAACTCTTCCAAGAGTTTCAGCAAGTGCATGCGAGCGCCAGAGGTATTTTGGGGTCGGGATTGGGGCTGTCAATTACGCGCCGTCTGGTCGATTTACACGATGGCGATTTGTGGGTTGATAGCAAAGTTGGGGTTGGCAGCACCTTCTCATTTGCCATTGCCACCGCCAACGCCCAAGCCCCAATTGAGCAGCAATAACCTAGTTAGAAGGAAATAACCGTCATGGCAGGTTCGACGCGGGTTCTTTACATTGAAGATAATCACGATAATCAACGCTTGGTTCGGCGGGTGCTTGCAACCCGTGGCTATCAGATTATCATCGCCAATGACGGCAACGAAGGTTGGAAATCGGCCCAAACTGATCGCCCAGATTTGATTCTGATGGATATTAATTTGCCAGGCTTGAATGGCTACGAATTAACCACCAAATTCAAAGCCACACCGCAACTTGCCGATGTGCCGATTGTGGCTTTGACCGCCAATACCACGCCTGGCGATCGCGAACGGGCCTTGGCTGCTGGCTGCGATGGCTATATCTCCAAGCCAATCGACCCGCGCGCCTTGCCCGATTTGGTGGCCAGCTACATTGGCGGCACCCGTGAGCTGTTGGAAACCGCCGAAGCACCAAGCGTCATGCGCGAATATAGCCAGCAACTGGTCGGGCGCTTGGAATCGCATGTGCGCGAGTTGGAGCATGCCAATACGCGGTTGACACGGCTTGATCAGGCCAAAAACGATTTCTTGGCGACGATCTCACACGAGCTGCGCACGCCATTAACCGTCATTCACGGCTACCTTGATTTGCTGAACATGCAAGCGCTTGGCCCGGTCAACGATGGTCAACGTGAAGCCTTGGAATTGATGAAACGCAACAGCACGCGGCTGTTACGCCATATCAACGACCTGATTTACCTGCAACAAGTGCGCTCCAACCAGATGGATTTTGCCCAAGCAGATTTGCGCGGCCTCGTCCAATCGATTTGCAACGATATGCAATCGACCTTTGGCGAGAAAAACCAAACCTTGGTGCGCAATATCTATGTTGGCGGCATCCAAACGCCCTTGATGATCAATATGGATGTGCATGGCGTTGATAATGCAGTGCGCCACTTGCTGGAAAATGCCAGCCAATACACCAATGCTGGCGGCGTGATTCAAGTTTCGGTCTATCAAGATGATCAATTGGTGCGGGTTTCGATTCGCGATAATGGTGTGGGCATTCCCGAAGCCGATTTCGAACGCATTTTCGAGCCATTTGTGCGCTTGGATGATACCTTGGCCAGCGTTGGCGGCGCGGGCTTGGGCTTGGTAATTGCCAAACACGTTGCCGAGGCCCACAATGGCACGGTTGCCGTCGAAAGCACCGTGGGCGTTGGCAGCACCTTCACCCTGCAACTGCCAGTTAATCATCAATAAATGCTGCAAGCTCTCGGGCCAAATAAGCCTGAGAGCTTGGTTATTTAAGCAGCAATTAACGAGCGTTGCTAGCAGATTATGGAGATTGGGCTAAAATTAAAAAGCGTGCTTATACCCAAAATAGGCATAGATTGCTGTTGACAGCAGCTAGGCGCTGGCCTATCATACCCATAGAGAACGGGTGAAATAGCAAACTGAATGAATCAGCAATCAACGTATCGCATCTATCTTTGTCATGGGTTGCACTGTGGAAGCCAACTGGCCGAGGTGCAACGCAGTTTTGAGCACGCACTTGCTGCCGATTTACACGAAACCGTTGAAATACGTCTGAGCAACTGCCTTGGTCGCTGTGAACGTGGCCCAAATGCAATCATTCAGCCCGGACGGGTCGTCTATTGCCAACTCAATGGCACAGCGATTAACCGAATTGTGCATGAACATCTCTTAACCAATACCCCAATCGTAGAATTACGTGACAAGTAAGCATTGCAACATCGAGGGCACTCATGACGCAGGAATTTGTAACCCAATTTTGGGGAGTGCGCGGCAGTCATCCTAGCACTGGCGCTGAGTTTAGCAAAACAGGTGGCAATACTTCGTGTGTTGAAATGCGCGTAGCAGGCCAGCAATTGATTTTTGATGCTGGCACTGGCATTGTGGAGCTTGGACATCAATTATTAAACCAAGTCAATCCCCGCCCAATTTTGATTTTGCTTTCCCATTATCACCATGATCATATTCAAGGCTTGCCGCATTTCCCGCCACTCTACCGCGAAGATCAGATGATCTATATCGTGGCTCCGTGGAATCTTTACCAAGATCGGGTTTGGGAATTGTTATCCAGTGCTTCATCGCACTCAATGCTGGCTGAACGCCCAGGCTTGTTGGCCCGCCGTCGCACCTTGTTAATCGAAGGTGGTGAGCGTTTGTGGTGGAATGCAGATGCGCCTACGCCGCTGCGAATTGCCAACGATGAGTATGAGCAATGTCCTGCTGGCTCGGTTGAAATTCGCGCCTATCATTCGTTAGGCCACCCCCGTGGCGGCTCGATGTGCTATCGGGTTGAGCAAAATGGGGTCAGCGCGGTGTATGCGACCGATATTGAATCGTATATTGGCACCGATCAACGCTTGGCTAATTTTGCCCGTGATAGCGAATTAATCATCCACGATGCCCACTATACGCCAACCGAATATGCCAATCCCAAGGCCAGCCGCCAAGGCTGGGGCCATAGCACATGGGAAATGGCAATCGAATTGGCGCATGTGGCGAATATTAAGCAAATTGCCTTGTTTCATCACGAGCCAGCCCACACCGATAGCCAAATCGACCAGATCGAGGCCGATGCCCAGGCAGTCTATCCCTTGGCATTTGTGGCTCGCGAAGGCATGCAGGTCGATTTATTAGCCACAATCAACGAACGCTCGCAAGGCCAATCGTTCTCACCAGCCGAGCCAGCGATCCAGCCACTCGCCTAGCGCTTGGCCGCTACTTTGCTCCATGGCAGCTTGGAAATCGCTGCGGCTAATAATGGCATAGCGCTGCTGGGTGTGGAGCTGGCCAAGGCCTTGGAAGAAGGCTTGATCGCCAAGCTTAATCCGCAGTTGATGCAGCATCGCCGCGCCTTTGCCATAAACCGCGCGATAATAGCTGTTGAATGAGGGATATTCGTTAATCGCTAAGCCTGCTGGCCAGTTGCCATTGGCTTGATTGTTGCGCTCCAAACGCTCGATTTCGCCAGTGTAATAGCTGTTGGCGGCTGCTTGACCAAGCACATCTTGGGTTGCAACGTAGGTCAGATAATTGGCCAAGGCCTCGTCGAGCCAAGCTTCGCGATAAATATCATTGCCCAGCATGGCATACCACCACTGATGCGCCACCTCGTGGAACACCACATAATCAATCTCGCGATTAACTACAACATCGACCAAAATAATCGTATAGGCGGGATATTCGATGCCGCCACGACTATCCCACGGCATCACATGCAAATCGAGCTTGCGATAGGGGTACGCGCCAAATTTGGCTTGATAGCTGCGCAAAGCACCCACCGCCATCTCATGCACTCGCTCAAGGTCAAGATACTCGGGGCCATAGGCGGTCACTTCAATGTCATCGAGCAGCGTGCTGCTCCTTGAAAATGTGCCAACTGCCGCGGCCCATTCACGAACAGGTCCACTACCATAGGTTCGAACGCTGCGATCGGCATTTTGACGGAGTAAACTGCCAGCGCCAATCACCTCAAGCTCGGCGGGCAAGCTCAGTTCGACCAGATAGAGCGCCGTTTCAGCCAAGACCCGATCAGGAAAGCGGGTCACATCCATGCGCCAATCGTTGGCCGCAGCATCCCAAACCGCCAGCATTGGGTAGGCCGAAAGCAAGGGATACGAGCCATCGGGCCAAGCCTTGATTGTGCCAGCAAAGCTCGTGTTGATCACAACTTGCTGATTAGGTGCAAGCGTGCTGGCGAGCTTAATCCGAAAGGCCGTATTTTCGGCTTCGCGATTAATCGTGAGTTCGCCAGCGTTACTCCAGGCCTTGGTTACATTCAGGGTTGTGTCGCCGCCATCACCTTGCGCATCGGGCGGAAAATTCGGGTATGAGCGCAAAACCACACTAGTGATACTTGCGCCCGTTGTATTGGTATAGCTAATAACTTGGCTGCCGCTATAGTTGCCTGCCGCCGGATCGAGCGTGATCTGCATGGCATAACGTGGCATGCTTTGGTTGGTGGCATCGCTGGCAAATGCTGGGCGCAGCGCAGCTGCTTGCTCGTTTGGCCAAGCATCAGCAATTGGCGTTGGTTGAGCTGGAATTGGCAGCGAGGTTGGGGTTGGCACTGGCGGCGTATAGGCGGGCACTGGCTCCCACGTGATTAATGCATTGAGATTAATCAGCGTTGGCTCGGCGGTTGGGTTGGCAAGCGCTGCTTGATTGCTGTTCGTAGCGGGTGCTTGGCCACAGCCAACCAGCAGCAATACAAACCCCAGATAAAGCCAACGGCGCATGAGCTACTCCTCGGTTGCTGCCAAATGGGTGGCAATTTGTTGAAAGCCAATTTTGGCATAGGTTGCTTGGGCAATTGCATCGGCGGCAAACAAAAATGCCAATTTGCCAGCCTTGGCATAATGGTCGGCAACCAAAAAACTGGTCAAACTCGCCGCCGCCCCGCGTCGTCGCCAAACAGGCAGCGTCGCAATCGCCACCAATTCGACCACGCCGGAACTGGTTGGTTTATAGCCACCAACCGCTGCCAATTCCCCCTCAATCAGCGCCATAGCATAACGCCAACCATCGTCCAAAGCAGTGTGCAAACTATCAACATCAGCTTGGCTGATAGCTGCATAATCGCCAAAACCAAACCTCGTCACTTGGCGATAGAGCGCCAAATCATCGGCGGTCGTCAGCCAACGTAGTGCAACAGCTGGATTGTGATAGGGCTTGAACTGCTCAGGCAGGCAAATCATCTGCGGATTGATATGGTCGACCTTGATGCCAGCTGCTTGCAACAGTGGTTCTAATTCTGGCCACAGCTCACGCGTCCATTCAAAGCGCAATTGGCGTTGATGTTGCTCAAACACTTGGCGCAGGGCAGGCAAATTGGCTGCCGCAGTTTCGAGCGGCGCAACTGGCATAGCATAATTAAACCATGGCGCTGAATCATCGGGGTGAATCAAGGCCACAAACGGCGGCACCTGAATTGGGGTACAAACTTCATTAGCGACCTGCTGCACACTTGCTTCAATTGCTTGCAATAGCTCAATCATGCAACGCCTTAAAAAAAAGCGAGCAGGTTAAGCCTGCTCGCTTAGAACAATTAACCAACCACCAGCAGCAAAATAGCTGCAACGATCAAGGTTGCTCCAAAGCCAATCAACAGATAAATTCCATACTTTTGGAAGAAATTTTCGTTGTTGAGCGGCGCTGGTGGTGCAGTAAAGCCGCCTTGGGCTGGTGGATTATAGCTTTGCTGCACAGTTTGATAGTTCTGGCCCTGGCCATAGCCTTGTTGGCTTGGTGGCGCATATTGGTTTTGTTGCTGCGCTGGTGGCGCATATTGGTTTTGTTGCTGCGCTGGCGGCGCATATTGATTTTGGGCTGGTGGCGCATATTGATTTTGGGCTGGCGGCGCATATTGATTTTGGGCTGGATACGATTGATCAACTGGCGCATTGCCATATTGGGCACGGGCCTGACCTGGGCTCATAATCACCGTTTGATCAGGGAACGATTGAGGCGTGGTGGGAGCTGCTGGCGTATTCGCCACCGCGCCACCGCGCATTGAGCTAACATTATCGGGCGCAGCTTGAACTGCTTGAGCAGCTTGGGCAGCTTGCATTTCGGCCTTAGCTCGCAACGCTTCAGCGCGCAAAGCCGCCATCTCCTCAGGATTGAGTTGGACCGTCGCATACGGATTTTCCAACTTCTTGTTGGTTGACGGCGCAGCATCGGCCTCGTTCAAACGCGTAGTAGCAAATTGATTAGCTTTATCTTTTTCTTGTTGCAATTCGGCTCGCATGGCGGCCAAATCGTCAGCGGTTAACTGCACTGTTGCTTTTGGATCGTGCAATTTCTTATCTTCATTTGGGCGATCACTCATCGCAAAGCCTCCATAGGGCGAGTGTTTGTTCGTCGCTTGCTACGCTATCATATTCAGGGGCAAAAATCAAAAGAATTTTGGATGAGAAATTGAGCAATTTTCACAATTGGCGCATTTTGGGCAGCAAAATCCCCTTGGGTTTGCTTAACCGCAAGGGGGTATTGTCGTAAAAATAGGCGAATTACACTAGAGAATGAGACCATCGCGACGAACATGGTCGCACTGGTCGGCACAAAAAGAACACTAATCACTCACCATGGTGTTAATTAAGTCGATGAATGTATCGACCTCGAACGGCTTTTGTAAAATAACAGCGCCTTCTTCTTCAAGGTCGCTGAACCATGGCTTACGATTAAGCGCCGTAACGATCACCATAGGAATGCCTTCATCCTGTATCCGCTCGCGAATTTGATTGAATGCCTCAACCCCATCCATCTCTGGCATCATAATGTCTGAAATAATCAGATCAGGTTTTAAGGTTTCAAGTTGGGCAATGCCCTCGACTCCGTTATTCGCCAGCACGACTTCATAGCCGACCTCGCGCAAGGCGATCTCCATCACCATTTGGAGTGCGAGATCATCATCCATGATGAAGATTGTTTTTGCCATATCTTCGGTCCTTCTTTCAGCGCCATGGTTTGGCTATTATACCATGGCGCAGGCTGGCTCCCGTCATGCCGCTTCAACGCCACGTTCGAGTTGCTGGCGCGCCCAAATTGGCCAATGGGGTGTGGCCGAAATCGCTGCTTCAAGGCCCACCAAATCGGCACAGCCTTCGCGCAACATATCTTCAGCAATCCACGGGTCGCCAAGCATACCATGGGCAATCAATGGCACATCAACAATGCTACGAATGCCAGCCACCAACGGAATTTGCCAGCCAGGAAATTGGGCAATTGGTGCAACCGAGCGCCCAACTACAATATCTAAGAGATCAACGCCGGCGGCCACCAATTCGTGGGCCAGAACCCGACTTTCCTGCAAACTCACGCCATCGGGCACGAGATCATCGACGACCAAGCGCACGCCAACCACAAAGCGTCGCCCAAGCCAGCCGCGAATTGCCTCGATGCTTTCGAGCAACAGCTGGCTGCGCGAGGTTGGTGGCACTTGTTTGCTGACCCGCATTTGATGAAAGAACGAGCCAGCGTTGGCATCAATCACCACACCCGGGCAGCCAGCAGCATAAGCGCGCCAAGCAGCAAACAGCAGTTGTTCGCGCAAGTTTGGCCAATGGGTTGGCTGAAGCACATGCTCTGGTTGGCTGGCAAGCTGCAACAATGGCAAGCACTGGCTTTGATATTCGTGTAAGCATTGGTTCAAATTACGAAAGGCCTGAATATGCGCATCGGCGCTCAAGGCAGGTTTGGCTAGATTTGGGCTTGGCTGCACCAAGACTGGCTCGCTGATTATCAAGCCAATGCCATAGCTGCTCCAGCGCCCATATTCTAAAATCAGGCTCCGATTGAGAAAGCCGCCGCCATGGCTGAATCGGCTTGGGCCAGGCGTTGCCACCAAGCGATTGGTTAAGGCGAGTGTTCCTAGTTGCATCGCTGAAAAAAGACGTAGCATGGTCAAAACCTCCGCTGCTATTGTGCGCCGAAGCAAGCGGCTTTGACAAGCTATTTAGGCCCAAAAAACGGCTAAAATAGCCGAGTGTCACCGAACTGTAATTTATTTTAATTGAGCCAGCCGCTCCAAACGAGTACCCTAGAACTATCCAAGCAAGGAGTGGCAGATTATGGCGATTGCACCATTTGATCGATTGTTGTTACCTCGGCTCCGGCGTGCCCAACGCCAGCGTAGCTATGCTCGCTATGTGCAGGCACGTTGGGCCGAGCGTTTTCCCGCCCGCGTTCTGCCAACAATCGGCAGTTTGGTGCTGCAACTGAGTCCAATTCCCGCCAATGGCCAACACGCCAATCTTTGGCAAGCACTCGAACTCGACCATAGGATTCGCTTGGTTGGCAGCTTGGGCAGCGGGCGTTCGTTGGTATTAATCAATATGCTCTTGCACTGGTGCGCCACCCAAGAACGCTTACCAGGCTTGTTTCCAATTTTGCTGCATGTGCCCAGCGCCACCGAATCGCCTGATGCGACGCTGGCCCGCACCTTGGCCGAAGCTGGCTTTGCCAACGATCGCTTGGGCATTGAGCGTGGCTTGGCTTCTGGCAAGTGGATGCTGCTGCTCGATGATCTTGAGGAAGCGCAGCCCCACATCGCTGAGCATTGGCGCAACTGGTTGTTTGATTTGACTGAGCGTTATCCCGCGCTCTCGGTGGTTGCGACCGACCACAGCAGCAACCCAAACTGGAATGGTTGGCAAACATGGCAGGTGCAAGCGCCTGATGCACCAATTTTGGAGCAATGGTTACGCCACTTGTTGCCCAACGAGGAGCCAGCCCTATTGCTGCCGCCATTATTGAATGATGGTCGCGGGCGTTTGGTGGCCGAGCGTTTTGCCGATGTGGCAATTTTGGCAGCAACCTACCCAACCCATGGTTTTTCGGCCAATCGGGTGCGCATGTATGCTGCTGCGGTTGATCGCGCCCTGCGGCCAGTGGCTGGTGGCGATTTGCCCAAAGTGCGCACGGCCTTGGCAGGTTTGGGCTATGCCTGGCTCCAAGGCGAACAGATTAAATCAGTCTATTGGTTACAGCCAAGTTTGGTGGCGCTCAATGGCTTGGTGCAGGTTGATCAGCGCGGGCTGGTGCGTTTTCGCTCGCCGTTGTTTGCCTTATTTTGTGCAGCCTTGCACTTAGCAGCGCATCACGCATGGCACGATTTCGATTTAGAGAATCCGTTGTGGCATGAATTATTGCCCTTGACCGCTGGCCTTTTGGCTGATCCAGCTCCGCTGTACACCGCCATTCGTGGCAACAGCCCGCTGACCAGCGAACGGGTGTTGTTGCTTGGGCGCTGCTTACGCGAACATCATGTGCCGATTGCAGGCTGGAGCGCGGCAATTATTCGCGCCTTGGTGCATGTGGCGCGCCATGAGCCAGCCTATAGCGAGCAAATTTGGCAGTTGCTCGCAAGCATGGAAAGTGTGGTTAGCGCCACGCTGGCCGAGCAACTGAGCAACGGCTCCGAAGGCGAGGCTTGGGTGCTGAACGTCGTGCGCACGATGCCCAGCCATCTAGCGCTCAACTATTTATTGGATATGCTGGGCGATAGTCGGCTGAGCTATAGCACCCGCCAAAGTGCGGCTCAACAGCTATTTGCCATGCACGATCCTCAATTAACGCCACGCTTAATTAGCCTTGCCCAACGCCAGCACGATGATTGGGGCCAGCTGTTGGTTAATTATTTGCTCGCCCACAACAGCCATGCTGGGCGCTGCTACTTACAAGATCAGTTGCACGCTGGGCGGATTATTTTCTATTTACACTGCGAGCCAAACGGCGCACGCTTTGTCGTAGCCACCGCCAGCGCCTTGCTCGATGACCATGATTTGGATCAGCAGGTGCATTTGCATGCTTCGCTAGCCTTGCAGGGCTGCGCCACCGAACGCACTGCGCCAGCCTTGTTGAATGCCTGTACTGCTGCCAGCGCGCCGTTGCGGGCGGCGGCACGCCAAGCCTTGTTGCAGGCAACGCCAAGTTTGGCGGTGCGCGCTTTGGGGCGCTTGGTGCTCGGCGACGATGTGCATTGGACGGCCCGCTACGAGGCTTTGCATGAACTGATGCGCTTCGAGCGCAGCGGCGCGAATCCGTTATTGCTGCGGGTTGTGACCTCGCAATTGCCTTTGGCTGCCCGCTTGGAAGCAGCTCAAACGATTTTGCAACGCCAAAATGAAACCAGCGAGCGCTTGATTCGGCTACTCGAACAGCCACAGCTTGGCAATGCACTACGCAGCGGAATTATCTATCGCAGCGATCCACAAACCCAGCCATTATTACTGCCGCGATTGCTAAGCCTGGCCTGCGATCAAACGGCGTTTATGGTGCGGGCTGCGGCAATCAGCACGCTGGCAAATCTAAAAAATGACGAAGCCCAAGCGGTTCTGGCGGGCATTGTCGAGCACGAACGCCATGATTTGCAAGCCTTGCTCGCAGCAATTGTTGGGCTTGGCACGCGCAACGACGAAAGTGGCATTTGGGCCTTGCGCACGATTATCATTGGCGAATTGCCTCAGCAATTAGAGCTTGCTTGGCAACAAGAATTGCCCATGGGCTACTTGCACGAAGCGCCACAGCAATGGCCAGTTGCCAGTTTTTCGCCCGCCTTGCAATGGCGTTGGGCCGAAGCCTTGGCGGTTGGCAATACCAGCGCCGACCCGCCAACCAGCCTCGCCGAATTAGTTGGCCGCGAAGTGCATAATGTGCGTTCAGCCGCCGCTCAAGCACTGAGCAGCATTGGTGGTTCGGCGGCGCGTTCGGTGTTGTATGAAGCCTTAACTGGCAATCCAGATCGCTATAGTCTCACCGTCGCGCCCGTGGTAGCGGCTCAATTGGCCAACTGCGATGCGGAATATGAATTGGCCCAAACCGTTGGTACAGGTCAGCCATTGTTGCGCTGGGTTGCCGCCAATACCTTGAGCCAGCAAACTCAACCAAAGCCAAGTTTGCACCAAATGTTGATCAATAATCAGCTTGATCCGCAAACCCGTAGCGCGATGCTCACAGCCCTGAGTGGCGATAATCATCTCGCCCCCTTGCTCGAAACCATGATTGTTGATGATCATACGCCGCTCAGTTTGCGGGTTGATGCAGTCCATAGTTTCCACAAATTGCACATGGCCCATAGCGAAGGGTTGATGTTGGCATTGTTGACCTCCAACCATGCCGAGCCAGCTTTGCATGTCGCCGCCTTGGATTGCTTGGTGGCCCCAGTTTCCGAGGCCAGCTTGAACACAGTGCGCCAGATTTTGCGCGACCCACGGCCAATCGTCGAGGTAGCGGCGGCAGCGTTGCGCTGCTTGGGCCGCGTGGCTGATCGCGAATCGATTGCCTTGTTTTTGCGCTACGCCCAACACGATAGCCCAAGCTTGGCTATTCCAGCGATGGATGGCTTGCGCTTCTTGCAAGAACCAACCGCGATTGCCTTGCTCAATCGCTTGGCCCAAGCTGGCGGCAAAAGCACACGGATTCGGCTGCATGCGCTACGGGTGTTGTTGGAGCTTGAAGGCGCGATTCATCTTGGCTTGGTGCGCGAACTTGCCAAAAGCGGCTCGATTGGCACCCGTTTGTTGGCGCTAGAAATTCTGTTGGCAGCAGCCAAAACGCCGCTCGATACGTTGGATTTTTTGCGGCCTCATAATCCGTTGCCATTGCGCTTGCGCGTAGCCCAAGCCTTGGCTGAGGCCGACGACGAAGCAACCTTGCAACATTTAGCCGAATTGCTGCACAACGATCGCGAAGCATTAGCGATTCGCAGCTTAGCCTTAAGCAATTTATGTCAAGCTCGTTATACCCCAGTGTTGGGCGATGTCGAAGCCTTAGCAGCTGATCAAACGACACCGCTGATGTTGCGGCGGCGAGCGATTGCTGGTTTGCGGGCTTGGCGCAACGAGCCAACCACCATGCTCAGCTTAAGTCAGCTGGCCGAAAGCGCCGATCCTGCGAGCAGCGCCTGGGCCTTGGCAGTCCTGCTCGATCTGCCGCTATTGCAGGAGGCAGCGTGAATGGCTCGGCCCACATTTTAGTTGTCGAAGATGATCCAGCGATTGGGCGTTTGTTGCTGATGCACTTACGCGAGGCTGGCTGGCAAGCCATGCTGGCAAACACCGGCATGACAGCGCTGCGGCTATGGGCCAGCGATTGCTTCCAGATCATTTTATTGGATGTGATGTTGCCCGATTTGAGCGGCTGGGAATTGTGCCAACAATTTCGGGCTGAAAGCAACGTGCCAATTTTAATGCTCACCGCCAAAGCCAGCGACGATGATGTGGTGCGCGGGCTGAATCTCGGCGCTGATGATTATTTGACTAAGCCATTCAGCCAAGCCCAATTAATTGCCCGTGTGCAACGCTTAATCCAGCGCCAAGCATTGCTTGAACCAGCCCAAGCAACGCCAAATGTGCAAATTGAGCAACCAGAAGCAGCGCCAATTCGCAGCCCAAGCGGCGCAGCACTGCTACGCGAGGCCCGCCAAAAAGCTGGCCTCAGCTTATACGCCGCCGAACGTCGCACCGGCATTCGCTGGGATTATTTGCAAGCGATCGAACAAGGTTCGTTTATGCAAATTCCCTTGAAGCAAATTAAGCCCTTGCTGCTGCAATATTGCGAATTATTGCAGGTCGATGCCCGACCAATCTTTGCCCATGCCCAGCAAGTCTATTTAGCCTCGCCAGAATATCATCCTCGCCGCAATTGGCCATGGCTGGTTGCTGTCAGTTGCATCATTGTGATTGTGCTGGTGATGTTGTGGTAAGCGCGCCAAGCATCGCATTCCAGCCTCAAAGCATTGACAAGCTGCGCTCGAAGCTGCATAGTAAGCACAAAGCGCTTGTAGCATTGAGGGATGATGGATGCTTGAATTTTATCAACAGGCTTTTGCAAAACTGAGGCTCTCGCCAGCCCAATCGTGGCCAGAAAGCACTTATTTTCGTGCGCCCTATAAGCCATTCATGCTGCTTGCCATCAGCGATTTGATTGCAACGGGTACAATTACGCATAATTTTATCGAATATTCCGATGCGTTGCTTGAAACCTTCGATCGCTATTGGCAGATTTTGTTTGATTCGACGAAATTTGCCAATCCAATTCAGCCATTTTTCTACCTTAAAAGCGAGGGCTTTTGGCATTTGCAAGCCCAGCCAGGGATGGAGCAACGTTTAGCAGCGACAACCGACATCAAAACGATCGGCCAATTAAACCAACTTGTGCTTGGCGCAAGGCTTGATCAAGCCTTATTTGGATTGCTGCAACAGAATGCTACCCGTGAACAACTACGCCAAAGCTTAATTCAAACCTATTTTGCAGCCGAATTACGGCCAGCGCTCACCACAATTGCCCAAATGAATACGGCCATCTTCAGCTATGCAGATCTTCTAGTTGCGCACAGCCAACGCACATTTCGTGAAATTGCAGCAATCGATGCGCCCTATCTGGTCGAAGTTCGCTCAAGCGCTTTTCGGCGGGTCGTTGTGCCAAATTATGATTATTGTTGTGCAATTTGTGGGATTCGAATTGTAACTCCCGAGGGCCGCAGTGCCGTTGAGGCTGCGCATATTATTCCGTGGAGCCAGAGCTACAACGATGATCCGCGCAATGGAGTTTCGTTATGTGGCTTACACCATTGGCTGTTTGATCAAGGCTTGTTGACCATCACGCCAAACTATCAGATCCAAATCTCACGCCTCGTTGATGAGCAACCAGCAGCCAATCAAGCGGTATTGATGTTTGCTCACCAGCCAATCCAATTGCCTCAGCAAAAGCAGCTTTACCCGAATGAACATGCGCTAATTTGGCATAATCAAAATATCTATCGCAAATAAGCTTAATAATCCACATTTGTGCCCTAACGAGTTGCTAAAGTGGCTCCAACAATCAGTTGAAGTATTGAAGGAGTTCATCGATGCAACGTTTTCTTGGTTTTATGTTCATCAGCCTACTGTTGCTGGCATGTGGTCAAACGGCTGGCCAAAACATTGAATCGGCAGCCAATGAAATGCAAGTGGCGCAAGCAGTGCCAACCGACAAACCAACACCAAAAGCTACTGCCAAGCCACGTCCAACCAATACGCCACGGCCAACTGCCAAGCCCAAGCCAACGCGCACACCACGGCCAACCGCGACCGCAACGCCCATTCCTGAGCCAGTCATCTTGAGCGGGGTTGGTCAAACTGTCACTGATCCGTTTATGCCGCCTAGTCCAGTTAGTATCATTAAATTAACCCACACTGGGCGACGCAACTTTATTGTCAAAGCCTACACTGGCAACGACGAAAGCTATTTGGTCAACGAAATTGGCCGCTACACTGGGTCGCGCGTGCTCTACGGCGATAGCAGCAGCTTTTTGGAAATCAATGCCGATGGCGAATGGACAGTCGAAATTGTGCCTATCGCCCTTGATCAAGCGGCAGCGAATGGCTTCAGCGGCACAGGCGATCTGGTCAGCGGCCTGTTTATGCCAAGCAAAGAAGGGCCAATTCCATTCCAGTTTAGCCATAATGGCGATAGCAACTTTATCGTTCAAGTCACATGTCAAGGCGGCATGGATTATGCCCAAAACGAAATTGGCACAGTTGATGGCTCAGCAATTGTCAAATTCAGCGAAGGCCCATGTTTATGGGATGTACAGGCCGATGGCGATTGGACGATTAGCCCCAAATAAATCGTTAAGCCCGCAGATCACGATTGATCTGCGGGCTTTGAACGTTAATCAAGCTCTGTAGCCAAATGGGTTGGCAAACCATCAATGCTCGCCATATTTTTCTCGGTGCGATAATCGACTAGGCCTTGTTCGCCTTTGGCTTCAGCCCAGCGCAAGGCCGTATCGCGTTGACCAACCAAATCCATCAGGGGCACGCCAAAACCACACGATGTTTGTACCCGCTCAACCTCAACCACGACGATTTGGCGAATGCCTGGGTAAACTGGAAACTGCGCAAGCTCAGTTTCCCACTCCTCCATTGTGGGCAGAATCACCCGCCCCCGGCCATATAAGCGCAGAATGCGCGGCGCGCCCGTAAAGGCACAAAACATCAAGGTAATCCGGCCATTTTCCAACACATGGGCCGACGTTTCATTGCCGCTGCCGCTTAAATCTAGGTAGGCCACCTGCTGCGGCGAACGAATGCGCAGGCAATCGAGGCCTTTGGGCGAGAGATTGACATGACCATCAGCGGCAAGCGGAGCGCTAGCCACAAAAAACAAGGGTTGCTGCGCAATAAATGCTTGCAATTCAGCAGTTATGTCAGGGTGTAATTTTGCCATTTAGGCCTCCATCAACAAGCAAATCAACAATCAGCAACATCATACGTTATCGGGCAATTGGCAGCACATGCTGGTATGGCGAATGCTGCTAGCCAAGCTTAATTCTGCTTGCTCCTCATGCAGCAAAATCTCTGGCTTTTTACAGGAGGCACGGGATGGATAACATTTGGAAAACCAGCCTTTGGCAGCAATATGGGGCCGCGCTTGCGATGCTTGAGGATGGAATAACGCGATGCCCAGACCAGCTTTGGACGCTCAATCTATGGGTCGACGACGATGATCAACGCTATGGCCAATTTTGGTTTGTCGCCTATCACTGTCTTTTCTGGACTGATCTGCTGTTGACTGGCACGATGGAAGGGTTTGCACCGCCAGCGCCATTTGTGCGTGGCGGATTGCCCGATCAGTCATATTCAAAAGCGCAAGTGCTTGCGTATTTCACCCTTTGTCGTCAGCGCTGCCAAACTACGATTGAAGGCTTGACTGAAGCCAAAGCCCAACAAATCTGTGTTTTTGAATGGATGGAGCCTAGCTTTCTTGAACTGCTGCTGTATAGTATGCGCCACGTTCAGGAGCATGCCGCGCAGCTCAGCTTGGTACTTGGCCAGCAGAATATTCCTGGGGCTGATTGGATTCCCCGCGCAAGTGCCAACCCTGCGTAATTAAGCTTCATAGCTTGCCAGCGGCCCCAACGCTGCGGGCCTTTATGTGTTTTAGGCCCGATCAAGCAATTTCGCACAAAAGTTTCAATTTGGTCTAAAAAACGCTTGACATGTGACCATTTAGTCACATATAATACAACTATGGAACAAGAACTTGTCTTTCGGGCCCTTGCCGACCCAACCAGGCGGCAGCTGCTCGACCTGCTCTTTGAGCGCGATGGCCGCACGCTCAAAGAGTTGGAGTCGGCAATGCCGATGACGAGGTTTGGGGTAATGAAACACCTGCGCGTCCTTGAAGAAGCTGGACTGATTGTGACGCGCAAGGTGGGGCGCGAGCGCTTGCACTACCTCAATCCCGTCCCAATCCAGCTTATTTCCGACCGTTGGATGAACAAATATGCCGCAAACCGAGCGATGGCACTGATCGATTTGAAAATGGCACTTGAAGGAGGAAGTAGCAACATGACCAGTGAAGCAAAACCAAAATTAGTCTATCAAACAATTATTAAAGCTTCGCAACAACAAGTGTGGGATGCGATTACCAAGCCTGAGTTTACCAGCCGCTATTACTATGGCACAACGCTGCAAACCGATTTAAGTATTGGTTCGCCCTTTATCTACAATATGTATGATGGTTCGGCGATTGTTGAAGGCGAAGTGCTGGTTGCTGATGCGCCAAATCGCTTGGTGCATAGTTATCACTCGCTATTTCCGCCAATGAACGCCGATGCACCAACCAAAGTAACGTGGGAACTTGAAGCAATGCCTAACGGCATTACCAAAGTTACAGTTGTGCACGAAGATTTCGACGGCGAAACCGCAACCTATAAAGGTCTCAACAGCGGTGGCTGGACTTGGATTCTCAGCAACCTCAAGACCTTGCTGGAAACCGGTGAGTCGTTACCAGAACAATATTAGAAATTAGCTTCGGCACGACTGACGAGCATTCATGTTTCACGCCTCAGCGGCTCTCGCTTTGCGAGCCGTTGTTGGCGTTTTAGCACGTAGTTGGAGGATTGATAACGATGTGGATTATTGACCAAAGCATGCTCTGGCGGCAGTTTGATCTTGCAATCACCAACCTTGAACAGGCTATTCGTGCTTGCCCTGAGCACTTGTGGGAAAGCCAACTCTGGCCAGACGAGCCAGATCAATGGGTTGCTGCTGGATTTTCCAACTTTTGGTATCTGGCCTATCACACGCTCTTTTGGATCGATCTCTATTTAACTGGCACTGAAGAAGGTTTTATGCCACCAGCGCCATTTGCCTTGGTAGAAATGCGCGACAACGAGACGTTGCCGCGCACCTATACGCCCAACGAGTTGCTCGGCTATTTGGAGCATTGCCGTCAAGCCACCCAAAGCACAATCATGAATCTCAACACCGAACAAGCCCAGCGGCTGTGTTCATTTAGTTGGGGCGAAGTGCCATTTGGCGAGTTGATGATCTATAGCCTGCGCCATGTCCAAGAGCACGGCGCACATCTGCACATGGTTCTTGGTCAGCAAGCCCGAGGCAAAGCCTAATGTTGGCATAACAAAAGGGCCGTTGCTTTTCAGCAACAGCCCTGGTTGGTGAGCCGGGTGGGTAGGCCATAGAATCATCAAGAGGCATATTGAGTTCAACCTTCAGCAGGGCTTTGTGCAGGGTTATTAGAAACGCGGTTGGCTTCTCTTCATCAAACGCCGATTCTTCGCCTATTAACACGGCGATACTGAATAGTTCAGCGATGGCATCATGAAGTACCTTGCAGAGTATCAAATCACCAGCACACTCTGCAAGACAAACATTTGTTTTACTTCATTAGCATACCGTGTATCTACGGCCCATAAAGCCAGTAACTAACCCCGCCATGATGGCTACACGCGCCACGCCCAGTTGCATAGGATCGTGAACCATCACGGCAGATAGCACCAACTCGTTGGCCCGAGTTTGATGCAGGTCGTGCTGCTGGGCGTGATCGAGCGGTGGGTACAACGGTTGGTAAACTAGGGAGATCCGAGCGATCAAACGTTAGCTCAGCTTGGTATTCACTAGGAATATCAAACAGGCTGGCGCTCATCCATCCATCGTTATCTCCAACTTGAACGTGATACCACAATTCATCATAAACCGTGCGTTGGGCCAGAATGGTAATTGCATCGCTTGGTGCGATTTTGGTAATTACATCATAGCGGGTGCTTGGGCCTTGGCGCAGATTAGACGTTGAAGGCACCGAAACAACCAAAGCTGTGGGTTCTGGAGTCGATGTTGGTGCAGGCCGTGCTGTCGCTGGCGATCGCTGAGGCCGAGCCGTGCTTGCTGATAGTTTGGATTCGGTGGAGGTTGTTGGGACAAGCGTGGTGCTTGCTCCGCCGCAGCCAAGCAAGATAATGAGGCAGAATCCAATAATGAAACGATGCAGCATAGGAACCTCGCAATTCTAAGGGCTTACGATGTTTAGGTGCAATGTGCGAGCAGATTTTGCATGCAATTAATAGCATTATGTTTGACCACCCCTAAACAGAGGTGGCCAAACATTCATCGACTAAGTTTATGCCTCGGCCTTGGGATTGGTATAGGCTGCGATGGTGGCTCTCAGTCGCTCAGCAAATTTGTAAATATCATCAATATCTTTGATTTGCACTTTTTCTTCTTTGCGTTGGTTATCAAAGAGGCTCAACGATTTGGTGGTTGCTGAATTCAGCCACAGCCGGCAGATGGGCTTGCGATTGTTGTCATCGAGCAGAATGCCGCAGTAGCTCTGCTTGTCGCGCATAACGATGCGTTTGGCATCAATCGTTTCGCGCAAGATCGAGCGAACAATGTAGAAGGCTTCCAGCTCTTCCATCGTGGTCAGCACGCCAGTTGCTTCCTTGTCGGCAGCGGTGGTTACTGGCTCATCGGTTGCAGCTTGAGCTGCTGGGGTTTCCTCGATCGTGATCCGTGTATCGGTGCCCAAGGCGGTTTTCAGCCGATCGTTTACCTGGTCATTGATGAAGTTGCGCAGTGCTCGGCGTGTGGTTTGGCCAAATTGCTCGCGCATGTTGGCAGTCATGCGGCCACTGTAGACTTGGGTCGCAAAAAACTTGATAAATTCTTCCGAGGGATTGGTGAGTTGTTCGCCCATAATGCGCTTGATTTCACGAGTATATTTCAGTTCGCTGGCGGTCGTTACGATGCCAGCCACATCGAAGGTAGCTTTGGTAAATTTCTTTAGTTCGTCAACATCTTGTTCGCGAATATCAAGCAAGTTGAATTCGAAGAAGGGCTTGGTATCCATTTTGTTGGGTGCTTCAAGATCGGTGTAGAACCAGTAGGAGAGTCCATTGGTGAGAATCCCAAAGCGGGCTTCGGTTACGCTGAAGTAGCGATACAACTGAGAAGCATGGGCCTTGCCTAAATCGGCATTGTGATGCTTGCATTCGAGAAGCATCACTGGCTTGCCATCACGCAGGATCGCATAATCAACTTTTTCGCCTTTTTTCAAGCCAATATCGGCATTCAGTTCAGGGGTTACTTCGAGAGGATTGAAAACATCGTAGCCCAGCGAAGCTAAGAAGGGCATAACTAAGGCATTTTTGGTTGCCTCTTCGGTTTGAATATACTCCAGCTGCTTGGTAACACGGGTGGCCAGATCGCGCAGACGGTCAATCAGATCCATGGTCATTCCCTTCTAAACAAGAATGCGGTTACCCTAGTTCCTACACACACTGCGATAAGCGCTCTCTACACGCCTAACAAATGAAGTGCCTTGCAGTGTATCAAATCCCCAACATACTCTGCAAGACAAACATTTGTGTTATTTGATTAATTCCATTATTTACGGTGCATAGAGCCAGTGATCAACGCCACCGTGATGGCTACATGCACCACGTCCAGTTGCATTGGATCTCGTACCATCGCGGCAAATCGCTCCAACGCGTTGGCCAGAGTTTGAAGCAGGCCGTGCTGTCGGTTGTGGTTTAGGTGTTGGTGTCGCCGTCGGCATAGGTAAGAGTGTTGATTTGTCCTCAGGCAAAGCCGATCGTCTTGTTTCGTCAATAGTAAAGAGTGATCCACTCATCCATCCAGCTTGATTATCTACTTGAACGCGATACCACATATCTCCATTGATGCTTCGTTGTGCAAGAATGGTAATGTCCTGACTAGGAGTAATTTTTGCTAATACAGTGTAGCCTTGATTTGGTCCATTGCGTAGGTTCGCAGTATTAGGTAGCTGGACAATAAGTGGAGCTGGAGTTGCTGTTGGCACAACGGTTGGCTCAACAGTACGAATAACTGTTGGAGCTGGCTTAATTGTTGGGCGAGGCATGATGGTTGGACGTGGGGTGGCGGTTGGTAGAGCAGCAATGAGCGCTGGAGTATCAATGGTAATCGTATCAATCGCATTAACCCGAAACCACATTGTATCCATATTGCTTGGGACATCAAAGGCTACTGCCCATTCAACGGTTTCGCCCTTATCAAGCGAAACACCACCAAGCTGGCCGATATTGGTTACCTCATAGAGTTTAGCAACCTCTTTTGATACAGCGCGATCAAGATCTCGCGTTCCTCTAGGCCATCGAATACTGAGTTCTTGTTTGCCGATGGCATGAGAATCGCCCTCGTTAACAATCGTGCCATGAACAACCAACCATTCCCCTTTGGCACTGGTTGATAAGCCACGTTTCATGGTAATATCTTCAATGGTGACATTCCATTGGCCAATTGTAAATGGAGTATGAAGTGCATACTCTGGAGCTGGAAGATCGTTATTTGGGATTTTTTCTGAGGCTGAAGTTTGATCTGGTCCACTACTTTCGGCCATCGATGCTATAGCCCGTTCGGGAATAGTAGTGGCGGCAATAATGGTGATGGGTGTTGATGTTGCATTTATGGACGATGGTTTTGCTGGCGCAGGAAATAAGGGCCTCACAAGCATGAGCATCCCAAATGCAATGCCTAACTTCCCCCATGTACCAGAACGCCAGAGGCGAATGAGATGAAACGCCACGAATTCAACGACCTTACCAAACACGGTGAGGAAGGTATTCATACAAGCCCCGTTACCACTAAATGAATTTCTTCTCGCGATGAAATGACTTTCAGTCTATCAAATCCCTAACACACTATGCAAGATACATATAGGTCTTGTTCCATGATGTATAAGGCATCACCCCTGTGAGGTAGAGAATAAACAATTTATTTCGCTTAATTGTCGCAACTAGTACTATCCTGATAAATCAGAGCGAGAGACATGTAGAAAATCATGGTTATAGTATTTTAGATGCACTCTCCATACGTTTTTTGGATGTGAAGTTAAAGAGGCTTATTTTTGTGTTTGTTGGACCAATTGCTCAGCAAGCCGTTCAAAAAGCCTATCAATATGGGGAATAACTCCAAAATAAACATGGTGATTTTCATAGTCTTTGAGAGCTTTGATATGGGCTGGCATAGAAGCAAGTAATTGGTCAATTTCCTCAAACCACTTGAGCGAAGCTAAATCATCGACAATCAACGGTTCCCACTTGTAATGAACAAAATCATTTCGATGTTTCGCAAGTGTTCGTAATGCCTCACGAATTGACTCATCAAAACGGGGAATCCTAAGACCATCCAGAACTTCAGTATATTTCTGATAAAGATTATGCTTGCGAATCAATCTTTTGATAGTTGGATCTGACTGGCCTTGTCGTCGAGCAATGCTTGTGATGATGCCATTAATCCAATGTTCACACCATGTTGCATACAGAATGATAGCAAGAAGTCCATTTTCACGTTCTACAGCATCTAGAGCTTCATCAAATAATTCATTGGTGTAATTGAGGTTGAGATGTGTCGTTAAAACAGGCTCTTTGCCCCAAACAGCAATATAATCAAATACTGCTCTTTGGAGTTCTCGATCGGTTTTATTGGCAACATCTAACATTCCAGTTCGAATAGCATTAAGCACTGATGATTTAACGAAGGCTAGGAATTGATGGGTATCAATAGATTGATCATTGACTTATGCTTCAATAATGTGGAGATATGCCTCTAAAACTGGAGCTGTTACATCCATTTGGTAACACCTTCCCTAGCAACGTAAACAAGAGGCTGAAATCTGAATTCCAGCCTCTCTACCCAGCATTTAGATACTAGCAGAATGGTTATTTGGGGGCAATACTCCAATCACCATCAGCTTGCACTTCATAGAAACATGGGCCTTTGCTGAATCGTGCTACTGCTTCACTCTGTACGGGACCAATCTCGTTTTGGACAAGATCCCGCCCACCAGCACAATAGACCCAAACAATAAAGTTACTGTTGCCATTGTGGCTAAATCGATAGGGGATATTACCGATTTTAGCTGGCTCAAAAAGATCACTGACCGTATCTCCTCGGCCTTCGATTCCACCAGTGGCAATCCCTTGATTGTAGCCGAGCGGCTCGAGCCGTAACGACCATGTTCCATCAGCATCTATTTCAAAGAAAGTTTCTTTCTTGCCAGGAACGAAGCGACTGCCGTTATATCCGCCAATTTCATTGACAATCAGATCGCGATCCGAGCCTTGATAGGCCCAAACAATAAAGTTACTGCGTCCATCATGGGTAAAGGTGGCGCGTGCATAACCAAACGGAATCATAAGAGGATCGGTCACTTTTGGCCCAATCCCACTCAGCATGATTGGTTGAGGCAGAGGGGTGTTTTCCCGCACTTCTTTCCCGAGTAATCCAAGAAGCACTTTATATTGATCGGGATTGTTGGGATGCCATTCAAAGCGTGCGCGTTCAAACCATTGGGTCATCACCGTATCGCCATTGGCATTGGTTTCCATCGTGGCACTAGTTAATGGAAGCCCAAAGAGTTGTAGCGAGCGTGCATAGGCATCTAAGCCGGGGATTTTTAAGCCATTGGATTGCCAATAGCTTTTGAAGCCAAGACCTTGTGCCTGGTCACAGACATTGTGTCCGGTATCTTCAAACCAGATACAGCCTGCAATCGCCCCAGCCTCGCGTGGTTCTACACCGCGATTAAGTTGAGCAAGGCGATTCTTCCCTAATAATCCCAAGAGAATTTCATAGGGTGTGCCTGCGTTTTCTGGATGAATCTCAAAGCGGTTGCGTTCCAGCCACTGGGTTTTATAGGTTTGCCCAGTATCACTATTCGCTTCATCGGTAGCAGCATTAATAGGATAGCCAAAGACCGGCAATCCTCCATTATTTTCCCAATAGTCACTAAAAGGATCTTCGAGACAGAAACCTGTTTCGTTGAAACAAAGATTGTGGGCCGCAGCAATACTGGGCATCTCTGCAATCACGAGCGCCCCCAGCATAAGGATAGAAAACCAACGACGCATCACAAAACTCCTAATACAAAAGAATCCTCATTGTATTTAGATGCAATCGATTGCGTGATTTTGCATCTAATAAAGGCATCTTGAAGATTCAGTCTAGCGCAGGTGATGAGCATGATTGATAATGCAACGCCTCAATACTCTTACTCTAATAAACCATAAAGGACAGCTCGCTCAATTTATTCAGCGCTCTATGTGATTAAACAAAAACACCACCCATTGAGGTGGTGTTTCGTCTTAACCCCTCACGAGGATTGCGGTGCTTCGAATAGAATACGCGGTCAACAAGGCGATCACCGCCCTAGAGTTTTAATCCCCTCGCGAGGATTGAGGTCATTCGAATCGAAAGCCACAGCGGCGAGAAAAACCTAGCCCGATTGGTTTTAATTCCCTCGCGAGGATTGCGGTCTTTCGAATTGAACGGGACGGCGAATGGCAGCTTCATGACGAAGTTTGCGTTTTCATCCCCGAGCGAGGGCGAGGATTGAGGTCTTTCGAATGACGAGTCAGGGCGGAACCGACATCAATGAATTCATTAAGGTTTTAATCCCCGCGCGAGGATTGCGGTCTTTCAAATGCTCATCATTGGCTTTCTCGCTGGCCGTCTATACATCAAAGTTTTAATCCCCTAGCGAGGATCTAGATGTTTCGAATGGATTTCCCCGGTACGCTAGGGACTGTTGCCCAACAAGTGTTTTAATCCCCTCGCGAGGATTGAGGTGTTTCGAATCCACGGTCTACATGGATGGCTGGGCCGATGGGAATTATTCGTTTTAATCCCCTCGCGAGGATTGAGGTGTTTCGAATGGTGACGTAATTTATCGTATGGGCCATGGCCTAATGCTGTTTTAATCCCCTCGCGAGGATTGAGGTCTTTCGAATTCAACGCCACGCCAGAAGGCTTTGATGATAACTTTGAGTTTTAATCCCCGCACGAGGATTGAGGTCTTTCGAATTGGTAGTTCGCGCTGCCAGCCACGATCCGGTTTAATCCCCTGACGAGGATTGAGGCCTTTCGAATATTGTCCTCAAACATCTGTACTTACAGATCCCGCTTGAGTTTCAATCCCCTTGCGAGGATTAAGAGTAATTACAAGATCGGCTTATTTCTCAGGCGACGGCCCAGGTAAAAGTGGTGGCATGCGTCCATCGCGATAGGTCTCTTCCAACTGGGGTTGAATCCATTCGCCAACGGTTGATCCATTCGGCAGCAGCGTATGCGCAAGGAATTCATCTTCGAAGGTCGTAATTTGGGTTTCAATCGCTTCGAGTTTGGCTTTGATAACCAAGGCCAGTGCTCGCCAACGTTGGCGACATGACTGCTCCCATGCCTCACGAGCTTGAGCATCACTCCGCCGCGTGCCTCGCGATGGGGTGTACCAAAATTCGCGACTATCGCGATTTGGCAGCGGGAGGATGAAACGAATGCGGCGCTGATGCATCTCGAAGATAATGGCTGCCGCATTGTTTTGCCACGCATACATGAACCCAGTTGCCCCATAGCGCTCAAGGACTTGTTCGATTTCCCCACGGGTTCGTTGAACGCTTACCGTTGTTTCACGTGCATAGTGTGGCATACAACCCTCCATTCGGGTGTATTTATGGCATATAAAACGACATGCCTATTATAGCATGTTTTTGTACCTATAACAAGGTTAGTATAATTATTTTACTTGAAACCTGCGAGATATAAAAATTCCTGTACTATATCTCGCAAATCATCCCTTATATTGTCAATATCTTTTCTTTGTGCCACATAGCGACGATTATGTGCTGAACGATCGCCCACATTCTTCAATTTTGGAAGTGCTGTTTGTGCATTTCTACTAATATTGAATGTTGTTTCTGCTAAAGTCTTAGGAATAAGTTCACTCAGATAAAGAAAATGACCTTGAGGATTTTTTAGCGTACTTGATATTCCATGAGCCTCAAAAACCTCAATAATTAATGTTTCAAGTAGTTTTCGTATCATAACAGCACAGGCATCAAACCATCCATGTTCATAGGTGCCATTAATTTGGTGAACAATACTCTCGATATATCCCCTCGATTTTCGAACAATTGAATGGGTAATAACATGTTGTGATTTTGATGGCCCAGTGTCCTCAGGTGGCCTATAGATATCATAGGCTTGCTGTTGAATATCGTTCGCGAATGAAAGCACTTCCTTAGCCTGCTCGTTGTTCATAGTTACTCGCTCTTATACAAATGCTTTGCCATGCTTGCGAAGATTTGATCGATTTGATCAGCTGAGGCCTCGGCTGATATATGAATTTGAACATCGATATGCAGACTGGGGTTTTGGTGCTTGCTGGCAGATGCTTTAGGCTTATGAGTTGGTTCAGCATGAACTTCTTCATCGGCTTCTGTTGATTCTGCCTCAGGAGCAGGTTTTGCCGAAGCGCTTGAAGAGGCTGTTTGGTTCGGTAAGACTTTTCGCGCATTCTCTAAAGCAATCTCGCGTGAAATAATAGTTTTTCTTCCTGAAAGCTCTTCTACCAGTCCAAAGTCTTGGATATTTTCTTTAAATACATCTAAAGCTGATTTTGCTTCTCGTTCATCCATATTATGGGTAGTTTGTAAATAGGTAAGCAACATTTCATCATTATTAAAACTTTTTCCACTAAATTTTGTAATAAACGCACTGAATAGTTCGTTTTGGAATAAAATATCTAGAATTTTCTCGTATCTAGAGATATTATGTTCACCTATAACGATTTTACCTAATTCGGTTATTGATAGAAGTTCTGCATTATAAGCACCACTCGTAAGACCATAGCCATTGGATGCCACAATTAATGTTCTACTTAGGCCGCTATCTGGAGAACGGCCAAGTTTATCCCAAACCCTTAATCGTCGAACACTATCACCTTCTCCCAGTTCGAAAATTGTTTTCGGTAATTCTAAGACTTTAGTTAATGATAATCGAGGAAAATTTTTTCGTGGTTTGCTTTGGCGAGAAGAATTGGATTCACCATTTGAAGCATTTGGGTTGGTCATAAACGTTCCCTTCTAGCAATGTAAACTTCAATTCAACGGGAGATAATTCTATCAAAATCCCAACACATCATGCAAGACAAACATTTGTTTTACTTGGTACTTAAAAAAGAACTCCCCACTTGGGGAGCTGGAGTAGGTATTGTATTGATTGTTTATTGGCTACACTTGGCTTGAATACACTAGCCTATGGCTTTGGCGTAGGTTGTGAGGTTTTTATAGTAGGCGTTATCAAGCGAGCCATAGGCCACAACCCCGCAGCGCGCCAGAACGAATTTTGCCAAAGTGAATTTATTGCCTGGGTCACTACCAACATACAGTGGATCACCAACATCGGTAATAAGACTCACAAGGCTTTGCTTGTCAAATAACTCTTTGATAGCTGCATAGGTGGTTTTGGTTTGATTAAGATGAAGTGAGCAACGTCAATAGCCTTTGGGGCTTTTGGGCATCACCTGATACTTATGTAATGCAAACACCCTGTGGCTATGCAATTGCATTTTATGCCGATGGTCATCTGAGTTTGCGCCTAATCTATGAAGGTCGCCGCCACCTGCAAAACCATCGGGGTGTGAAAACGAAAAAACACGCTGCGACTTTGCTACGGTGCTTCTTTTACGAGGTGATTGATGGATAATCGACCCAAACCCGATCCCTAACCACCAACCCCCGATCCCCAACCCAATCACCCACAACCAGAACCTAAACCGATTACCGATGCAGAAAAACAAGCAGCGATCGAGTGCTTTCGCCGCTTACGTGACAAGCATCAACCAACGTGAGGACAATACATGCCAGCGTATAACTTCAAGCCCCAGTTTGCCGAGGCGGTTGCTAGCGGCACGAAATCCTGCACCATTCGCCCAAAGCGCAAACACCCAACCAAGCCTGGTGATCAACTCAAGCTCTATACCGGAATGCGCACCAAGCGTTGCCGCCTGCTGCGGGAAGCAACCTGCACGAGCGTTCAGTCAGTACGCATCAGCGCCAATGGAATTGAGCTTGATGGAGCAAAAATGACCGCCGCCGATGAACTCGCCTTGGCCCAAGCCGATGGCTTTACCAATGTTGCCGAAATGCTCAGCTTCTTCAGCGCAGTCTATGATGGATTGCCCATTGAAAACATGGAGCTAATTCGATGGAGCTAGACCAATCTTACCCGATCAAGCTAACCCAACCACCAATACCCATTGAACGGGGCCAAGCCAATGGCCAACGTGAAACCGTAATTCAAGCCTTTGCAGCGTTGTTGGTTGCATTGATGCTTGACAAAGACCATGAAGCAGATCAATCATCTGCACAACCGCCTCAATCGAAAGCAGCGTAGAAGGGATTATTCATGCGCGCCGTTATCTATACGCGGGTTTCAACCCGTGAACAAGCTGAGAACAGCAGCCTTGCAAGCCAAGAGCGTGATTGTCAGGCCTATGCCCAACGCCATGGTTGGCACGTTGTGCAGGTCTATCAAGATGCTGGCAAGAGTGGCCGCAATGCTGATCGTCCCGCGTTTATGCAGCTTCGTGCAGATGCCGCTCGGAAACCACGATGCTTTGATGTTGTCTTAGTGTGGAAGCTCGACCGCTGCGCCCGTAACACCTCGCTCCAGCTACGGGTGGTTGATGAATTCCACGCGCTGGGGATTCAACTCATTTCCATTACCGAGCCGATTGAAATGGATACCGCCGCTGGCCGTTTCAATCTCACGATGCTGGGGGCTGGGGCCGAACTTTATAGCCGGCTAACAGGCGAACGGGTGGCACGCGCCCGCCGTGCAGCTGCGGAATCAGGCAAGTTACCTGGCCCAGTGCCAACTGGCTACCAACGCAATGAGCATGGAGTGCTCGTTCCTTCAGCAGATGCCGAGCACCAGCGCATGCTGTTTACGCTCTATGCAACTGGACTTTATAGTTTCAGCACCATCGCCGATGCAATGAATCAACGGGGGGCGCGAGTTTGGAATACCCAACAAGGGCGGTATGTTCCCTACACCAAAGATAACGTTGCATCGATGCTACGCAACCAAATCTATATTGGCAAAGTGAGCTATAAAGGCCAAACCTATGCTGGCCAACACGAAGCGCTGATTGATCAGAAGACATGGGACGCGGTACAATCCTTACTTGATCGGCGCGGCCAAAAGCGCGGCTGGACACCAGTGAGCCAAGGCCGTGGGCTACTCAGTGAAATTTTATATTGTGAGCAATGTGGCAGCCGCATGTGGCAACACTACAAGCGCACAACCAATGTTGTGTACTATGAGTGCAGCCAACGCCGTTATAACCAATGCCCCATGGCCATGGTACGCAACGATGTGATTGATCAGCATATGATTGCGGTGCTCGATGCCTTGACGTTTCCTAGCGATTGGAAGCGCGACATTCTCCGAGTTGCGCAGCAACAGTGGGCCGCACGCCAACAACCAGCACCCGAAGCACCCAACGTTGAAGCCGAGCTTGCCGCACTCAAGCGCCTGTTTCTCAACGATCAGATTCGTGCTGATGAATATGAGCAGCGCAAATCAGCGTTGTTGGCCCAAGCACAAGCGCCACGCCAAAAGCCAGCTGCATCCTTTAATATGGACCAAGCCTTAGATCTGTTGGAATCAATTAGTTGGACATTTAAGCAGAAGGGAGCCTTAACCGAGAAGCGCGTAGCCTTACAATCACTCATTGCAGCCGTTTGGGGCACAAAAAAAGGGATTGTCGCCTACCAGCCACGAGAACCATTTCTAGAACTCGTAGCAAGTTTGCAACAATCCCGCTTGGTGAGCCGGGTGGGGATCGAACCCACGACCAGCGGATTAAAAGTCCGATGCTCTACCACTGAGCTACCGGCCCAACGCGTGAGAGTATAGCATAGACTGAATAAAATTGCAAATGACAAGGTTCACAAACTTTTTTAGGCAATGAATAACAATGCGGCGCTACTTTTGGGTAGCGCCGCATTCGGTTTATTGATGACGGGAAAGGGGTTCGATGGTTGCTCCAACGCGGGATAGCACGTCGTGGTCGGGGCTGCCCCACTCGCTAAAGCCAACTTCGTCGGCTGAAACATTCAGGGCTTGCGCTGCAATAAAATCGGCCAAGTAGGGCGCAATCCGACCTTCACGAACGCCTTCATCCAAAGTAGAGATCAACTCAACAGTACCCATTGTTCCTCCTTATACTGGTTGTTTTTTTGCCGTCATCAACCTGCTCGCTCAATCAGACTTAGATCAACTCTATCGCCAACGCCACCGCTTCGCCGCCACCTAAACAAAGGGTTGCCAGGCCACGCTTGCCGCCACGCTCTTGCAAGGCGTAGACCAAGGTCGTCAAAACGCGAGCACCGCTTGCACCAATTGGGTGACCCAAGGCAACCGCGCCCCCATTGACGTTCAAGCGATCCCAATCAATATTGAGATCTTGGCCGTTGGCCACAGCTTGAGCAGCAAAGGCTTCGTTGAATTCATACAAATCATAATCGGCCAAGCTGGTGTTGGTTACTTCAAGCAAACGCCGCACAGCAAAGGCTGGCGCAGTGAAGATTTCCAATGGCTTCACGCCTGCTTGGGCATAGCCAAGGATGCGTGCTAATGGCTTAGCACCCAATTGCTGGGCTTTGGCCATACTTGCCACCACCAAGGCCGAAGCACCGTCGGTAATTCCAGGCGCATTGCCAGCAGTCACGCTGCCATCAGCTTTGAAGGCTGGCTTAAGTTTGGCCAAGGCTTCAACTGTGCTATCGGCGCGCACTGGCTCGTCGGTATCAAAAATCGTTGTGCCTTTGCGGCTCTTCAGCTCGACTGGCACAATTTCGTTTTTGAATGAGCCACGGGCAATTGCGGCAGCAGCTTTGCGATGCGAATTGTAGGCAAATTCATCTTGCATCTCGCGGCTCACGCCACAGGCATCAGCTACCCATTCTGCTGAGTTGCCCATGTGATGATGCTCAACCGCACACCACAAGCCATCGTGCACAACCGAATCTTGAATTTCGCCATTGCCAAGCCGATAGCCAAAGCGCGCTTGGGGCAGCAAATATGGCGCTCGCGACATGTTTTCCATGCCCCCAGCCACAATCAACTCAGCATCGCCAGCTTTGATCATGCTCGCTGCCAGCATCACGGCCTTCAAGCCAGAACCACAAACTTTATTGATCGTTAGGGCGCTGACACTATCAGGCACGCCTGCACCCAAGGCAGCTTGGCGCGCTGGAGCTTGGCCAAGCCCGGCCCCAACGACATTGCCCATAATCACTTCATCAACAACATCACCATTGATCCCGGCTCGCTCCAATGCGGCCTTAATTGCGATCGCACCGAGTTGAGGCGCAGTTAAATCAGCCAGACTCCCGCCAAACTTGCCAATTGGCGTGCGGGCAGCACTCAACAACACCGGTTCGCGCTCGTTGCTCATGGGGCGATACTCCTTGTTTTGAACTAGCTAAAAGCCAGCAGCGCCTTTGCCACTGGCTTATCTATTCAAGCTTTCAGCGTTATCTTACCATAAAGCGAAGGCGCAATCTAGGCGAATTTTTATCCATCCAAACCAATGCACCAACGCTCAACTACGTCGCGGCAGCGCCGCCCAATCCGCGCACGCAAATTAAATAATGCTCCAGCAGCCAAGCCCTCGGTTTCAGCCAAGGCCGAAATATTGGTTTGCTCAAACAAGAGTTCATGCCAAAGTCGCTGCGCTACCGCATACAACGGATCATCATGCATACTCACTACCACATGCGAAATCTCACGCTTCAATTGGCGCACTGCAACCAGATCATCAACTGCAGGATCGGGCGCAACGAGCATATCTTCAAGCAGAAAATCTTGATTCTGCTGTGCTTGGCTTAAATAGTACACCTGTTGGGCCGCAGCAAACGCTTGCTGACGCTTAAAACCAGCGCCACCACGCTTTAAGGCATTGGTCGAGCGTCGCCATTGCAAGACGGCACGCCATGTCACCTGATAAATATAGGTGCTCAAGCGCGCTTCAAAGCGAAATTGGCTCAGCTTTTGGGTCAAATCAGCATAGGCACACACATCAGGCGACCGCTCATCAAGATACAAGGCATCAACCCCAAAGACATGGATTTGCTTCAAACAATGATTGATCTGTTGATAGAGTTGATGATGAGCTTCTGCATGCTGCGGATGCTGCGGATCAAGCGCACGCTGAACGGTTGGATAATCATGCCAAAGATTGATCGTAATTTCATTTAGTTTCGTCGGGTTATGTGCAGCACTTTGCTGGCTATAATCGGCAACTAATTTGGCCAAATCAGTCTGTTCTTCAGCAGTTAAATTCCAGCCTTGAGCCACGGCGACTGTTACCACCAAGTCCACATACCAAGCGTGCGTTTCCATTCTGGCCTCCACCATTGAATAGCTGGTCATTCTCCATTGACACAGCTACACCTTAGCGAAGGCCATGCGACAGCCATGCGACATTTTTTGGCTAAATCGTTGTCGCATGGAATTAAAAAAAACAGCGCCAACCGCAAGGGTTAGCGCTGTTCGCCTAATCAACAATTCAATTTAGAAGCCGTATTCGCGCCAGCGTTTGGTCACGCGATCAACAATCGCTTTGGTCATGCGAATATCTTGCGGCCATTCTCGTGGGAAGCGATCAATATCTTGCCGCTTGCGCGTCGCATCAATCCCCATTTTGTGGCCATAGGCAAAGTGGTCGGCTGAGTGATCAAGCGCATCAAGCGGCCCTTCAACAATCACTGTATCACGCTGCGGATCAACATTCGATGTAACATGGAATAAAACTTGGTTCATATCCTGCACATCAATATCATCATCGACCACAATAATAAATTTGGTCAGCGACATCAGCATCAAGCCCCAAAGCCCATACATCACTTTGCGCACCTGACCAGGGTATTTTTTCTTGATGCTCACCACCAGCAAATTATGGAACGTGCCTTCTGCTGGCATATTCACATCAATCACCTCGGGCACAACCAATTGCATCAATGGCAAGAACAAGCGCTCGGTCGCCTTACCCAACCAATAATCTTCTTGCGGTGGATAACCAACAATCGTGGTGGGATATATCGCATCTTTGCGCATGGTGATTGCGGTCAAATGCATCACGGGATATTGATCAGCCAACGAATAGTAGCCAGTGTGATCGCCGAATGGCCCTTCAAGCCGGCTTTCGCTGGGGTCAACATAGCCTTCGAGAATAATTTCAGCGTTAGCTGGCACTTCGAGATCGATGGTTTTGCACTTGACCATCTCAACTCGTTCGCGACGCAACCACCCAGCCAACATAATTTCGTCGATGCCAGGCGGCAAGGGCGCAGAGCCAGAGTAGATCGTGGCATAATCGCCACCAATCGCGACCGCAACTGGCAATTTCACCCCACCTTTGCGCAGCGCTTCGCGTTGATGTTCGGTGCCGCCTTTGTGAATTTGCCAGTGCATGCCGACAGTTTTTTCGTCGTAAACTTGCACCCGATACATACCCACATTACGAATCCCTTTGACAGGATCACGGGAGATCACGGTGGTTAAGGTCACATAGCGGCCACCATCGTCAGGCCAACATTTGAGAATTGGCAACTTATTCAAATCAATTTGGTCGCCAGTCCAAACAATATCTTGGCAGGGAGCGCTGGCGACTGTTTTAGGCCGATAGCGCACAATTTCGGAAAGCTCGCTGACTTTTTTGAGCTTATCAAAAACACCATCGGGCACTTCGGGCTTGACGACGCTGGCCAAGCGGGCGCGCAAATCGTCGAGCTTTTCTAAGCCCAAGGCCCAAGCCATGCGTTGCTCCGTGCCAACCGCATTAATCAAGACTGGCAAATCCGAGCCAATCACATTTTCAAATAATAATGCGACATTACCTTGACCTTGCTTCATTTTCGAAACGCGGTCGGTAATTTCGGTAATTTCAAGGTCGGAAGAAACTGGCGTTTTGATCCGTTTCAATTCGCCGCGTTTTTCCAAAAACGTGATCCATTCGCGTAAATCGGCGAAGGTTGCAGGTATTTTTGCAGCCACAATAACGCTCCATTGCAGATGATTTGTTCAATCTTTGTGCATTGTATCACGATTTATCGTCGATCAGCAGGCGCTAGAGGGAGTTTCAACGCCCAGAGACCCACAGCGCGACTAGCGACTATTTGGCCGTGAACTACCACGCCCACGAGGGGCGTGGCTTCTGCCTTCAACGACAGCTACCAGCATTTCGCTGGATGCACACCATCTCCGGCAGCGTTTTGGCTTTCTGTCGTCCCAACGGCAAGCAGGCGTATTCCTTCATACAACATGTTGATCGCCGCATTCCTATCACGATCATGGGTCGTGCCACAGGTGAGGCATGGCCACACCCGATCTGCTAACGTCAAGGCGGTTTTGGTTTGACAGTGGTGGCAGGTCTTCGATGAGGCGTAGAACCGTCCACCTTAATCACCCGCCGTCCGTGCCATTCGGCTTTTTCCTGCAATCGTTGTATGAAGATACTCACGGCGGCATCACTGAATGATTTGACCCAGAGGGTACCCCGCTTGGTTCTCGCAAGGCCTTTGATAGTCAGGTCTTCAATGCACACCACGTCAAATTGGCGAACGATCCCCAACGCATGTTTATGCAGCCAATCGGCGCGTTGGTTGCTGATTTTCTGGTGAATTTTGGCAACCCGCTTGCGAGCTTTCAATCGATTTTTACTACCCTCTTGAGCGCAGGAGAGTTTGCGCTGAGCGCGGGCAAGTTTCTTCAGTATTGACTTAAGCGAGGATCTTGTTATGGCTGTTCGCAGTCGATTAAAAGTGCTTATTGCACAGTACAATGTGGAGAGGTTAAAAGCCAATCAGCCAACCCTCACCCTACGTCGGCTTGCAGAAGAAACAGGTTTGGCATTATCAACCATAAATGGGCTTACTACGCCAAGGGCGAGTCGAGTGGACTTCAAAACGCTCAGCACATTGTGTGAGTATTTCGACGTACAACCAGGGGAGATATTGGAATACCTTAAAGATAATACGGCATGAAAATGCCTCTGCATGGTTATGCACAACCAGAGGCGCGGCTACACCGCACTAAGGAAGGCAGAGCGACGGTCATGATACCCGATAATGGCCGATTTTTTTGACTGGATGGGATAGCATATGTTGTACGCAGTCAAAATAACCGAACCGCACCTGATTGCTCTTGACAAGAGAGCCTGCTATTTTTCGCTTTAATTGCTCTTCGTCAGAACTGGCACGCATGCATCCTGCGCGGGAAACCCACAACGTGGGTCTTGGGGGCGGGGTGTTCTGCGGCAAACATATAAAGCAATAGCGCCTATGGTATAGTAGGGGTTAGGGTTTAATCAGCCCTGATTAAACTGCACTCCATTGAGAATAACCTAGCACAAATGTATAGGCGCAGCATTGCGCATTTCACTGAGGGATTATGAAACGAGTAGTGCCCACCGAGTCAATCCATACCGCCATCCCCTATCTGCTTCTTAGCATGATTCTGTTGATCCAAGGCCTAGCAATTTATCTCTTTAATGATGGGAAACTAATCTACAATCTTGATGACCCTTATATTCATCTGAGTTTAGCCCGCAATATTGCCCATGGCCATTATGGCATCAACCTAATTGAGCCAGCAGCCCCATCATCTAGTATTCTCTGGCCCGTTATCCTTGCCATCTTTGCTCGATTACCCTTGTTTGAATATGTGCCGTTAATGCTTAATATTGGGTTCGGCGGCGGAATTCTTTATGTTCTGCATAAAATCATCAACCTCATCTTCCACGATCGGCTGAGTGCAGCGACAAAAGCCTTTTTAATCTCCGTCTTAGGCATCGTCGCCAGTATCAGTCCCTTAGTGTGGTCGGGCATGGAGCATCTGCTCCAAATCCTGTTAGCAGTCATCATTTTTTACAATCTCTTAGATCTAGAAATCAACAACAAACTCAATCGCTCATTAATGGTTGCGGTCATCATCAACGCTTTAGTTCGCTATGAAAGCCTCGCCATCTCGATTCCGGTGCTACTCTTTATCTTTCTGAAGGGCTATCGGCGGGCAGCACTGCTTGGCCTGGTGCTGACGCTTGTACCGATAGCCGCATTTTCGTATTTCCTGCATCGCCTTGGTTTAGGCTATCTGCCAACCTCAATCATTATTAAAGGTTCGCAATTTTCCGATAAAACGTCGTTTGAAATTCTGATCGACAATTTAGCGTATGCAGCTAGAACAAAAACATGGTATTTGTTCCTTACTATAATAATTTCCCTGTTAATAGGATTACGTCGGAAAACGCATATCTATTTTAAATTAACAGTTTCATTGTCAATCCTATTACAGGTAGTTTTCAGTACATCTACAAATCCGTATCATCGCTATGAATCATATATGGTTATTTATGCACTACTTGCTTGGATATTTTTATATAAAGAAGTTATTGCAAATTTATTTACTAGTTCCAAAAAATATCTTTCTATAATAACAGTAATAGTAATATTAGTTTTTATCAATTATTTTAATTACTTTTTCTATATATTCTATACACCAATGATGTCTCATAGTATTTATAGTCAACAATATCATATGGCGCTATTTAGCAGTAAGTACTACGATAAAAATATCGGAGTTAATGATATTGGACTTGTTTCCTATATGGATAATGATTATACCTTAGATCTCTTTGGTTTATCCAATATGGAGGTTATTGATTATCGTAAAACAAAGAAACCTGGCTGGATGAATACAATAGCAGATAAATATAATGTTGATCTGATTATGATTTATGACGAATGGTTTACTAATCATCGCCCTAGCGATTGGATTAAAATCGGTGAACTTAAAACGAAGCTACCTGTTGCGGCAACTGCATACAGTGATGTTGCTTTTTATGTGCGAAAACCAAGCAATGTGGTCGAAGTGCGCCAATTAATTGAGCAATTCAGCCAAATACTGCCCGCAAATACAGAGTTTCGGTTTGCGCCCGAATAACTTGGTTAAGCTTTCAGTTTATTGAGCGTAGATCATTAATTCCGCCTTCGCTTACGCACACCAAGGAATTCCCAGTAAGCGCCGACAACAGCTATCTACAATGAGCGCCAAATCGGGCCTATGCGCGAGTAGTGGTAAGCAGCAACATTCATGAATGTGCAACGATTAAGTGCTTATCGCTGCTTCGCCCGATTGCGCGAAGCAGCGATAAATGCATAAATTATTGTTCCAATCAGCCCTTAATCAGCATCGATATATGCTCAAGCGATCGAAGTACCCGTTTGTCAGCACAGCATTGTGCATGTAAGTGAGGGATTATGAAACGAGTAGTGCCCACCCAATCAATTCAAATCGCGATCCCCTATCTCATTCTCGGGCTGATCCTCTTGATCCAAGCTATAGCAATTTATCTGCTTAATGATGGAAAATTCACCTATATTCTTGATGACCCGTATATTCATCTGAGTTTAGCCCGCAATATTGCTCATGGCCATTATGGTATCAATCTGGTTGAATCATCAGCCCCATCATCCAGTATTCTCTGGCCATTTCTCTTAACACCATTTGTATCTTTACCATTCTATGAGTATATACCTTTAATGCTTAATATTGGTTTCGGCGTATGTACTTTATTTTTTATTCATAAAATAATCGATTTAATATTTCAAAGTAGCATTAGCTCGACTAAAAAAATATTTATTAGCGTACTATTCATTATAATCACCGCAGTATCTACGTTAATTTGGTCTGGCATGGAACATGTTTTACAAATATTCCTTTCAGTTTTTATTATCTACAATTTAATTGATCTAGAAATCAATAATAAATTAAATAAATCATTAATAATAGCAATCATAGTACATTCATTAGTTCGTTACGAAAATCTTTCAATCTGCATCCCAGCATTAACTTTCATTTTCCTCAAAGGATATAAAAAATTATCATTACTTAGCTTTTTTATAATAATTTCTGCTTTAGCAGCCTTTTCATATTTTCTGCATAGCCTTGGATTAAATTATTTACCAACGTCAGTTATTATTAAAGGATCATATTTTTCAAACAAAAATTCATTTGAAATATTTTTAGCAAATCTTAATATTTCAATGCAAGCTCCAACGTGGTTTTTCTTAGTTGGTATATTACTTTTAATTGGATTGAAATTACGCCAAAAATCTCATATGTTGTTTATTATTACAATTAGCACATCTATTCTCCTTCAGTTGCTATTTGGAACAACCCTTGGAACATTTTATCGCTATGAAACATATATGATCGTTTATGCGCTTATTGCATTTATATATTTGTACAATAAATTTATTTCACAAACGATCAATAATACAAGAAAATATCTAATAACTATTATCTTATTATCAGGATTTCTTATTGGATACTTAGATTATATCCATGGTGTAGTCTATACACCTATGTTTGCTAATAGTATTTATGCTCAGTCCTATCAAATAGGATTATTTACCAGTAAATACTACAATAAAAATGTTGGAGTCAATGATATTGGACTTGTTTCATTTATGAATAATAATTATACATTAGATGTATTCGGTTTATCCAATATCGATGTGATTTATTATCGTAAATCGCAAACACCTGGCTGGATGAATCAAATGACAGATCGCTATAATGTTGATCTGATTATGATTTATGATGAATGGTTTACCAATCATCGCCCTAGCGATTGGATTAAAATAGGAGAACTTAATATAGATATACCTACGGTTTCAGTAGCCTACAAAGAAATGGCTTTTTATGTACGAAACCCAGCCAATGTTACCGAAGTGCGCCAATTGATTAAACAATTCGCGCAAACGCTGCCCGCAAATACAACCTTTGATTTTGCGCCAGAATAGGTTCCACGAGCTTGAGCGCAAACCAGAGAACGTATCTTCATGGTAGGATTTTTGACCTTATAGCCGCCCATACGGCCTATGGTATAGTAGCGATGAGTCATTACTGAGCACTATTTCATGGCGCATTGTCGCGCAACTACCTTGCACGTAGACAGAGGGACTATGAAACGAAACCTGAACATCCAATCAATCCACAGTGCCATCCCCTATCTGATTCTTGGCATGATCTTGTTGATCCAAGGCATGGCGATTTATAGCTTGAATGCAGGGAAATTCCTGTATATTCTTGATGACCCGTATATTCATCTGAGTTTAGCCCGCAATATCGCGAATGGTCATTATGGCATCAATCTGGTTGAGCCATCAGCGCCATCGTCCAGTATTCTCTGGCCATTTCTCTTAGCTTTATTTGCACCTTTACCATTTTTCGAATACACGCCTTTGATGCTTAACCTTGGCTTTGCGCTAGCAACATTATTTTTTATTCGTAAAATAATCGATTTAATTTTCCAAAATAGCCTGAGTTCTGCAAAGAAAACCTTTTTTGTCGCCCTATTCATCTTTATTTGCAGCATGACTCCACTGATTTGGTCGGGGATGGAGCATATTCTGCAAGTATTTCTAACCGTTATCATTCTGTACCAACTCCTCGATTTACAAATTAATCAAAAATTAAATAAATCGCTGATTATGATGCTTGTGCTGCTTTCTTTAGTGCGGTACGAAAGCCTTGCCATTTCAATCCCCATCCTGTTATTGCTCTATTTCAAGGGCTATCGTAAGCTAGCTGCGATTGGTTTAATCAGCATAATGTCACTTTTAGCCGCTTTTTCCTACTTCATCCATAGCCTTGGGCTAGATTATTTACCAACATCAGTCCTTATCAAAAGGTCTCTTTTTTCAAATAGAAATTCAATCGATATTTTCTTTCGAACTATTTTGATTTCAATGCAATCCCGTACATGGTTTATCTTATTAGGCATGGTGATATTAATTACGTTAAAACTACGCCAGAAAATACATACTTCATTTATCTATATAACTACATTATCTATAACACTTTATTTATTATTTGGAGCAACTCTTGGATCATTTTATCGCTATGAAACCTTTATAATTACGTATGCATTTATTATATTTATGTATTTATATAGAGATTTTATCATAAATATAGTTAGTAGCACCAGAAAACAGTTATTTACATCTATTTTTATTTCACTGCTACTTTTTATATATCTAGATTATGCCCATCCTATAATTTACACACCAAAATTTTCTAATAGCATTTATCTTCAGCAATATCAAATGGCACTATTCACTAATACATATAATAAAAATGTTGGAGTTAATGATATTGGATTAATTGCATTTATGAATAATAACTACACATTAGATTTATTTGGATTATCCAATATTGATGTGATTGATTATCGCAAAGCGCGAACTCCTGGCTGGATGAATCAATTATCCGAGCAATATGATGCTAATCTGATTATGATTTATGATGAATGGTTTGCAGATTTTATTCCAAATGATTGGATTAAGCTTGGGCAGCTTAAGTTAGATCTGCCGGTTGCCATAGTTGCCTATAAAGAGGTTAGTTTCTATGTGCGCAACCCAGATATAGCTGAAGAAGTTCGCCAATTGCTTGATCAATTTAGCCAAACCTTACCAGAGCATGCGGAATTTCGCTTTACTCAAGAATAGGCGCTGCGACTGGTATAATCGGATGTTCAACTCGATCTATGGAGCAGCTCATGAGTGAATTACGTGGCTTTTCGCTAAGCCAAGAAGAATTATTTGTTTGTTTGATTGTGGCAGATTTGCCCTTGCCGCTGGGCTTTGATGATTTAGCCAACCAAGTCTTTGGTGAGCTACCTGAGCAATATCAAAACTATGTACTTGGCACTGCCGAACGCAGCCTGATCGCCCATGGTTTGTTGGAATTAACTGACGACCAGCCAGTTTTAGAGCCAATGGTGGCCGAATGGTTGAACATCATCAGCCAACCAAGCCAAACATGGGTCATTTTGCATCAGCCTGCTGGCCAAAAACAGCAAGCAAATTACATTCATCATGCCAACAATCAGTATCTCTTTCACCGTGGCCAAGGCGGCATTCATCAAGTGATTGCGCTGCCCCAAGCCCGCGAGATTGTGCAAGCAGCGCTGGATATTATTGAGCCGCTTGAGCTTGAGGTTGGCGCAACATTAGAGGGAATCCTAAGCGAAACGGTCTTTCGGAGCATTGCCGGCACCCGCACAATCAAACGCGAAGAGGTGGTTGCGCAACTGAAAACTGGTGGATTAGCGCCCAACGTCGCCGAGGCATTTGGCCAAACGTTCGAGCAATTGCGCTCTATCAGCGCCTTGGCACTCTTGAAAAATAAGCCGGAAACGAGTGTGCAACAAGCCTTTACCTTGGTTTGTGGCGAGCAACAACAATGGTTGCTTGTGCCCGAAGCAGAGGGCCAGTTGTATGTGCGCAATCTCGATCTGACAGCGCTCGTGCAAGTGCTGCACAATTTTGCCCACCCTCAATAAGCCACAAAAATGCCCCTTGAGATCAATCAAGGGGCATGCTGTTTTTTAGCGAGTCAGCGTCCACAACCCTTCACCAGTCCGTAAGTTTGCCATCCTCAAGCCATCGCCTGTTTGAATCAACATGGCATTGCCGCTACGGGTTAACGTCGGCAATTGGCCAATAAACATCTCTTGCTGGAACGACCAACCAACCGTGCCATCGGCGCGTTTGAGCAATTGCACCCGCACTAAATCGTCAATTTCTTGGTCGAGCCAGCCAAAAACGATGCCTTCACCTGGCACAATCACCCCTTGAATTGGGTTGTTGCCACTCCAATCACTCGCCGTACCAAGATCATCGAGCCGCCACAGCAATTCGGCAGTTTTGGCATTGATTGCCAACATACTGACGGTATTCGTGCCCCGCTGTTTAACCGCAGCAATATACAAAACCTCTGCATCAAAGCCAATTGGATGCAGTTCATAATCGCTTAAGTTATAGGTCACAACTTGATGCTCAGGCGTAATGATCGCAACTTGTTCACCAGCACCAAACGCCAGCATATCACCGCTGCTTGCCAACCTGCGGTCGCTACTCCTGAAACTATCGGCAAAATCACCAGCAAGCTCAACACTCCAGCGCTGCTGTTGATCAAGCCCGATGGCCGCCAACTGTGCCGGATCACTATCGCTGCGCATACGCAAAATACCATTATTGTTTTGCGGGTCGGCCATCCACTCGATGTGCTCCGTCCAATCTTGATTTAATTGGATTGCTTGGCGTTGCTCGCCAGTTTGCAACGCATAACAGATGATAAATTCCAAGCCTGATTCAGCATCGCGCTCGGTGCCACATAATTCATCGCCAAACTTGGCTAACGCCCGCGCATAACGATCAGCCAAGGTTTTTTGCCAGCGCTGCGTACCACTCGCTAATTCAAAGGCGGTCAAAATATTATCGTAGGTCTGAACCACAATTAAATCGCTACTAATAAAGAGCATTGGTGGGTGCAGTTGAATCCGATCCGACAAGCGAGTTTGCCAAGCAAGCGTACCATCTTTGGCATTAAACAGCCGTAAATCACGTTCTTTGACCACCGCGATATA
Organism: Herpetosiphon sp. NSE202; assembly: GCF_042688385.1. Taxonomy (NCBI): domain Bacteria; kingdom Bacillati; phylum Chloroflexota; class Chloroflexia; order Herpetosiphonales; family Herpetosiphonaceae; genus Herpetosiphon; species Herpetosiphon sp. NSE202. The sequence continues at coordinate 616,848 of NZ_JBHUPY010000001.1, read as the reverse complement.
CTGCTCAAGCGCCACCAAATCATAGGATTCGCTGCCAAGCTCCGTTTGCCACAGCGCCTTGCCATCAGCGCCATCGAGCAAGGCCATTGAATAGATACTTTTGCTGGTTGTTTGCACCAGCACTTCGTTGCGTTCATCGCCATTGCGATCATAGGCCAATTGAGTTGAATGATAGAGCACCGAGCCAGTGATGGTTGCTTGTTCAACCTCTACAGGCTTACCAATCCCTACCGTCGTTCCTTGTACCGTTCGAATTGGCACCTTTGCTGAATCAAGCGATTTAGTCGCCAAGAAATAAACCCCACCACCGATCGCTGCAAGCAAGATCAATAAAACAAGGATTACCGGCAAACACGAAGAACGATCTTGGCGATAGGGTGTCATATTACTATTCCATTGTTGCGACATTTGAGGCTCCTTTGGCACAAGCATTCAACAGAGACAAGAGCGTTGCCAGTACGCAGCCAATTCAAACGTCGTTACAGCTTAACTGGTTGGCTGACATGCTGCTGCAACCAATCAATCACTGCATCTTTATTACGTTCGCGATTGGCTAAACGCTCCCAGTAGGTGAAAAAATGGTCACGGAATGAATGGGCAATCGTGCGATCGTGAATAATGATATTGACGTTTTCGCGGCCATCTTCGGTATCAGCAACCTGCCATGATTCTAAAATCAAGGTTTGGCGGCCTTCAACTTTCCAAGCCACGGGAAAATAGGCAGGGTCAATCGCATCAACAATTGCCAGCTGATAATTTGGATAGACCTGCAAGAGCCAAATCACATGGCGCAACCACGCCAAAGCTTCAGCCAAAGTCAATTGGCTTTGCGGCTGATCACGCAGCCAATCATCAGCAGGCAGCTCGCCATGGCTCAATAAACGCAAAATTGCTGTTTTTGTAACAATATGACGTGCCTCATGTTGGCGATCTTGCAAAAATTGCTCAAATAAATGCACCCGTTGGCGATGATGATCCAATAATTGTTGACACCACAGCTCCAGATGGGTTTGTTCTTGCAACGACCGTACCAAGGGCGCTTGCAAAATCCGTTGAATACAAGCGTTGCGAATCGCAATTGGCATCGATTGAAAACTAAGCCCTTCTTTTAACAACAATTGTGCGCCATCCTCGGCCTCAAATTGCAACGCCAAGGCCTTAAAATCCAATGATCGTTCTGGATAGACCTCCAACAAGGGTTGGGTTTGCGAACGCATTGTGGTTGCAAATTGGCTCATTAATTGATAATGCGGGCTATCAGGCGCAAAGAAAAAGCCACTATCAACATGTTTGGATTGGCGGCTGCCAAACAGCCATAACGCCCCTTGGCCAGGCACAATAATCACATCGGCTGGCGCGCCAGGCAAGACATGATTGGGGAATAGATAGGGCTGATATTTGCCGCGATAGCCCAGCATCGAAAGCATGCGCGCAATCAACTCAAAGCGATGTTGGTTTTCAATCCGCAAGCGCCAAAGATGCACCACATTCCAGCCAGCATGCAGGGCTTGGCGCAAAGCAGCGCGCCAAGGAACTGCCAATTCTGGAAAAACCGTCAACGGATCGTGTTCGCTTTGAAAGGTCACGACGATTTCGGCTCCAGGCCAAGGGCTTTGTTTGGCGGCAGCAGTGACCATAGCGATGGCCTGCAAAAGAATCGATTGCACACCTTCGAGCACCGCACCTTTATTGGCGACTGGCAGCAAACTGGGGTCGATCTTTGGTGGCTCAGGCATCAAGCCTGCTTGGGCAGTGCTAAGCACTTGGCTAATGGCTTGTTCGGCGCTAGCGACCAAACTCCCCTCATCAATACCTAAGGCCCGCTCGTAAGCGTGTAAAAATGCAGTCGTTGGCTTGGAAACCCCAGTTTCGACTGCAGAAATATAGCCTTTAGTATAGCCAACTAGGCCGACCATCTCGGTTAGGGAAATCCCACGTTCTTCGCGGAGTAGACGAAGGTACGACGTACCTTGCTTGGATTTGCGTCCCACAGGCAGTACCTCGGTAAACCTCACATGGATGAGCTGTCCAGCGGGTTCACAATTGATAGGTTGATGATTGGCAACGACGGTGTTGAGGTGTGCGCCTTCGCGCTTCTCCGGCGGTCTTATTGCTTGAGCCACGTCATGAAAAGGCCGTAATCATCAAACAATCTAACAAACAATCTAGTTGATTCAAACAATTTCGTCAATTATAGTAGCGTATATGTATGTGTTAATAAGTTTTTACTTTTGAGCAGATAGGGTTGCTGCAACCTAACTTTGGCTCGCTAACACTACAGCGTATGGTCTGTGCATAAGGAGCTATCATGGAACGATCTGGACGCTGGACAATTCGTCGGGTACGGGCTGCGGTCATTACAACGGTGTTGAGCACATCAGTATTGTTGGGCGGCTATGCTGCCTCGGCCAAAGACAACAAAAAAGTCGAAGTCTATCCGCTCCCTGTTGTTGATGAAAAGCAACCTAGTTCCGATCAATTGCCTCCACCAGATAAGATTGTTGGTGGCTCAGCAGCTACCGCTGGTGAATTCCCCTGGCAAGCGCGGGTAGCGCGCAATGGCAGCCTGCATTGTGGTGGTTCGTTGATTGCGCCACAATGGGTTTTGACCGCTGCTCACTGTGTTCAAGGCTTTTCGGTCTCATCATTGAGCGTGGTGATGGGCGACCACAACTGGACAAGCAACGAAGGCACTGAACAAAGCCGCACAATTGCCCAAGCGATTGTTCACCCAAGCTACAACGCATCGACCTACGATAACGACATTGCCTTGTTGAAACTCAGCAGCGCCGTGACCCTCAACAGCCGCGTTGCCGTGATTCCTTTCGCAACCACTGTCGACAATGCTTTGTACAATGCTGGTGTTGTTTCAACCGTCACTGGTTGGGGCGCATTGAGCCAAAATGGTTCATCACCAAGCGTCTTGTACAAAGTGCAAGTGCCAGTCGTTTCAACCGCTACCTGTAATGCCTCAAACGCCTACAATGGCGATATTACCGGCAACATGGTTTGTGCTGGCTACGCAGCTGGCGGCAAAGACTCATGCCAAGGCGATAGCGGTGGGCCATTCGTCGCCCAAAGCAGCGGCACTTGGAAATTGACCGGGATCGTCAGCTGGGGCGAAGGTTGTGCTCAGCCAAACAAATATGGCGTGTACACCAAAGTTGCCAACTACACCAGCTGGATCAACGGCTACGTTGGGAGCGTAACCCCAACCAGCACGCCAATTCCTGGCACCCCAGTTCCAACCAGCACGCCAATTCCTGGCACCCCAGTTCCAGGTGGCAGCTTGCAAAATGGTGGCTTCGAAAGCAGTGCTAGCTGGGTTCAATCACCAAGCGGCATCATTGCAACCAACCGCCCACGCAGCGGCTCCTACAGCGCATGGCTTGGTGGCTACAACAGCGGCAACGATAGCATCTATCAAACCGTAACCGTGCCAGCCAACGGCGTACTTAGCTACTACTGGTATATGAGCACTCAAGAAAGTGGCAGCACCGCTTACGACCGCTTGTATGTTCGCCTCTACAACAGCAGCGGCAGCTTGATTACCACTTTGCGCACGTGGAGCAATGCAAGCACGAAGAACGCTTGGAGCTTCGATAGCGTGAGCTTGGCAGCCTACGCTGGCCAAACCGTGCGCGTCCAATTCGTGGGCACGACCGACAGCAGCTTGATCACCTCGTTCTTCGTGGACGATGTAAACCTGCAATAAGCCCAACGATTGACCATAGTTCCATCGCAAGCCCTAACTTACTTCAGTAAGTTGGGGCTTTTGTTATGATTAATTGTTTGTTATGCTTAAGTTGATGAGCGTATGCTTGTTGGTTGCGTAGCAGCCAAGCAATTGCCTTTTTGGCTTATCACTGTGGAATGCCAGGTTCGAATCCTGACTCGTTACACGCTTATCCATCTATTGTACCTGTAATTGGCTCTGCAAGGCTACGGGCTTTCCGCCAATTGCGCGATTTGGGTAAGCGTGTAACATCGTTTTGAAAGCGAGAGAGTATGGAAACCGTTGCGATTGGATTCATTATAGTCATCATTATCACGATCGTTGTAGCCCGTTTATTTCCTGTCACCACAATTTATGAGCATGAACGTGGCTTGCTCTACAACCATGGCAAATTTCAAGCGCTGCTTGAGCCAGGCAGCCACCGCTTCCTGCGCAATCAGTATCATATTACCAAGCTCGATGTACGCCCAAGTTCGCTGAGCGTGAGTGGCCAAGAAATGTTGAGCGCCGATTTGATTAGCGTTAAGTTCAATCTGGTCGCCACCCTACACATCAACCAGCCTGAGCGTTGGCTGCATAGCCATGCCAGCGCCCAAACGATGGTTTATAACGATTTGCAGATTGCGTTGCGTGATGTTGTGGCCAAGTATACGCTCGATCAATTATTGGCTGATCGCACCCCAATCGCGCCTCAAATTCTTGAGCTAGTGTAACCAAAAGCCAACGAGCTTGGCGCAAGCATTCAAAATATCCAAATCAAAGATTTTACCCTGCCTGCCGAGCTAAAACGCGCCGCTTTACAACAAGCCAAAGTTCAACGCGAAACCGCCGCAGCATTAGAACAAGCCCGTGGCGAGCAAGCAGTGTTGCGCAGTTTGGCCAATGCTTCACGCATGCTCGATCGCAATCCAGCACTGATGAATTTGCGGGTATTGCAAGCCCTCGATAGCAACAAGAGCAATACGATTGTGCTGCATGTGCATCAATCAAACAATGATCAAACAATCGATAGTGGATTTAGCCAACCTGAAGTTTAGGATATTTGAATGCGTGGTTTAACCCTCGGCAAATTTGCCCCATTGCACAAAGGCCATCAATTGATGATTGAAACTGCGCTCAGCGAAGTGGCTGAGCTGCAGATTATCATTTACGATAGCCCAGAACAAACCAACGTACCCTTATCAGTCCGGAGTGCTTGGCTGCGCCAGCTGTATCCTCAGGCCCATGTGATTGAGGCCTGGGATGGGCCAAGCGCAATTGGCAACACCCCTGAAATTCAAAAGCTCCACGAAGATTATGTCATCAAGCAGCTGGGCATCAGCAATATCAGCCATTTTTATTCGAGCGAATTTTATGGCGCGCATATGAGCCAAGCGCTTGGGGCAATCAATCGTCAAGTTGATGCAGCGCGTAGCCAAGTGCCAATCTCAGCCACCAAAATTCGCAGCGATCCCTATCGCTACCGCGAGTTTTTACATCCGCTGGTCTATCGCGATTTGATTATGAAAGTCGTGCTGCTTGGCGCGCCATCGACGGGCAAAACCACGCTTACTGCGGCCTTGGCCGAGCGCTTCAACACCCAATGGATGCCAGAATATGGCCGCGAATATTGGGAGCAACATCAGAGCAATCGGCGGCTCACGCCACAACAATTGGTTGAAATTGCCGAGGGTCACTTGGCCCGCGAAGAACAACGCTTATTAGCAAGCAACAAGTATCTATTTGTCGATACGAATGCCTTAACCACCTATCATTTTGGCCTGAGCTACCATGGCATGGCCGAACCACGTTTGGCTCAATTGGCCTACCAAGCCCAACAACGCTACGATTTAGTGCTGGTATGCGATACTGATATTCCCTACGCCGATACGTGGGATCGTTCGGGCGAAGTCCACCGTACAATCTTCCAAAAACAACTGCTGGCCGAATTGCATACCCGTCGCCAACCATATTATTTGATTCGCGGCCCGCTTGAACAACGCATCACCCAAGTACAAAGCTTAGTACAACGCCACCAACTTTTTCAGAATCTTTTAGCCAACCAAAGTTGAGGTGTTTATGGATCTTGCGAGCTTCTTCGACATTAATACGATTGCGTTCACGCTGTTTGACTACCCGATGAGCTACCTCGAATTGGTCGGCACGATCTTCAATTTGTGGTCAGTTTGGTTGGTTGGGCGCGGCAAGGTCAGCAATTGGCCAATTGGCTTAATTGGCGTGGTGCTTTTTTTCGTGCTGTTCTACCAAATTCAGCTGTATGCAGATACCTTTGAGCAAGTCTATTATTTTTTCACTGGGATTTACGGCTGGTGGCACTGGTCGCGGCCAGCAGATCAGGCGGCAATCAAACCGCGTTATAGCTCACGCAACTATAACCTGCTCGCGCTGGGAATTACCGTAGTTGGCACGTTGGTATTGGCTTGGATTATTGGCAATATTGATCAATGGCTGCCGCAATATTTTCCTGAGCCAGCCAGCTATGTGCTGATTGATTCATTGACAACCGTGATGAGCTTCACGGCCACAATTTTAATGGCTCAACGCAGGGTCGAATGTTGGTATTATTGGATTACGGTTGATGTGATTGCAATTTGGCTGTATGCAGTTAAAGGCACGCTGTTAGTGGCACTGCTGTACGCCGTCTTTTTGGTGTTGGCAAGCAATGGTTGGCGCTTATGGCGCAAAACCGCTTAAAACGAAAAGAGCACCCAAGGGTGCTCTTTTTTAGTGGCGACTCCGGGGCGAGTCGAACGCCCGACCTTTTCCTCCGCAGGGAAACGCTCTATCCACTGAGCTACGGAGTCGCATTAGATTTTGCAGGTATGGTTTGGTTATACACCCTGCATTAAATAAAAAAAGCACATTTGCGTGCTGCCAAGTTGGTGGCGGGAAGGGTGGGATTCGAACCCACGAAGGTTTTTACACCTTGCCGCATTTCGAGGGCGGTACATTCAACCGGACTCTGCCACCTTCCCTAGTGGGGTTTTGATTGTAAAAAGAGTGGCGACTCCGGGGCGAGTCGAACGCCCGACCTTTTCCTCCGCAGGGAAACGCTCTATCCACTGAGCTACGGAGTCGCATTCGTTTTGCGTTGCGTTTCAGCAACGTTTGAGAGTATAGCACAGCTCTTTCTATTTTGCAAGTTTAGCGCTTGCCTACGCGCAAACCCTGGATCGTACAGGTTGTAGGGTTTGCTCGCAGGCGTTTAATGCTAGGGTTCTAGTTCAAAGGCGTGAGTACAAAGGTATTATTAAACAGTACATTGCCCGCGTGCACAACGAAGCCAAAGTAACCACCCTGATATCGGTCTGCAAGGAAATGGCTTAAACAAGGCTGACCATCCAATGAAATACGCATAAAATCACCGCTAATTGTTACTACTCTAAGCTTATAAACCACATCTTTTTGAATTGGCAGCCTACAACTAGCCAATGGTGCTTCAGTATATTTGACTGTTCTCCCGATCTTCTCCATATCCGGGTACTCCACTAGACTCACCTCACCACCGTTGTTGGTCGTTATATTCACAATCAAAAATCTATTTGTCGAAGTTACATCCTCGCCAAACATAACTAAACCAGCTGTCGCTTGTTCATGGGCAGGGTCAGCAACCAACATCATGTCACTTTCAAACGTAAAATCATTAGGAGTTTCAGTATTGGATAAGTAGAAACCATGATCAATGGCTGAGACCAACAAACCACGCCTGATTTTCTGGGCTGTTAGGTCATTCGCTAGCCATCGATAACCCTCAACATGCCATGGTTCGGCCAAATTGGTGGCAAAGTTTTCAATCAATTGGGGCTGGGTCAATTGGATATTCTGAAAGTCTGCTGCTGAACGATAGACATTCAAGCCAACAAAACCCTCGATATAGGTGCTATCCATGGTGTAGTCGATCAACGTCTGTCCATCAAGCAGCACCCGAATATACGGGCCGATAAATTCTACCTGCAGCCGATACTGTAGATCCTTAACAATGGAGGTTTTGACGATTTTGATCGGTTGATAGGGAAATTTGAATAATTTAAGCTCGCCGCCATTTTCGGTCGAAATGCCAACCGCATAACTGCCGTTGGTTGGTGCAAGTTTATTTTGCACCCGAAAGAGCAAGGAGGCGGTCGCTGGCTGGGCATCAAAACGAATATCAGCACTCAATTGGCCATTGGCGGTCTTGCTATCGGCGATATAAAAACTATCGTCCTGACCACTGCCGCGCAAGCTATCGCCAGCCTCAAGCCACGAATCGGTTCGTGGTAGTTTGACCCAAGGCGCTTGCAGATTGGTGTTAAGCGCACTGGCAGCTAGCGGCGAGCCTTGATTGGTAAGATACATATGATCAAAATGTGCGACTTCGTTGCTGACCATGACTCCTGCATAGCCAACAATGTTCGGCTCAGGATCTGCCACATCAATCAGCAAGTTATCATTAACCCAAACCTTGATCCGTGGGTCAGGGGCTGGTGATACAGCAACTTTGAGCTGGTAAAGCCGACCAATGCTCACATCAAATGGCACAAACTGAATCACGGTATTAGCTGCATCATATTTGAAGAGCCTGACTCCTGACTGATTATCTAGCCCTTTGGTGGTCAAGGCAACGCCATACCCAGTTGCCTGTTCGGGGTTATCCAATGCAGGAACGAGAAATACTAAGCCAGCGGCATGTTCTTTCGTATCTGGGTCAAGCGCATCTTGCATCACCAACTCGGTTTCAAGGGTAAAGAGTTGTTCGTGGCGGCTACTAGACATATAAAAACCACTTGGTGGCTTGTCAAAACCGGCAGCAACAACAGCACTACCGATTATGTCTTCATACTGTTGCCCTTTAACGATTCCCCATCCCTCCATATTGGTATTCAGAATATTAGGCTGATCTGAGCATGCTTTTTGATAATTATAGCCTTTATAATTAAACCAAAGTCTGTAGCCTACCGTCCCCGAGATTGCGAAACTAATTTGGTCTTTTGGTTTAGGTTCTACATCAGTATTTGGGTAAAGAACTCGTTGCGCCCGAAAGATAGGATTATAGAGGATCTCTTCGCAGCGATGTTGACTAAAATCAAGCGGGTTGCCCGTACGCGCTTCAATTGGTCTCGCGCGAGAAGCTGTTTGATTTCTAAACCCAACATATAAGGCCCCACCAATCACGATCAGTCCGAGGGCAATCACGAGTACAGAACGCATACTCTTCATCATAGTCTCTCCATGAGCAATGAGCCATCTACGGTCATTATCAATAGGCTCATCCGTTTAATGTAGCCGCTTCAAGAATTACCTCTAACAAACTACGCCTACCGATACGAAGCTAGCGCCTAAAAGTTGTTATAAACCAGTGTACGCTTAAACATTTGCTTTTACAAAGCTTGTCGCTTGTAACGCTGGTGTAACACGCGCGTGGCATAGTGCTGGTGAGCGAAGATATTAAGCCTAAGCAAGGAGTATGAGCAATGTATCATGTTACAATCCCAACCTTCAATCAGCGTTCGCAACGATTTTGGATGCATGTATTCAGCGCGGGCCGGGCCTCGGTGTAAGCATCGGCGCAATCTACGGCACTTATCTCGGTGTAGCGCGAGGATTTATCGTCGGTAGTTTAGTTGGTGGCATCGTTGGGGTTGTTGGGAGCATGGCGTTGGCCACTATGATTTATGCTTGGCAGCAGCTATTTCCATCAGCCAACCAGCGCAGCTACTCGTTACTGTGGGTTGCCCCATTGATTATCGTCATTGGCTATCTCTTGATCAGCTATGGCCTGCTTGGCCAGCAGCTTGGGCTTAATCACTATCTCTACGATCTTATGTTAAATAGCATGCAAAATACACGCCTCAGTAGGCTAGTTGTTTGGCCAAGTGTGATCATCAGCGCCAGCACCTTCTTTGGCGTGCCTATCATCCTTACCAACATTCAAATTTCAGCACCTTAGCCGTTGTAAGCAGCATAACAACAGCATGGATTTAGTCGTTTTAAGTTAAGGAATAGCCGAGATGAATCAAAAGTCTGTGCAGCAAATTGCCCAACCGCGCTGGGGGTTAATTTTGAAAGAATGTATTCAGTGCGGGATTAAGTGGGGAGCAATTCTAGGGGCAATTTATGGCTTATTTACGGGCTTATTTTTTGGTCTGATCATTGGGCCGCTGATTGGAATGAGCACCGGCTTGATTGGTGGAATTATGCTCGCTTTGATGATTTATGCTTGGCGCACATGGCTGCAACCAGCCACGTTGAACGAGCAAGCAATTCGTTGGCTTGCTCCATTGCCAATCGGCTTCAGCTATCTTGTTGTTTGCTATCAAATTAGCGATGCATACCACGATTTTGGAGCATATATCAACGATTTATTGATGAATATCACGCATTTTCAGTTCTTAAGTATTTTTGTAACCTGGCCATTGCTTATTATGAACATTACGCTCATTATTGTAATTCCAAGCATTCTCCACGAAACTCAGACTTATTAAAAGATGCAATCTACAATATTTAATCTGTCATTACACGAAGATTCAGCATTAATTGAGCGAGGAGCATTTATGGATCAAGTTCCGACTAAACCCACAACTCCTGTCCGTTTTATAACCATACTTAGCCAATGTCTCGAATATGGTGCAGGCTTAGGCCTAATTCTTGGGGGCTTGTATGGATTAGTGATTGGCCTTATGGTTGATCTGCTCCTTGGATGGATTTTTGGGGCAATTTTTGGACTTATCATAGGGATGTTTGTTGGTTCAATTGGTGGATTGCTGCTCGCAATCGAAATATACTGCTGGCGCAGATGGCTCAGCCCACACAATTTGAGCGAACACAATCTTTATTGGCTGGCTCCCAACAGCATTGGCTTGAGCTATTTTAGCTTTTGGTACAAGGTACTGCTGTATGATGATCATTATCAACAGCAGCCATTGGCAGGGTTATTGGAAGTTGAGACCCTCGGCTATGCGATTGGGCCAAGTTTAATAATGGCAATGACGATTCGGCTGATCTTGCCCAAGCTTCTAAAACCCCAAACCCGCCTCAGCAGCCAAGATTAAGCCCTTGTAACAAGCTTGTAACATGCACTTGGCATACTTGCTTATGAGCGAAGAATCTGCTTTACTAAGGGAGTATGCCAGATGGATTACCAGCAGCGCGAGACAAACCCGCAACCCAGTTTAGGCGAGTTAATCGACGAATGTTTTAAATATGGCATTGGTTTGGCTGTCGTTGTAGGCAGCATTTATGGTTTTACCCTTGGCCTACTCGCTGATTTTGCGGTCGCCTTAGTGACGGCGGTTATTGGGGTATTCTATGGGGCAGCGATGGGCTTGATTGGCAGTCCAATTGTTGCAATCATCATTCACAACTGGCGCAAAAAGTTTGCTTCAGGGTTTATCAGCAATTTCGGGCTATGGCTCATAACGCCAATCACGTTGAGTAGCCTGCATAGCCTTAGTTGGTATCCTTTTTTTACAGCCAACTATTCGATCAAAGCCTATTTTGCTGCATTTATGGGCATTGGCAGCAATTTAAGTTTCCTGTATATTTATATTGTGTACCCAAATTGGCTGCTCGTTTTGTTTATGCTATTGGCTTTCCCAGCGGTTTTAAGTCGCTTAGATGAACTTTAATCAAGGAGAGATGATGCTTCATTCAACCACAGCTCCGTATCCTAAGCCCAATCTCTGGACGATTAGCAAATTCAGTTTAGGCTTTGGCCTCGCAATTGGCTGCCTTGCGGGTGCGGCCTATGGCCTGTGCATTAGTTTAGTTGGCATTAACCATCCAGCATTTTTGGCGGCAGCAGCCTTGGCGATGGGCTTGGGGGCAATTTTTGGCTTGGGCTTGGGCCTGGCTGAGAGCGTAATTTTAACCTTGGGCATTTATAGCTGGCGACGCTGGCTCGACCCCCAACAACGAGGCGAAAAATGGTTGCTGTGGTTGTTGCCAGCCGTCATCATTGGGCTGCTGCTTGGCGTGCGCTTGCTAATGCTTCGCGCTGATCATAGTGATACTGCTTTATGGCCATTGATTTTGCACCCAATTGCGATTGGAATTAGCGCCGTGCTGGTGCGCTTGGTATTGCCAAATTTACTCAACGAAACTACCAGCGAATATTTGTAAAAGCTGTGAGAAATGGTGCTGTTTGAGAGAATATAATGCAAGAGCTCGAGTATTATGTACCGCATAATCAAGCAAAAACGACCTTTGGGATAAAAATCTTATGCTTTTTCAATGTTGCTAGCGTTGGGTTATTTACCTACGCGCTGATTAATTTGATAACCTGCAATAATAGTATCTGCGGTTTTGCGAGTTTGATCGGATTATTCATCCCCAGCCTAATTAGTTCAATTGTACTCTTGTTGCTTGGAATCTATCGTTTCAACAAAACACCAAAAGCATTACGTTTGATAACGCTTGGGTTGCCATTAATTCCGATGCTTGGGGTATATCTTGCGCCATTCTTGGGCTAAATTGGTTTGATTTTGTAATTGAACAGGATTTGTATGCCCCAAATTGATTATCATGTGCCAAACAATCCGAAAAAACCCAAATTTAAATGGAGCTTTTCGGTTATTCTCAATATTCTGAATACCGGTTTATTTATATTTGTTGCAGGATTGTTAGTTAGCGGAGAGTGTGCAAATGATCGCGAAGCAATCTGCGCTGGTCTTTCAGGAATATCGCTCATGGCGAGCTGTGGATTAGCCGCGCTCCTCTTATTCTATGGTGTGTTTCGCTTTGATCATACAACAGCATTTATGCGCTGGTTTACCATTGGTCTGCCACTCATACCCATAGTTGCAGTAGCCATCATATTTTTACCATTTATGTTCAAATACTAACGAGCGCTGCACTCATTTTTTGAGTGCAGCGCTCGTTGCTTATTTACCAACTACCGCCGGAATCGCCGGAGCTGCTATCGCCACCGCCGCCCCAATCGCCGCCGGAATCGCCGGAGCCGCCGCTGAACATGCCGCCCCAACCGCCGCCGGAATCGCCGGAGCCGCTAGAGCTATTATCAAAGATGCTGCCGCCACCGGAGCTACCACCGCCCCAGCCGCCGCCACCGCTGCCCCAACCACCACCATGGTGATGATCGCGACCGCTGTTCATCATCGAGCCAATAAACATCCCCGTCAGCAAATCGCCAACATCATTATCGCGCCGCCCAGAATAGTGGCCGCTTTGATACTGGCCACCATACTGTGGCTGATGGCTTTGTTGATAACTTTGCGACGCAGTTTGAATAATTTGGGCCGCTTCGTGCGCATAGCCATTGGCTTCGCGGGCGCTGGCCGCAATCTTTTTCAATTCCTCTGCATCAGCATTGGGATTGTACTGGCGCAGCGTTTGTTGGGCTTTGCTCAGCAAACTCCGCCCATTAGAATTAGCGGGCAAAACATGGCCATACTGGGTGTACCATTGGTTCGCGTTGTTGAGCGATTGTTGGGCCACTTGCACTGCTTCCGAGGCTTCGCGCCGCAACACTTCCAACGATTGAAAGGTTTCATACATCGCGCTATACAATGGCGCTGCTTGGCTGATAACCGTGTTATAGCCACCAATTGCCGAATCTAAGGCCCCAGCCCGTGCTTCTTCCTCGTTGCGATCGGCTGAAAGCAGCGCAGTATCGGCTTCAGAAAGCGTGCGACCAATGGCATCGATTTTTTTGCGATGCTCAGGCTTGGCATCGACGGGATGCAACTGGGCAAAGTTTTGCAATTTACCAAGCTCTGCCTGGGCAGCTTTGGCCAAATCTTTGGCTTGAGCACGCTTGGCGTTCATGGTTTCGACTTCAGAACGCGCACCAGCCAAGGCTTGGTCGGCATATTGGCGAGCTTGGGTTACCTGTTGCAAGACGCTGATCCAATTGGGCTTTTCGCGGGTCAATTGGCTTTCGACATTTTGCAGCAACGATTCAGCTTGGGATAAGGCTTTTTCTGGCGCTTTGCCCACATCAGCATCGTTGTTGCGCACATAGCCCCAGCCAAGTTTAATATCACGCTTGGCATCTTCGATTTGATTCGTGGCGCTCTTTTGGGCTTCGCGCAAATCGGCCAAACGCTTGCTAATTGCCTTCAACAAGGTATCAGCATAAACCAAGCGCTCTTCGGCAGTTTCCAACTCTTCCAAGCCACCAGCCCAATCATCTTGGTCGGGGGCGATTTTGGCTTGCGCTGTTTGCCAAAGTTGGTGCGCTTGAGCAACTGCTGAAGCTGCTTCGCTGCCATTACCGCGAATATCGCTCCACGATTCTGGTGCATATTGGTTGACTTCAGCAAACTCGTTGCGGCTTGCTTCCAAACGGTCATTCAATTCGAGGCCACGGGCATTAACTGCTTCGAGCCGTTGGTTGAACGATTGTTGGGTGCTGGCAAAATCAGGCCCAAGTTTATAGGCACGTTGGGCAATTCGCTCAGCTTCATCAACTAAATCGCTGGCATCAGTTTCGTTAATTTGCACGGCAGCATTTTGCAACACCTGCTCGCCTTCGGCGACTAACTGTTTTACGCCAGCAGCGCGTTTGCCAGTGATGCTTGGCAAATGTTCCTCGGCGGCCTTAAGTTGGGCCTCGGCGCTTTTCAGCCGATCAAGCAATGGTTGCAGTTTGATCAATTGTTCCGACGCTACGCTCGCAGATTGCCGAGCATCGTTAGCATGTTTTGAGGCTAACGATTGAGCAGCCTGCATTACTTGTTGCTGAATCGTGGCAACTTGGGCTTGCGCCTGTTGGCCACCAATGCGTTGCAACAAATCGGCAGCGTCGGTTACCATTTTTTTGCGCGGTCAACCTCAGCTGGAGCCTGCGCATTGATCGTATCAAGCTCTTTGCGTAAGCCATCCATCGCTTGCAATTCGCTGGTTAATTGACGAACTTGATTGGTAATGCCATCGTAGCCGCCGGCAGCGCCTTCCAAATCAGTCACTGAAGGATTTGCGACGTTATCAATTCGTTCATTAATATCATCAAACTGAACTTTGATTTGGGTAAAGTTGCTTTCAGCCGCCCGATGCCGCTTTTCTAATTCATTGGCTTGGGTGGCTGGATAGCTAATTTTATCGAAGCGTTGTTTTTCGCCTGCATCACGCATTGCTTGGGCAAGGTCGGCAATCGCTACCCCAGCGTTTTTCTTGGCCTGATCAAAGCGTGCTCGCGTATTAACTTGTGCTCCTGCTTCGGCAGCTTGGCTTGAACGGCGCTTGAGCAAGCCCGGCACCACAAAGAAACCAATTGCCACTAGCGCAATAATCACAATCACCCAAACCAAGCTTGAGCCAATGCCGCTGCTGCTACTGCTGCCTTGCGAGCTGCTCGAAGCTGCGCCAGCAGGGTCGCTGATTACCCGCGAGGTCGCGGTCAGCGCATCAACCAAGCCCCGCGTAGGATCGTTGGCCTTCAGCCCTGCGTTGAGCTGATTATTGCGAATCGCGTCCGATTGATTGCCAGTCGTTAGCGCTTGATTGTAATCTCTGCCTGGCAAAATCGAGCTATAGCGTGGATCAAACGAAACATAGTAAATCAAAACGTTGTTTGGACGATCGCCAGCCTTTGAGCTATTGCCAATGCCTAGGTCTTTCAGGCGGCTATCCAAATAGGCGGTTTCACTTTGGCCGCCAGTGCTGTCGGTCAGCACGACCACCACCAATGCACCTTTATCACTCAATTGACGGGCAGCAGTATTGATTCGACTTTCGTCAACATCAACCCCGTTGTTATCGATCACCACTTTGCCACTTTGGGCAAAACTAGGTGCAGCAAAGAGCATCATACTGAGCATCCAGAGCATCAATATGCCCCAGCGACGTTGTTTCATAGCCAACCTCCAACAAGAAAGAACCAAGCTTGGATTAGGAAGCGCGAATGCCATAGCCTAATCCAAGCCATGGCTATAGCGGCTTACCGTTACTACTACGCAAGTGCTTGCTCAAGGTCGCGCAATAAATCATTAATATCTTCGATTCCTACCGAAAGCCGCACTAAATTGGCTGGTACTTCAAGTTTCGAGCCAGCAACGCTCATATGGGTCATACCAGCTGGCACTTCAATCAACGATTCAATGCCGCCAAGGCTCTCGGCAAGCGTAAAAAGCTTGGTTTTGGTAACCATGGCATTAGCTGCCTCAGCGCCACCTTTAAGCAAAATCGAGATCATGCCGCCAAAACCGCGCATTTGCTCGCGGGCCAAGTTGTGTTGCGGGTGCGATGGCAAACCTGGATAAATTACTTTTTCAACCCCAGGATGTTCGGTTAAGAATTGGGCAATTGCCAAAGCGTTGCGTTCGTGTTCGCGCATGCGAATGCTCAAGGTTTTGACCCCACGCAGCACCAACCAGCAATCGAATGGGCCTGGCACAGCGCCCGCAGCATTTTGCAAAAACTTCAATTTCTCATATAGCTCGTCGTTCGAGGTCATAATTGCGCCGCCAACCACATCGCTATGGCCGCCAATATATTTGGTCGTGCTATGTAAGACCATATCAGCTCCCAAGGTGATTGGGCGTTGGTTGTAGGGCGAGGCAAAGGTATTATCGACAATCGTCCAAATGCCATGCTCGCGCGCAACCCGAGTAATTGCGGCAATCGGAGCCAGTTTCAACAACGGATTGGTGGGAGTTTCCAGCCAAATCAAGCGTGTATTGGGCTTAATCGCCGCCCGCACTGCCTCAGGATCAGCCATATCAACAAAATCAAAGCTCAGGCCGTGGTCGGTCATCACCCGTTGGAACAAGCGATAGGTTCCGCCATAGACATCATCGCCACAAATTACATGATCGCCAGCTTTGAGCATGAGCATCAAGGTTGTCGAAGCGCCCAAGCCCGAAGCAAATACCAACGCATGTTTTGCCTCTTCCAAAGCGGCTAAACATGTTTGGAGCGCGGTGCGAGTTGGGTTATCGGTGCGCGAATATTCATAGCCTGTATGGTCGCCAACGCCACGTTGGGCATAGGTTGAAGTCTGATAAATTGGCACGATGACTGCGCCGGTTACTGATTCTGGGTCTTGCCCGGCATGGATGGCGCGGGTTGCAAAGCCATAATCCACGAGTGTGCTCCTTATTCGTTAATAATCAACATTGATCATTACATTAAAAGAAAGATGGTAATAATGATAGTTGTTGCATCCTAGGCTGATTAAGATAAACCTGAAGACTGGTTGCTAGAAAAAACGCCAAATTAACTGGCACTGCATTACCAATCATCTGCTCTTGCTCAGATTTCGTTCCAACAAACTTAAAATCTAATGGAAATGTCTGGATAAGACTCCGTTCTTTGGTAGTCAGTGGTCGTGCTAACGATACATCGCCAGCATCTTTAGGATGCATGCGATAGGTTGTAGGAATTGGTCGGTTCACCCCACGAATTGTTGGGCTTGGTTCATCAACACTAAAGATAGCGCGCCGCTCATAGGTTCGCGGATGGCGATAATAATAGTCAGTATCTAAACTTTCACCAAAATAATCGCGAACCGTTAATGATTGTTTGGCTAAACGTTGCTGAAGCACATTTGCTAAATCAGCGATTGAACCATGACGATGACCAATCACAAACGTCCGTTTGCGTAATTGAGGCACGCCACACAAACTAGCATCTAATACAACTTGAGCCAAAGAATAGCCTTCATCCCCCAACATACTACAAGCTTGTTGATGAATTTTGGAAAGTCGAGCACGCTCAACATTTTCCATGATAACCCATGCAGGTTGAATAGCTAGTACTATTTTGGCAAAATCAAGGGTTAAGTTGGCACGTCCCAAACCTTCATCACGTTTACCTGCTGAGGAAAAATCCTGACACGGAGGTCCACCAATAATTAATTCTGGGCTATGCGTTTTGATCAAGGATACAGCCGCATCTATCTGTGCCAAATCAAGCTCATGAATTGGATGAGTAAAATTTTGCTGATAGGTATTAATTGCAGGTCGCCAATTATCAACTGCCGCAACTATCTCAAATCCTGCTTGCATAAATCCTAAAGACATGCCACCACAGCCAGCAAATAAATCAATAGTTTTCATAGTATTTCCTCAAAAAGGCCAGGTGTACTCACAATTGCACTATCCAAACGACGTTCAGGGCTAAGATAACGCTGACCACCATTAATAATAATATGCTTAATTGAATGGCGTTTTATTCGTGGATTCTGTAATTCTGGCGAATTCATATATTTTCTTGTGACCATTCCGCTAGCAGCAAAGGCTTTATCATTTTTCAAATTAAAGGTAATCCGATCAAGCGTTCGTTTATAATCAATTTTGCCATTCTGAGCAAAATCATAGAGCATTTTGATTAACCAAACGGTTGTACGTTCAGGCCGAGTAATTGATTTCTCAGAAGGTTTTATCGAAGCATCTAAAAAAACTTTTGCCAGGGCAAAATTGCTCCATACAAAAAGATCAAGGCAATTTTCGTGTAATATTGATAATTTTCCTTGAGTTTTCCAAATTGGTTGAAGTAAAATCGGTATTTGAGCAGCTTGATAACAATCAAAAATTGTATACAGTAATTCACAAAATAGTGGAATCATTGGTTGAATGCTAGTTGCATCTTCCCAATCGCCAATTCTAGCACAGACAGGATCTAAAATATCTAAAAGCGCTAACGGATTTTGTTGAAATACTTTAGCAATACTGAGTGCTAAATAGACAATGGTATCAGGTCGGATAACAATTTCACAACCTTGAAGATTATCTAGGAGGTTTGCTGTTGTATTATCAGGAATTGCGGTTAATTTTATCTCAAAAGCATTAATGATTTGAGAGTTTTGCAGATTACTAATGACAACATCAATTGCTGGTGTTTTCCCAATAATAAGTTCAGTATATGGATGATAGCTATGTTCAAATGCAAAAAATGCCTGTGCTTCTAAAGGATTAATTTGAAATAGTTGATCAACAGCAAAATAGTTATGTTCAATATTCCGCTTTTCTAATCGAATATAGATAGGTTTAATGTTCTGGCTAAACATAAAACAAGCTAAAGCAATAGGAAATGCATTATTAAATTGATTCTTACCCCAAGCATCTTTTTTTGTAAAATCTCGGTTGGAATTAGTTATTCCAAACAATCCTGGTTGATTTAAGTGATCAAACATTCTACGTTTTCCTAAATATGCCATTTATTAGAATAATTTATCGAGTTTAATTATAGCATACATAGAAATATAAGCGCCTAAAACCACAAACGGCTCGCATAATGGAGCCGCTTGTGGGAGAGAAGAGAGAGGAGAAGGTTTGATTTCAGTATAGCGCAATTCGGACTAAACGCCATCCCACATGATGGTGATTTAGGGGTGATTTTTAATCCCAATTTAATTCTTTTAAGCGCTCAATTGCATCCAACGCCGTAGAACCTTGCGAACATAAAAGGTAAAGACTTTGTAAACGACACAAGCTTGGCAAAATTGCCAGCTCATCAGGATTCAAAGGCCGAAGCGTTTGATAGCCAGCGATAATTGCTTGTTGTTGGGCCGCCGTAGCTGGTTGCCAATTGCGATACAGCGTCAAGCCATGGACTGCTGTCCACGCCAATTCCAGCACCAAGCAGCGCCAGCCAACTTCTTCAAAATCTAAAACTGCTTGCAGCTGATCGCCTTTGAATAACAGATTGGCAGCGCGAATATCGTTATGGCACACGCCACGCGGCAAATGCTCAAGCCCTTGTTGCGCCAGTTGATTAAGCTGGTGCTGTAATGGCTCAGCCCCAGGCGTATCACCCAGCCATGCAGCCAAGCCCATGCAAACTTGCTCCAACGGAAATAAAACTTGGGGCAGGTTGGCGGCGGTGGGATAGCTGGCCAATATGTGTTGAAGCTTGGCAGTTTCTTCACCAATTCTCCACAATTGTTGGCTAGACTCAGGGTCAGGCGGTGTGCCATCGAGCCACTGCTGGAGATATACACATCGTTCGTTAATCTTAAGCGTTCGTTGGCCAGCCTTGCTTGGGACGATCAACGGGACAGAGATTTGTTGTACTGAAAGCCAGTGTTGAAGCTCAACACTTTGTTCGATTTGAGCATGGCGGCCATGATCAACGCTAATTTTAAAAATCCAGCGATCAGCATCATTTTTGAGCCAAAGAATTGCATTGCCAGCACTAATGCTGCAACGCAAAATTTGAATCTCAGCAAGGCCATAGTGCTCGTGGAGCAGCGCGGACACCCACGCGTTGGCACTGGCGGCATCCCAACCAAAGCGTTGTTGCAATGCTTGAGCTGCATCGCCAGTTTCCCACAAAAGATCGAGTTGTTGCATAATTTAGCTCACGAAAGGATTCTTCGATGAAGAAAATTGGATTAATTATTGGCGGCGTTATTGCCGTCGCAATCATTGGCGTTATTGCCTATAGCTTGTGGCTCACGTCTGACGCAGAAAAAGGCACGGGCACGCCTGTTGCAGCAACTTTAGTGTTGCCAACGACGGCTCCAACGACTGCTGCCGCGCCAGCAACCCCAACTACCGCCAGAGATACCAGCGCAGCCGCGACCGCCACAACCGGCACCGAACCAACAACAGATGCTTCACAACCAGCTGCTGCTGGTGCTAAAATCTACCGCATTGATGCTAGCCAATCAAGTGCTAGCTATCAAGTGCGCGAAACCTTCTTGAAAGATAACCAAATCGTTGATGCTGTTGGCGTAACCAAAGCCATCGCAGGCGATATTTTGATCGATACGGCAACCCCAGCTAACTCGCAAGTTGGCGAAATTGTGGTTGACATCAGCCAATTACAATCAGATAGCGAACGCCGCGACAATGCAATTCGCCGCGAATGGCTGGAATCATCGCAATATCCCAACGCTGTGTTCAAGAACGCTGTGATTAGCGACTTGCCAAGTGATCTCAAAGAAGGTGTCGAATTTACCTTCAAAATCACTGGCGATATGACGATTCACGATACCACCAACCCAATGACCTTCGATGTAACCGCAACCTTGAATGGCGATACCTTGACCGGCAAAGCCACCACCAAGTTTAACATGAGCAGCTTCAATGTCGATGCTCCTGATATTGGCGGCATGCTCAAGGCCGAAGATGAAGTTTTGTTGACCTTGGATTTGGTTGCTAAGGCAGTTGCCCAATAATTGATTTGACGAGGAAATGTAAAATCGCCCTGATCATTACGATCAGGGCGATTTTGTTTGCTAGTTTAGACTAATTCGGCTTCTGGCTCGACGCTGGGATTTTCCGACTCGGCGGCCTCGCGCTCAGTGCGCAAAACCACTTCGTTATCCTCAAGTTCGATATGAATCTTGTCGCCATCTTTGAAGCGACCTTGCAGCAAGCCTTCAGCCAAACCATCTTCGATCATATTGGTAATGACGCGGCGCAATGGACGAGCGCCATAAGTTGGATCGTAGCCGCGTTTGGCCAACAGATCCAAGGTTTCATCAGTTACCAACAGATCAATTTGATGATCGACCAATTGCTTGCGCACCCGATCAACTTCCAAGCGGGCAATGTTGCGAATTTCAATATCGGTCAATGGATGGAAAATGATCGTCCCATCAATCCGGTTGAGAAATTCAGGGCGGAACATGCGCTTCAGTTCGTCATCGACCTTCTTGCGCGTGTCCTCAATATCGATTGTGTTGCGATTGCCACCAAAGCCAATCCGCGAGCCACGGCGAATTTGCTCAGTCCCGACGTTCGAAGTCATAATAATCACGGTATTGCGGAAATCGACTCGTCGACCTTTGCCGTCGGTCAAGTTGCCATCTTCCAACACTTGCAAGAGCAAGTTGAAGGTATCAGGATGGGCTTTTTCGATTTCGTCAAACAGCACCACGCTATAGGGTCGCCGACGCACTGCATCGGTCAATTGACCACCTTCGCCATAGCCGACGTAGCCTGGAGGCGAGCCGACCAAACGCGAGGTATTGAAGCGTTCTTGGAATTCCGACATATCGATTTTGATCAAGGCATCTTCTGAGCCAAACATAAACTCAGCCAAGGCCTTGGCCAGCAAGGTTTTACCAACCCCGGTTGGCCCCAAGAAAATGAACGATCCAATTGGGCGCTTGGGATCTTTCAAGCCTGCGCGGGCACGCCGCACAGCGCGAGCAATCGTCGAAATTGGCTCTTCTTGGCCAATAACCCGCTCATGCAGATAATCTTCCATCTTCATGAGGCGCTGGGTTTCTTCGCTGGCCAAGCGCATCACTGGAATCCCAGTCCACATTGCCACAACTTCGGCAATATCTTCTTGGGTCACGTAGGGCTTGCCTTTGCGTTGCTCCGAGCCACGGCTCTTTTCTTCCTCATCTTCAAGATCGGTGATGCGTTGGAGCATGCGCTCTTCGCGAATCCGCAGATCTTGCACGACTTCGAATTGACCTTCTTCGAGTGCTGCGTCTTTTTCCTTGCGAATCGCATCAAGCCCACGCAAGGCATCGCGCAACGCCGATGGCGTGGCTGAGCGATACATGCGCACCCGCGACGAAGCTTCATCAATCAAGTCGATCGCTTTATCAGGCAAGAAACGGTCGGGAACGTAGCGAGCACTGAGCACAGCGGCGGCAGTAATCGCTTCGTCTTCGATTTGCAATTGATGGAAATCTTCGTAGCGAGTTTTGATCCCACGCAAGATTTCGATTGTTTCCTCGATGGTTGGCTCATCGACCATCACTGGTTGGAAACGGCGTTCGAGTGCTGCATCTTTTTCAATATATTTGCGGAACTCATCGAGGGTAGTTGCGCCGATACATTGCAATTCGCCACGCGAAAGCGCTGGTTTGAGAATATTAGCGGCATCGAGCGTGCCTTCGGCTCCGCCAGCCCCAATAATCGTATGGAATTCATCGATGAAGAGAATACAGCGGCTTTCTTTAATTTCGTCAACGACCCGCTTGAGGCGTTCTTCGAATTGCCCGCGATATTTGGTTCCAGCCACCAAAGCACCCATATCAAGCGTTACCAAACGCTTGCCTTTGAGAGAATCTGGAACATCATCGGCAACAATTCGTTGCGCCAAACCTTCAGCGATAGCAGTTTTCCCAACCCCAGGTTCGCCGATCAGGGCAGGGTTATTTTTGGTGCGCCGTGACAAAATTTGAATCACGCGCTCAATTTCATCTTTGCGCCCGACGACGGGATCGAGGCGACCAGCTTCGGCCAACTCGGTCAAATCGGTTGAAAGGGCATCGAGATATGGTGTTTTGCTTTGTTTGGCTTGGCGTTCGCCACCAGCGCTTGGGCTTGGTGTGCTGCTCCCGCCAACGCCTTGACGCATCATGCGCATCACTTGGGTGCGCACTTGGTCAAGCCCAACATTCATAATTTCGAGCACCCCAGTTGCGACACCTTCTGCATTGCGCACCAAACCAAGCAAAATATGTTCGGTGCTGATGTAGGTATGATTGAGTTTGCGAGCTTCATCGATAGCATACTCAAAAACTTTTTTCGCGCGGGCGGTTAGATCAATTTCTGAGGTTGAGCGTGGGCCATCGCCATGGCCAACAATAAATTCAACAGCATTCCGGGCTTTTGTGATGGTAACACCAAGTTCAGCCAACACACGAGCGGCGACCCCTTCACCTTCCAAAATCAAGCCCAGCAATAAATGCTCGGTGCCGATATAGGGATGATTAAACGCTCGCGCCTCTTCTTGGGCAAAGCTCATCACTTGCTTAGCGCGGCGGCTCATTTTGTCGTATGCACCCATATGTTTGCTCCAAAGCAAGGCAACCTTAGGATAAGTAAGATTAAGCCTTGGCGTGTTATCTATGACAATAGTCGATGCTGCTAGGTGTCGATAGGTCGTACAATGCTAATTGGGAGTGCTCTCGAAACTGGGGCAGCATCTCGGCTTCATTCTTTGGCAATGGGTGTGCCGCATCGGAAGCGTCGTGCCTTAATTGTATCACTATCTACGGATCAGGCATGCCCGTTTTATTAGCGTTTTGCTTGAAATGGGCATGCCGCATGCAGCAGGAGCATAAGCGAGGGGTTATTGACCCTCGCACCTGCAAGCCATTATTCTTCGGTAGCATCGCTGGCGCTTGATTCAGCGTCAGTATCAGTTGGTGTTGGTTCAGCCGCTGCTTCAACAGGTTCTACTTCAGGCGTTGCTTCAGCCGTTGAATCTGCTGCTGTTTCAGTGGTTGCTTCACTGCTGCCATTGCGCATGCTCAAGCCAATGCGTTTGCGTGATGGATCGATGCGGATAATGCGGGCTGAAACTGTATCGCCTTCGTTAATCACATCGCGCGGGTGTTGAATCCGTTCGTCACTCATTTCTGAGATGTGGATCAAGCCTTCAATGCCATCTTCGAGCCGCACAAATGCGCCAAACGCCGTGAGTTGGGTCACAACGCCAGAAACAGCCTGACCAATTTGATAACGGTCGGTAACGGTTGTCCAAGGCTCAGCTTGGGTACGTTTGATGCTTAGCGCGATCCGTTTTTTATCTTCGTCAACGCTGAGAATATACACATTGACTGCATCGCCAACTTTTAGCACTTCCTCTGGATGCTTGACGCGGCTCCACGAAAGCTCTGAAAGGTGGACAAGTCCATCAGCCCCGCCAATATCGACAAAGGCCCCGAAATCGCACAGACTGGTCACGCGACCACTGCGCACCGCGCCTGGCTCCAATTTTTCGAGCAGCTGATCTTTGCGTGAATCGCGCACTTCTTGGACAGCTTGGCGCTCGGATAAGATCAGGCGGTTACGTGAGCGATTGATTTCAATGATTTTGAGTGGCAAGGTTTGGCCAACCAGTTTGGCCATATCCGATTGTTTTTGCACATCGGAGCCACGGCTAACACTGCTGACCTGTGATGATGGCACGAAACCACGCACCCCAGTGAGGTTGACCAACAGACCACCTTTGTTGTAGTTGGTCACGGCAGCATGAATCACATCGCCAGCTTCGTGGTTGACTTGCAAGGCGCGCCAGCTCTTTTCTTGGCGTGCTTTATCTATCGACAACACGATACGCCCTTCAGCGTCTTCGGTTTGAACGACTGTAACAAGCAAGACATCGCCAACCTTGAGTTCGGCGCGTTCTTCCGACGACAGACTGGTCATCTCGCGACCTGGCACCACGCCCTCAGACTTGGAGCCAATATCGACTAGCACCTCGTCGCGATCAACGCGAACAATCGTGCCATCGACCGAATCACCATACTTGAGATTGCGATAATCGTGGGCTGGATCACGGAGATAGGCCTCCAGCAAAGCACGATCATCATCGCTAAACTGATCGGCCTCTGGGGTCGCGTCCAATCCTGTGCTAGGAAGCACATCAGATTGATCCATGCCCGGTTTTGTTTGCTCGTCCATAATGCGTCGTCCTTTTGCCAA
Source organism: Herpetosiphon sp. NSE202 (assembly GCF_042688385.1). NCBI lineage: Bacteria > Bacillati > Chloroflexota > Chloroflexia > Herpetosiphonales > Herpetosiphonaceae > Herpetosiphon > Herpetosiphon sp. NSE202. The sequence continues at coordinate 591,831 of NZ_JBHUPY010000001.1, read as the reverse complement.
AAGAGGATTCCCGAGGAAGGGCGGACAGCGTGAACCCGATATCAAAATTATACAGAAGCAGTATCCAAAAGGCAAGGTTTTTTTCGGATGTGGGGATCAGTTGTTGGGGTTGGAGGTTGATTTTTGATCCACGAAGGCCGCGAAGGACACGAAGAACGGTAACCACGAAGAGCGCGAAGTTAATTTTTAAGCCCCGAATTGCCCGAATTCCACGAACATTGGCCGATAGCCAAAAGCCCATAGCTGTAATGGTTCATTGGATTGGCAACGCGGGGTATGCCCTCACCCCCAGCCCCTCTCCCACTGAACGCGGGCGAGGGGAGCACTGTTTTCGTGGTTCCCCATCGCCTCGCGGGCGAGGGGATGAGGGGATCAGGTTGTGGTTAACATGATGAACCAGTGCTCATAGCCTCTAGCCATACATTCTCTGCCTTCTGCCTTCTGCCTTCTGCCTTCTGAACCCTGACCCCTCAGGCAACTTTTGATCTACAATGGAGTGCATTTAATTCTACCAACCATAGTGAGGATTCTCATGAGCGAGATTAATCAACAGGCTTTACTGGCGATTGGGCCGCTTGATGGCCGCTATCGTAAAGATGTTGAGGCGCTTAGTGGTCATTTTAGCGAAGCCGCTTTATGGCGCTATCGCGTGCGAGTTGAAGTTGAATATTTATTATTTTTGGCCCGCGCACCGCGAATTGGCCTAATCGAGGGCATCGATGGTCAGTTAGCTGGCGCGTTACGCAATTTATATCGTCAATTTAGCGTCGAAGATGCAGTTGCAATTGCCACATGGGATCGCAAAGTTAACCACGATGTAAAGGCGGTCGAATATTGGCTGCGCGAAAAACTCGATCAGTTTGGCCTTGGCAAGTATAAAGAGGCTGTGCACTTTGCCTTGACCTCAGAAGATGTCAACAATCTGGCCTATGCCTTAATGGTGCAAGAATCACGCGATCTTGTGCTGTTGCCGGCGCTTGGCCAGATTCTCGGCCAATTGCGCGATATGCAAATTGAGCATGCAGAAGCGCCATTATTGGCCAAAACTCACGGCCAGCCAGCCACCCCAACCACCATGGGCAAAGAAATTGCGGTCTTTGCGGCGCGCGTCAACCGCGCAATCGAGCAACTTCTTCACATCAAACTCACTGGCAAGTTGAATGGGGCAACAGGCACGTTTGCTGCCCATCAAGCCGCCTTACCAGATGTTGACTGGATCACATTTAGCTCGGCGTTTGTGAAGTTTTTGGGCTTAGAACCAACCCTGCTGAGCACCCAAATCGAGCCGCATGATAGCGTGGTTGAGGTTGGCGATGCGTTGCGCCGCGTCAACACAATTTTGGTTGATCTCTCACAAGATATGTGGCGCTACATTTCCGATTCGGTTTTTGGCCAAGCAAGCGTGGCTGGCGAAGTTGGATCATCGACAATGCCCCACAAAGTTAACCCAATTGACTTTGAAAATGCCGAGGGCAATTTGTTGCTGGCCAATAGCTTGCTCGAATTTTTTGGCCGCAAGCTGCCAATCTCGCGCTTGCAACGCGATTTATCGGATAGCACGGTGCTGCGCAATTTGGGCGTGGCCTTTGGCCATAGTTTGTTTGCCTATCAACGCTTACTCAAAGGCTTGCGCAAATTGGCTTTCAACGCCGACAAAGCCTACGCCGAATTAGCCAGCCATCCTGAGGTACTGACCGAAGCAATTCAAACAATTTTGCGCCGCGAGCGCTACCCAGAGCCATACGAAGCCATGAAAAAGCTGGCTCGCGGTCGCCAAATTACGCTCGAAGATTTACATAGCTTTATCGACGAGCTTGATGTACGACCCGAAGTGCGTGAGGAATTGCATGCATTACGCCCAGAAACCTACATTGGCTTAGCCGCCAAACTGGCCCGCAAAAAGATTTAAATTCGCTTAGCCCCGAAGTGCATGACTGTTATTCGGGGCTTGCTTGGGCCGCAAACAAGGCAGCGCCAATAATCCCAGCATCGTTGGTCAAGCGGGCTGGCACTAATTTGGCCCGAATCCGAATCCGATCCAAAAATTGATCAGCATCTTTGCTTACGCCGCCGCCAAGAATGATTAAATCGGGCCAGAGCATCACTTCGATGGTTTGCAGAAATAGCTCCACGCCTTGCGCCCATTGCTCCCAGCTTTGGTTTTGATCTTCGCGCACGCTGGCGGCAGCCCACTCGTGGCCGGGCTTGCCACGAACAATAATCTGGCCAAGCTCCAAATTGGGCAATAAATCGTGATCATGAAAGAGCGCGGTGCCAATGCCTGTACCTAATGTCAACATCAGCAATGTGCCCATCACTTCGCGGCCTGCGCCAAAGGTAATTTCGGCTAGGCCAGCAGCATCAGCATCGTTAATCACGGTTACTTCGCGATCAAAATGTTTGCTGAAGCGCGATGCCACCTCACAATGCAACCAACGTTGATCAATATTCGAGGCCGTGCGTACAATCCCGCGTTGCACCACCGCCGGAAAGCCACAGCCAATTGGCCCTTGCCAATCAAAATGTTCAACTAACTCTTGCACCACTTCGAGCACCGAGTCGGGTGTGGCCGGTTGCGGCGTGTCGCGACGCTCCACCTCGGCCAATAATTTGCCAGTTTCACAATCTACCGGAGCTGCTTTAATCCCCGTGCCGCCAATATCGAGGCCTAAAATCTGCATGCATAATCCTCCCGCAAAGTAGCTTAATCAATGCAAGCACAGACTATGCCTTGAAGTCCGATCCAAGCGGGCGGTTTGTGCGTAGCAATAACGAGCAGCTTAGTTGGAGCATTGCAATGCGTAGATTTTCGCGCTGGCTTGAACGCCAGAGCAAGGGTTGGCTGGTACTCGTTGGGCTGGCTATTTTCGCTGGTTTTTTGGGCTTCGTCTTGCCGCAACAAGCGCAAAAGTCGCAGCAATATAGTGCAGATGTTGGTTCGCCGGATAGTAGCTTATTCTATAGTGCCGACGATTTATATCGCTTTGCCGAGGCCTATGGCCCAGAAGGTCGGGCTGAATATGTTGCGGCGCGGTTTAGCTTTGATCTGATCTGGCCCTTGGCCTATACGCTGTTTTTAGCCACCGCCATTAGTTGGTTGGGCCAACGTGCGTTTGCGGATGGAAGCAATTGGCGCTTGCTGAATCTGGTGCCAGTTATCGGTTTAGGGCTTGATTATGCTGAAAATTGCGGTGCTGCGTTGGTAATGGGGCGTTATCCTGAGCGCACGCCAATTATCGATTGGCTCACGCCATGGTTGAGTGCCAGCAAGTGGCTATTTGTTAATGGCAGCTTTGTGGTATTGGTAGCAGTTGGCTTGGTTTATCTTTGGCAGCGCATAAAAAAACACCGCAGTAATGGATAAAACTGCGGTGTTGGCATAGTATGCAGGATTATTATTTATCTTTGGTTAACGTCAGCACTGGCTTATCGTTATCCAACGCATACGAAAATGTGTAGTAGCCAGGAGCCAACTCAGGCGTACCAACATGCTTTTCGGGGTAAATTACATCGAGATATTGTTTGCCATCGACCGTGACGAAATTCATCTTGCGATAGTTGGCAAGCACTGGTTCGTGAGCTTGATACTCGGTAATATGGCCAGAGCTAATTGCGCCATAGGGCGTAGTTTCTTGGCCAACTCCGCCAGCACCGAGCCAAAAATTCTCAATATCGATGTCGCTATCGTTGCGAATTCGAATATGCACTTTATCCATGTCATCACCACCACAACCAGCAAGGCTGATTAATAACAGACTCAACAGCGCCCACAGACGAACGATCTTCATAGCCTAGCCAGCCACTAGCTCTTCAATTGGCGTATTGAGCAATTCGTTAATCAACGAACTGGTTACGCCCATAAAATTGGCAGTGGTTGCAGTAAAATAATCAATTGTTTGATTGGGGTGGGGCAAGGCAAGCCATTGTTGACCACCAGCGCCAATTAATGCCCCCACCAAGCGCATGCCAACCGCTTTGGCCTCAATGGTACGCAAAATCGTTACCGTGCCGCGGCTAGCGGTCGCTTGTAAGGTTTCGGCAAAATACTGGGCGGCTTCAGGCGCGATGCCTTGTTGCGCCAACCAGCGTGGATCGGGATTATGCTTGGCTTGCTCGACCAATTCGCGGGGAAAGTTAAAGCCAGCATCTGGCTGCGCAATATCTTGATAGCCCAAACTATGGGCCAAGCGCTCAGTCATCACATCGATATTGGTGAGCGCAACCAAGGTATATTGGCCGCCGACCAAGCTCATTTCGATGATACCGCTAGGCGAGAAATAGTGGCTTACGCCTTGGCTGCCACTTGCACGATGTTGCCATTCGCTGACCACCACCATATCTGGCTCGGCGACGGTTGCAATCACCATCATCAAGGGATCAGTCATGGAAAAATGGCCAGCAGCCTCATCCCAAACAATCCACTGATCGGCTTGAAGCTCAGCCAAACCCTGATCCCATTGTGCTTGGCGCTGGGCCGGATCAACTGGGAACAACGTAGCATCATCGCCACCGATCACATTTTGAGCATGAACCATCCCCAAGAGATATGAAAATTGAGCAGTGCTAAACTGCAATGGGTAGGTTAATTCGCGTGTTTGTGCCATATTCTGGCCTCCTGCTGAAATGGGCAGTGGATCGGCGTTGCAAGAACGTCCAAGCCACTGCCCATTATACGATTAAGCTTAAGGATTACCTAGAAGGTTTTGGAGAACCAATCTTTGACTCCACCCCAGGTATTTTGGACATCCTTTTTGACATCGCCGAACCAATTGACTGCATCTTGGGCTTTGCCAATCAAGCTGCCAGCGCCATTGCTAATGGTTGCACCGATGCCCGTGTTGCCCATTTTTTCGTTCCAGTAGCGAATACCGGATTCTTGGCCGGTCAATGGGTTGGCCGTGTCGCGGCGTTCCAAGCCAAGGTAGTTGTAGCCTGGGCCACTGTCGTGGTAGTTGTAGAGGTAGCCAGCAGCATCGTGGACTGCGCCGTGATAGCTGACTGGCGAATCGCCCAAGTCAATTGCCTTGTTACCAGGGCCAACCAAGCCACCGCTTGGGTTGAGCATCGAAGCAAATACTGGGTCGATGCCCAAGACATCGCCGACGACTTTACCATAGCGCAAGCTTGAGGTGCTGCCCATGAAATCGCCATGGAAGGTTTGGTTGATGGATTCGACTGCTGATTGACCGTTGGCTGCGCCAGTTTTGGCTGCTTGATCGCGCAATTCAAGGAACTTGCCATAGTCGGCTTGAACTTTTTCTAATGGCAAACCACGGGCTGCGGCAATCTTCTTCAGGGCTTCTTCGACTTGTTCAGGAGTAGCATTGCCACTGGTGAGCAATTCCATGGCTGAGTTCAACTCAGGGTTGCCAGCACCTTGGAATTGTTGGCCGACCAAACTGCCCATGTATTTATCATTGAAGACTTGATCTGGTGACATTGGGCTTTGGCTGCTGCCACCGCCACCACCGCCACCGCCGCCACCAGCACTCGCAGTGCTACTGCCGCCACCGCCGCCACCTGACGATGAACCGCCACCACCACCGCCACCTGACGATGAACCGCCACCGCCGCCGCCTGACGATGAGCCGCCGCCACCTGACGATGAGCCGCCGCCACCAGCAGCAACCCCAGCACCAGCGCCAGCACCACTGCCACCGCCACTGCTGCTGCCGCCATCGGCGCTACCGCCGCCGCCACCAGCGCTCGCAGTGCCATTCCCGCCGCCACCTGAGCCTGAACCGTTACCTTCAAAGGTGACGATCTTCGAGGCTTCTTCTTCATGTTGGCGGAAGATTTGGTTGATTTGTTTGGCAACTTGGCTACCGACACTCAAAAGATTTTGCAAGCGCTTGAGGGTTGGAAACACATCATCAGCCATTTCAGCAAAAAATGCTTCAGCGGCATCACCTTCCCACGAATTCACCAATTGATCGTGCATGCGGCGAATCATTGATTCCATTTGCACTTGTTGATCGTGCAATTTTTGGAACCGAGTGGACACTTGCTCCACATCTTCAAACTTATTCTGTACAATATCTGCGGCCATGCAGCCTCCTAGCGAGCGCCGTCACAACTGCGACGGCAACAAAAAATACCACAAAACCTCCACAATTCTTGTTCTCTCACAAGACGGGCCATACCAAATGGGATTTCCAAGACTTTGGACAAGAAAAAGACGATGGGTACTAATCCCTCAACGGGATTAATACCTCATTAGGATACTAAATCAGGTGATTATTTGTCAACACGTTTTTCGGAAGCTTTAGGGGCAATTTTGAGCCTTGCGCTAAATTGGCACGCAAGGCTACGAGGAAATGGGATGTGGAGCGCTGGATCAGCAGCTATTGCTGAATAATCGTCACAACTGGTTCGTCGTTGACGAGGCTAATATCGAATTGATAGTTGCCTGGCGGCAAATCATCTTGCCCAAACATCGGGTTTGGATCAGCAATGCCAAGATAGCGCTCGCCATCATCCATCACAATATTGAGCTGATAATAATTGGGCAAGGCTGTTTCAAAGCCAATGTAGGCGCTGGTTGCACCAGCAGCCAGATTGCGGGCTGGCTCGGAATCGGTATAGCCACTTGACCCAAGCCATACCTCGCGGATGCCGCGATCGGTCGCATTATGCACCCGAATTTGCACCGGTTTGGTGCTCCTGTTTCCTGAACCACATGCCATCAGCAACATTACTCCGAGCAACAAGCGGAAACTTCGTAACGTTACACTCAAGAATTTAGGCTTCATAGACAACCTGCATCTCTGCTAAGTTCGTCATCTCCTGATCAAGTAATTGAATAAAATCAGCTTCGCTAACATGATAGTAGTCGATACTGCCATCAGATCTGACCAAGCCAAGACATGCACTTGTTTCAGCAAGAACAATTCCAATAATTCGGTTGACGATGACCTCAGTTGCTTCTGAGCGCAGGAGATTAATACTGCCATATAAACGTGGCTTTTGAAGCGTGGCAGCAAATTGTTGTGCAGCAATTTCACTTAATCCAAACGATTGAAGTAAATGTACATCAGGATTTTGTTTGGCCATAGCCGCTTGTTCGTGAGTTAGCTTAAATTGAATTGACTCGGCGTTTAGTGGTAATTTTGGGGCTAAACGACGTGCTATTCGCAGTAATCCATCAGTACGCTGCGCAAACATTACAAATTCATGCATACCATCAACGATCGACATTTCAACAAGAGTTTGTCCATGATCATAATGCGCGACCCCATGATGTGTGCCATCAGCTTGATCCCATGTGGTTAATAGTACAACTTCAGCATTGACCGCATTTAACAGCAGCAGCAAAAGCGTTTCGTTAACAACATCAGTCTGTGTTACTTCATCATATACGAGCCAGCCATTGGCTCGCAGTTCGGCTGTTCCTTGCTCCCATAACAATTGGCCACGTTCGCTATTAATCGAGCGTGGAGACTCTACCTCAGCACCCAGCAACGTTGGCGCGGAAACCAGCGCTAAAAGTGCAAATAATTCCGCACTTGATAATCGAACTGGATAGGTAATTTCACTGATTAATTGCATAAATTCTCCCAATACTCATGAAAGAGCTTGATCAGCTTATGCAGATTGTATAAGCTGATCAATTTTTATGTCAATATACTATTTACTAGTTCCTAGAACGAAAAAATATCACTTACGCCTTTGGATAGCGAATTCCATGTATCACTAGCTGTACTTTTGGTAGATTCCCAAATTTTAGGAACTTCACGTTTAATATCAGTGTATGTGCCGATACCCCATCCACCAATTTCAGCAACTACATTGGATACAATTGGCGGATTAAAATTGATCCCATTGCCATCAATGAATCCATAGGCCATTTTACGATTCCAATAGCGAATCCCGGATTCTTGACCAGTTAATGGATCACGGGGGTCACGGTTTTCTTGACCAAGATAATTATAGCCAGGGCCATCATTATGATAATTTTTCAAATATCCAGCTGCATCGTGCATAATGCCATGATAGCCAACAGGGCGTTCACCAGCATCAATTGCATAATTACCATTACCCACTAAACCACCAGTAGGGTTAAGCATCGAAGCAAAGACCGGATCAATACCGAGTGCATCACCAACAACTTTACCATAGCGCAAACTTGCGGTACTACCTAAGAAGTTAGGATGCAGGAAGTTTACATTATCAGGCATTGGGTTACCTGTTTTACGCGCAATTTCAGATGCTTCTTGGCGCAATTGATTAAATTTGTTGTAGTTCGCGGTCACTTCTTCCATTGATAAACCGCGCGATTTGGCAATCTGGGCCAAAGCATTTTGAATTTCAGCTTCCGAGGCTTTACCACTCGTGATCGTTTCCATTGCACTATTTAATTCAGGGTCATTGGCTCCCTTAAATTGTGAGCCGATCATCCGATCCATGTAGTCATCAGTGAAAATTTTATCAGTTGAAACAGGCGCTGGCAACGCATTCGCTGCATCTGCACTTGTGCTACCGCCCGATGCCGTGCCACCCGATGCCGCACCACCAGACGCTGTGCCACCTGATACTGCACTAGCATCGAATACGATTTGCTTTGCAGCTTCTTCTTCAGCTTGGCGAAAGATTTGGTTGATTTGGGTGGCCATTTCGCTGCCAACAATCAGCATCTGTTGCAAGCGTTTCATAGCCGGAAAAACCTCGTCGGTCATTTCGGCAAAAAATGCTGTAGCAGCCGCACCTTGCCATGCACCACCACGTAGTTGCTCATACGTACGGCGCACCAGCGCTTCCATTTGCACTTGTTGATCGTAGAGTTTTTGGAATCGCACTCCGGCTTGTTCAACAACCTCATACCGATTGGCAATAATATCTGCGGTCATACAGTCTCCCGCAAGCGCACAAATGTGCAATTAAAAAAATGTCATGAATCCACCCTACGCTGTGTTTACCCACAAGCTGGATATAGGCAATTGCCATTTCCAAATATTTTAAATCACAAACGGGTAATGGATTATAACTCTTGCAAGGATTAATGCCTATCAATATAATCAATCCAATGCTGCTTGTCAACATGATTTTAGATTTCATAGTAGGACTTTTGGTATATTTATATCACTCATTAAGGGCTTTATGGAATGAGTACTGAGTAAAACTAAGCCTACCAGCAACCAACAAGCAGCTATTGCTGAATAATCGTCACAACTGCTTCATCGTTGATGAGGCTAATATCAAATTGATAGTTGCCTGGCGGCAAATCATCTTGTCCAAACATCGGCTTTGGATCAGCAATGCCAAGATAGCGTGCACCATCTTCCATAACGATTTGAAGTTGGCGATAATTGGGCAAAGCTGCTTCAAAGCCAATGTACGCACTCGTTGCACCAGCAGCCAGATTGCGGGCTGGCTCGGAATCGGTATAACCACTTGCGCCAAGCCACACCTCGCGGATGCCGCGATCGGTCGCATTATGCACCCGAATTTGCACCGGTTTGGTGCTCCTGTTTCCTGAACCACATGCCATCAGCAACATTACTCCGAGCAACAAGCTGAAACTTCGTAACGTTACACTCAAGAATTTAGGCTTCATAGACAACGTTAATCTCCCCTAATTTTGCCATCGCTTGATCAAGTAAATGGACAAAATTAGACTCACTAAATGATGCCATATTAAATTTAACGCAAGGTTTCAGGAAATGGGTGTTGATAGGCATTCAATGCAAGCCAACGCCAAATCAATACTACCAAACTAGCCAGCAGCACGCCAGATTCAAGCCAACCAAAGCGTTGCTGGCGTTGCCGAATTGACCAAACTAGTAACAGGCCAACTGGAATGAGCAAGCCCGCAGCTAGCCACTGTATTACTAGCACCGTATCGGGATCATAGACCGCAATACCTTGGGCTGAACGATATTCACTGCTGGGCAAAAGATAACAAAAGCCAATTAATACGCTCAACACGCTATAGCCAATCAGCTTTAACCCGCGTTTGAGTTGCTTCATTTCGCCTCGCTACATACCAAAAAAAGCTCAGACCACGATTAATGGTCTGAGCCTCGATCGAGCATAACGCTTATTCTTCGCCAGCAAACAGTGTCGCCAGCTTGGCAACCTGATGTTTGGCGCGAATCGGATCGCCAGTTGAGCCATCGTTTGGCGCATAGGCAACAAACAAGATTGGCCCATTGCTGCCAAAACTGCTATACACTCCTTGGCTTGGTAGCTGCTGCTTCAGGCTTTGCTGCGCGGCCTGATGCTGATTTTGGTTTTCAAAGGCATACAATGCCACATGAATTTGCCAAGTTTCGTTATAAAAACCAAGCGCCTCTTGTGCTCCAAGCGTTTGGGCTGGCACGAAGGCTGATTCTTGGGTTAAGCTGAGGTCGCTGGTCACGAGTACCCGCGCTGATCGTTCCAAATGGGGATTGGTAATTTGGGTCATGAGCGTATCCTTATCGCTAATTGGGCTTTGGGTCATGCTGCGTAAATTTGGCTGAGCACTGCTGCAGCTTCCCAAGAGATACAAACAGCTAAGCCAGATCAACCAACGCATTAAGGTGTTCCTGGAGCAGGAATCGGCGCGGTCAATAGCTCCGCATCGGCCCATTCGTTATTTTGAGTATGCTCAATCAGCGTATCCCATTGCGCTTCGCTGTAGCCTGCATTCACATAGGCATCCTTCAAGCCATCCATATTGCCATTGAAATAGGCATCGGCAACCACATCTTCACCAACCAAACTCGATAACGAACTAACAAATTCGTAATTCCCTTGGTAGTTACCACGGCTGGGTAAGCCAAGATTATCGGTTGTACTGCGGGTAAAGTATTCAGTCACGCCTTCGTTTAGTGGTTGGCTTACCCCAATCATGGCTTCATCGGAATATTTATGCACGCCTTCGTGAATCATCGTGCCAGGGTTGCCTTTATCTTGATGAATCCAAACCCGACCGTCGCTATCGACAAAGCCATTGATTGCATCGCGTTTGCCCGATTCCCAAACATCTTTGCCATAATGATTGATTCCGGCAATATCCCAGTTGGTATCATCGACTACGCCAACGCGGCCTGTAATTTGGCGATTATCGGCAACTGCATCAGTAACATACGAGCCAAGATGATCACGAATCGCCGTGTCTGCATCGGGAGCGCCCGTATGGGCAACAGAGCCGCTATGGTTCATGCCAACGCTGACCACCAGATTAAGATAATTATCGGTGCCTAATTCTTTGTGCAATTCAGCCATCAAGCTCGAATCCGACCAAATTTCTTTGAGCTGCTCAGGCGTGGCATTGGCAATAATATCCTTGATTGCAGTAGCATCGTAGCCCATTCCGCCCATGGCATCACGCATTTGATCTTTAACATTGTCACTGCCACTGTTATTGGTGCCAAACGCTGCATCGAAGACATTTTGGACTTGGCCGAAAGCAGCTGCCATGCCACCGATTTCGGGGGTTGGATTCGCACCGCTGCCGCCACCAGCACCGCCAGCATTTTCCTCTTGCGTACCACCTTGATCAAAGCTTACGATCTTTGAGGCCTCTTCTTCTGCTTGGCGGAAGGTTTGCGAAATTTGGGTGGTGAGGGTACTGGCACTGGTCAAGGCCGTTTGCAAGCGCTTCAGGGTTGGAAAAATCGCATCATCCATTTCCGCAAAAAAGGCAACTGCCGCATCGCCCTGCCAGGTACTGCGTAATTGTTGGTAGGTTTGGCGGACCATGGCTTCCATTTGGGTCTGCTGATCGTGCAGTTTTTGAAACTGCGTCGCCACTTGGCCAAGTCGTTCGTAATCGCTTTGCACGACATCTGCTGCCATACTGGCTCCTTGTGCTGCTCATAGGAACACCATGAGCGTAAAATAGCGGGCTTACCAGCGTAATCAAACGGGCAAGCCAACCTACCCTTTGAATGCAGATTGGTATTAGCAAGCATGAAAAGCGATGGAAGCAAAATGACGGGCAATGATTATACTTGAATAGCTAAGTACTAATCAGCAACTAGGAGTAATGTCACATGCAGCATAGTCAATGATCTTATGTTTTGTCAAGGGCTAATTATTGGAGTTGCTGGGCTAAAACAGCAAGGCAACCGCAAGCAAGGCTCTTGGGTTGCCTGCGTCCTGATGTACTTATTGGACGGTGGTGGCTGGCAATAGCAAGCGTTGTTTTTCGCTTAGACTCGCAGTATCCCAGATAATCACCAACGGCTCTTTACCGCCAGAGGCCAGTTGGCTGCCGTCAGCGTTCCAAGCCAGCGTCGTTACGCGCTCGGCGTGGCCGTTGAGCGTGTTCGTCACTTGCTCGCTGGCAGGATCATACAATTCGATCAAGCCGCTGCTCGTGCCAATCGCCAAAGTATTGGCGCTCGGATGAAAGGCCAAGCCTACGAATTGGTGTTCGGCGCTGGTATGGGTCGCCACAATTGACCACGAATTGGTATCCCAAACCAGCACACTACCGCCGTTTTTATCGCCGCTACTAGCAGCTAACCATTTGCCATCGTGGCTCCACGCCAATTTGCCTGGCTGATATTTGAGGCTGGATTCTTTGAAGCGCTGCACTTGCTGGCCACTCGCAACCTCCCAAACCTGCACAACGCCGCTAAAATCGTTGCTTGCCAGCAATTGGCCATCGGGGCTGAGCGCAATTGCAACAATCGAGCCAGTATCGGCTGGCGCGCCAAAGGTCGTCGTAGCCTCGCCGGTTGCCAAATTCCAGGCTTGCAACATACTGCCTTTGTTGTAGGCAGCAATCAGGGTTTGCTGATCAGGCGTGATTGCGAGCGCGCTGACTTCAAAAACAGTTGTTTGCACATCCAAGTGGCGTGGTTTGGCATTCCATGTAGCCACTTGTTTACCTGTACTCGAATCCCACGTCGTAATCGTTTTGCGATCGGTTGTGGCGACGAGCGGTGCAGCGCTCGCAAGGCCAAAAAACAGTTGTTTGGGAGCGAAGGTTTGTTCAATCGCAGGCGTTGCCAGATTCCAGCGATATGCGCCATCATAGCCAACGCCGACCGACAGTTGCGCATTATCTTCAAACTGAAGGGCGACCACATCGCCGCGAAAGTTAACCCCTGGCGCGACATTAATTCCGATTGTTGGCACTGGATTGCCTCCCGATGAGCTACAAGCAGTTAAGAGTGCGCCAACGATAGTTACCAAGAGCAAAGAAATTTGCTTGCACACAACGCGCGAAATTGTCTGCAAGGGGTTAACGTAGCGCATGAACCTAGTTTCCTTCTAAGACAATCAGCGAACTGACTTCAAACCAAACCCAGCTCTCATCATCGCAGATGTGCAGATCGAGGTTTTGGTCTTGATCGTGAACAAGGGTTTGGCGTTGGCTGTTTTTGCCCAAATAGCCCAACACATCGTACTCATCTTGCACCGAAAGCACATAGTAGGGCTGTTCGCGGCTGCCATCGCCAGTCATTAAAATGCCATCCATCACGGTTTTGGCAAAATGGGCCTCGCGCAAGGTATTATCCTTGTCGCCAAGCTCGTTGTAGGCAACTGCCAAGAGATTATGCAAGCCTGGGCTTAGCAAGGCTCCGGGCAACAAACTCCGCAACTGCTTGATCACCGTTGGGTAATCGCCTTGGCTAAAAGCAGCATGCGCTACTTCGTTGGGCGAGATGTGCGGTGAATAATTAGCGCTGGCCATCACTGCCTCGCGCAACGCCATAAAGTGTTCGCGATTGGGCTGAGACCAATATTGATAGGCTGCATCGTTTAATGTCATAGACTATCCTTGTGATTAATCAGTTACTTCGTTTTACCAACCGGTGTTGGGGTTGGCGTTGCAGTTGGTGGGACTGGCGTTGGGCCAGGGGTTGGCACTGGAACAGGTTGCGGCGTTGGATTGGGAATATGGCTCTCGAACTCGGATAAGGTTAAATTATCGCGGTAGTTTTCGCCATATTTGCGCGCATCGCTCTCAACAGGCTGGCTTTCGTACTTGGCAAAATCGCTTTCTGGGCTAATGTAGTTGGCGAAGTTTTCGTGCCATTCGTTAGCCATAGCTTCAGTCACATCATTAACTGGCCATTTGGGGCTTTCTTGAATGCCCATCGAGCGCAAGAATTTATCGAAGCTGCTCGGGTTGGCCAAAATACCCATTTGGCGTTGCACTTCATGGCGTACTTCATGGGCCACAGTGTTCAATACGCGGTCGGCATCGCCCATGTTGTCAAGGTCGATAAATACCCCTTTATCGTTGCGATAGCCAAACAGATCCAAGCCTGGCGGATCGGCCAAATCGGAAACCGTGACTGGCACATGTTCAATGCCATATTCATCACAAATTTTGTTGGAGATGCTTTGCAAAACTGCTGCTTGTTGGTTGGGAGTAAGGGTTGCCCATTTGGCACTAACCGCCGGATCAAGCCCACCGCTGCCGCCACCTGCGGCAAATGCTGATCCTTCAGCAGAGTAGCTGGCTCCAGACCCAGCGCCGCCACCAGCAGCGGCTCCAGCGCCACCGCCAGCAGCCCCGCCGTTGCCATCGAATTTCATCAATTTTGAGGCTTCTTCTTCTGCTTGGCGGAAGGTTTGCGAAATTTGGCTGGTGAGGGTGCTAGCACTGGTCAAGGCCGTTTGCAAGCGCTTGAGGGTTGGAAAAATCGCATCATCCATTTCCGCAAAAAAGGCGACCGCCGCATCGCCCTGCCAGGTACTACGTAATTGTTGGTAGGTTTGACGCACCATGGCTTCCATTTGGGTTTGCTGATCGTGCAGTTTTTGAAACTGCGTTGCCACCTGTCCGAGCCGTTCGTAATCGCTTTGCACGAGATCTGCTGCCATTTTGGCTCCTTGTGGTCGCCATAGCATAACGCATGGCGTAAAATAGCGGGTTTGCACTGCAAACCAAAAAAAGAGGAACGAGCACTCCTCCTAAACCAATATTAGTTACCGGAATCAATACAATAGGAACGTGGCGGCATGAGGTTGGATAGCCCGCCGCCCAACAACAGAGGTACTAATAGCTGTTTAGGAGCGATGTCGTATGCAGCATAGCCAACCAGCATAGGTTTTGTCAAGAGGCTTGACGAGCTAATTGTGAGGGATTTTTAATTTATTGCCTATCCTAAACGCTACAACTATTCAATTATGTCAAATAAAATATCGTTAATTGGAGCCTCAGGCGGTTTAGGCAACCATTAATTGGTGCTGATTGAGAGAAACAGATCGCCAACAGGTGTAATAAAAAAGCTCCCCGGGCGGGTTGAGCCAAAGGCCGGAATTGCATCGTAGCTTGGTACTGTCAACTGAAACGCATCGCCATCGAACGCAAATGCAGCGCGAACAGATTGGGGATACCATGGTTTAAAGGTAGTTTCTTGCCATTGCACATTCCAACCTAAGGGCTGAGCTTGAGCGCGTAATTGTTCAAGATCGGTCGCAGCAAAGCTCAAAACGGCTTCAACTTGCATATCGGTAGGCCCTGGCACAGAACGATCAGTCTGAGGGTTGAGGGTTGTGGTCGTCCACTGCACGCTAGTTGGTTGAAATGGCAAACTAACAAACGCTGCCAAGCCGTCAATATCCGTCCGAACTTGGGCCGCAGCGATAGGTGTTGGTGGAGCAGTTTGGCTGGCACAGCCCCATACCATGCAGCCCAAGATCGCCACCAAATAATATAACCTATGCATGTTGACCCTCCTATAACTTAGAGTTTTGATTGACGTTCTATTGAGTATTTGCACAGGCCTCAGCAGTTTTTTGGGCAAGCAACCGCATTCCCCCCCGATCTAAATTAAGGCTCGGCATTGCAGGATCAGGGTTAGGAATAAAAATCTTACTACTTTGTTGATCGTGCATAATTTTATAATCGAAATAAGCTTGTGATTGATCATGGAGTGTCGCAATCAAGCGTGCTTGTTGATATTGTTCGGATGTTTTAATCGGATACATACCACCATCAGCAAGTTCATTCAATAATTGGCGAATTTCGTCTGGATTATCGAGTATCACACTTGGAAAGTTATCGATAGAATGAATAGTATCAAAGGCAATGGAACTATCAATACAAAAAATATTAAGCTGTTTGATGGTTTGCAGGTTAACTTCCCCACGCGCCAATTGTTCATTTAAGTTCTTCGCTGATTGAGGCTGAGAAGTAGATTCTAGAGAGCCGCATGCGTTTAAAAGCATCATGATTAAAACTCCTTGCAAAAAATACTTTATCATAGTCAATCCTTAAACTATTAACGACCAGCAGCTGGCTCTGATTGATTCGGTGCAGCCATGAATGTAAAATAGCGGCTTTGCAACGCAAATCAATAACATACCTTACTCGCGCATAGCAACTAATTTGAACCGTAGCGAAGCAAGCAGCAACTGGCAATGATGATCTCAAAATGTGGTTTAGCTTCTCTCATAGCTAGGTACTCATCAACTATTAGGAGTAATGGCCTATATAAGAGACTAAATCCGCTTATATGTTGTCAAGAGCCAATTTTACGTACCCTCTACAAACAAGCAGGCAAGAATTTAAATAAAGACAGATGTGCTAAAATAGCATTATTCTATCATTACAAGGAGTTTTCAGATGAGCGATACCGATCAAGAATGGGTTGAACGTTTAGAAGCAATCCAAGCACAGCTTGGTGATTTATATACGAATATCGAGGAATTACGCGGCATCGTGCGCGAAGCAGGCCGCAAAAACGATGCCCAAGCCTTCAACGAGCCGCTTGAGCGTTTAGCCCGCTATGGTCGTTTATTCAGCGATATTCATGTTAGCTGGACAGCCGCCGATTAAGCCACAACGCCCCACCGTTACGTTCAAAACGGGGGGCGTTATAATAAACCTGAAGCCGTGTTAGGCTTGAGATTCTTCGCTCATCCCGAGCACATTAAAGCCACCATCAACATAGACCACTTCGCCAGTTACGCCGCTGGCGAGATCTGAGCACAGCCACAAGGCTGTATTGCCCACATCTTCAATCGTAATTGCGCGGCGCATTGGGTTGGCATTGGTAAAAGCTTTGTGCAAACGGCGGAAGTTGCCAATGCCCGAAGCAGAAAGCGTGCGAATTGGGCCAGCGCTAATCGCATTCACCCGCAAGCCATCGGGGCCAAGGTCGGCGGCCAGATAGCGCACGCTTGCTTCAAGCGCAGCCTTGGCAACGCCCATCACGTTGTAGTTGGCCACCACCTTTTCGGCTCCGTAGTAGCTCAGGGTCAGAATGTTGGCGTTGGGATTGAGCAATGGCAAGGCAGCCTTGGTGAGCGCGACCAACGAAAAAGCGCTAATATCCATCGCCAAGCGCCAGCCATCGCGGCTACTATCAATAAAGCGCCCAGAAAGATCTTCGCGCTTGGCATAGGCCACGCTATGCACCAAAATATCAAACGAGCCAAACTCAGCGCCAAGCTTCTCAAACAGGGTCGCAATTTGGGCATCGTCGCTCACATCGCATTGCTGCACAAAACTTACGCCAAGTTGCTCGGCCAATGGGCGCACGCGGCGCTCCAAACTTTCGCCAGCATACGAGAAAGCCAATTCGGCCCCAGCTTGTTTGAGGGCTTGAGCAATGCCCCAGGCAATTGAATGATCGTTGGCAATCCCAACAATTAACGCTTTTTTCCCTTTGAGCAAATCCATTGTGTCTCCTGAACTAGCACATTGTTCAGCGGCACACCACCACTGGAACAAATCTCAACGGCAACAATCTGACAAAACGTGGCAATCGCCCATTTGGGCTGTTTATGGTTCGGAGCGAGTTGGCTGATTGAGTTGTTGGCAAACCCAATTAAGACTCGCGGCTAAATTTTCATCGCAATAGCGCCATGTATGGCCGCCAGGCCGTTCGCGATAAATATGCGGAATATGCTGTTGGCGGAGCGCATGATGAAACGAACGATTCTCCTCGACTAAAAAATCGTCAAGCCCACAATCAAAGTGCATTGCAGGAATTGGCGCAACCAACTGGTTAAGCATCCGGAAAAGGCTATATTGCTGGCGAATTGGGCTATCGACCGGCCCGAAAATCACCATATTCGAGGGATCGTCGATCCAGCGCGGCGCATCAACCGCGCCACTATGGCTAAACACGGTGCTCCAATGCTGCGAATAGCCCAAACCTAAGCGCAACGCACCATAGCCGCCCATCGAAACGCCACCGATTGCTCGCCCCTCACGTTGCTTGATTGTCGTATACTGAGCATCAATAAATTGAGGCAACTCGACAGCGAGAAATTCCTCAATCTGCTGGCCACCAAGGCCATTGGCATAAAACGAGCGTCCACAATGCGGCATTACCACAATTAAGCGCGTCGCAGCAATATATTGCCGGATATTCGTATAATCCAACCAGCACATATAACTATCTGACAACCCGTGGAGCAAAGTAACAACCGGACACGCTGGCCCGTTTGGCGAATGGTCGGGCGGCACAAGCACTGCGATCGGCACAACCAGATCGAGCATCGTACTGGTGCAAGCAATGACCTCTAATTGATGCATGGTGGCTGCTCGTCTCCATCCGAGATGCTGGAACTAAGCCAAGCATACCGCAGGCTTTAGCGGCTCGTCAACTGCGCAGCGCGTCATTAGCCGCGATTTAGTTATGGAGTTAAGTCAATGTATAAGGCAGGAGAATTGGTCAAAAAGTCGATTGTTCGGGTCGATACTGGCAATATTATTGGTTCAGTTGCCGATCTGTTGGTCGATCATGCTGCAGGCCGGATTGTTGGCTTGCTTACCAACACCGGCGGTTTGTTTCGCGAGGCCACAGTCGTCGAATGGGCGCAAGTGCTGGTTTGGGCTGGCGATGTGATTTTGGTTAAAGCTGGCTGCGAAGTGCTGCGCGCCAACGCTATTCCCCATTTTCACAGCATTTTGGAGAAAAAAATTCACCTGACTGGCACGGCAGCGATTGGGCGCTCTGGCAACAAATTGGGCACAATTGGCGAATTATTGCTCGACGAAACTGGTTTAATCGTTGGCTATGTGATTACCCGTGGAGTTTTGAAGGGCGAACGCCAATATGTGCTCAGCGCTGGCGTGGCGGGCATTGGCAGCGATGCAGTGGTGATTTACGACGAGGCCTTGCGCGATACGCTCGAAGGGCTTGAGCCAACGATTCCCGACCCAAAATTAACCATGGTTATGCCGTTGACTGGCACGCGCGTGAGTGTTGAAGTCCCTGCCAGCACTCCAGCCCCCAGCGAACCCAAGCCTAGTCCAGCTGATGTTCAACGGTTGTCCTCGGATGAGATTGATGCTATTCTGCGCGGCGATCAACCTATTCCTGGAGCAAGTAGTGAACATTAAAGATTCGTGGGCTATCATCGAGCCGCTTGATCAGGCGGCAATCGAGCAGGCGCAGCAACGCCAAAACCAATTGACCAAGCCCCAAGGAGCGCTTGGTCAGCTCGAAGCCTTGTCAATTCAATTGGCCGGAATTCGCCAGCAATGCCCGCCAACTATTCAAAAACCAATCATTATTGTGGCGGCAGCAGATCATGGGGTGGCGGAATATGGCGTGAGTGCCTATCCCGCAAGCGTTACCGCCCAAATGGTTGGCAATTTTTTGGCTGGTGGCGCGGCGGTCAGCGTGTTGGCGCGCCATGTCGGAGCCGAATTATTGATTGTTGATGCTGGAGTGCAAACCGCCATTAACAGCAATGCGCCCAATTTCCGCAGCGAATGGCTGGGGCCTGGCACAAAGAATTTGGCAATTGAACCAGCAATGAGCCACGAACAAGCCCAATCTGCCCTTGCACGGGGCATTGCCTTGGCCCATGAGCTTGCCGATGTAGGCCACGATTTAATTGCACTTGGCGAGATGGGCATTGGCAATACGACCGCCGCAGCATGTTTAACCGCAATCTATTGTCAGCAAGCAGCAGCAGCGGTGACTGGCCATGGCACTGGGGTGCAATCAGAACAATATCAGCATAAAATTGCGGTTGTTGCTCAAGCAGTAGCGCGGGTTGGAGAAAATATTGACGGCTTGGGGCCATTAATCGAGGTTGGCGGCTTTGAAATTGGCATCTTAGCCGGAATTATCGTGGGCGCTGCTCAACGCCGCGTGCCACTATTGCTTGATGGATTTATTACCACAGCCGCAGCCTTGGTGGCCCAAGCGATAATTCCGACGACCATTGAATATTGTATTGCCGCCCATTGTGGTGCTGAGCCAGGCCATCGCATTGCCCTGCAACAGCTTGGCTTGCGACCATTGCTCCAACTCGATTTACGGCTTGGCGAAGGCAGCGGCGCGGCCTTGGCAATTCCGTTAGTGCAAGCAGCCTGCAACATTCTTGGCGAAATGGCAACCTTCGCCAGCGCCCAAGTTGATACCGCCAGCTAAAAAAGCAACGGCCAGCAGGTAGACCCTACTGGCCGTGCTTCAACCCAATAGGTTCTACCACGAAACCCCATCTTTTTTGGCATCGAAGCTATCCAAATCAAGCTCCATTGGTGGGCGTACCGCAAAATCGGTATATTCTTGTTGCTTGAGTGGAGCCAAAATCGAGGCAATAACCGTGATCACTAAGCCCAGCATAATTGCCAAAAATGCCAAAGCCCCTGCTGGCGAATCATCAGCAAACAACATCATTGGCACAACAATAAACGAGAGCACTGCTAAAACAATGACAAACAGCGTGCCAATAATTGAATAGGTACGCTTGTTGGTCAAATGGTTGTTTGACTCACTGGACATTGATCGCTCACTCCTTAACTGGTTGGTGGTTGCTAGGCTCTATTTTAGCGTAACGACGGGCGCTTGTAAAACGCCGCACCCGCCAACATTGCTGTTGACGGGTGCGACTGACGTTGTTCGATTGCAGACTAGGGAAGCACGCTTAGCTTATTGCAGGCTGACATCATCAACAAAGAATGATGTCGTCAATGAGCTATCTGTTGTGGTTTCAAAGCGGATGCGCACCGTTTGACCTGCGTAGGCTGCCAAGCTTAAGCTTTCAGCGACCCAAGCATTTTCGGTGTTGACGTTTGAGCGGGTTGCCAAGGTTCCCAACAGGGTTCCGCTGGTGTTGTAGACCCGCACGCGCAGGTAGTCGTAGGCGGTCGTTGTGCCTTCGTTGCTAGTTTGATACCAGTAGAAGTTCAAGGCTGAACCTGCTGGCACGGTTACCGTTTGATACAGTCCTTCGTTAGCATTGTTGTAGCCACCCATGTAAACGCTGTAGCTACCAGTGCGTGGGCGGGTGGTATCGATCAAGCTATAGCCACCGCTTGATGCTTGGGTCCAGCCAGTCGTGCCACTTTCGAAGCCACCATTGACAATGCTACCGCCGCCTGGAGGTGGGGTTGCGGTTGGTGGCACAACAGTTGGCGTGGTTGGATTTGGCGTTGGAGTTGGGGTGGTTCCGCCGTTGTTGACTGCGCGGTAGACGTTGATCCGACCACAGGTCCAGCTGCTGCCCGTGCCAGAAATGGCATCTGAGGTCGAGCAGATGCGGTCGCGAATTTGGCTATTGCTCAAGCCTTGTGAGGCCAACAAGCCAGCCAAACCAGCAACGTGTGGGGTTGCCATCGAAGTCCCGTTGATCGTATTGTAGCCACTGTTGATCCAAGTTGAGTAGATGCTCGAACCAGGAGCAGCAACCTCAACCCACGAACCGTAGTTCGAGAACGATGAGCGAGCATCGCTTGAGGTGGTTGAGGCAACCGCAAAACAGTTGGTGTAGGCTGCTGGGTACGAGTTGGTGACGCTTGAGGTGTTGCTATTACCAGCAGCACATGCCAAGAATACACCACGGCCCCAAGCGTAATCAACAGCATTTTGCAATGCGGTCGAACCGCCACCACCAAGGCTCAAGTTGATAACTTTGGCTCCGTTGTCGGCAGCGTAGGTGATGCCGTTGGCCACACCGGCCAAGGTTCCGCTACCGCTGTTGTTCAAAACGCGCACTGGCATCAACTTACAATTTGGACAAGTGCCAGCGCCACCAGTGCTGTTATTAGTTTCAGCGGCGCTTGTGCCTGCAACGTGCGTGCCGTGGCCATTGCCGTCGGCTGGGGTTGCATCGTTGTCGATATAGTCGTAGCCAGCCACCATCTTGGCATCAAGATCAGGGTGGTTGCTTTGAATCCCAGTATCAACAACTGCAATTACGACGCTGCTGCTACCTTGCGTAATATCCCAGCCGGTATATGCTTGAATGACACCCCATGCCCATTGTGAGCTTAGGCTTGGGTCATTGGGCGTAAAATTCATGGAATAAATAAAGTTTGGTTCGGCATATTCGACATTAGGATTTTGCTTCAAGCTGGCTAAGACAGCTTCGCGCCCAGCGCGGGTATCGTTGCTTTTGAGGGTTGCAACTTCAATAACTTCTGCATCAAGGGCTGCAATCCGATCAATTTGGACAGCCCCAATTGATTTAAGGGCTGCTGATCGGTTGGCTTTTTCGGTTGTGGCTTTGAATTTGACCACAAATTGGCCTGCTACTGCTGGCGCAGCAACATCGACTCGATCAACAGGTTTGCCAGGGTTGCGAGTTTGACCAAATGAAGGGTTGGGCGCACTGAAGATAATAACTAGGCTGCAGATCAACACAAATGAAACAAACAGACGCTTCAAGGGTGCCTCCTCAATATGTGGGTTGCAAATTTACCATGGGCAATCCCAATACCAAACACTGGCTGGATTACCACACGAACACAGCATTGTTGCGAAGGAATCGGTGAGGTCGTTGGAAGCTTCCGAAGTCGCATGCCCCTTTCTGTGGATGAAAGATAAGTGGCCAGTCGAACAACGTCGGGTACTCAGCTAGATGAGTATGCAGGATATATTAAATCATTTTAACGAAATTGTCAAAATTATTAATATTTATTTAGCATAAGTCTCAAAAGTAGGCAAAAAAACAGCCCATGATCTGAAGATCATGAGCTGTTTGGTAGTTGCTACGTACTGATTATTTTAGAAAATGATGATCATGGAAATCCTCCCCAGCTAGTGCATATGGCCTCAACACAACCAATATAGCTGTGAATTCACAATGCCTCGTCACTCCAGCGATGAATCGCAATCATCGGTAGTGTTCCACCCTGTTTTGGGCAGAGCAACAGTTGGACTCCGAGACCTGCACACCCTCAATCTTAGAAGATTATCACACTCATACACAAATCCTTCAAAGATGTCCCGTTGGAAAAGCTCGATTGATCTAGAAGATAATGATCATGGTAGCCTCCCTCGCAATCTACAGGAAGATGATCCCATACATTGGTCAGCTTCTATGGAGTGTCATGGTGTTAGGCAATACGCTAGCTGTAGAGTATCTGGATGGCTTGTAAACTTTTGCGCTTGATGCTGAGAACGCTCACAAGCAAACCATCAATAATGAATCAGACTGATTCCTAGGCCGAATAGCGATGATTCATCATAAAATGGCTTCTACAGGCTATCGTAGGTGGGTTGTTAGGCTTATTGTACGCCGAGATCGGTTTCTTGTCAAAATTTTTAATGGTTCTTTGGTACTAAAGGGGGATAGCTATCCCCCCCTCAAAGCAGCAAAAAGGTTTAACCACGGCATGTAAAGCATGAACTTAGTCCTACACCATGGGCTAGCATACAGGTTATTATAGTACTACAGTAGCAAAAATATATTCAGCAAATGCACCTTTAATCTATACCATTAATTTTTAGCGACACTAGCCAAATTGTTGACACTCTATAGTCAAAAGTTGCTTATTCCAAGCAAGCTGCTGTAAAAACCTGTCAACGCTATCCTAGCCGTTGCGTTTTAAGCGCCCAGTCCGTTTGGCATAGTTCTCACCACGCAAGAAGATCCATAAGCCCAAGGGTACGAGCAATAGCCCGCTACCAAGCAATGGCAACAAATAGTTCCCCCATAGCGCAATTGGCCCTGCATTATGTTGCAACGCGCGGCGCATGCCTTCCAACACATAGGTCGCTGGCGAAATCGAAGCCAGCGGTTGCATCCAAGTTGGCAGCACGCTAATTGGATAGTAAACGCCTGAAACCAACAAAATCGTAGCTTTCACAATGTTGGTCATCTGCGCCCCACGCTCGGGAAAAAGCAATGGCAACACCGCAGCCACAATTCCTAAGCCAATAAAGCTAATGCTGCCCGTCAGCAAAATCACCGTCGCCCCAAGGAAATTGGCATTATCAAGGCTAATTTGAAAGAATATCGCCACAAAGGCCAAGATAATTCCGGTGTGAAACAAGCCCCAAAAGATCGCAAAAATCGTCGTGCCTAGCATATGGGTTAGTCGTGAGATCGGTGCCATAAAGGTATATTCAATCGTGCCTTCCCAGCGCTCCCATTGCACCGATTCAGCAATACAATCGAATACTACCGCCAAATAGTGCCAAACCAAGGTGCCAACAATCAAATACAAAATCGTAGCATCAATCGTTGCTTGGTCGAATTCTTGGCCAGTAATCGCGCCAACTGCCTTGCCAATAAAGGTAATCGATAAAGCGTTGACAATTGAATAGATCAACCAAACAACTTCCCAGCCCCAATAGCGTTTAATCAAATTAATGTTGCGCTCAACGAATGCATACGACGCACGAGTTTCACGCCAGAATGAACGCCCAAATGCCATAACCAGCTCCTTTGTTGTGCGATAGTGAGTAGTGCAGCATGCATTGTAGCGCGTTCAAGCCCAAGCCAAATCCGTCAAAAGGCAGAAACATAAAATATGAAGGATGAGGGATGAGGGATGAAAAGCACAAGTCAGAAAGCAAATCAGAAGTCAAAAGTCAGAAGTCAAAATAAGAACAAAGAGCATAGAACATAGAACATAGAACATAAGACCTTAACCTTAGTGCTCTTCGCGTTCTTCGCGGTTTCTCAGCTTCGTGCGCTTCGTGGATCAATTTAACGCAGAGGCGCAGAGGGATTATGGCTATGAGCGAGCGGAGCGTTTGATGGTATGAACCAAGTTCCAAAAGCCAATAGCCTAGAGCCTATAGCCTATTTCCCTTCCTGGATCAAAACTTAACCTTCGCGCTCTTCGCGTTCTTCGCGGTTTCTCAGCTTCGCGCTCTTCGTGGATCAAAAAAGCCCACACCCAAGTTGCCTCAGATGTGGGCTACCTATTCGAAGCGAAAGCACTTAGGCAGTTACATTTTTGCCAATTGCCGCCAGCATATCTTCGATGCTGGTAAATTTGACTCGTGGCCGACCAGTAGCCACGCCATTGGCAACCTCAATCTCGTCGAGACGTTGCCAATCGGCAAAGGTCACATAGTTGGGCTGGCGTACTTGCACCAATTTTTCAATGCTCTCGCGATCGGCGTGGCTTGGGCTGAGCAATTGGCCAGCGGCTACATCTTCGAGCATACATTGCACGGTTTCAACCGCATCTGGTTTATTGGTGCCAATCACGCCGCTTGGCCCACGCTTGATCCAGCCAGCGGTATATTCGCCAGCTTTTGGCTGTTGGCTGGTTGGGTCGAGAATGCGGCCTTTTTGATTGAGGAAGGTTCCCCAGCGCTCGTTAAATGGCACATCGACCAACGGTGCGCCGCGATAGCCGACCGAACGAAACACCAAGCCGACTGGCAAATCTTCGCTTTCGCCAGTTGGGCGCGAAGCAATGCTGCCTGCATCGCTCGCGTAAAGCTCGTTTTTGGCCAAGCGCAAACCAGCCACCCGCCCATCGCTATCGCCCAGCACTTCGGTTGGGCTAACCAAGAAGCGGAAGATCAAGCGGCGTTTTTTGCCTTCTGGCTGGCGTTCGGCATAACCTTGCAGCAATTCAACTTTCTTTTGGGCTGCTTTATCGCCGCCAGCTTCCAAAGCGGCGCGGCTCACATCGTCGAGCGCAACTTCGCTGGGAATTGCCACGACATCGGCTTCTTCAAGCTCGCCCAATTCTTTAACTTCGGGCGTGGTAAAGGCTGCTTGGGCAGGGCCACGCCGGCCAAGCAAATAGACTTCTTTGATATTGCTTTTGCTCAACGCTTCGAGCGCGTGGTCGGCAATATCGGTACGGGCCAATTCTTCGTGCGAAAGACATAAAATCCGCGCTACATCAATTGCCACGTTGCCAACCCCAACCACTGCCACCCGCTCTTGCGAAAGATCGAATTGCAAATGGCGATAATCGGGATGGCCGTTATACCAGGCCACAAAGGCTGTCGCCGGAAAACTGTTGGTCAAATCTTCGCCAGGAATGCCCATATGGCGATCGCTTTGAGCGCCAGTAGCATATAAAATTTGATGATAATGCTCGACCAAATCGGCGTGGCTCAGATCCTTGCCATATTCAACATAGCCAAAAAAGCGGAAACGCGGATTTTTGGCCACGAGATTAAAGGCCTTGGTAACGGTTTTGATCTTTTGGTGATCGGGGGCAACCCCGCCGCGCACCAAGCCAAACGGCGTTGGCAAGCGATCAAACATATCAACTTCAATTACCAAATCGCTTTGTTTGAGCAAATGATCGGCTGCATAAAACGCCGATGGCCCAGAACCAATGATCGCAACCCGTAATGGCTGCGCTTCAGTTCCCACAGTTGTCATGATCACAATCCTTTGAGCGTCTAGCCCTCTTCGATAATTTGAGTTTCGAGGGTATCGAGCTTGCCTTCATATTCCCCAAGTTGGGCCTTGACAACATCGCCAATCGAAACAATGCCAAGCAAAATGTCGCCATCGAGAATTGGCAAATGGCGGAAACGGCGATTGGTCATGGTTTGGAGCACCGCTTTAAGATCATCACTGGGGCGACCGGTTACTACATTGGCCGTCATTACATGCTGCACTTGGCGCTCAACAATTGCTGGATCTTGCGCCACTGCCCGAATAATATCCCGCTCGGAGATAATTCCCGCAATCCGATCATCTTCAATCACCACCAACGCGCCAATGTTGTGTTCGGATAAGAGCGCAACTGCTTGGCTCAGCGGTGTATGGGGATTAATCGTATGAATGATTGGACTTTTGGTTGCGAGCACATGCTTGATCTTCATAGCGTACCTCCAATCTATCAGCGAATGGGGACGATGTAGGGCCACGATGCCATGCTGATAGTATCATACTTATGTCCCTTGCGATAGGCAAGATCAGTGCCTACCATGCTTAATTGATAATTAATTTTGGTCACAATCGCTGATTTGAAATTGCATATGAGGTTTTATGCTCGATCCCAAAGTTTTCTCGACGCAACGTTTGGTTGCCAGCACAATTAGCCTTGAACACATCGATTTAATCACCGCGATGCACCAGAATCCAACCATGATGGCAACCCTTGGTGGCTTGCAAGATCGCCAACGCACCCAGCAAGGCTTGGAAACCCAAATGCAAGATTGGCAGCAAGCAGGCTATGGCTTATGTGTGTTTCACGATCGGGCTAGCGGGGCGTTTGTGGGGCGTGGCGGTTTGCGCTTGGTGCAGCTCGATAATCAGCCAGAGACCGAAATTGCCTATGCCTTGCTGCCAGAATGGTGGGGCCAAGGCCTAGCAACCGAGATTGCGCGCCAAGCGCGGGCGGTGGCCTTTGAGCAATTGCAGCTTGATTCGCTGGTGTTGTTCACCATGACAACCAATTTTGCCTCGCAACGAGTAGCCGAAAAATTAGGTATGGTCTATGAACGTAATTTTGAGCGTGCCAACCTGCCGCATGTGCTGTTTCGCCAAACCAGGCAGGAATGGGCAACTCTCGGCTAAAAAGCATGAATCCCTGCACAGGCTTAGGGCAGGGATTCGTTTTTAAATCGTTGGCTCAGCAACTAGCTATCGTCGCGGGAAACCCACCATGCCAACCAAATCAGCAATGGTTGAAATGGCAAGCGCAGCCACAACAAGAATGGGCGTTGTTTGCCAAACAGCGGTGCGTTTTGCTTGAGCATCTGAATATTGGCAGGAAAAACCGCCAGATACAAGGCCATCAAGCCTAAGCCAGCTTTGCGGCGCACGCCGGGCAACAATAAGCCGAGGCCACCCAAAATCTCAAACAGACCGCTCAGATAGACCAAGCTCCGTGGTCGGGGCAACGAAGGTGGTACAATCTTGACGAATGGCTTGGGGTTGGTGAAGTGTAGCACTCCAACGCCCAGCATAAAACTTGCAAGCAACCCACGAACGAGACGTTTCATTGCACTACCCCATTGGATGGCGAATTGCTGACGAATATTGGCCAGTTACATAATGCTCTAATTGGCGTTCAATATCGCCCAGCAAGGCGCTCGCACCATAGCGAAACAGATGTGGATGCAGCCAAGCATCGCCAAGTTCTTCCTTGATCAAGGCCAGCCAATCCAATGATTGCTTAGCAGTTCGGATGCCACCAGCGGGCTTGAAGCCAACTTTATAACCAGTTTGCTCATAGTAATCGCGGATGGCGCGCACCATCACCAACGAAACGGGCAGAGTCGCATTAACTGGCTCTTTACCAGTCGAAGTTTTGATAAAATCAGCGCCAGCTAACATACAAACAAGGCTGGCTTGGGCAATATTGCGCAAGGTCCCTAGCTCGCCAGTTGCCAAAATTGTTTTCATATGAGCTTCGCCACAAGCTTCGCGAAAGAGCCGCACTTCATCGTATAAGGCTTCCCAATCGCCGTTGAGCACCAGATGGCGCGAAATTACAATATCGATTTCGCGTGCGCCAGCAGCTACCGAAGCTTCGATTTCGCGCAAGCGTAGCTCCAGCGGGGCCAAGCCAGCGGGAAAGGCGGTCGAAACCGCAGCAACCGGAATCGCCGTACCGTTAAGCGCTTGCACTGCGGTTTCAACAAAGGTATGGTAAACACAGACCGCGCCAACCGTCAGGTTAAGGCTGCGAATCCCAAGTGCATCGACCAAATCGCCACGAATTGGTTGGCGAGCTTTTAAACATAAACGCTGGACAGTGCCAACGGTATCATCACCAGAGAGGGTGGTTAAATCCATGCAGCTAATTGCTTTTAAGAGCCAAGCTGCCTGCCAATCCTTTTTAACCGTGCGCCGATTTGGCAAGCTGCTCACGCGGCGCTCGACTGCCGAGCGATTGACGCGCAGGCTATTTACCCAGCCAAGGTCGAGCGGGCTGATGGGGTTACGTTGTTCGTGCGTCATTGCCGTGACACGCTCCACTTCGGTTTGCATAGTTCATCCTTGGGGTCGAGCCACAACCGCCCAACCCATATTGGTAGTATCAGAATTCGGTATCCACAATGCGGATTGTTGCGCTGATAATACCACAAGCGCTTGTGCTTAGTGCAAGCAAGGAGTTCATTCAGATGACTACAATTCGCCATTCGGTCGAAGCCACAGTGAGCCGCATGGTGCTACGGACGCTACGCGAACGTGCCCAAATTGCTGGTTTGCCGCACGCACGCAGCGATGCACCTCGCGCCTTGGCGGCCTTGCTTGATCAATTAATCAGCGAAGAACTACCAGCAGATGAAATTCAACGCCAAGCCCAAGCAGCGATTGCTGCCGGAATTGGCTGCTTGGTTGTGCCGCTTGAGCAAGCAGAAGCTTGGGTTGATGCAACTGCTGGCAGTGGGCTGCGCATCGGCATTACAACAGCAAGCCGCGAACAAACCGAGCATGCCTTGCGACTTGGCGTTAGCGAAATTGAATTGCTTGTACCGCAAGCGATTATCAGCGAAGCTGAAGAATTTGAGGCTTGGCTAACGGCCAATATACCATCTTCCTATGATCCTAAGCCGTTGATCAAACTCAATTTAACGAGCTGCGATCAGGCCCAAATTGGGCTACGGGCCTGTGCCCAAGCAGCTAGCCATGACCTTGATCTAGTGACGGTTCCAGAAGCGCTGGTTGCCGATGTACGGCGCACAATCAACGCAGCGATGGGGATTAAAGTTAATGATGTTACTGAGCTTGGCCAAGCCCGCGAACTGTTGAGCGCTGGCTGCACCCGCTTGGAAACAGCAGTGGGCTGGGATTTGTTGGCACAGGCTCAGATAAACCAAAAAGAGTCGTCATAATGACGACCCTTTTGCCCAAAAACGCATTAACTTACTGAATTGCTGGTAAAAAGATGGGATGCCCAACAAAGATTTGACCATCTACTTGATTATCGCTCGCTGTATCAGTTGAGTCCATGCCGTTTATGCCAACCGTAAATGCCTTTTGATCGCCAATTGGAGTATTTGGTAAACCCACATACACGATAAAGGTTTGCTCACTACAGTTGGTCGGAATCTCGTTAAATTGCCAAGTCACGGT
This sequence comes from Herpetosiphon sp. NSE202, assembly GCF_042688385.1. Lineage (NCBI taxonomy): Bacteria > Bacillati > Chloroflexota > Chloroflexia > Herpetosiphonales > Herpetosiphonaceae > Herpetosiphon > Herpetosiphon sp. NSE202. The sequence goes on along the minus strand of NZ_JBHUPY010000001.1, from coordinate 561,732 downwards.
ATTAGCTTGGATTGTTGGCGTAATGCCGCTGGTATCGCTGAGATACTCAATACCATTGGTCAAAGTAAGTGTCACATCAATATTTTGATGCATAATTGTGCCATCATTGCCAAGGGTCACGGGAATTGCTGCAACTTGATCGCTGGCCGTGGCAACAACCGGATTACTATGAACCCATGTATTACCACTTTCACGATATAATCTAGGTTCTATACCTACATCAGGGGTATAGGCAGCAAAGATTACACCGCGAGGATTTGCCAGATAGATATAAGGATGCACTAAAGTATTCCAATCAGGTGGTCCAATCAGACTAGCCTGAGTCCCTGTGCAATCAAGTTTCCAAGGATGCAATTGACGATCGCTACTTGTAGTATAAGGCGTATAAGCGGAGAAATAGAGACGTTCGCCCACTTTGGTTAGTTCTTGGGGGAAACTACTTTGTACACCAGGATTAATATCTTGGACTAAGGTAGTTCCAGCACTTGTGCCATCACTCCGCCAAAGCTCACTCCCATAACTACTATGATCAGCTATAAAATAAATATAATCATCAAGCGTATTCAAGATAACAGCCTGATCAGGGCCACTGGGATTAACATCAAGTGGATAGGTTCCTTCAAGTGTTCCATCAGTTCGCCATATACGATCACTGAATGCTATAAATCCTTGACCGTTAAGGCTCACAATCTGGGGTTTTACTCCACCACCCTCATTAGGATCGATTAAAGGTTGTAAACCATTTGGAGTACCATCGCTAACCAAAAGGCCATCAGGTGATGAAATTAACAGCAGTTTTCCATTAACTACAATTGGGCCTTTAATCTCGGAAAATCGACGGTTATCCATCACATTAACGAGGGAGGTTCCCATAGCAGTGCCATCAGTTTTCCATAAATCAATTTGATAGGTTATATTCGAATCATCAATTGAAGTAGCGACAAAATAGAGGCTCCCTTGAAAATCGACGAGTGGTTGAACTTGCACTTTAACGAGTGTTGATGGATAAATTTCCAAAGATGTGATCAGAATTGGCTGCAATGCTTGATCAAGTTTCCAAATTTCTAACTTACCTTCGTTAGAAAAAAAGAAATAAAGAGTGTTGTTAATAACTGGAAGCAAACTTATGTGTGAGGCTTTTTCAAGAATGCCTTGATTAAAGCTCACTACTTTTACCAGCGGATTAGCAGAACCATCGCTGCGCCAAATCGAAAACCCATGTTTAGGTGTTGAAGTGGCGAAATAAACATTATCTCCAAAAGCAACCATGCGAGTGGGTAAAAATGATTGTTGTCCATCAGTCGTTAATTTAAAAGTTCCTGCTTCAGTTCCATCACTGCGCCATAAACCGTCTTTAGGTCCTCCATCATTTGCAATAAAATAACTTATCCCATTGAGCATAGTATGTCGATTAGAACCTATTGTACTGATTATACTGACCGAACTATTACTACCTGGGGCAATATCTTTGAGGAGTTCAATCGAGGTTTCCGCCGAAACGCTTACGAGCCAATTGCTACCAACAAAGACGATAGCGCAAAGGGCCACAAATCTCATCCAACTACGACGCATAGCATTCCCCTCTCAATAAAACCGTATACCATAATCTTTCACAGTCTCAGTCTATAAGCATAGAGTTGAATCGAATAGCAGTACTTTGGTTGGATATTCGGCCACAGGTCAATAGCAGTTTGACATAGGCAAAGGCAGGTGCTATACTGGGCGGTCGATGCCCCGTGGTGGGCATGCTTTTTTTGCTGCAATTTTTCGCTGGTGTCAATCAACCAACTGGCTGATTGAACACCAATTGATTCTGACTGTTCGCGGCATTGGGGCGGCAATGCCATAGCTGGTTAGGCTAGAACACGCTCACGGTATAGTAGACGTGAGAACCGTCCGAACTCGGTATTTCCAAGATTTTTGGAGGAATTGAATGCCAACGATCAACCAGTTGATCCGCAAGCCCCGTAAACCTGTGGTCAAAAAGACCAAGGCACCTGCGCTGCGTTTCATCTACAACTCGCTGAAGGGCAAGCTTACCCGCGGCAGCGGTGCACCCCAAAAGCGTGGTGTTTGTACGCAAGTTAAGACCATGACCCCTAAGAAGCCAAACTCGGCGTTGCGCAAAGTGGCACGGGTTCGCTTGTCGAATCAAATGGAAGTGACCGCCTACATCCCAGGCGAAGGTCACAACTTGCAAGAACACTCAGTGGTCTTGATTCGCGGTGGTCGGGTAAAAGACTTGCCAGGCGTGCGCTACCACATTGTGCGCGGTACCTTGGACTCACAAGGTGTCAACAACCGTAAGCAAGGTCGCTCGAAGTACGGCACCAAGAAGAACGCCCAAGTTGCAACGGGCAAGAAGAAAAAATAAGGTAGGGTAAAATAAATGCCACGACGACGAAAAATTGCCAAGCGTATTGTGCCTGGTGATCCAATTCACAACAGCGTGCACGTGCAAATGTTGATCAACAAGGTCATGATGCACGGTAAAAAAAGTGTCGCTGAAAACATCGTGTATCGCGCCTTAGACGTTGCTTCACAGCGCTTGAACCGCGAAGCAGTTGAGTTGTTCGAACAAGTGTTGCGCAACTCAAGCCCTACCATCGAAGTTCGCCCAAAGCGCGTCGGCGGTTCAACCTATCAAGTGCCAGTCGAAGTTAAAAGCGACCGCCGGATTGCCTTGGCCATCCGTTGGTTGTTGACCGCAGCTCGCGGTCGCAGCGGCAAACCAATGCACGAACGCTTGGCGCTCGAATTGGTCGATGCCTTCAACAACACTGGTGCAACCGTCAAGCGTCGTGAAGAAGTTCACCGTATGGCTGAAGCCAACCGCGCCTTCTCACACTACGCTCGCTTCTAAAGTTTATGGCCACCCCTCACGACCAGCGTCGTGAACAATTGGGTCGGTGACCAGAGCGGCTAGACGCGAGTTTAGCCGCTTTTTGCCTGCATACTTATGGTACAATACAACGTCACCGCCGTGCAGGCTGTCACCAGCTAATACTAACCATGTAACGGAGTAAGGAATGCCTCGCTCGACACCACTCGACAGAGTACGCAATATTGGGATTATTGCCCACATTGATGCAGGGAAAACGACTACCACCGAACGGATTTTGTTCTATACCGGTCGTAACTATAAGATCGGTGAAGTCCACGAAGGCGCTGCCACCATGGACTGGATGGAACAAGAACGCGAACGTGGGATCACGATTACCGCTGCTGCTACCACCGCTCACTGGGAATATGCTGAGCAACGCTATCAAGTCAATATTATTGACACGCCTGGCCACGTGGACTTTACCGCTGAAGTAGAGCGCTCATTGCGCGTGCTCGACGGTGGCGTAGTGGTGTTCGACGCAGTGGCCGGTGTGGAGCCACAATCAGAAACGGTGTGGCGACAAGCTGATAAATATAGCGTGCCGCGGATTTGTTTTGTCAACAAAATGGACCGCATGGGCGCAAACTTCGACCGTACCGTCAGCATGATTGTTGATCGCCTTGGCGCTAAGCCAGTGCCGATCCAATTGCCAATCGGGGCCGAAGATCGCTTCCAAGGCATCATCGACTTGATGGAAAACAAGGCTATCTTCTACATGGACGATGTTGGTAAAGTCCAAGAAGAACGCGAAATTCCTGCTGAATTGGCTGAAAAAGCCAAAGCCGCCCGCGATTATATGCTCGAAGCAATCGCCGAAACCGACGACGAGCTGATGATGCTCTACCTCGAAGGCGAAGAATTGCAAGTGCCAGAATTGCGCCGCGCCCTGCGCGCTGCCACCATCAGCAATAAATTGGTGCCAGTTTTGTGTGGTTCAGCCTTGAAGAACAAAGGCGTTCAGCGCATGCTCGACGCTGTTGTGTTGCTCTTGCCTTCACCATTGGAAATTCCAGTGACCAAGGCTGTGCGCCCAGGCGTTGATTCAGAAGCTGAAGACGCAGAGTTCATCGAGCGCCCAGCAGACGAAAATGCACCTTTCACTGGCTTGGTCTTCAAAATTATGGCTGACCCATTCGTGGGTAAGTTGGCCTACTTCCGCGTTTACTCAGGTAAGCTCGAAACTGGCTCATACGTTTTGAACACCACCAAGAACAAGCGCGAACGGGTTGGCCGCTTGCTGCAAATGCACGCTAACCACCGCGAAGAAATCAAGGAAGTGTACGCAGGCGATATTGCTGCTGTGGTGGGTCCAAAGGATACCTTCACCGGCGATACCATCTGCTCACCAGATGATCCAGTGGTTTTGGAAAGCATCAAGTTCCCAGAACCAGTTATCTCGGTGGCGATCGAGCCAAAAACCAAGGCCGACCAAGACAAGATGTCGATTGCACTCTCACGCTTGGCCGAAGAAGATCCAACCTTCCGCTTGAACACCGATGTCGAAACTGGCCAAACGATCATCCGCGGGATGGGCGAATTGCACTTGGAAGTTATCGTCGACCGTATGATGCGCGAATTCAAGGTGGAAGCCAATGTTGGTAAGCCTCAAGTGGCCTACCGCGAAAGCATCACCAAGAGCGTCGATATCGATAGCAAGTTCGTGCGCCAATCGGGCGGTAAAGGTCAATACGGCCACGTCAAAGTCAAGTTCGAGCCATCAGGCGAAGGCGAAGGCTATATCTTCGTCAATGGTATCGTTGGTGGGGTTGTGCCTCGCGAATACGTGCCAGCAGTCGAAGCCGGTATCCGCGAAGCCATGGAAACTGGCGTTATCGCTGGCTACCCAGTGGTCGACGTGAAAGCAACCTTGTTCGACGGCTCATACCACGACGTTGACTCGTCGGAAATGGCCTTCAAGATTGCCGCTTCAATGGCCTTGAAGGACGGCGTTCGCCGTGGCGCTCCTCAAATCTTGGAACCAATCATGAAGATCGAAGTGATTGTGCCCGAAGATTACATGGGTAGCGTGATCGGTGACGTAAACAGCCGCCGTGGTCGCATCGAAGGGATGGAAGCTCGCGGTAACGCTCAAGTCGTGCGTGGCTTCGTGCCATTGGCCAACATGTTTGGTTATGTCAACGATTTGCGCTCGCAAACCCAAGGCCGCGCTACCTACTCGATGGAATTCCATCACTACGAGCCAATTCCACGCAACTTGCAAGAAGAATTGGTCGAAAAGTCACGCAGCTAAACCCTGCTACAAAGCACCCCAAATGGGCCGATTGGGTATACCAATCGGCCCATTTTCTTTTAACTTTTTTTGCGTATAATAAAGCACACAGATGCAATCCTGCTTCCAGCAATCCGGAGCCAACTCCATGATCCGAATTACTCAACGCCAAGCAATTCTTGCCCTCTTAGTGCTGTTAAATATCACAACTGCCGCAATTGATGTAGTGCTTGGCCTGCGCAATGGCTGGCAAGAACCCCTCTTGATGGGCAGCATTTTGCTGGTACTGATTGGAATTAGCGTTGCCTATTGGCGCGGTATTGAATGGAGTCGCTGGTTAATGGTCGGCTTTGTGACGATTATCTGCGCAGTCTTTGTCGATAAAACCCAGCCAGTCAGCCTCATGACCCTGATCCCGCCGTTGATGGCCTTGATTATGGGTTCTTCAACGGCTGTGATTATCAGCGCCGTTGTTGGCTATGGTGGCATTTTAGTCCGATCGAATTTCGATGGAGTCTATGCAGCAGTCGATAATCTGGTTGCCTATGGCCTGATCGTTGCCGCAATGGTGCTGATTCGCACCATCAATGAAACAAATTTGTTGGCCTTACGCGAAACAATCAGCAAATCCGATGGCGAGCAGCGCCGAATCAAAGCGCAATCAACATTAATGCGCAACCAAGCAGATGCCTTGCTCAAGCAAAATCAGGAGCAACAACGCTTGTTTACCTTGGTCGAAACCCTTGAAACTCCAGCGGTCACAATTGCCGCCAATGTATTGCTGGCTCCACTCGTCGGCGCACTCGATACCAAACGAATTGAGCAAATTCAAAAACGCTTGCTGGCAACCATCCATCGTCAACGCACTCGTTTGTTGATTCTAGACATGGCTGGCGTGCGCGAGCTGGCCAATGATGCAGCCGAAAAAGTTTTAGTGATGATTCAGGCAATTCGGCTGCTTGGCTGCGAGGTTACTGTTACCAGCGCTTCAGCAGAAATTGCCATGCAATTCGGCGATCTTGGGGTTGATCGCGAGTTGTTCAAAACCGCCCAAACCCCCCAAATTGCCCTTGAACAGAGCGTTTATAGCTTGAGCAAGCACTAATTTGACAAGTAACTCAGTGTATGCTATTATACATAGGTCAACGCGGGGTGGAGCAGTGGTAGCTCGTCGGGCTCAACTGTGAAACTCAATAGTTTCCAAGCAAGGGCTGTACAAAAGGAAACTTTTGTATGATAACCTGTCAAACTCGGGGAACCCTTTCAAATGGCAATCCCGACCCAAGCCTTAGTTTCTAAGGAAGGGCGAGAGACTTGACGGCAGGCATCCTAACAGTACGGCTGAGGATGAAGATAAAGTCCAGACCACAAACTAACAATTGTTAGGCAGTGAAAACTGTAGCTGGTAAGCATAACCCGAAGGTCAGAGGTTCGAATCCTCTCCCCGCAACCACAACTAAAGATTTGAGCGGCTTGCTTATACCAAGCCGCTCATTCTGTGCCGATGTAGCTCAGGGGTTAGAGCGAACGACTCATAATCGTTAGGTCACTGGTTCAATTCCAGTCATCGGCACCATTTTTTTATTTTAGGCCCCAAATTCCCTTCTTCCTGCTCCAACCTCTCAGCTCACTATCAGATTCCCACAAGATACGTTTCAGTCAGCTAGTAGCTAAAATCAGGTTCCTGTCGATTACACTCATATTCAGTAGTATCGATGTAGAAAGGAACTGCGATGAAGTGGTTATGGCGCATAGGTTTTTTAATGTTGAGCCTCGGCTTGGTGATTAAGCCAGTCTCCGCGCAGCAAAATCAGATCCAGAGCCGCGATATTGTGAGCGAGCACGCGATTACGCAGCTTAAACTTGATGGCAATTGGCTTGCATGGCGCACTTGGCGCAGCGATTTCGTCAATTACACCAGCGAATTAATGCTAACCAATCTCACGACCGGAACCAGCATTAGCCTTGGTAGTGTGCAAAATCAAACCTATGATTTTTTTATTGCGAATGGGCGGGTCATCTGGCGCGATAATCAACATTTCTATCAGTATGATCTTACGACCCAAACCAGTAGCATCTTGCAAGTGCCAGATGGGCAAAATCAAATGCGTTGGACGGTTGCTGGCGATTGGTTGATTTGGCTGGAACTTGAAGGAGCACCACCGCAAATCACTAACCAGATCTGGAAATGGCATCTGGCTGGCAATCAGGCTCCCATGTTGGTTGGCAGCGAAGTAGCCACAATTTATGGCACTGATTCGTTGCAAAGCGATGGAGAAATTGTTAGCTGGTCGTATGCGACTCAAGTTGCGGTAAAATATAATGTCTGCTCTGAAATTCATTATCTTGCCTTGGATGGCTCACAAGCTCCCCAAAAATTAACCGAACCTGCTTGTAACATTGGGATTAAACAAAATCTATTGCTCAATAAAAGCTTTTATTATTGCAACAAGCAACATTTATATGCCCGAACATTGGCCAATAGCGAAACATTAATCCAAGAGAATAACTGTCGTTTTGATGCGCTCTATGGCTTCGCCGGCAGTGGCAATTTCTTGGTAGCGCTCAATTATGGTGAACAAACAACTGCTGATCTGAGCCTGATTGGGGTTGATATTCGCCAAAAAAGCATGTTTACAATCGATCGTTTTGGCTATAGCGATAGTAATCGTCCGTCGATTACGATCAATAATTCGCTGGTAGCATGGAGCGATCGGCGTGGAGCCAAACCTGTGATTCATGTGCGGCCAATTGCCGAGGTCGTGCCAACTGCGCCGCGCCAAGCCAACGATCCATTGCTGGCAAATCGCAGCTATTACCCAGAAAGCATGCACTCGCTTGGTGGTTTGTTTGAGCAATATTGGCAAAAAAATGGCGGCTTGGCGGTGTTTGGCTATCCTCAAAGCGAAGAATTTAGCCAAGTTAATGCTGATACTGGCAAAACCTACACGGTGCAGTTTCTCGAACGCCAGCGCTACGAGCATCACCCAGAGTTGGCAGGCACGCCCTATGAGGTTTCGCTTGGGCGCTTAGGCGCTGAACGCTTGGCAACGCTCAATCGCAATTGGCAAAACGAGGGCGATAGCTCAGCGGGCGCAGAACAATTGCCTGGCCAATGCCAACATTTTGCCACCACCGATCGCAAGCTTTGCGGCGCGTTTCTGAGCTATTGGCAAAGCAATGGCCTCGATTTAGGCGAACCTGGGGTTAGTTACGCTGAATCATTAGCCTTGTTTGGCTTGCCGCTCACCGCGCCGCACATGGAAACCAATCCTGATGGCGATCGGGTATTGACTCAATGGTTTGAGCGTGCCCGTTTTGAATGGCATCCCGATAATCCAGCACAATTTCAAGTGCAACTTGGCCGCTTGGCCGCCGAACAAATCCCTAATTTAGGTTGGTAAGCACTAAGTAATCAGCAGTCGCCCTTGGTTTGTTCCAGGGCGACTGCTTTTTATTTGCTGGTTAGGCCGCCACAATTTGGATCGCCACAAGCACACTGGTTGGTTGGCTGCTTACGGCGTATGAACAATAATGGAATCGCACAGGGAATCAGACAGGCAAACAGCATCACAAGATAAAGAAATATAGTCAATTTGAATATTTTAGATGGTTATAAGGAAAAAAACAGCGCGAGGTCGTATCTTTATATATAGGCAGTCAACCTATTCAATAGCAGCAGGAGATAGTAATGAAAAAGCAGATGATTGTACTGAAGTTAAATAAGGAGTAGATACACTATGCAACAGGCCTCAACGTACATTCAAATCGTGGAGCGTTGTGAAAAGCTTATCCAACAAATTCGCAATGAAGTTCGGGCTGGGCAAATAAATAGCGAAACAGTTGGAGAAGCCATGCTCATGCTAGAAGAGACGATCAAAGGCGTATGGTATAGGGCTGCCGCTCGTCTTAGCTTTTCCCAACAAGCTTTTGATGAAGCGGTTGAGTTGATGCGGGAGCGCTTACATACACACATTCTAAGCCTCAGCTTTCCCAGCTTGGAAACCCAATTTGGAGCATACCTGCGGACTGCGCCGCAACGAGCCGTCATTGATGTTAGTAAAAAGTATAAGCTGCTCGATAGCCTAGAAGCACCATTGAACGATACGGGTGAAACATTAGCTGAAAGGCTAGCTGATTCCCAAGCCACAATGGATTTCAACATGCTTGAACTGAACGGAGATCTCCAACAAGCAATGAGCCAATTATCACCAGAAGAACGCCAAGTACTGCAATTACGGCTAGATGGTTTCGATAATCCAGCTATTGCCATTAGACTTGGCTTTACAACAACAACTATTAGTAAAATATATCATCGTGCACTCAAGCGTATCCGAACATCGCTTAATTACCAGCAGGAGCAATAAACTATGAAACAAAATGAACAACAACTGCTTGAGGCCGCAATGCACTACCGCATCCTTATTGATCAAACCAATTTTGTAGCGTTGTCAGAATTTGTCGAGGCTTATCCAAGCGAACTTCGAGAAGAACTAATTGTTTATATTGAAGAAATTATGGCGCTAGGGTATCCTGATGAAAGCTTGATACTAAATGCTGAAGAAACACATATGATCGATCAGTCATTGGCCAAAGCACGAACCAAAACTGTGATCACACCCAAGACGTTAACCGATTTGCGTAAAATCCTTGGTCAAAGTGTTGGCAAACTTGCGACACACCTCAATATTCCGGTTCCTGTACTAGCACAACTTGAACGTGGCGCAATCAATGTAGCGAGTATTCCACATATTTTTATCGAAGCACTAGCAAACGCATTAAATCAGAGTGTTGTTGTCATTCAAGCAGCACTTCAGGTTACACCGCCAGCCCAATCTGTTCAATATAGTGCTAATGATGGGATTAGAGTTGAACAAGAAACGTTACAGACGTTTGCCGAAGCCTTACGACTCAACGGAGTATCCAGTGAGCAAAGTGCCCTATGGGAGGAACAATAATGAGTGCCCGATGGCAAATTATTCGGCAAGAGGCTCACAATGTCCGCGTTGCATATGCAACGCGGACAGGTGCGCCATGCCCTGCAATGCTCCCACTAGAGTTGGTGGTAGATGAACTCTGGCAATTGACAGCGTTCGCAGATCCTAACCTCGACGCTCAGATTCAGGGTGAACTGAACATTACCCAACAAACAATTCGCTTTCAACCAAACCTCCCAGATGAACAAATTCGTTTTCTGATTGCCCACGAAATAGGCCACTATGCCCTTGAAGCTGCCCCAGGCAAAATTTTTTACGAAGACAAAAATACGCTTGATCCACGCTCAAGCACGATTACCGCTGGAACGGGACGTGTTCGTACCTATAATACACGCGAACGGCATGAGCTAGAAGCTAACTTATTTGCACTGGAATTACTTATTCCTGCCCAAGATCTCTGGCAAGCTATCCAAATTGATGGTTGGGATGTTGCATCGATGGCAACTCATTGGGGAGTTACTATTGAGGCTTTACATACACAGTTACTTAACATCACCTGTCATGAGCCAGTATATTTGGCTCATGCAAACCAAACTTCAGCTCAAACCCTAGAAATTAACGAAGACCAGCAAGCGGCCATTAGTGCTCCGCTACCAACCTTAGTAATAGCTGGACCAGGTACCGGCAAAACGCGCTCTATTGTGGAAAAGTATTGTGGATTAGTCGAACAAGGTGTTGATCCTGCAAGTATTTTAGCATTGACGTTTTCAAATAAAGCTGCCGAAGAAATGCAAGAGCGGATCAGTGGAGCCATGCGCGGGAAGTATCCTCATTTAGTAGGAAGAATTGAAATCAACACGTTTCATGCTTGGTGTCTAAATCTACTCAAGCAATATGGCCCAAAGATTGGATTATCCTCAAAAATACAACTTCGCGATACAGGTGGTATTTTGGTGCTACTGCAACGTCGAATCAATGAGCTTCCACTCCAGGAATATAAATCGCTGGATAATCCATTGAAGTATCTGCCCGATATTCTCAAGGCTATCAGCCGAGCAAAGGACGAGTTGCGAGATCCTCATACCTACAGCCAATTAGTTGAAGTTGATGCCAAGCAACTTGTTGCTGAAGCAGATCAGGCAACTTTAGGAAAATCAACGAAAGGCGCAGCGGAAAAACGGAATAAGGCACAGCAAAATGCTAACCGTTTGCGTGAATTAGCCAAAATCTATACCTGCTATGAAAAAATTCTGCGCGAAGAAGAAGTACTTGACTTTGGAGATCTCATTGTTAGAGCGATTGAGGTATTGAGGATTGCCGATGTGGTGAATGAGGTTCATCAATGCTATCAGTATATTTTGGTTGATGAAAGTCAAGATATCAACTATGCCTCCGGCGTTCTATTGCAACTCCTTGATGGAGGACGTGGCTGTGTATGGGCAGTTGGTGATCCTTGGCAAAGTATCTATGGGTTTCGAGGTGCATCGCCTGCCACATTAGCAAACTTTCAGCAAACCTACCCTAATACAACAGTGACTCATCTTTCACTTAATTACCGTTCAGTCCAACCGATCTTAGATGCTAGCCATATAGTTATGGCCCAAGATCCTGATTATCATAACCGTCCAAGATTATATTCACAGCGCAAGCCTACTTTAGCCCAAACTGTCCAAGAATGGTTTTTTCCAGATGCAGAATCAGAAGCTCATGCAATTGCTCAAGCGATCATCTACACTACTGGTGGTTGCAATCGACATTTATTGCGACGACTAGCTCGCCGTTGGCAACGTAGTCCATATCATTATGGATTGCTTAGTCGGCGGCGGCGTTGGAGACTTACCCATCATGCTGTTTTATGCCGCAACGGAGCCATAGCTGAAAGGGTTAGTTCAATCCTGCGTGCTTATGGGCTTGCTACCAATTGGACAAGCGACTTATTTGAGGAGACGGTGATCAAGGATATTCTTGCTATCTGTAGTATGGGCAGTTCGAAGGGTCAACAAATGATTTTACGGGTAATCAACACCCCTGATTTTGCCTTAGATAGCAGTGATCTCGCCAAGTTGGTGCAAATTGCTCATTCCGCAAAAATATCATTGCGCAAGACCATTCAGCAGTTATCTATCCATACCCAACAACTTAGTAAGGCTGGCCAAACCATCATAGCTCGTTTGCATGTGGTAGTTGCAGCACTCGGTTGGAAGGGTGATGCCTGGCAAACCCTAACACAATATCTACTAGATCATAGCCCATCAATGCGTGATCGCATTTGTCGGGCAGCAAGTGATGATCATATAGCCCAAACAGAGCTTGCCGCGATTGGGCAGCTTATGACAATAGTAGCTCAATTTGTACGCCAAGCTCCGCCCCATGAACAGGACATAGCCCATTTTCTTGCCCATCAGCGGCTACTCACAAAAGTCAATGAGCCAACTCCATTTGTCCAAAATAGCAGCAAGGCCGTGCATATTATGACAATTCACAAGGCCAAAGGTTTAGAATTCCCTATCGTGTATGTTCCTGCTATCCAAGAAAATGTTTTCTCCAGCCGTGGTAAAATAGCTTCTATCCCTCATGCCCCTAGCGTTTTTCGAAGTATATCCCCGGATAAACGCGAGGAAGATCGATATACTCTTTATGTTGCTATGACCCGTGCAAAAGACCGATTGATATTAAGTAGAGCCGCTCTTGCTATGCGCTCCTCCCTTCTGCCTGATCAAGCAATCGCCAATTGGAACATACGGCAGTTTAAGTCGGTGATACCTTGCTCAATGGCTATGGATAGAGTTGCTATCAAGCATCAACCAATTGTATCATTCCCAATTCCTGCAGCCAGTTTAGAAACATACGAACGATGTCCTAGGCAGTATTTATATCAATATGGCTATCAATTGTTCGATGATTCCACTGCTTTCCAACAAATGCATAGCGCAATTAGAACAACAGTTGTTGCGTTACTCCAAGCAGCCCAAGAAAATTCATCAATACCTACTTGGAATGTAGTGGAAACACTTATTCAGGAAGCCTTAAAAGTGCGGGGAGTATTGGAAGATCCGTATGCAGATGCGTATATGACGCAGGCTTTAGGTCATATAAGCCATATTTGGGAACAAATGCAAGCGGAACCAACCAGCACAAATAGCACTTTTAATCAACGATTTCTTTTGAATACGGTTGCTGGAGAGGTTGAAGTCCGAGTGGATCAGGTAGATCAAGATCGTAATGGACCAATCTGGACACGTATTTTATCAGGCAAAGAAAAAGATGATGACCATTTAAAATTACGCCTTGTGATGTATGCTTTAGCCTATGAAGCCGTGTATCATCAAAAACCTCGGATTCAGATCTACTATACTGCGACCGGGGTAATGGCTCCAGTGAATCATCAACAACGGACATTGGATGATCGACGCGAAAAGGTAGCTACATATATGCGTGGCATAGCAGCTGGCGATTGGAGGCCCAATCAGGGACATGCTTGTCAATCATGTGCATTTACAATGATTTGCCCAATCTAATGATGTGGTAATAGGAGTAAATCCCAATGCGAAAAAAGCCCAGCAGCACGCCTCAACTCAATCTGTTTTTAGACCAAACAGCGCCTTCAGAGCCAGCAGCTACGTGGCCTCATCCGCAACGGTTTCCTCATAATAATAAACAAGATCAGGTTGGCAAGATTGTGGAACAGGATTTACACTATGCCAAAAATCCACTGCTCATTACTGGGTTTACTTCATTAACCTACATTATCCGTTTTTTGGCTAACTGCGCTGCTAATTATGCAAGCTTTACCTTAGTCAGGATTGTTATTGGACATGAACCACTCCTTATACAACCAAAAGTATTTCGCCAATCCTTTAATAAATGGGAACAAGATATTGCGGATTTTTGGTTGAATAAGGGCTTCTCGCTGTATCAAAGTCGACAACTGCTTCAAGCAATAAGCTTTCTGGAACAGCCAAATATTCAAATCAGAACTTCAGCAAAAAGGCCTATTCATGCCAAAATATATTGCGGTGATAATGCGGTAATTCTAGGCTCAAGCAACTATAGCCATGCAGGTATGCAAACCCAGATCGAGGGTAATATTCGGCTTACGGCTGACGATCCACGATTTAATGAGGCTATCCAGCTAGCCGAAGCCATCTGGGAAACTGCCATCGATTATTTAGCGCACTTTAAAGCGCTTCTCAATCAATTGCTTCAAGCAGTAACATGGCAAGATGCATTGGCTCGTGCTTGTAGTGAACTACTGGAGGGTAAATGGGCAAAGAAATCAGTGCTACGAAATATTCTTAGTAATGAAACACCTTTATGGCCAGCACAAGAAGCAGGGATCGCCCAAGCATTATGGATTCTCGAACACGTCGGTAGTGTCCTAGTTGCTGATGCGACTGGATCAGGTAAAACTCGCCTAGGTGTTCATATGATCCGCGCTTTGATGCAGTATATTATGCGTACAGGACGTTTACGCCAAGATATTCCCATCTTATTTTCGCCACCATTAGTGATATCAACTTGGGAACGCGAAGCATTACGCTGTGGATTATCATTGATGGTGCGGTCACAAGGCAAATTGAGTAATACTGAACGCTATCCTGATGAAGGATTATTGGAAAATCTACGGTGTGCTCAAGTTTTAGCGATCGATGAGGCTCACCGATTCCTCAATCGCGACTCACAGCGGACTCGTTCGCTCTATACCAGTATGGCCGACTACATAGCGCTTTTCACGGCCACGCCCATTAATCGTGGCATCAATGACGTTATCAACTTGATACAATTGCTTGGTGCTGATAACTTTGATGATGATGTGCTCAAGGTATTAGAACAAGCATGGAAACAGCCTCGTGCTAATGATTACTCCTGGCTTGATGAAACCGCTCAACAAACGCTCCAACAGGCAATTCAACGCTTTACTGTGCGCCGAACAAAAGCGATGTTTAATGACCTCGTTGATAAATCTCCTACACAATATCTTAATAAGCTAGGGAAGCCATGTCGTTATCCTGAACATCTTTCCCATGTATATGCCTGTGGTGAAACCCAAGATGATCGGCGGCTAGCCCAAATGATTGATGAAGAGGCCAAAAAATTACGTGGCCTTATCAATCTAACATCAATTACATTTAGTAATAATGATCGAATTCGTGGTATGAGCGAGGAATCAGTATTGAAACTACGATTAAGTGCAGCGCCAGCCATAGCTCGTTATCATATTAAATCACGACTTCGCTCTTCACGGGCTGCTGTACTAGAACATATCGAGGGTACAGAATCACTTGCTCAGTGGAATTTACCAACCAATAAAAAAAATATTTCAGGCAATATGATTAAAAAGATCCAAGATTTCATTAATCATCGTACCTTGCCTAGCACAAATTTAACAATAGCATTACCTGAATGGCTTATAGAGCCTTCTGCCTATGAAGTTGTTTGTCGGGAAGAAATAAGCATTTATCAACGAATCCGTGATCTGATTCATCAAATGTCAGATACACGCGAAGAGACCAAGACAAAATTTCTGAAGAATCTACTTCAAGAGCATAAACTAGTCTTGGCCTTCGATGAACATATCATTACATTACTCGATCTAAAACAACGCTTAATTAAACATAATCACACGAATGTAATCGTTGCAACTGGTGATGCTCCAAATGAGCGGAATACCCTTCAAACTATATTTGCCCTAGGTTCCAATAAACAAGACATCATTGCTTTATGCTCTAAGGCCGTTTCCGAAAGCATAAGTCTTCAAGAAGCTTCAGTTGTTGTTCATCTTAATATGCCAAGTGTTATTAGTATTGCTGAACAACGAATTGGTAGAATTGACCGTATGGATAGCTTGCATCAAGCGATTCATATATATTGGCCCGATGATAGTGAGGAATTCGCCCTTAGTAATGATGAGGTTTTCTTTGGGCGACATATACTAAACGCAAAAATATTTGGCTCAAATATGGATTTGCCGCCTGAATTATTGGCAAATCCTGTTCCTACCCGGATTGTTAAACCGACCGATATAAACGATCAAGTAGAACAAATCCTGAGCGGCGAGGTCAGTTCAGGAACATTGGCAATCTATGATGCATTTCAACCAGTACGGATGTTGGTTCAAGGTGAAGATCCATTAATCGACCCTGCCAAATATCTCCAAATGCGTGGGCAGACTGCCAATGTAATATCATCTGTTAGTCTTGTGCAGTCCAAATCTTCTTGGGCATTCTTTGCAATTAAAGGTTCCCTTCTCGGTGCACCACGTTGGGTTTATATGCCTAGTGTAGAATCTAAGCCAGAAACAAATTTAGATATTATTAGCATAGCATTACGTCAACAACTTGGAACAAAACCTGAACAATATGCTATGGATAAAACTGCCGTCTTATTGCTAAAACAATTTCTTGATCATGTTCGTCAAACAGAATCGCTATTACTACCACGCAAAAAGCAACGTGCATTAGAAGAATTTGATATTATTCTTGGGAAATACGAGTTAGAGGCTCGAAAATTAGTTGATAGTGAAAGATTGAGCGTTATTCAAGCAATTCGGTCATTGACGAAATCAAATAGTACAATTGCACCCGATTCACAAGAGGATAGTTATACATTTGATCTTACAAGTGTTGCTGACGCGTGGATTGATCTTATTCGGCCTGTATGGAACGATCATCTGCAAAATACACGTCGAAATAAGCGTCCATTATTATTACGCGATTTACGTGATACGCTCGTATCAAAACCTTTATCTACCAAACAGCTTCGCGAAGGTTTTAACCACATCCCTCTGATAGCACCCTTAGATCAACGGATCGTGGCTGCTATAGTTGGTATTCCGATAACCTAATAGACAAACCCATATTAGGCCTATCGATGAATCAGTCGTCGCCCTTGAACAAACCAAGGGCGACTGCTTTTTATTTGCTGGTTAGGCCGCCACAATTTGGATCGCCGCAACTGCATTGCGTAGCTGGTTGCTTGCGTCGAAGTAATATTAACGGAATCGCACAGGGAATCAGACAGGCAAACAGCATGATGATTGGCGTTGCACCAGCCAATAATCCGCCTAAAACGCTGCGCTCAAAAAAGAATACGCCAAGCATAACCCCAGCAATCAGCAACAAACCAACTTTGCTGCGCAACAAACCAAAACACTCTTGCAATAGTTTCATCGAATACTCCTTTATAACCTGACAGGTGTACGCTATCATGTGAAGTGCACTTTAAGTCAAGCAGGAGTTTTGACCAATGCAAGAATTATCAATTGGCGAGGTCGCAGCCCAAACCGGCCTTCAAACGTCAGCAATTCGTTATTATGAGCAGATGGGCTTAATTCCCAAGCCGCAGCGCCATAATACCCGCCGCCGCTATGATCCAAGTGTGTTGCAATGGATTAGCTTGATCAATTTGGCCCGCAAAGCTGGCTTTTCAATTGCCGAAGTTCAAACATTAATTCATGGATTTGAAGCTGATACACCACCCTCAGAGCGCTGGCAAACCATGGCGCGCAGCAAACTCGTCCAAGTTGCGCAGCAAATGCAGGTCTTACAGCAAATGCAAGCATTGCTCACATATGGAATGCAATGCCAATGCTTGCGGCTCGAAGATTGCCGGATTAGCAATGAGCAGGGCTGTAGCGAAGGTTGTTCAGGCGCAGATCAAGCGAAGATTGAGGATTGTGGGGCAAGCAAAAAAGCGCTGCTCGATCGCTAATCAAGCAGCGCTGCCAACCATTATTTTGCGTCATCGATTGCGCTTTGGAGGGCGCTTTGGCTGAGGGTTGCAACCGGTTTGCCATTGACAAAGAAGCTTGGTGTGCCGCGCACATTCAGCGCTTGTGCATCAGCATTATCACGCTCGATCTTCTGCATAATCACTGGGTCGCTTAGATCTTTGGCAAATTTGTCGCCATCAAGGCCCAACTCTTGGGCATATTGCAGCATCAATGCGGTTTGCGGAGTTCGTTTTTCGCCCCATTCGCTTTGCTTGTTGAACAACAGCTCTTGCATTTCCCAATATTTGCCTTGGTTGCCTGCGGCTTCGGTGGCAGCCATCGCCAACACCGAGTTGTTGTGCAAGGGGAAGTAGCGCACCACTAAACGCACATTATCGCCATTTTGAGCCAACACATCTTTGACGATTGGGAAGAAGGCGCGGCAGGATTCACACTCAGGATCAAGAAACTCAACCACAGTTACTGGCGCATCAGTTTTGCCCAAAACAGGGCTATCAGTATGCACTAAGCGCGAAATATCGACCGTCTGGGTCGAGCTTGCTTGGGTTTGGGTCAACAGCACGACAGCCACAATCACCAAGACTGGAATACTCAACCAAAGCAACATTTTAACTTCACGGGGCAAACCACCTTGCGGCTTGCGGGTGCGGCTTTGGCGTTTTTTATTGCTAGCAATCGATTTACTCATGATCAAGCTCCTTGGCTGGTTTAACAAATAACAAAGCAACGATGATGACGCTGAAGGCGACCCAGGCTAAAAGGGGAATCGTAATAAAGCCATACCAGTTGATCCAACGGGCAAGGCACGAAACTCCAGCGCTGCACGGCGCAAGTTCAGCTGAAATTACGCCATAGGTTAGCAAACAATGATAGCTCGCGATGAGCCAACCACCAATGCTCAACGGCAAGGCATACCAACGCATCGCCGGGTCGCGGCGAATGATCCCCACGGTGAGAATTGCCACTAAGGGATACATAAAAATCCGTTGATACCAGCACAAATTACAGGGCGGAAAGCCCTTGATTTCGCTAAAATAGAGGCTGCCAAGGGTGGCTACCACCGCCTGAAGCCAAGCTAAATAGCCAAGATTTTGGCGGACACGCTGTCCAAATGAAATACTCGTTCGATCATCAAGATCGTGAAGATCCGATGATTCAATCGCTGAGGGTTGCATAACATCCTTCTTTGGTTATGTTTTCGAGCGCACCGATCGATCAGATCAGCCGTTGATGCGGCAGATTGATCATTAACCATGGTGTTGAAGGATTAAATGAATTTCGGAGGGGGGACGATGAGGGCTAAACTTGGCGAACGATAGTGCATCGGATCGGGCATCCAATGCAGTTGATCAGCCACAAGGATTAACTCAAATTGCTTGGTAGCTAGCAAAAATGGAGCTGCATGGCTAACGCAGGCATCACTTGGCGATTTTGCTGGCGTAGAGATCGGCTGTTCAGCATGATGCTCATCAGCAAAACCTTGGCTGACTTGGGTCGCACACGGATATTGATAACTCATCAAAATCCGCGGTTGGCATGGCGCAAGCACCAACGGAATCAGCAGCAACACAATTGTGCTGAGCCACGTCATAGTGCGTAAAATGTGCAATTCATGAGCCATACAAGCAACCTACAATCCTTTTCGTTAACTATACTATACCAAAATCGGCTTAAAAGACCAAATTTGGCGTTTGCCAATGAGTTTGCTATAGTACAGATTGTGGTTAAATGGGCGGAACAAACATGGCATACGAACAATCATTTTTGGGCTATTGGTGGCTCAGCAGCTTAATCGTGCTGATTCTGCTGCCAATTGGCCAAGCCAATCAACCCCAGCCAACAATGCGCTGGTGGTTCTACCCATGTATGCCGCAAGCCAACGAAACGCCGCAATCAAGCTCCGAAGCGCCGCTGTCGCTGCCCCTCAACCCAATCGCCGACCATATGTATAACCCATTGAGTTGGCATCTGCCAAGTGGTCAACCCAAGTTAAGCCCACTCAAACAACGCTGGCGCTATTGGGAAACGCCGCTTTTGCGCTATGCAATGTGGTTTCACCCGCAATATGTGCCACCCCCAAAAACTCTTTAATCGTTTCAAGCGTCGAATTATTGGCCCGATGCCCACTGCTGTGGGGTATTTAGTATTTTTGAGGTTTTGCAATGCTATTCCGTTATGGGCAGTTAATCCTGCTGAGTTTGATATTCGTGAGTTTAATCGGTTGTAGCCGCACGCCAAGCGACGACCAACGCTTGACCATGAGCCTTGAGCAAACGCCAAGTGCAATGGGTGTACAAACCATTGTTTTGGTGATTAACGATGGCACAACGCCGCTCGACAACGCCAAAGTTCAGCTCGAAGCAACCATGACCCACGCTGGGATGCCCTCGCAAATTGTGCAAATGCAGGCGCTTGGCGCGGGCAAATATCAGGCCAGCATTGATTTTTCGATGCTTGGCGAATGGGTCTTGATTGTGAATGTGACTGAAGCCAATGGCGCAGTGATGCAACGAACCTTGCCAGCCTTCACCATTCAATAAACCAAGGGAGTTGAATCATGCA
Source organism: Herpetosiphon sp. NSE202 (assembly GCF_042688385.1). NCBI lineage: Bacteria > Bacillati > Chloroflexota > Chloroflexia > Herpetosiphonales > Herpetosiphonaceae > Herpetosiphon > Herpetosiphon sp. NSE202. Next base: position 541,387 of record NZ_JBHUPY010000001.1, on the reverse strand, counting down.
ACAGATTCCAGCAATCGATTTGCTGAAACTACCAGGTTTGCGCTGGCTTGGGCGTTGGCGCTATGCGCGGTTTGCGCTGCAACTGCCGCTATTTGGCTTAGCAATGTTGATGGTGTGGGATGGCTTGACTGGCGCGCAGTTGGCTCCCAAAAATAGCGCCACTGTGATTGTGTGGGTGCATTATCGCGGCTTTTTGATGCTGGCCTTGTTGGTGGTGGGCAATCTGTTTTGCATGGCCTGCCCGTTTATGTTGCCGCGCAATCTGGCGCGTCGCATCATCAAACCACGCTTCAAATGGCCGACATGGCTGCGCAATAAATGGCTAGCGGCAGGCTTGTTGGTGCTGTTCTTCTTTGCCTACGAGCGCTTTGATTTGTGGGCCTCGCCGTGGTGGACGGCGATGCTGATTGTAAGCTATTTTGCGGCGGCGCTGCTGATCGATAGCAGCTTTCAGGGTGCGCCATTTTGCAAATATGTTTGTCCACTGGGCCAATTCAATATGTTGAGTTCCACACTCTCGCCAATTGAGGTGGCAGTGCGCCAGCCCCAACGCTGCCAAACCTGCGCAACTAAAGATTGTATTGTGGGCCGTGATGATCAACCAGGCTGTGAATTGTGGTTGTTCCAGCCCAAAAAAGTTGGCAACCTCGATTGTACAATGTGTTTGGATTGTATTCATGCTTGCCCCCACGATAACATTGGCTTGTTGGCACGCGTGCCAGGTCAAGAATTAATTAGCCTCCAACCACGCTCAGGAATTGGCAAAATCGAAGAACGCAGCGACTTTAGTTTGCTGATGTTGGTGTTTACGTGGGGCGCGTTGCTCAACGCTTTTGGCATGATCAGCCCAGTTTATAGCTTTTACAATTGGCTGACTGCTCAATTTGCGATCACCAGCGAAACCTTTTTGCTGAGTGTGGTCTTTATCTTGGCCTTGGTCATTGAGCCAGTCGTGTTGCTCGGTGGCGCGGCTTGGCTCTTTCGGCGGATCAGCGGCCATAACGAACGCTTGATTGCAATCATCAATCGCTTTATGAAGGGCTTTTTGCCAATTGGCATCGCCATGTGGACAGCGCATTACGCCTTTCACTTTATCATTGGCTTTTGGACAATTTTGCCAGTGTTACGCTCGCTGTTGGCCGAAGCAGGCATCAATTTTAGCTGGATGCCGGTCACCGGATTAAGCCCGCTGGTGCCCCAAGCGATGATTTACCCCTTTCAAATGGGCATGATTCTGCTAGGCAGCGTGCTTTCAGCAGTCATCACATGGCAAACGACAACGACAATTACCAAACAACGCCAACGCTGGGCTTGGCTACCATGGGCGCTGGTCATCGTGGCGATGGCTGGGAGCGCGATGTGGCTTTTGAGCCAACCCATGGATATGCGTGGCATTCTAGAAGGATAATTAAATGCAAACCATCCAACGCTGGCTCATTCTCCTGCGGGGAATGTTTGTGGCCAGCCTAATTCTTGTAAGCCTTGTGCCGATGCAGCCAGCAGCGGCCCACTTTGGCGAACCATACACTGTGCTCTACGACCAAAAACTAGGCGAGTTTACGCTTTCGATGAAGGCCGACCCCGATGTTGGAACTGGCACATTTTTCAGCGATATAGAATTGCCAAGCAGCATGGCTGATGGCGAAGTGACGATCGCAATTCAAGCAGTGGCTGATGCCAATAGTACTGGGCCAAGCAACTCAAGCGCCAGCGGCCAGAGCACGAGCCACAAAGCCAGCATCGAACAAAAAATCGAGTTTGATCAAGAAGGCTATTGGACGCTCGATGTAAGCGTAACGGCGGGCAATCAAACGGGCAAGCATCAATTTAAAGTGCTGGTTACGCCACCATTTCCGCCGTGGATCACGACCATGATCTGTTTAGCGCCATTTTTGATGGTTGGCGCAATTTGGACGCTGACCATGCGCCGCAATGCAATGCTCAAGCAACAACAAGCGGAAAACAGAGAGCATTAGGGGTCAGGGGTCAGGAGCTAGGGTTCAGAAAATAGAGTTAACCACGAAGGACACGCAGTAAGGCTATTGGCTATGTGTACTGATACATCAGGTTAACCACCGCCTGATCCCCTCACCCCAACCCCTCTCCCACGGCGCGGGCGAGGGGCTTTCACCACGTGGGTCTGCCCCAATTCCTTGGTAAAAACGATCGGCTCCCCTCGCCCGCGTTCAGTGGGCGAGGGGCTGGGGGTGAGGGCATGGGATTGCCAATCCAATGTACCAGTACAGCTATGAGCTATCGGGTTTTGATTTCTGCCTTTTACCTTCTGGTTTTTGACGTTTGAATTCATCCCTCATCCTTCATCCCTCATCCTTCTGATTTCTGATTTCTGATTTTTGCCTTTTGAATTCATCCTTCATCCCTCATCCTTCATACTTATTAATACTCTGCTAGTTTTTTTCTGGCCCAATTTGTGCGATGATAGATAGGTACAAAGTAGCACAGCGGAATCGGGCAATGCAGCTTATGCGATGGAGAATCTGGCTTGATTCGACCTGTTCGATTAGTCGATAGTCTTGAGTTACGGCGCGCGCCGTACACCTATATGTTATTGGGCAGTGAGCAAGTATTGGCGGGCAGTCATCGTCCGATGAGCTTTGCACTGCGCTGTTTGCTGCCATTCGCCCAAGACCGCCATACGCTGGTCTATCACGAGCGTGGGCTACGCGGCTATGTGCAAGGTTGGTATCGATTAAATAGTGCTGATGCAGATTTGGTGTATCTGGCATCGCAACCTTTTCGGCGCGGCATGCGCCAGCCAACCGACCCCGATGTTTGGTATCGTTTGCTCGAAGCCTTTGTGGTGCGCATGGGTTCGCGCAATATTGAGCGCGTTTTTGCGCCCTTGGCTTCGAATTCACCCTATTTGGAAGTTTTTCGCCAACTTGGCTTTCAAAGTTATGCTACGCGGCAGGTTTGGCGCACGTTAACGCCCGATGTTGCCGAAGGCAGTTCAATCATCGTTTTACGCCCACAACAGCGCCGCGACCCGCATGCAATCCAACGATTGTATGAGGCGATCACCCCTGCGACTGTTGTACGATATGAAGGACGAACGTCGCGATCATGGCAACTGCCGGTCGTTGCGCGTCATGGAGTTCGTCAGCGCTCATGGGTGCTTGGGCGCGATGGCCGAGATGATATTTTACGAGCGGCGTTGCATGTGTGGCTTGGCCCACACGCCGCAGTCATGAGCCTTCTAATCGATCCTGCTGAGCAACGCTTAGCCTCGTCGGTTATTCGATTTGGAATGAGCCAATTGGCCAATGCTCATCAAGGTGTCGTCTATCTCCTGCTGCCAGAATATCATGGCGAGTTGCATCACAACTTAGAGGAGATCGGCTTTGAACATATTGGAGATCAACGCCTTACGGTCAAGGAACTGACAGTGCCATTACGCAACCCGTTGTTGCGGCCTGTGCTGGAAGGAACGAGAGAAAGCGTCGTTAAGCCGTCGCTGTCATCTTCGGTTCGCTCCGAACCGTCTATCTAAACACACTCCGGCGTGTGTTTGAGAAGGATGCAACTAAACATGTTAGATCGTCGCGAAATTACCCATAATATCGATCTGTTGCTGTCAACCTTGCCGCCACGTTTGGCTGAGCCGTTGGCAACTCACGAACAGAAAGATCAAGTTATAGAAATTGTCATGGATTTGGGGCGCTTGCCAGAAGCGCGTTTTCGCCACGACCAATCAAGTTTCCTCAGCGAAACTGAGGTCGGACGCGAAGATCTCGATTATGTGACTGAACGCATTGGCCAGTTTGGCGAAGATAATCGCGCTGGGATTCAGCGCACGCTGCACCGCATTTCAGCGATTCGCAATCGCTCGGGAGTGGTGATTGGCCTGACCTGTCGGGTTGGCCGTGCCGTTTATGGCACAATCGAAATTGTGCGCGATTTAGTCGAGGCTGGCAAATCGATCCTGATTCTTGGCAAGCCAGGCACTGGGAAAACCACCATGCTGCGCGAAGTTGCTCGGGTTTTGGCCGACGACTTCCTCAAACGGGTGGTGATCGTCGATACCTCGAATGAAATCGCTGGCGATGGCGATATTCCCCACCCTGGGATTGGCCGCGCCCGCCGCATGCAAGTAGCTCGACCAGCCGAGCAACACAATGTGATGATCGAAGCAGTCGAAAATCATATGCCGCAAGTAATTGTGATCGATGAAATCGGCACGGAATTGGAAGCTCAAGCTGCCCGTACCATCGCCGAACGCGGGGTACAATTGGTTGGGACGGCCCACGGTAACACCTTGGAAAACCTGATGCTCAACCCAACGCTCTCCGATTTGATCGGCGGGATTCAGGCAGTGACCTTGGGCGATGAAGAAGCGCGACGGCGTGGCACGCAAAAAACCGTGCTCGAACGCAAAGCTCCGCCAACCTTCGATGTGTTGGTCGAAATTCAAAGCTGGGACGACGTGACGATTTATCAAGAAGTCGCTTCAGCTGTCGATTCGATTTTGCAGGGCAACGAGCCAAGCGCCGAACAACGCACCAAAGACGAGCAAGGCCATGTCGAGGTTCACGAAGGTCGGCCAGAACGGGCTGATAGCGAAGCCAGCACAATGCTTACGCGGCGTGGTGGCTATCGTAGCCGCGAGCGTGAACGCGACCGTGACCATGGCGAACGCGATTGGCGGCGCAAAAGCGAACGGCGCGAAGCCCAACGCGAAGAACGCGAACGCTATGCGATGACCATGGCTAGCCCGAGCGCAAACTTAAAAACCGAAGAACCAAGCGTCGTGGTCAAAAAGCCAGGCAAAAACGCCCCAGCGCGTATCTTTGCTTTTGGTGTAAGCCGCAATCGCTTGGAAAAAGCCCTCGATCGGTTGGGCATTACCGCCAGTTTGGTGCGCGAAATGGATCAAGCGACGATGGTGATTACCTTGAAGAATTACTATCGCCAGCACCCAACCCGCCTGCGCGATGCCGAAGAACGCGGCATTCCGGTGTATGTGTTGCGCTCGAACACCCAAACTCAAATGGAAGAATGCCTTGGCTCGGCCTTCGAAATTAGCGTCACGCCCAGCGACCCGTTGAGCGAGGCCATGGAAGAGGTCGAAGAGGCAATTAGCCAAGTTATGGATGGCTCAACCGAAAGTATCGAACTGAGCCCACAAAGCTCGTATGTACGCAGGTTGCAACATCAGATTGTTGAGCGGTACAATCTACAATCAGAAAGTACTGGCAAAGAACCACGTCGCCGGATTCGGATCTTCCGCTAAATCGGCATCGTGGCCTCAACGCTGTTGGACTGTAGGGGAACCATGAGCTTGTTCATTACCTTTGAAGGCCCGGAAGGTAGCGGGAAAAGCACCCAAGCCCGCTACCTCAAGGATTATCTGCAACAGGCTGGCTATCCAGTCATCTTAACTCGCGAGCCAGGCGGAACGCCGATTAGCGATGCTGTACGGCGGCTTGTGCTCGATGGTCAATGGACGGCGATGGAGCCGACAACCGAAACCCTTTTGTTTGCTGCCGCTCGTGCTCAGTTAGTTGGCGAGGTGATCTTGCCCTATCTGAAGCTGGGCGGCATCGTTTTGTGCGATCGCTATGCCGATTCGACCTTTGCCCATCAAGGCTATGGCTTGGGCCGCAATCTGACTGAGCTGCGCGAAATCACCCGTTTTGCGACTGGCGGCTTGCAGCCCGATGTGACCTTTTTCCTCGATTTGCCAGTTGAGCAAGGCTTGCAGCGCAAACGCAAACAGCGCGATGATTTCCGCGAATCGAGTCAATTGGCCTTGCCATTGCCACATTTGCCGCAACCAACCCCAAGCCAAAGCGAGCATTGGAATCGACTCGATGCCCGCGAAATCGCCTACCACGAACGCGTGCGCAACGGCTACCTTGAAATGATCGCCGCCGATCCGCAACGTTGGCAGGTCTTTGATGCAGACATTGAACGTGAGAGCCTCACTGCCCAACTGCTGGCGGCTGTTCAGCCCTATCTCAGCAAAATCCAAACCTTGAGCTAAGCCTCATTCTATAAGCTGCATCTCAGTCGGCTATCAGGCTGAGATGCGCTTGGGCTGTGGTTTGATATGGTACAATAGCCCAATCGTGGCAACGTGCCAGTATTCTAAACCCATGCAGTCGCCTCGCAATGCTGGGGCATTCTTCAGGAAAGCATAGGAACATGACAGAAATTATTGCAGAACTTAAAAGCATCTTGCCGATTGTCGGCATGATTGTTGGGGGCTATTTGGTGCTCCTCTGGGTTGCTTCGCTGGTATGGACATACCGCGATATTAGTAGCCGCTCCAACGATATTTTGGTGCAAGTGCTTTCAACCTCAATGGCCTTCTTTTTGCCATTTGCAGGGTTGCTGTTATATATGTTGGTGCGCCCGCGCGAAACTCTCACTCAAAAATACGAGCGCGAATTGGAAGAAACCTTTATGCGCCGCGATATTGAGGATGAGCATGTCTGCCCGAATTGCCAACGTAGCATTCAGGCCGATTTTGTGTTGTGCCCCCACTGCCAAACCCATTTGCGCCGCAATTGTGGCAACTGCGAACGGGTCATCGATTTGACCTGGCAGGTTTGCCCATACTGTGCAGCTCCTGCCAACACGCGGATCAACAGCCAGCCATTACGTCAAGCAGAATATGAACAACAGTACGCTCGCTAATCAGCAAATTTGTCCGATTTGCCGCAAAGCTGTGCAGTCAATGCCACGTTATCCGCGCTATGTTTGCGCCGATTGCGTGGCATTGGCAACTGACGAGCATGGCCGTGGAGTTCAGTTTTTCAATACTGGCGTGCTTGGCACTGGTTGCGCTGGCAGCTATCGCGCTGGTCAAACGGCATATCCATCCGACCAGTGTTGGATTAACGGCCAACGCTGTCGGGCCAAGGAAGCACGCTTCGGCGGGATTGTGATTGAGGTGGTTGACGATGAATGAGCAAGAGCATTGGCAAGGGTTTATCACAGCCTTCAACGAAGAGCGCTTTGTTGATGGCGTGCTGCAATTGGAAGAATTGTGGTTTCCCGACCGTAGCGATCTCTATCGCGGCCTGATTCGCTTATCGGTTGCGCTCAACCAACTGCGCTTGGGCATTGTCGATAGCCCACGCCAACTGCTTGCCAGCGCCCACGAAATGCTGGCTCCGTTTGAAACCAATCAATACAACCTTGATATCGGGCGGATTCGCGAGTATATTCAGGCCTGCGCCAAGCTCATTCCTGCCGATTTGCACACTGGTCAAGGCCGTATTGATTGGGATCTGGTTCCACGAATTCAGATCTGAAGATGCAAGAAATTTCTCATGATCACCACCCTTCCGTCCCGCCTCAAGGCGGGAAACGCAGGGGGTTTTCATCCCCCTGCACCCCCTAAAGGATAATTGCTGGTACTCAATCATAGAGCAATGAAACTGGCATGGATTGATTTTTGAATGCTTAATCCTAGATCAATCTAGGCATGACCAATAATTGGAGGTTTAGGCTCAATTTAATTGACATAGCACATGTGTTCGTGTATACTCAAAAACACAGATTCTCCAAGCTGCTGCTTGTAATCCACGGTGCGCACCCTCGTTTGCGGGCTTTTCAAGCCCTATGCAAGGCTTTTTACCAGCCGCGATGCTTGGAGCATTGTCACGAATTGAGTACAACACGAAGGGTAACCGAGATGCAGATTGAGCCTATTCAATTAACTCACAAACGCCATAATTATTTGCCGATGGCCTTTTTATGGCGTGGAATCAGCCATCAGGTCGCGAGAATTGAACGCGTGTGGAGCAGAGAGGCCCGTTGGGCACGCCCGCCACGCCACTATTTTCGGGTGCGCTGCACCAACAATCAGGTTTACAACATTTTTCAAGATGTGCGCTTAAATGCGTGGTGCGTTGAACGCTAGAGGAGGCCGACCGTGTATTTAGCTTGGTTTGATGATCATCCGCGGAAAGAACTGCGGTTCAAAATTGCCGAAGCCATCTTTGCTTATGAAGATCGTTTTGGCGAACGTCCAAATGTCGTGCTCGTTAACGCTACTCAGATTTTTAACGAAGATGTTGAGGGCGTGCGCATCGTTTCACGATCATATGTCCGCAAAGATAACTTTTGGGTTGGCATCGAAGGTATCGTTGCTAGCTCGTAGGTTGCCGGAAGCAGATTGCTCAATTCCCCATCTGTAAGATTTGTGTTAATTCTCCTCTAGCTTGCCCGTTTAAAAAATCGACTTGTGGCACAATATATTGGGATACGCACATATGCGTAATTCGATATATTGTGTCACGAGGATTTTATGTCATTGTTCGAGCCATACACATTACCCGTTAGTGGTGTTACCCTGCCCAATCGCCTCGTTCTTGCCCCAATGACCACCTATTCTGGCACGCCAGAAGGCCAGATTAGCCCAGGTGAAGTCGCTTTATTGCAACGGCGCGCTGCTGGTGGCTTTGGCACGGTTATTACTGCCGCTTGCTATGTTGATCGCGATGGTCAAGCATTTGTCAACCAATGGGGCTGTGATAACGACGACAAGCTCGATTCATTACGTAAAGCAGCAAGCGTAATCAAAGCCGAAGGCGCAATCGCAATTTTGCAAATTCACGATGGTGGACGCATGGCCGACCCCAAGGTACTGCGCGAACCAGCTCCACGTTCAGCCTCAGCAGTTGCTGCCGAACGCCAAGGCTACCTTGAGCCACGGGCCATGACTGCCGCCGAAGTCGAAAAGAGCATCGCTGATTTTGCTGCTGCGGCCAAACGGGCTGCGGTTGCGGGCTTTGATGGCGTGGAAATCCACGGCGCAAACACCTATCTAATTCAGCAATTCTTCTCACCACATTCAAACCGCCGCGACGACGAGTGGGGTGGCGATTTGGAACGCCGCTTGCGCTATCCTATCACCTTGGCCAAGGCTGTGCGCGCAGCCGTCGGCGATAACTTTATTGTGGGCTATCGCTTCTCGCCTGAAGAAATTGAAAATCCAGGCATCACCTTTGACGATACCCTAGTGTTGGTTGATCGTTTAGCTGATTGCCGCTTGGATTATTTGCACATTTCGTTGGGCAATTATGCTGCTGGCTCAATGCGCGATCCGCAATCAACCCAACGCCTCAGCCCCTTGGTCATCGAAAAATTGGCTGGCCGCGTACCATTGATGGCGGTTGGCGGCATCGAAACCGTTGAGCAAGCAGAATTGCCATTGCAAGATGGCGCTGAATTGGTTGCGCTTGGGCGGGTTGCATTGTGGGAGCCAGATTGGCCAAATAAGGTCAAAGCAGGCCGCACCGATTTGCGCCAAGCCTTGCCCGCCAAAGATGGCGATATTATTTGCACCTTGCCACGCCCATTGTATGAAAGCATCATCCAACGCGCTGGTTGGGTGAAAATCGCCGCCGAATAACGAGCATATTAACCACGAAGAGCACGAAGAACACGAAGGGCTAGAGACTAGCGTTTTTAGTCAATGATGATTAAAACCTCATCGCTCGCCATCACTTCGCGTTCTTCGTGGTTTCATCCTTCATCCCTCATCCTTTATCCTTCATCCTTCATAATTTCGTGGCTCTGCGCCTCTGCGTTAAATAAAAGCTGCCTAGCCACAGATTGACACAGATTCGCTGGATTATTGTTTCAATTACCCAATAGCCCTATTTTGACTTTTGCCTTCTGCCTTTTGACCTTCTCCTATGTTCTTCGCTCTATGCTCTAATCATCGTCTTTGCCCTTGCCATTACCTGGGCCTTTGGGCTTTTTGGCCTCTTTGACTCCGATGACCAAATTGATTTGGCTATTGGCGGCAATTGGGCTGCCGACCGCTGGCTCTTGGCTCAGAATGCGATCTTTGGCTTGATCGTTTGGTTGCTCGATAAAATTAATGCTTAGCCCCAAGTTGCGGGCTTGTTGCTCGGCCTCGGCCCGTTTGAGGCCAACAAAATTGGGCATGCTTGGCGCTTGATCGCTGGCAGCGGTTGGTTCGGGAGCTTGGGTCGCTTCGAGCGCAATAGTTGCAGTTGCTTCGGCCACAGGCGCAAGCGTGGCAGTTGCCTCGGCCACAGGATTACCACTCGGGCCAGGTTGCTCAGAATCGCCGCTTAATTTGGCAAAGGCAACGGCTATTGCGGCCACAAACGCCAACGCTGCTATGGTTAGGCCAATTTGCTTTTTAGCCGCTGGTTTGGGCGCTGCAAGCGAGGCTTTGGTTGGGGTTGGTTGCACTTGCGCTTGCACCAAAGCAGCAGTTTTTGGTGGCACACGCACAGCAGTCGTTTCCATATTATGGATCGACACGGTGGAGCGTTGGCGCACTGGCATCGCAATTGTGGCCGAATTTGCGCCCTGTTGAATGCTCTCAATCTCGCCTGCCAAGGCTTGGGCAGAGGCAAAACGCTTGCTTGGCTCGCGCTCAGTCGCCCGCTTGATCAGCTGTTCGATGGCAGTGGCGGTGCCGGGCAACGCTTGGCGTAGTGCAGGCACACCTTCATTCAAATGACGCTGAACAATCGCCCAGGCCGAATCGCCATCAAGTGGCACGCGGCCAGTTAACAGCTCATACAGCATAATGCCCAAGGCATAAATATCGCTGGCGGCGGTCGTTGCGCCACCTTCAGCTCGTTCTGGCGCGATATATTGGGGTGTGCCATACACTTGATCGTGGTTGGTCGTGCCAATTGGCTGCACAATGCCAAAATCAAGCAAAATTGCATGGCCATCAGGATTAATCTTAATATTTTGCGGTTTAACATCGCAATGCACATAGCCTTGTTGATGAATTGCTGCGAGGGCTAAGGCAATTTCGCGCGTCCACGTTAACGCTTGGGGCGCAGCTACGGGCAATAATTGATCAAGGCTTTGGCCATCGATCAGCTCTTGAACAAAAAACGGCCCCACGCTTGAATCGTGGCCAACATCAAAAATGCGGGCAATATGCGCGTGGCTCAATTGCGCCGCAGTTTGGGCTTCGGCGCTAAATTGCTGGCTCAGGCTTGGATTATTGGCGTACTCAGGCCGCAAAACCTTCAGCGCCACATCGCGCTTGAGCAGCAAATCATGGGCGCGATAAACCGTCGCCATGCCACCTTGCCCAAGCGTTGCCAACAATTGGTAGCGATTTGCCAAGGTTTGATTCATTGCAGCATCCTTCGTTTATGAGCCAATCTTGCAGCGATTATAGCAGGCTTAAACAACAAAGAGGCGTAGGGTTACGCCTCTCATTACCAATTATTTGGAGCAGCTTAGATTGTTTCTGGCTCGCCCAAGATTTTGTTGGTGATGTACAAGGCCAAACGGGTGGCCAACGTCCCCAACGCCAAACTCAACAAACCATAGACAACCCGACGCTTCAAATCATCATCCATTGAATTATTCCTCCTATATCAAAACGGTGCTAGGCGCTAGTATAACATTCTTAGTCGCGGCGACCGCCAAAAACCCGAAATGCAAAATAGGCAAAGGTCAAAATTGATTGCGCCGCAGCAGCAACGTATGTCCAAGCAGCAGCATTCAAAACCTTAGAAACCGCAGCTTGGTCTTGAGGGCTAACCAAGCCATTGGCGATCAACATTTTTTTGGCGCGGCTTGAAGCATTGAATTCGACCGGCAAGGTTACCAAGGTAAACAGCACCGCGCCAGCAAACAAGGCCAAGCCAATCAAGGCCATGGTGAAGCCGAAGCCGCCACTACGTGAAGCAGCACCAAACATCAAGCCCCCCATCACCAGCCACGTGCCAATGCTACTGCCAATGTTGGCGATGCCTACAATCGAGCTGCGCAAACGCAACATCGTGTAGCCTTCGCGATCTTGCAAGGCGTGGCCCAACTCGTGAGCAACAACCGCCATTGCAGCAACCGATGGCGTAACCGACGATTGCGAGAGATTAATCGATTTATCGGCAGGATTGTAAAAGTCGGTCAGTTGACCAGCAACTTGATTTACCCGCACATAGTTAAGACCTTCGGCGCTCATCAAACGTTGGGCCACATCGAAGCCATTCATACGGTGCATGTTGCCAACATTCGCATATTTGCTAAATGTCGATTTCACATACCACTGCGCCCAGAAAGCAAACAGCATGCCAGGAATGGCGAAAATGAAATACATTGGGTCGAAGATCATCGGTATCCTCCAGAGGATGCTTGTCAATGTTCCTGTCCGCATGGACAGAAAATTCTAACCTTAAGTATAGCAAGCTCTGGGCCTAGGCGTGTTAGCATGACATTAATAATCTGCACACCCAAATCTATGTGTAAGGAGTTTTCATGAATGGTGGAGGCTGGCGAGGGTTTGTTCGCGCGAACGACGACGAACAACCCACCATCAGCCGCATGTTGTTGCAGCGTGTATGGGGTTATGCCAGACCCTATCGCAGCGGCATCATTGTGGTCTTGTTTACAATTTTCATCGGGACGTTGTTGGATCGGATTACGCCGTTGTTGGTGCGCCATTTAATTGACGTAGCAATTCCGCAGCGCAATCTTGGGCGGCTCAATCTTGTTGCCGTCGGCTTGGTCGCAATTCCATTAATAGGCGGTTTGCTGGATATTTGGCAGCGACGCAATTCAGCACTGGTTGGCGAGGGAATTATTTTTGATTTGCGCCGCGCGTTGTATAACCATATGCAGCGTATGAGCCTGCGCTTTTTTACCAGCACCAAATCGGGCGAATTGGTTTCGCGGCTGAATAACGATGTGGTTGGCTCGCAACGGGCGGTTACTGGCACGTTGATTACGTTGATCACCAATATCATCACGGTCAGCATCACCCTGTTTATTATGTTGACGATTGAGTGGCGATTAACTTTATTAGCGTTGCTCGTATTGCCATTATTTATGCTGCCAGCGCGGCGAGTTGGCAAAATTGTCCGCACATTAACCCGCTCGCAAATGCAAGCCAACAGCGATATGAACGCATTAATGGGCGAAACGTTGAATGTCAGCGGTGCATTGTTGGTCAAAATTTTTGGGCGGCGCAACGACGAGGTGGCCAAATTTAGCCAGCATGCAGGCGAAGTGCGCGATCTTGGCATTCGTACCTCGTTGGTGATGCGCTCGTTTTTTGTGATGGTTGGCTTGGTCAGCGCGGTTGGTGTAACCTCGGTCTATTGGTTTGGTGGCTATTTGGCGATTACCTCAAATAGCTTCAGCACTGGCGATATTATTGCCTTGGCCTTGTATTTGCCCGGCTTGTATGGCGCAATTTCGACCTTGGTCAACACCAGAGTTGAATTAGCTTCGTCGCTGGTGTCGTTCGAGCGGGTGTTTGAAATTCTCGATTTGCCGCAGGAAATTTTAGATCCAGCTCAACCCAAAATGCTAGAGACGCTTCGCGGCGAAGTTCAATTTGAGCATGTCTGGTTTCGCTATCAAGCTGATGATGATCCGATGCTTAGCCCGCGCAATGGCCAAGAAACCACCCTCATCAGCCCAATTGCCACCCGCGAATGGGCCTTGGAAGACATTGATTTTACCGCCAAGCCAGGCCAATTGGTGGCCTTGGTCGGGCCTTCGGGCGCGGGCAAAACCAGCCTAACCTATTTGCTGCCACGCTTGTACGATGCTAGTCGCGGTCGCGTGTTGATCGATGGCGTTGATGTGCGCGAATTGGATTTGGATAGCCTTGGCCAAGCAATTGGCATGGTTACCCAAGAAACTTTCTTATTTCACGAAAGTTTGCGGGTTAATTTGCGCTATGCCAAGCCCGATGCAACTGATGCAGAGTTAGAAGCAGCCTGTCGCGCCGCCAACATTCACGATTTGATCATGAGCCTACCAAATGGCTACGATACCGTAGTTGGCGAACGGGGCTATCGCTTCTCTGGAGGCGAAAAACAACGGATCGCGATTGCCCGAGTTATTCTCAAAAATCCACGGATTTTGGTGCTCGACGAGGCGACCTCGGCGCTTGATTCACGCTCAGAGGCATTAATTCAAGCAGCCTTGCAACCATTGCTCAAAGATCGCACCAGCATCGTGATTGCCCACCGACTTTCGACGATTCTGGCAGCAGATTTGATTTTAGTTGTCGATCAAGGTCGAGTGCTCGAACGCGGCACGCATAGCGAGTTGTTGGCCCAAGCAGGGCTGTATGCTCAGCTCTATCATACTCAATTCAAAGAGCGCGAGGAATTAGTAAGGGATGAGGGATGAGGGATGAAGTGGCTATGGTTCAGGGATCAGGCGATTGGCTATCGGAATATTATTCGTGGAATTCGTGGCTAAAAACTATATGTACTGGTTCATTGGCTTGGCAACCGTGTCCCCTCACCCCCCAGCCCCCTCTCCCACGAAAACGCGGGCGAGGGGGAGCACCCGTTTTTACCAAGGATTTTTGCAAGAACCACGGCGTTGAAGCCCCTCGCCCGCCACGTGGGAGAGGGGTTGGGGTGAGGGAATCAGGCGGTGGTTACCCGCATGTACCATTACACATAGCCAATAGCCCATCTTCGCGGTTTCAAGCCTTCGTGCGCTTTGTGAGCTTCGTGGATCAAAACGCGCCAACATCCTTTACACTATAGCCATTGTTTTGAGCAAGGAGGCTTGGACGGTATGATGAAGGCAGGATTTTTTCGCCAACATGGTGGGCTCGATGTGCTCGAATATGGCGATTTGGCGGAGCCAGTGGCTGGCCCAGATGAAGTTCTGGTGCGCATCCGTGCTGCCGCCCTAAATCACCTTGATCTATTTGTGCGCGAAGGCTTGCCCGGCCTCAAACTGAGTATGCCGCATATCGGCGGCTGTGATATTGCTGGCGAAATTGCGGCAGTGGGCGAGGGCGTAACTGGCTGGAAGGAAGGCCAGCGCGTAATTGTTAATCCCAATATTTGGTGCGGGCAGTGCGAATTTTGTATCGCAGGCGAAGAAACCTTGTGCGATAGCTATGGCGTCCTTGGCGAGCACCAAACTGGTGGCTTCGCCCAATATATCGCCGTGCCAGCTCGCAATCTGTATGCGATTCCCGCTGATTATTCGTTTGAACAAGCAGCAGCGGTGCCTTTAGTCTGGATGACGGCATGGCGGGCCTTGATCGGCCAAGCGCAACTGCGGGCTGGCCAAAGTGTCTTGATTTTGGGTGCTGGTGGCGGCGTGGCCAGTGCGGCAATTCAAATTGCCCGCTATGCTGGGGCAACCGTTTATGCAGCTTCGCGCTCAGCCGAAAAACTGGCGCGGGCCAAAGAACTTGGGGCCGATTACATGGTACGATCAGATGGCGATTGGGGCCGCGAAATTTGGCAACAAACCAAAAAGCGTGGCGTTGACGTAGTATTAGAGAATGTTGGGGCAGCGACATGGGAAAGCTCATTGCGCAGCGTCGCCAAAGGTGGCACGGTTGTAACCTATGGCGCAACGACTGGCCCGATTGTCAGCGTCGATATTCGCAAACTTTTCTGGCGACAATTTAACCTAATCGGCTCAACAATGGCCAATAATCGTGAATTCAACACGATTATGCGCTTAGTATTTTGGGAACGCCGCTTTGCGCCACTGGTCGACAAAGTATTTCCACTGAGCGAGCTTCAAGCGGCCCAAGCCTACCTTGAATCAGCAGAGCAATTTGGCAAAGTCGTCATTGCAATTCCCTAAGAGACAGCCCGCGCGCAGCAGATGTGCCGCTACGGCTGGGAGCAATTAATTCATGTCAATCACAATCGACCATGTTCGCGTTTTAGAAGGCCCAAATATCTACTATCCCCAAGCTGGGGTAGCGGCAACCTTGCAGGTCAGTCACGATCTCCGCGATGAACTCGGTCGCCAACTCAAAACCTGGGCCCAAGCAGTTGGCTTGATCATTGGCTATCTGCGTATGAAAATCGAGCCACGTGACGAGCAAACGTGGCAATTGAACTTGAGTTTTACCTGCAACCACCCGCAACTTGGTGCAGCAAGTTTGCAGCATGCAGTTGAAGATATTCTGGCTGAAGAACGCCAAGATGAAGATTGGAGCCACGATGATGCACTCTTTGACTTGCGCCGCCAACGCATGCGGATCGATCCAGTCTTGCCATTGCTGCAATTACGCGCCGAAGCCCAAGGGCGGGTGATTCCAGTCTTGCCGGTTGGCGATGGCATGTTGCAGCTTGGCACAGGTAGCGGTGGCTGGCGCTTTGATCCAGCCCAACTCAGCCTTGGCCTTGCGGTCAACCCACCATGGGAGCAAATTCGCAGCGTGCCCTTGATTGCAATTGGCGGGCTTGGCGCAGGATTGGCAGCCGAACAAATTACCCACGGCTTAACTGCTGCTGGTTGGCAGAACGTCGTGCATATTGCCAAGGGCGATTATACCAGCGTGCGCCAAGCATTGGTTCAAGCAGATGCCGAGTTATTTGTGGTTGCCTTGGATCAAGCAGATGTGGTTGAGCGTGGTTTAGCCTTTAATCGCTGTACGATTGGGGTTGTGCTGGGCATTAGCGACTTGCCTGAAGAACAAGCCTTGGCAGCAGGCTTGCCAGCTCTAACCGCCGATGAGCTTGGTAACACCATTTTGTTGGCCGACGATCAGCGCACTGCTGGCTTGGCGCGGCGCACTGCGGCCCCAGTTGTGCAACTCCAGCGCACCCAAGAACCAGCCAACATTCAACAACCATTGTTAGGATTGGTGGTCAATCAATTGCAACAATTGCTCGATACTGGCGCACTTGATCAATAGATTAAAGCCAGTTTGAGCAATTAACCGATCATTATTCTAGGAGGTAGAGCATGCCCCAGATCACTGTTGGTTCACAAGCGCCGTTCGAGGTAGCAAGTGGCAGCCGTTTGGTCAACGCCCTAGAAGATCATGGCATTGATATTTTGCATCGCTGTGGCGGCAATGCCCGTTGTACAACCTGTCGGGTCGAGTTTCAGGCAGGCGAGCCAAGCACAATCACCAAGGCAGAATCGTTTAAATTGGCCGAGGCCAAATTAACTGGCGTGCGTTTGGCCTGCCAAATTAGCTGCGAAGCTGATATGCAGCTTCAGCCCTTGATGACATTAAGCGATTCGGGCTTGCCCGACCCTGGGCCACGCCCCGCTGATAGCATCACTCCCGAGCCGGAATGGCTCGAACGCCCGCTTTAAGCACCAAGCACATCTCCACGTTGAGATTGTTTGGTTGAATAGGAACAGCATGAATGGTGGATCGCTGCGCGAATTTGGCGCAACTGGCTTGCAGGTTTCGGCACTTGGGTTTGGCGCAGGCCATATTGGCGGCAACGAATTAACTGAATCAGAAGTTGGCACACTACTGAATGGCGTGCTCGATCTTGGGATTAATCTAATCGATACGGCGCGAGGCTATGGCCTTTCCGAGGAGCGCATCGGGCGACATCTGCATCAACGTCGCCATGAGTTTGTGCTTTCGACCAAAATTGGCTATGGCATCGAGGGCTACGACGATTGGACGAGTCCAATTATCACAGCGGGGATTGATGCGGCGTTGCGCCAAATGCAGACCGATTATCTCGATATTGTGCATTTTCATTCGTGCCCACTCGAAACCTTACGTGCAGGCGACGTTATCGAAGCCTTGGATCGCGCCGTGCAAGCTGGCAAAGTGCGCGTCGCAGCCTACTCAGGCGATAACGCACCCTTGGAATGGGCGGTGCAAGCTGGCCATTTTGGAGCAATTGAATGCTCGGTAAACCTTGCCGATCAACGAGTGATTGACCAGCTTTTGCCGCAAGCCCAGCAACACCAGCTTGGCGTGATTGCCAAACGCCCAGTTGCCAACGTGGCTTGGCGCTTTGAACAGCGGCCAGTTGGCGATTATGCAGAAGTCTATTGGGAGCGCCTGCAAGCCATGCAGCTTGATCTTGACCCTGAGCAACTTTTGGGCATTGCGCTGCGCTTTACTGCCTATACGCCAGGCGTGCATAGCTGCATTGTTGGCTCACGCAAACTTGCGCATATGCAACACAATTTAGAACTTTTGCAGCAAGGCCCGCTAGAACCACAACTCTATCACTACCTCACCAGCCAATTTCAAGCCCATGATCGCGGCTGGGTTGGCCAAATTTAATCAGCCAGCAAGCATCACGACGTTGGTGCTTGCATGGCTAAAAAAGCAACAGTTGGGACTTTTCGC
Organism: Herpetosiphon sp. NSE202; assembly: GCF_042688385.1. Classification (NCBI taxonomy): domain Bacteria; kingdom Bacillati; phylum Chloroflexota; class Chloroflexia; order Herpetosiphonales; family Herpetosiphonaceae; genus Herpetosiphon; species Herpetosiphon sp. NSE202. Next base: position 523,347 of record NZ_JBHUPY010000001.1, on the reverse strand, counting down.
CTATAGGCAGCACTTAGCGAGCCTGCCACAATAGCCTTGAGCGTAGATGTGTCATTTTTAGAGTTCGCAGCGTGGGAATTTGCCCTGATGTTGTTTGCAGTTGCAACTTTGGCCGCTTTCGGGTACAAAAGCAACACATCAATCAACAATCAAGGACAACATCATGGGCAAATTAATTACGATTGTAGGCAACGCGGGCATTGGCAAAACTACCCTCACCAATCTGTTATGTAGCGATCAGCGCTTTTTTGCGGCCCTCGAGAGCCACGCCGAACGACCATTTCAACAGCTATTTGCCCAAAACCTGCAACGCTATGCCCTCGCCAACCAATTCGATTACCTTTTATTGCGAGCTGAACAAGAGCGCGCAATTCGTGCGCAGCTAGGCATTGGCGTGCAAGACGGTGGCCTTGATGAAGATTTTTGGGTTTTTAGCAAGCATTTTCAGCAGAAAGGCTACTTAACAGACGCTGAATTTGCGCTCTGCGAACGCTTATATCATGAACTGCGCGCCGGTTTAGGCCAGCCCGACCTCATTATTAGCCTTGAAGCACCGCTAGATGTCATTATCCAACGCTATCAGCAACGCAATCGCCCGCTAGAAATTGCCCAACGTGCCGATTTAGCGCAACTTGAGGCCTTGCTTGAGCAATGGACTGCAACGATTACAACTCCGCTATTAACCCTCGATTGGAGCAGCAATCAATTACCCAACCCGCAACAGCAACACCAATTGATTGAAACTATTCTGAGCCTACTGAGTATATAATGACGCGATAGGTTTTGTGAGTCTAGATGTGAATCTCAGGAGGTTGTATGCGTGTTCGTGTTGGGGTGATCATTGCGCTTTTGCTCATGATCACCGTTGGTAAAGCGATTCAAACCCCTAAGTATGTGGCCCAAGCCCAGCCCCAAACAGCTGATCAAACGTCAGTTCCTCAGGGCTTTGCCCGGATTCAAGAGCAAGAATCGAATGACTTCCCATTCGAGGCGAACGTATTGATTGGCAGTAATACAATCGTGCGTGGCTCGATTACCCAAACCGATATTGATTATTTTAAAATTGATTTGACTGCTGGCCAACGACTGGCTATAGCAACCATTACTCGTGCCAGTATCGCTTCTGGCGACACAACGCTCAATTTATTCGCCTCGAATGGCAACAACATTGATCCTACACTGACGCTTATCGAAACCGATTTGAGCGATGGCGTGCATACCAATGGCTCATCGGTCATTAGCTCGCAATCAATAACGATCACCGGTAGCTACTATGTTACCGTTGAAGGTGGCACTGCCACTACCGTCATCCAACCCTACGATTTATATGTGCGGGTCTTGAGCACAACCGTGAGCGAGCAAGAACCCAACGATGAAGTTGCTCAAGCCATTACGACCCAAGCTAGCATCAGTGGTGTGCTTTCAGATAGCAATGATCTTGATCGCTACCAGTTTAATCTTAATGCTGGCGATACGATTTTTACCACGGTTGATTTTGACCCTGAGCGTGATGGCATAACCTGGAATGGGTTTCTGCGAATTACCTGGGAAGATGGCACATTCGAAGCCAATGATGCCAACACTGTCTCACCGAATGCAGAAGCCAATGTGATGACGGTTAAGGATGCAGGTAGCTATGAAATTAGCATTGGATCGACGGTTGCTGTTGGCCCCCAAGCCAGCTATCTGACCCAAGTCCTGATTATCCCAGCAATAAGCCAGGCCAACTGTCAAACCGTTACCAGCCAATCAGCCCAAGCAATTGGCCCCAATCAATCAGTCTTGCAATCGAGCATAACGCTTGCGCAAGCAGCCAATATTGCCGATATTGATGTGCTGCTTGATTTAGACCATAGCTTGATGTCGGAATTGGATGTAACCTTGACCGCGCCTGATGGCAACGTGGTTGCGCTCTTTACCGATATTGGCAGCGCTCAGCGCCCCAATGTTGATCTCGTGATCGATCAGCAAGCGGCCTTGGCTTTAGGCAGCTATCACAATTTGAACGGCGTGCATTTTGCGCCAGAATATAATTTCAGCCTCGATTGGTTTGCAGGCCAACAAGCCCAAGGCCAATGGACGCTCACCATCTATGATACCGCTGACAGCAATGGTGGCACGCTCAATAGCTGGGGCCTGCGCATTTGTGGCATGCCCGCTCCTGCCGATTGCCCAACTGGCAAAGCGCGGAGCGTGATTTATAGCAGCCAATTTGAGGCCGATAACGGCGGATTCACTGCAGGCGATGATGACTTCTCATGGGTTTGGGGCAATCGCAATGGCCCGCCAATTGGGGGCAACTATAGCGGTGAAAACAGCTGGAACACCAACTTAACTGGCAATTACCCCAATAGTACACGCATGGAATTGTTCTCGCCCAATATCGATCTTACTAACGTCAGCGGGCCAATTTATGCCAGTTGGTATCAACGCTATCAACTTGGCAATAGCCTAAATGATTTTTATGTCGTGAGCAAAACATCAGCGCCTTTCACGGACTTTTCACCCTTGTTCGAACATCGCAGCGCCGAGATGCGAACGCAGGTTAACAGCCCAATCCAAACGCTTGAGCAAAGCACAGGTTGGAGTTTGCAACGCCATGATATCAGCAGCAATGCAGGAACGACACTGCAGCTGAAATGGGATTTTGGCAGCGATTCATACGATAATTATGCGGGCATCTCAATTGATGATGTGGAAATTACTGGTTGTATTGATGCTGCCTTAATTACGCCAACAATCACCCCAACGGCAAGCGTTACGCCAACCCCAAGCGCAACGCCCATCGTAACCCCAAGCATCACGCCAACCCCAAGCGCCAGCCCAACGATTGACCCAGCGCGCTTCTACATTCATCTGCCGCTCGTACTCAAGAATTACTAAAATTGCTTGACCGCTGCTCCAGTTTGGGGGATACCCGACTGGAGCAGTTCCCCCAAATTCACCCTTGTGTTTCTTGAATCTGTAGCCTATGCTTACCCAATCCCACCTACATTATTCCCTTAGCAACAGCCTTGTTTTAGGAGGTTTGCATGCGTCTCCGGATTGGGTTTATCGGCCTCATGATCGCTTTGATTGGGTTAACTGGCAGTTTTCGCTCATTCAAGCACGTTCAAGCAGCACCTAGTACCGCAAATGCCCCACAGCTTCAGCAAGCCACTATTCCGCACGGTGCGGTACGAGTCAAAGAGCAGGAGAATAACAATACGCCAGTAACCGCTAATCCAATTCTGGCTAGCAGCACGATTATTCGGGCAAATATTTGGGCAGGTGATGTTGATTTTTATAGTATTCAACTAGCAGCAGGTGAACGCCTCAGCGCAGCAACGATGACCGGCGCTTCTGCATCGAACAATGTTGACTCAACGTTAACATTTTATGCGCCTAATGGTACTACGGTGATTGAGTTTGATAATGATGATGGCCAAATCGGCACGAGCGCCTCGGTTATTAGTTCAGCTCCAGTCACGGCGACTGCAACCTATTATCTACGGGTCAATAGCACAGCGACAGGCCATATTCGCTACTACGATTTGCATGTGCGGATTCTAAGTGGCGCGCCAACGGTTGAACAAGAGCCAAATGATACCCTATCTGAAGCCCAAATCTTACCACCAAGCGGGATTATCTCGGGGACTCTCTCCAGTACAAGCGATTTTGATTATGTCCAATTTAATCTCAATGCTGGTGATACTATTTTTACCAGCCTTGACCTTAACCCAGAGCGCGATAGCACAACTTGGAATGGAAGGCTGGGAGTTGCTCTATTTAATAACTTTATCTTAATTCTTGATGATAACAATACGATTTCACCCAACGCCGAAGCCCATTTTATGACGGTTAAGCAAACTGGCACCTACTATGTGCTCGTTTCAACGGCTAGCACCAGTATTCCTGCAGCAGCCACCTATCTCTTAGGTGTAACGGTGTTTCCTGCTGCGCAGCAGGCCAACTGTACAACCTATAGTAGCAGTAATATCCCTAAAACGATCCCCACAACCACGAGTTTCATTACCTCGACGTTGAATGTTCCTGACAGCTTTATCATTGCCGATCTTGATGTCAGTCTTCAGCTGACCCATACTGCCATGCCTGATTTGGATGTGCAGTTGCAAGGGCCAGATGGCAATGTTGTTGGCCTCTTTTCCGATATTGGCGCAAATAGCCAAACCACAATGAATCTTGATTTAGATGATGAAGCAGCGATTCCAATTGGATCATTCACTGTTGTCGCGGGAATGCGCTCTATTCCTGAGTTGAATTATCGCCTCGATTGGTTTGATGGTGGACGTACTGCTGGCACATGGACATTGTTAATTCACGATGATACAGCAGGCAATGGCGGAATCCTCCAAAATTGGGGGATTCGACTCTGTGCTGCTCCGCCAGCAAGTTGTCCCGATGGCACCACCATGACAACTATCACCAGCAACGATTTTGAGGCCAACGATGGTGGCTTCACCCATAGTGGAACCTTGGATTCATGGGAATACGGCGCACCAATTGCCGCGCCACTGATCGGCAGCTATAGCGGGGTCAAGAGCTGGAAGACGAATCTTGATGGGAATTATCCAACCAATAGTGTTGCCAATCTTTTTTCGCCAAGCATCAGTATTCCCAACGTTGCAGGCCCAGTCTATTTGCAATGGCAACAACGCTATCAACTGGAAAGCGCTTCGTTTGACCATTACACAGCTTCAATTGGCTCAGGCATTATTACCAAAACGCTCTATGAATTTGATGCCGCAACAATGACCAATCAGGTTGGTACAAATATCACCTATCAAGAAAGCACTGCTTGGAGCCGTCAATTACACGATATTAGTGAATTCAAAGGCCAAGCGATTAAAGTGCTTTACCATCTTGATACTGATGTGACTGTCGATCTGGCTGGGGTTGCCATCGACGACTTCCAAATTATGGGCTGTGTGGCGCTGCCAACTGCAACCCCAACCGAGGTTCCAACTGCAACCAATACCGAAACGCCAACCAACACCAGCACACCAACCGAAACGCCAACCAATACCAGCACACCAACCGAAACGCCAACCAATACCAGTACGGTTACGGCAACCAACACTGAAACGCCAACCAATAGCCCAACCCCAAGCGTCACGCCAACGGGGAGTGTGAGTGTTACGCCAACTCCAAGCACAACCCCAGCAACCCCAACCAATACACCAACAATGACGGTTTCGCCGACGAACACTAATACGCCGACGCTGACAATTACGCCAAGCAACACACCAACCGCTAGCCCAAGTGCAACCACAAGTCCAACCCTGATTCCGGTCTATCTGCCGTGGGTGAGCAAGGATGCCTAAATAAGCTGAAGCGTTCGCCGGAAGCAACCCGTGGCTTGCACCACGGGTTCTTTTTTTGGCTCTAGCCGATCGGTGTGAAGATTTGATGGAGGATTGGCTAAATGCTGAATGAGCAAAAGCCCGATTAACCGCCATTTTTCTAAACCGCCATTTAACCTACGTTAGCCTGCGTTTTAGCTAAATCTTGCTACAATACAAGCAGCAATATAAACACGCAGCTACGAGGAATCGTTATGAGTAATCCAAAACGGACCGTCGGTTTCGGCGGCTTGATCATTGCCGCCTTAGTGCTTTCAGGGGTTGGTGGTGGCATGGTTGGGGGTGTGGCAGGCTATCGCTTGGCCCAGGTTGATCAAACAGCAACGGCGGTTGTTGTTACCCCAACCACTGCTACCCCCCAAACCAATGCCAATCTGACTGCCCAACCAGTCGTCGCCAACAGCAACGATGCGGTGGTGCAAACCGTTGCCAATGCTTCGCCAGCAGTGGTCAAAATCATCAGCACTGTGACTGGCGGTCAGGCTAGCGGCTCAGGCGCAATCATCAACGAAGATGGTTATATCATCACCAATAATCACGTTGTTGAAGGCCAAAACCGCTTGCAAGTTATCTATTCCGATGGCACAAGCCACAATGCAGAATTAATTGGCACTGATGCTTTTTCGGATATTGCGGTGATTCGGGTGCTCGATGCAGTGCCAGCCACCATTTCCTTGGGCAATTCAGATGAATTAAAGCCTGGCGAAACGGTTGTTGCCATCGGCAGCCCGCTTGGTAAGTTTCAAAATAGCGTCACGGTTGGGGTTGTCAGCGCCCTCGATCGCACCATCGATCGCATGGAAGGCTTAATTCAAACCGATGCGGCAATTAACCATGGCAATAGTGGCGGCCCCTTGATCAACCTTAAAGGCGAAATTGTTGGCATCAATACCTTGGTTGTGCGCGGCGATATTGGTAGTATCGACGAAGCGCAAGGCTTGGGCTTTGCAGTGCCATCGAATATTGTGCGCGAAGTCAGCGATACCTTGATTGCCAATGGCCAAGTTGTGCGGCCCTACATGGGCATTAGCTACGAGCTGCTTTCGCCCGAAACCGCCGAGCTTGGCATCGCCAATGATAAGGGCGCTTTTGTAACCAAGGTCGATGAAGGCACGCCTGCCCGTCGTGCTGGAGTTAGCCGTGGCGATATTATTCTGGCGGTCAATGGCGAGGAAATTACTCAACGCCATTCGTTGCAACGCCTGTTGCTGCAATATAAGCCAGGCGATACGGTTACCGTCACGATTGAGCGCAATGGTCAACAACAAGAGGTGCAAATTACGCTCACCGAACGCCCATCTTAAAATCGCAAGCCTCCCACAAATTCTGTTATAAAGCCTCTCGTTTGCCAGCGAGGGGCTTTTTGGTTGTGGCATAGCACTTGCCCTTTACACACGGTTTAGAATGACAGACGTAACTTAACCCAAAGGAGTGTCGATAATGCGTCGTTGGTTTGTAGGGCTGAGCCTTTGGCTATTGCTCGCTGGCTGTTCAGGCAGTAGCATCGCTACCCAAGTTTCCGATACAGTACAGCAATTAAGTGAAACCTCAGTCCAAGATTTGGTTAATCGTTTATCGGGCATCGAAGAAGCCGTGCGCAACAACGATTGGGAACGCACTCGCGCCTTGTTTAGCACGGTCGAGCAAGGTTGGAACGCTTTGCGCGTGCCAGTCGAGGCCGCCTTTCCCGATATTGCCAGCAATATTCAAGCCCAATTTGATCGCTTAAGCCAAGCCTTGAGTGTCGAACTGCCAAGCTCCGAAGAAGTTCAGGCCGGGTTATCCGACCTGCGCGATCAATTAGTGGCCTTATTACAAGCACTTTAGAGCTACTTTTTGGCCTAAATTGTGGTATGCTTTTTGAGGTTTCCAGCATAGAGGAATCGGTGTGAGTGAATTTCAGCAGGCCTTGGCGTATGCGCTTGAGCCGCGCAATTTGGCGCGATTAAGCGCGGCACTCAGTCGGCATGGGCAACTTGTGGCCAGTGCGATGGCAATTGCACTGCTGCTTGGCTTGCCATTTGGCTGGTGGAGTAGCCGCTCACGCATTATTAGCGCACTTGCAATCAACACCACGAATATTCTGCGGGTCATTCCCAGCCTTGCTATCCTCTTTCTCTTCGTTGCGATTCCTGGCTATGGCCTGAGCATTCGTTCGGCAATCGTGGCACTCACGATTTTGGCCTTACCACCTATTTTAATCAATACCAACGCTGCTTTTCGCACGCTCAACCCAGCAGTACGCGAAGCAGCCAAAGCCATGGGCATGCCCGCATGGCTACAATTATGGCGGGTCGAATTGCCTCTAGCTGCGCCAGTCATTCTCTCGGGCATTCGGATTGCCTTGGTTGAGGTGATTGCCAGTGCAACCTTGGCGGCCTTTATTGGGGCTGGCGGGCTGGGCAGTTTTATCACCTTAGGATTTAGTATGAGCCGCGTCGATATTTTGCTTGTTGGCGCTATTCCGGTGGCATTGCTGGCCATCGTGGCCGAAATCGTAATGGCGGGGCTGTTGCGATGGGTGCGACCACCACAGTTTTAGTTTGTTTGGACAGGAGGATTCATGCGACGTTTCATCCAGCGAACGGTGTTGTTCACGCTCTTGATGACGATCTTAGCGGCGTGTGGCGATAATGCAACCAGCACCAGCGTCCCAAGCGGCGACAACACTCCCGCACCAAGTGGCGGTGAGAATCAAGTGATTCGGATTGCCTCAAAGAATTTTACCGAGCAATTTATTGTTGGCGAAATGTATGCCCTCATTTTGGAGCAAGCAGGCTACAAAGTTGAGCGCAAAATTGGCTTAGGCGCAACCGATGTTGCCCAAGCAGCCATGGAAAAAGGCGAAATCGATATTTATCCCGAATACACAGGCACTGGTTTGTTGACCGTGCTCAAATTGCCCACCCAAACCGATCCCAAAGCCGTCTATGAAACGGTCAAAAAGGGCTACGCCGAACAATTCAAAATTGCTTGGCTCGACCCAGCGCCAATGAACAATACCCAAGCCTTGGCCATGACCAAAGAAGGCGCGCAAAAATTTGGCATTATCACGATCTCCGATATGGCTGCCAAAGCCAGCGAATTGCGCATGATCGGCCCACCAGAATTCCAAGAGCGCGAAGATGGTTTGCCAGGCATTCAAGCCAAATATGGCAACTTCGAACTCAAAGAATATGTGCCAGTTGATCCAGGCCTCAAGTACAAGGGCTTGGTCGAAGGCAATGCAGATGTGGTCGTGGCTTTCGGCACCGATGGCGAAATTGCCAACTATGGCTTGGTTGTCTTGAAAGATGACCGCGCGATGTTCCCACCCTACCAAATCGCGCCCTTGGTTCGCCAAAGTGTCTTAGATGCCAATCCCAAAGTGGCTGATTTGCTCAACGCCTTGGCTCCGAAACTCGATGATGCCACCATGCAAAAACTCAACTTTGAAGTCAGTGGCAATAATCGCAAGTACGAAGATGTGGCCAAAGAGTTCTTAACCGCTCAAGGCTTGCTCAAGTAAACGAATTGGCGTTCCCTCACCCCATCCCTCTCGCCCACTACCTGCGGGCGAGAGGGAGCCAACGTTTTTTCACCATCCATTGTCACAAAATAAAGGGAGTTGCAGGTGTGAGCACAATCGAGTTTCAGCATGTTCGCAAAATCTATCCCAAGGCCACAACTGCGGCGCTCGCCGATATTTCGCTGACGATCAACCGTGGCGAATTTGTGATTTTGCTTGGGCCATCAGGCTGTGGCAAAACAACCTTGATGAAGATGATCAATCGCCTGATTGAGCCAAGCAGCGGCACAATTTTGCTCGATGGAGTCGATATTCAGACGGTCAATGCCACCAAATTACGCCAACAAATTGGCTATGTGATTCAGCAAGTTGGTTTGTTTCCGCATATGACGGTGGCCGAAAATATTGCGGTCGTGCCAAAATTGCTTGGCTGGTCCAAGCCCAAAATCCAAAGCCGCATCGATGAATTACTCAGTCTGATTCAGCTTGATCCTGCGCAATTTCGCCAACGCTACCCTGCCCAAATTTCTGGCGGCCAAGCCCAACGGGTCGGTTTAGCCCGCGCCTTGGCAGCTGATCCTGGCGTAATGCTGATGGATGAGCCGTTTGGCGCAATCGATGCAATTACGCGCACAATTTTGCAAGATGAGATGCTGCGTATTCAACAGCAATTGCATAAAACAATCGTATTTGTGACCCACGATGTGGAAGAAGCCTTGCGCTTGGCCGATAAAATTGCAATTCTCCACGAAGGCACAATCGTGCAATACGATACGCCCTTGAATTTATTGCGCAACCCCGCCAACCAATATGTGGCCGAATTGCTGGGAGCCGATGATTTGGTGCGCCGTTTGAGCTTGATTCAGGTGCGGCATGTGCTCCAGCCATTGCCCAAGAGCTATGATGCAAGCCTCAACACCATTGAAAGTAGCCACAATTTACGTGACGGATTAAATCAATTGCTAGCCAGCAGCAGCGACCAATTGCTGGTCGTCGAGCATAATCAACCAATTGGCATGCTTTCGTTGGCAGCAATTCACGCCTATCTACACCCAGAGGTCGTCCATGAACGACATCGTTGATGGCTTCAACTACCTCGTGACCGAGCACACAGCGATTTGGCAATTGCTAGGCCAACATGTAACGATTAGCATGCTAGGATTGCTGATCGCCAGTTTGATTGCCTTGCCCTTGGGCTTGCTGGTGGTGCGGGTGCGCTGGTTAGCGGGCATTGTGATGGCGCTGCTCAGCATCCTCTACACGGTGCCAAGTTTGGCAATGTTGATTATGTTAATTGCAGTTTTTGGCCTGAGCAAAACCACCGTGGTTGTGACCTTGGTGATCTATGCCCAAGTGATTTTGGTACGCAACATTGTGGTTGGCATGCAAAGCATCGATCGGGCGGTGCTCGAAGCAGCACGGGGCTTAGGCATGAATGCTTGGCAAATTTGGTGGCGGGTTGAATTGCCCTTGGCCTTGCCAATTATGCTAGCTGGCTTGCGAATTGCAGCGATCATGTGCATTGCAATTAGCTCAATTGCCGCGATGATTGGGGTTGGCGGTTTGGGCCAATTACTATTTCAAGGCATCACCTTCGATCGCGCCGATATGATTTGGGCTGGTACGATCAGTATTGCAGCTTTGGCCTTGGTGTGTTATGGCTTGTTGGCGCTATTGGAGCAACGTCTCACGCCAAAAATATAATTGGAGCCGCGCCCAAATTGCAACAACGATTGCAAGCTAGCGCAAGCTCCAATTATAGCCAAACCATACGATAGTTACGAGCAGCGCCGCAGCGCCATAAACTGTTTAGAACCAGCTTTTTTGCACCACATACTTCTGATAGAACTCAGCATCTGAAGCCACCAGATACAATACCGTCTGGACCAAACAAATCAGACCCGTTAGTGCATAGCCAAAAAAGCCAATCACCACACAAGTTAATGGCAGAAAAATCAAATTCGACAATAAGAAAATCATCCCCATTTGATTATTGCCCAAATAAAAACCGTGAATCCCAAATGGCCCCAAGAAGAAAGCCAACAAAGCAGCCACAACTTTATTTTTTTCGCTCTGCACATAGCCATGCGGCACTTGGTAAGGCTGTTGGTAGCTCACCATTGGCTGTTGATAATTGGCTTGATATGGTGGTGGTTGGACTGGCTGATCATATTGTTGATAGGCAACCGGAGTTGGAACGGGATTCTGAGGATAGGCGACAGTTTGCGCACCATGCACTGGGCTGCCTTGCATCGAGCCACCACAATTGGTACAAAACATCACATCAGGATGAGTTTGGGTGCTACAGGTTGGGCAAATTTTATAAAATGCTTGGGTCATAATAAATTTCCTTAGCGCCAACAAGTGCGCCGTTAAATTAGCAGAAACTTAATTGAAAGTGCGTCTGTAATTAAGACGTGTTGCGCAGATCTTTTGTTTCAAGCATAGCATACCAATAAATGCCTAGCCCACCATCAGTCGCGAGATGCAGCTTAAATCGGTCGTATGCAGATAGCTTCAAAGCAGCAATCAAGCGAAAATAGCATCGCAAATGTTTGGGTGGAGTACAATCATGACGATCTATTTTTACGCAGTTTCGGCAGAATTTGGCTGTTTCTCGAACTTTTCGGCCCATGGATTTAAGCTTGATGGCCACTATTGGCCCACCAGCGAGCATTATTTTCAAGCCCAAAAGTTTGCTGGCACTGACTATGCTACGACTATTCGGCTAGCCAAATCGCCAGCAATTGCCGCGCGCTTGGGCCGCAGCCGCAAACAACCGCTGCGCCGCGATTGGGAAGCGATCAAAGACGCTGTAATGCGCCAAGCCTTATTGGCAAAATTTCGCAGCCATGCCGATGTTCGGGCGATTTTATTGTCAACCGGCGATCAGCCAATCGTCGAAAACGCACCAGGCGATTATTATTGGGGCTGTGGCGCTGATGGCTCAGGCAAAAATATGCTTGGGCAATTATTAGTCGAAATTCGGCAAAGCCTACGTGATGAGGAACATGAATGAGCCATGTGCATTTTTCAATCGAGCAATTGCACCATTTTCAATGTGGTGCATGTAGTGGCTGGTGGAGCATTGGCGATGCTCCGCCCCGAGATCATTGGTTTTGCCCTTGGTGTGGCACCCAATTAATCAATGCAGGCCCGTTGCCGCCGCTTGCCACAAATGTTGATCTTGCGGAAAGTCCAAGTAGCAGCCCAGTTTTGAATGATGGCCTGGCAATCGATTGAGCATTTGCTGGTGCAGCAAGCGCTAGTTGGCAAGCATCGCCGAATCATGTACGATGGCGCAAGCAGTTTTTTTGAAGGAGCCGTCCATGCTAAACCCCGCTGATCAACTGTTACTCAAAAGCCTCTGCAACGATCTTGTCGCGGTCGAAGATCAATTAAGCGAACTTGAAGCCCAGCGCGAAGCTATTCGGGCGCGACTCTCAGAATTAGTTGATCAATTGGGCGGCAAAATTCAATTGCGTGGCTTTGGCACACTGCAAATCTCCAATCCTTCGGTCGTGGTCTCCTACGATCGCAAAGGAATTGAACAATTGGTGCAAGAATTAGAAGCAGCAGGTAATTTTGCTTTAGTCGATGTCATTCAGACCTCGCGCAAAGAATCGATGCGCAGCGGTGGCCTGCGCATTTTGCGCGAAAAACTCTAAGTCATGCGTTTATCAATCAGTTTATTAATCAAAAGCTTGCTGATTATTGGCATGTTGAGCATCGCCGGGCTACAATTGTATCGCCAACGCGTACCACCAGCCTTTGATCTGCCCGCTGCTACCAATGTACAAACCACACACCCAATTGTTGGCATTCACACCCGCCTGATGGGCTTGGATGAAGCGACAATTCGGCGGACGTTGCAGCAAGTGCGCGAGATGGGCGCAACCACAATCATCGATCTCTTTCCGTGGGCGGTTATTCAGCCTCGTTCAGCCAATAGCTACGAGTGGACAGGCAGCGATATGTTGATTGCCCACGCTCAACGCCAAGGCCTCACGGTGATAGCGCGGCTCGATTTTGTGCCAGCTTGGGCGCGACCATCAAATACTAACGATCGCTATATCGATCCTGATCACTATACAGCCTATGCCGATTTTGTGGCGGCATTTGCTCAGCGCTATGTGCCGCAAGGAGTGCGGGTGCTGCAAATCTGGAACGAGCCAAATTTGCGCTTTGAATGGGGCGACCGCGCGCCCGATCCGGTGGCCTATGCCAACCTTTTGAAAGCGGTGTATCCACGGGTCAAAGCGGTTGCGCCCGATGCGCTGATAACCTTGGCTGGGCTAGCGCCTGGTGGCCCGCCTGGGCCAATCGATCCTCAAACCTTGAGTGTTAATGATCTGAGCTTTTTAAGATTATGTTTAGCTGAAACCCCCCCCTTTGATGCAGTTTCAGTCCATGCCTATGGCTCGATCAATCCTGCTGATCAAGCGCCCGAGCCAAGCACTACCAACTTTCGCCGCACAGAACTCATTCATGAGTTGGTGGTGAAGGCAGGCTACGATGTGCCGTTTTACATTACTGAAGGCGGCTGGAACGACCATCCGCGCTGGCCTAACGCCGTACCACCGCCAATTCGGGTGCAAAATACGCTTGCCGCCTACGCATGGGCCGAAAAGCATTGGCCATGGATGCAAACTGTGGGCTTTTGGCAATTCTCGTTACCCAATCTGACCTATACCTATGCTGATAATTATACGTTTGTGGCTCCTGATGGCACGCCAAAGGCTATTTATTATGCGGTGCAGGAATTTACCCAGCAGAATTAGAAGGCAAAAATCAAAAAAGAACATCGAACGTAGAGCATAAAAATCAAAAGTCAAAAGTCAAAATTGGGGTCAGCAATCAGGGCTTGTGGCTATCAGAACATTATTCGTGGAATTCGTGGCTAAAAAATACAGCTTCACGGTTTCTAGCCATCGCGTTCTTCGCACGTTTAACGCAGAGGCGCAGAGAACCCATGGCTAATGGCTGATGGCTATTGGGCAATTGGAACAATAATCTGAGTCAATCTGTGCCAATCTGTGGCTAAAAAATACAACTTCGCGTTCTTCGCGTCCTTCGTGGTTTCTATCCTTCGTGCGCTTCGTGCCCTTGATAAGATTCTCAAAAACATATTGTTATATCAAGGATCACCACCCTTCCGTCCCGCCTCAAGGCGGGAGACACTGGGGGTTTTCAGCCCCCTGTACCCCCAAATATTTATTTCGTGGATTATTGTTATATTTCCTAACCCCCGATCATTTTCCTTCGTGGAATTCGTGTAATTCGTGGCTAAAAAATACAACTTCGCGGTCTTCGTGGTTTCTATCCTTCATGCCCTTCGTGTCCTTCGTGGATCAATTCGCCTCCACATCTTGACATAGCGCAAATAATTCTCTATACTCAGCTGGTAAGTGGTCTGACCAGTTGGTGAGTATGAGCGAATTACAACGTCCTGCATCGTATTGCGAAGCGCAATTGATCAAACGGATTATTGGTGGCAGCTATGCCGCTGGAACGAGCTTACCCAGCGAGCGCGAGCTAGCCGGACAGTTGGGCGTTACACGGCCAACTTTGCGCGAGGCAATTCAACGCTTAGCGCGTGATGGCTGGCTCGTGGTACAACAAGGCAAGCCAACCATGGTCTGCAATATTTGGCAGGATGGCGGGCTAGGCGTGCTGCGCAGTTTGGTGCAACATAGCGCCGAGCTACCAGCCCAAATTGTGCCCCAACTGCTGGCAGTACGCCTCGATTTAGCCCCAAGCTATACTGCACTGGCAATTCAACATCACGCTGAGCAAATTGTGGGCTTGTTGCAAACAGCCCTGCCATTAGCTGATACTGCTATGGCCTATGCAGCATTCGATTGGCAATTGCAGCATCAGCTGACGATCGCTTCGACAAATCCAATTTATACCTTGATTTTAAATGGCTTTCGCGGTTTCTACACCATGATGGCCTTGAACTATTTTGAGTTAGCGCAGGCGCGGCAACAGTCGGCGGATTTTTATCAAACCCTGTTGCAGGCCGCCAAAACGCACGATGTTGCGCTGGCCCGCCAAGCGAGCCAAGCAGCCATGCACCAAAGCATCGAACTTTGGCAACAATTAAGCACAAACACCAATCAATAACTAAACAAAGGGGTTAGTATGCGCCGTTGGAATGGTTGGGGCGATGAAACGAAAGATTATCCGGTTAAAGCTGGCATTTTAGGCTTGTTGAAGCAGTTTATTGGGGTTGGCACAGCACCAAAGGATGTAAGCTTGGCTGATGTTCTGGCCAAGGTGCCAGCATCACGCTTGCCCCAACACCAGCTCATTAGCACCGATCCCGAATTACGAATTCGCCATGCACGCGGCCAGAGCTTTGCCGATTTGGTGGCTACGCGTAGCGGCGATATGGGCCAAATTCCCGATGGCGTGGCCTTGCCGCAAACCAGCCAGGAAGTGCGCGAGTTGCTCGATTGGGCCAGCACCAATAACGTAACCTTGATTCCCTATGGCGGCGGCACAAGCGTGGCGGGCCATATCAATCCCGTTGCAGGCGAGCGACCAATTTTGACCGTCAGCCTTGCCAAACTCAATCGCTTGCTCGACCTCAACCCAACGGCGCGCTTGGCCAGCTTTGGTGCTGGGATAAAAGGCCCCGATCTTGAAGCCCAATTACGAGCCTTGGGCTTTACGCTCGGCCATTTTCCCCAATCGTTTGAGCTTTCGACGCTTGGCGGCTGGATTGCCACCCGTTCAAGTGGTCAGCAATCACTTGGTTTTGGGCGCATTGAGCAATTATGGGCTGGCGGGCGTATTGAGACACCGCAAGGCTCGCTCGAATTAGCGCCATTTCCGGCTTCGGCGGCAGGTCCAGACCTGCGCGAAATGCTGCTTGGCTCCGAAGGTCGCTATGGCATTATCACCGAGGCCACGGTGCGAATTCGGCCAATTCCCGAGCTTGATGTGGTGCATGCGATCTTTTTTGCGAACTGGCAGCAAGCCCAAACTGCGGCGCGCGCGATTGCCCAAGCCCACGTGCCGTTGGGAATGCTCCGCCTAAGCACGCCCACCGAAACCATGACCAACTTGGCTTTAGCTGGCCACGAACGGGCAATTGGCTTGCTCGAAGGCTTTTTAAAATTGCGTGGCGTTGGAGCCGAAAAATGTATGCTGCTGATTGGATTTATCGGTAGCAAAGCCCAAGTTGCGCTGAGCCGGCACGCTGTTTTAGGCTTGGTTCGCCAACACGGCGGGGTACATATCGGCCAAACCTTTGGCAAAGCGTGGCAAGCTGGCCGTTTTCGCGCGCCCTATCTGCGCAATCGGCTCTGGGAGCTGGGCTATGGCGTAGATACGGTCGAAACTGCCACAACATGGGAAAACGTTAACCCCTTATTGCAGCAACTAGAACATCGCTTGCGCAATGGTTTAGCCGCTGAACAAGAACAAGTGCACGTATTCACCCATCTTTCGCATTTCTACGCCACAGGCTCAAGCATTTACACCACCTATGTGTTTCGGCTGGGCGACGATGCCCAAGCAACCATGGCACGTTGGCAAAAACTCAAAACCGCTGCCAGCCAAGCCATTGTGGCCGCAGGCGGCACGATCAGTCATCAACATGGCGTGGGGCTTGATCATCGGCCTTATCTTGAAGCCGAGAAAGGCCGCTTGGGAATTGGAGCGTTGCAACAACTTGGCCAACATTTCGACCCGCAGGGCTTGCTAAACCCCGCCAAATTATATGAGGATGGCCAATGAACCCACGTTTGCAATGGAATGCTGCTTGGCGCGAACGCACATGGAGTGAGCTACAGCAAGAATGGGATGTAATCATCATTGGTGGTGGCATTACCGGCGCAGGTTTATTGCGCGAAGCGACGCGCTCTGGCCTCAATGCGCTTTTGCTCGAAGCCCGCGATTTTGCTTGGGGAACTTCAAGCCGCTCATCAAAATTAGTGCATGGTGGCTTGCGCTATTTGGCTCAAGGCCAAGTGCGGGTAACCTACGATTCGGTGGTTGAGCGCGAACAACTCTTGAATGAAGCACCTGGTTTAGTTGGGCCGTTGGGCTTTTTGATTGGGCTGCCCCAAGGCAAGCCGCTGAAGCGTTGGGTTTATCAGGCGGGATTATTGGCCTACGATGCCTTAGCTCGCCGCAGCGAAGCCCATTATTTGAGCCTGCCCAATTTGCGTTTGCTTGCGCCCTACCTCGATGAAACCAAACTAACGGCTGGGTTGCGCTACAGTGATGCCCAAACCGATGATGCGCGGTTGGTTTTGCGAATTTTGCGCGAAGCAGCGGCAGCAGGTGCAAGCTTATTGAATTATGCAGCAGTTACGCAATTAGTTCGTGAAGCTGAGCAAGTTGTGGGCGTTGTGGTGCACGATCAACTCGGCGACCGTGAGCAAACCCTCAAAGCCAAAGCAATTATCAATGCAACTGGGGTTTGGGTTGATCAGTTGCGGCAACAGATTCAGGCACCAGCTAAAATGCGGCCATTGCGTGGCAGCCACTTGGTGTTTGCCCAAGCAGCATTACCGCTAGCCCAAGCGATTAACCTTGAGCATCCCCGCGATCGGCGGCCAGTCTTTTTTGTGCCGTGGGAAGGGGTGAGCATCGTTGGTACAACCGACCTTGATCACGAACCAGACTTATGGCAAGAGCCAAGCATCAGTCCCGCCGAAGTTGCCTATTTGCTCGAAGCAGTGCAAACCGCCTTTCCAAGCTTGGGTTTAGATTCAACAAACGTCATTTCGACTTGGAGCGGCGTGCGGCCAGTGGTCGATACGGGAGCCAGCGATCCCTCCAAGGAATCGCGCGATTATGTCTTGTGGCAAGAGCAAGGGCTGCTCACCGTAACCGGAGGCAAATTAACCACCTTTCGTTTAATTGCGCTAGAAGCCTTGAAGCTTTTACGCCAACGCTTGCCCCAAATTAAGCTTTGGCCGCATGCCCCACGGCTTAATCCTGCGCCAGCTGATTTGGCTGGTAACCTAGCGTCCCAGATCAAGCAACGCTTATTGGGGCGCTATGCCGCTGAAGCGCCAGCGATGCTACAAGCACTTCCAGCCCATGAGTTTGCGGCCATCGAAGGCTTGCCAAGTTTATGGGCCGAAATGCGCTGGGCTGCTCGTTACGAAGCAGTAACCAATTTGAGCGATTTGCTCTTGCGGCGTAGTCGTTTGGGCATGTTGCTGCCAAATGGCGCGGCGGCCTATCAGGCCCAAATTCAGGCGATCTGCACCGAGGAATTGGGCTGGGATGCGCAGCACTGGGCCAGCGAATGGCAGAACTATCAACAATTAATTGCCCAGCATTATGCCTTACCAACTGCGGCTCGTTAATGTTGCTCTAATTTGACAATGCAGTGAAGCAAGCTATAATGCAATCAAACCTTCTCCTCTCTCTTCTCTCCCACAAGCGGCTCCATTATGCGAGCCGTTTGTGGTTTTAGCTGCTTTTTTGTTTCCGCAACCAATTCCTCCCTTTATCCTAGACACTTGCCCTAGATTGTGATATTTATTACATAGTAATCAAGCGAAACCGATCCATACATGGCCTAGACATGAGGTATCGTCGATGGATATTACGATTGTGAGTTACGGTTCGCGGGGCGATGTACAGCCCTATTTGGCGCTTGGCCGGGCATTACATCACGTTGGGCATACCGTTAAGCTGATTGGCCCTGCCAATTTTGCCGATTTGAGCCAAGCAGCAGGCGTGCCGTTTGCCTCGGTTGGGGTTGACATCCAAGCCTACTTGCGCGAACGAATGGCAAGCTTAGGCAAATCGCAGAATTCGATCCGTTTGTTAAAAAGCTTGCGCAATGAATTAAATGAGCTGATTGAGCAAGTTGCCCACGAAACCTTGCACGCATGCCAAGGCACTGATTGCATCATTGGCACTGGTCCCCAAACTGCCAGCTTCGCCGAAAAAATCGGAGTGCCGTTTATCGAAGCAGTGCTGCAACCAGTAACTCCCACCAGCGCATTTCCATCGCCGATTGCCCCAAGCTGGCTAAAACTTGGTGGCGTTGCCAACTATCTGACCCACCTTGGGTTTGAGCAGATTTTTTGGCAAATTTTCCGACCAACTGTTAATAGAGTGCGAACACAGGTGCTTGGCTTGCCACCGTATGGCTTCGGTAGCCCATTTGCCAAGATTCGTGGGCAGGTTGCGCTACGGCTGCATGCCTATAGCAACTATGTGATGCCTCGCCCAAACGACTGGCCCGCTCAACACCAAGTTACAGGATTTTGGTTTCTGCCGCCGTCGAGCGACTGGTCGCCACCAGCTGAACTAACCGATTTTCTCGCTGCTGGGCCTGCACCAATTTATATTGGCTTTGGCAGCATGATGGGCGGAGATCCACAGCAATTAACCAAGCTTGTGAGCGAGGCCTTAGCGAGCACAGGGCAACGGGGAATTTTGGCTGGCGGCTGGGGAGCTTTAGGCGAAACGACGGATGCTAACGAACAGCTGTTGTTCGTTAAGGATGTGCCACATTATTGGCTTTTCCCCCAAATGGCGGCGATTGTGCATCATGGCGGCGCTGGCACAACTGGCGCGGCGTTACGCAGTGGCAAGCCCTCAATCGTCGTACCATTTTCCTTCGATCAACCATTCTGGGGGCGGCGGGTTGCTGAGCTTGGCGTAGGTTCTGCGCCCATTCCGCGCAAGCAACTGACGCTCGATCGCTTGGTTGCGGCAATCAATCAGGTAACCAAGCAAACAGCGATTCGCGAGCGTGCAGCCCAGCTTGGCGAGCAGATTCAAGCTGAGCATGGCACGGCGCAGGCACTCGATCAGATTCATCGTGGATTAAATCGCTAAGGATTCAAGCAATTTCTTCTGGCTCAAGCACTGGCAAATTCCACAACTCTTCAGGCACTTGCATATGAATCTGCGTGCCGCCTTGGGCAGGAGTGGAAATTGTCAGGCTGCCGCCAATCACCATCAACAAGCCGCGATGTAATCGCAGGCCGCTGCCGCTGCCAGCAGAGCTTGATGGATTTGCGCTCATGCCCACGCCATCGTCACGAATATCGACCACCAAGCCATGTTGCCAATCGATCTGAACGTTGAGATTCAAGTGGCGGCGCGGATCGTTGCCACGAGCATGGCGGGCTGCATTGCGCAATGTTTCTTGCAAGGCATAGCTAATCACTTCGCCAATAAACTGCGGGGTATCGGCCAAACGGGCTTCAGCAGCGGGGGCAACGCGATACGTTACCTGATCAAAGGCATTGCCAAAATCAACCAAAACCATATCGTGCAAGGTTTGCGCCAAGCCACCTTGAGCCAAGCGATGCGGCGTTGCAGGCGGCAACGAGCGAATCAACGCCGAAAGTTTGGTATGAGCCTCGGATAAAGCCTGAATCGTTTGTTGGGCCAGTGGGTCGTTGGCCGAAACTGCACTCAAATGAATCAGCGCGGCGTGAATTTGCGGCAACACATCGTCGTGCAAGGTGCGGCGGCCTTGGCTGCCCAACACTTTGACTTCGGCAATTCGCTGGCGCAACACATCGCCCAACATGCGCGCCGCCCGTTCGCCAGCCAAGGCATCGGTCAAACGGGCGCAGCAGGCCGCCGCAACTTCCATTAATTCCTCGCTATACACCGCGCCGCTTTGGGGAGAACCAAGCACCAATGCCCCAGCCAAACCGCGACCATCCCACAATGGAATGGCCCATTCAGCCCCGCTTTGGGCTTTTAATTGAATCCCCGAGGTACGGCGTTCTGAGGAAATTGGCAATTGCTCAAGAATGGGGGTTGGCGTTTGGCCCCAATGATAGCTGATTACTTTGGGCAAGCCAGGTACTGCATCACGCAACAATAAGCAAGCACGTTCGGCGCGCAACACATCGCGGCTAATCGCCTCGACCAAGCCCTCGACCGAAGCAGAAAGGCTGGCTCCGCCATCAAGCAAGCGATCTTGAAAGTGCAAGCTGCCGACGAAAGGCCGCAAGCGCTCCATAAAGGCTTCATGCTCAACCCGATAGCGCCAACTCAACAAGCCATAGGCCAACGAAGCCAAGGTTGTCGCAAACAACACAATATAGATCGAGGCAACTTGCAAGGCAGAACTAACGCCGACCATCAAGGCAAAACCGCCAGCAATTGCCACCAACCAACGCCATTGATCGATGCGGTTCCACTGTGGCAAGGGGCGATCGGTAAAGGCGGCATAAGCACCCATGGCTTGGCCAGCAGCACCCAAGGCGGCCGCAACCACAATCAACACCATCACATCTAATTGAAAAAAAAGTTCGATTGCGCGATCGGCCAGCCATGCCACCTCTGGCGTGCGCACCGAGGAGCCTTGCGAAAAGACCACCACGGCACCGATCAGGGCCACAATTCCCGCCAGCAAACCAAGTAATGAGGTGCGAATTAGCCACGATCGCACCCGCAACCACGCTTGATGTGGCAGATTATTGCGCCGCCCGGGGCCAGTCAGCAAGGCATGAATTGGCAGGCTAAAACACATTATCAAGGCCAAAAGATAGCCTGCGACGATAAATGGCAAGTTGGCAACCAGCCATGCGGGCACAAATTTCAAGGCCAAAATGCGGGCTTCTTGGGGCAACGGGTAAATTGCGGTCAGCACTAGGCCCAAAATCCCAATAAAAATGCCCATCGTAAACAGCAGCAATTTATGAATACGCAGGCTTTGGCCGCTCACGCCCGTATACCAAATCATTGTGGCATACCAAGCATAGGGTGCGAGCAACGAAACCACGCTGATAACCCGCCACCAAAAGGGCAAGCCAACATCAACCACCGGCGGGCCACGGCCAATAATCGCCGCGTGAATCAAAAAGAACACGCCAGCCATCAGCAAACCAGCCGCCGCCAAGCGCGGGCCACGTTCACGCCCGCCATCAAGCGTCACGGTCATGCCCAGCCATAAACAGATAATTGCATTAAAAATGGAAATTGCGAGGGCAATCGATTGCAGAATAAAAATCATTGAATGCTACCTATAAGCCAATGATTTCATCATACCAGCAGCAAGCTAGCACCTAGGTGCAAAATGAATTCCCTCACCCCCCAACCCCCTCTCCCACGAAAACGCGGGCGAGGGGGAGCACCCATGTTCACCACCAATCACGTAAAAACCACATCGTTAAAGCCCCTCGCCCTCAGCCCCTCTCCTTTTAATTAAGAGCGATTGGTCGGCGGTGGAGCATTCCCTCACCCCCAACCCCCTCTCCCACGAAAACGCGGGCGAGGGGAGCACCCATGTTCACCACCAATCACGTAAAAATCACATCGTTAAAGCCCCTCGCCCGCGCCACGGGAGAGGGTTGGGGTGAGAGGATTAAAAAAACCAACGACGATCCCATTGCTGAGATCGTCGTTGGTGCGTTGAAATGTAGTTTATTGGCAGGTTACGCCATTGAGTTGGAAGGCGCTGCTGGCCAAGCTTGGTGGGCTACCAACACCTTGGAAGCCAAAGTTGACGCTGCCACCGTTGCCTGCAATCGAGCCATTCCAGCCAGCGTTGCTGACCGTGACTGCGCTGCCAGTTTGGCTGACCGTGCCATTCCACAGGTTGCTGATGGTTTGGCCGTTGGGCAAGTTGAACTTGACGTTCCAGCCATTCAAGGCACTTGCTTGCAGGTTGGTCACGGTAACATCGGCAATGAAGCCCGAGCCCCATTGGCTTGGGACTTTAAACTCGACCTTGCAAGCGCCGCCAGTGTTGGTTGGGATGGCAGTTGGCACTTGGGTGGGAATTCGGGTTGCGGTTGGCACGCTGGTCGAAGTCGCCGTTGGAATGCTGATTGAAGTCGAAGTTGGGCCTTGCGTTGGCGTGCGGGTGGCGGTTGGCACGCTGGTCGAAGTCGCCGTTGGCACTTGAGTTGGCGTGCGCGTAGCCGTGGCGATTGGCCCCGGAGTTGGGGTTGGCTGATTAGTATTGATCACACCAACCGTCAAATAATCGGCGTAGATCGTTGCCGTGCCAGTGTTGCCAGTCAAGGCATTGAATTCAACCCCCAACTCGCGCACTTGGTTAATATCTGGTACACCAGCTAATTCAATCGTCAGCAAGCTGGTGCCTGAATCAAGCAACACTGTGCCGCTATCTTTCCAATTCCAAGCGCTGCCAGTTTTGATGTAGAGCTTGGCGTTGAGACCGTTCCCAAAATTTTGGGCGCTCAAGCGAATTTGGATGCGTGATTGGCCTGCCAAGTTTAGCTGAATTGGCAACTGAATTGCTGCTGGCGTAGCGGCCAAATCAACTTGGGCTTTGATGCCACGTTGGCCATTGGCGGCCCAATCAGTAGTTACAACCGGCCCAGAAATTAAATTCGAGCCAGTCCAGCCTTGCAGCATGCCATCTTCGAAATCGCTGACGACGATGCCGGGCAATGGAGTTGGGGTTGGCGTACCTGGGGTCGCTGTGGGAGCGATCCCAAGCGTACCATTCCAAAGCTGGCCAACATTGGTTCGATTCAAGGTTGCCCAGTGGGCATAGGTGCTCTGAATCCGGCTATCGCTATTGCGATAAAACATATCGGTATGCCAGATCATAAAGTAGGCAAAGGGGGCGCTGCTCAAAAGCGCTGGGTCCATCATATAGTCGGTTTCGCTGAGGGCTTTAATCTTGGTTTGCGAAAAACGGCCAAGATCTTCGTACCAGCTGACATAATTGCCCGAGGTTTCGTTGTACACGTCGCTGCCCAAAATATCTGCTTGGCCATCGGGATACCAAGCGGTGCTGACCCCTTTGACTCCAGGTGTCCAAACCCAGATCAAGTTGTGCAGGCCACGAGTGGTCACCAAATAGCTGAACATATCATCCCAAAGGCGGCGATAATTGGTCGCGCCATTATCTTTATCCCACCAGAACCAACCGCCACCAGCCTCGTGGTATGGTCGCCATAGCACTGGCACGTTGGCATCTTCGAGTTGTTGCAAATCATCGGCAATATTATCGAGCCAAATCAAATAATTATTGCGCTCAGTTGTGCCGTTGACAAACATATTGTCGATATCAACCACGGTGAACATATCTTGGTGGTTGGTGCCTTGGCTGGCAACGGGAGTCCAGTGTTGGCTGATGGTTGGAATAACCTTGGCGTTAGTCCAATCGCTGATAATCGCGTCGATCATCCATTGGCCATCGTTGGGCAATGCGCCGCCGATGGGAAAATCCCAGCCGCGCAGGGCGGGGTAGCGTTGGGGATTGGTGCGGGCATAGACGGCGTTCGACATTTCGTCTTTGCGGCCATTATCCCAGTGCACTTCTTGCTGACCGCCGAGCCAATACTGACCTTTGTATTGGACGAAACGATCGAGCACATTTTGGGCATACGGGGCGAGATTCGGATCGGCGGCTTGATAGGCGGTAATCGCGGCCTTGGTGGTGTGCGTTGGTAACAAACTCAGTGAACCAAGCAAGACCCCAAGGAGCGCAATGGTCAACAACGACCGCGAACGGCTTAGGTTCGACCACATAGCGACAATCTCCTTTGATTGAGGACACTCAGCGTTGGGTATTGATCGTGGGTAGAACGAGGCTAGGATGCGATGGCTACACGTGCGAATGTCCAAGAGTCCAGAGCGAATGCAGGAACATTCCCATCAGCGATAATAGTATAAATTTGTAAAGAGTCAATTAAAATCTTAAGTATTTCTTTAGAATTTGAATGAAAAAAGCGCGCGATCAAGCTTGATCGCGCGCCTGTTTGATTAAGATCGATGTTTATTGTTTAAATTTTGCCTTTGGCTCCATCGTTGGGCATGGTTTTTTTGAAAAAGATGTCGGCAGCAGTGTGATAGATAATCACGCCTTCCGGCTGCATAAAGCCAGCAACCATATGGCTGCCATTGATGCGCAAATCGTCCAAACATGCTTCGATAGCAGCAGTATCAAAAATACCATCGTAGAGCACGGGCACAACCTCGCAGCAAGCAGGGCAATTTTCGGCGTTCCAGCGCGAGGTATTGAACAAGGCAAAGCGCCGTTCGTTCAGCCCATATTGGCGCTTGCCAACGCGGTGGCCAAACCATTCGCCATGGTGCGTACCAACGCCCAGCTCAAGCAGTGCATTGTGGTTGGCAGCAACCCACGCCGCAAATCCATAGTTATCATCATCAACGGTTATCCAGCGGCTTCTGCTGCCAGCCCGAATCTCGCCCTGTTGATTAATCGAAATACAGGCATTGGTGCCATCAATTTTCTCGGTCACAATAATTTGGCGTGCCAAGCGAGCAATTTTGGGAAAGGCTACAAACTCATCACTCATCGTTCACCTCATTTGCTAGAACGTCCATGTAGTGGTTCGTTAGATTGGCAACGAGATTCATGCCCTCATCCCCAGCCCCTCTCCCACTGAACGCGGGCGAGGGGAGCACTATTTTCGTGTTTCCCCCTCGCCTTGCGGGCGGGAGATTGGGCTAGGGGGTGAGGGGGCAATCTATCGTTAACGCAATGAACCATTACACGTACAACTTAACGTTGCTAAGCATAGGCTGAAGTAGTTGGAGTAAAATCGGTCGCAGGTTGGGGATTCTCGTGGTTACAAAGTCCCCTTCTTAAACCAAAAGCCCCTCTCCCGCTAGGTGGGAGAGAGGTTGGGGTGAGGGGATCTCAAACGTATTATTTTTTAGTGGCGGCGGCGATCAAGGCGTGTACGCCGCTGATCAACTCGCTGGGGTTGGGGTGCAAGCCTTCGCCCAACAAAGCCGTACCATACAATTGCTCAACCGCAACCTTGAACAACTCGCCTTGATCTGGCTCGTCGAGCAATGCTGCCAAGTTATGCACAATTGCGTGGCGTGGGTTGAGTTCAAGAATTCTGCTTGGCACGCTATATTCTTGGCCCATCAAACGCCGGATGCGATCCATATCGCGGCCCATATCATCGCCAGCTGCGGCCAAACGCACCGGATTGCTGCGCAGCAACTTCGAGCCACGAACTTCGCTAATTTGCTCGCCCAATAATTCTTTGATGCGGTCGCCAAGTTGGCCGAGGGTTGCAGCTGAGAGCGCGCCTTCCAGCTCAACATCGTCGCCAGCAATATCGGCATCATCGACTGAGCGCAGTTTTTTGCCTTGGAAATCGCGCAAGCTTGAGATAACAAAGCTATCGATTGTTTCATGCATCAACAGCACTTCGTAGCCGCGTTCGTTGAAATAATCGAGGTGCGGCGAACGACGGGCGGTTTCCACATTGTCGGCAATCACATAATAAATATCTTCTTGGCCTTCCTTCATGCGTTCGACATACTCGCTGAGCTTGGTCAAGCCCTCGCTGTTGGTCGAGTGGAAGCGCAAAAGTGGTTCGATTTGGCTGCGCGTGCCGGGATCAGTGACCAAGCCTTCTTTGAAATATGGCCCAAATTCACGCCAGAAATCAGCAAATTTATCGGCATCGTTATCGGCCAACGTTTCAATTTCTTTGGTGATTTTGTTGGTGATAATTTTGGCAATTTGGCGCAACGTCCCGCTGCTTTGCACCGTTTCCCGCGAGACATTCAACGGCAGATCTTCCGAATCGACCACGCCTTGGACAAAGCGCAAATGCTTGGGCAACAATTCTTCATTGCGATCTTGGATGAGCACCTTGCGCGAGTAGAGCTTCAAGCCTGGATCAGGAATTTGGCGCATCATGCCTTGCTCGCGTTTGGCGGGCAAGAACAAAATTGCATGCAAATCGACTGGTGCATCGGTGCTGATATGCACAGTGCTCAGTGGTTCGCTGAAATCCATCGTGGTTTGGCGATAGAAATCATTATATTCTTCTTGGGTGACTTCGCGTGGTTGCTTGCGCCACAGAGCGGTGCGTTGATTGAGCACCTTCTTTTCGTCGCCCTCAGCTGAATAGATTGGGAAGGCCACGAAATTTGAGTGTTGGCGCACAATTTGTTCAAGTTTCCAGCGTTCGGCGTATTCTTCTGCATCTTCTTTGAGCACGATTTCGATCGTCGTGCCGCGTTCGCTGCGTTCGGCTGCTTCCAAGGTATAGGTTGCTTCGCCGCGCGAAGTCCAGCGCCATGCAGTTGCATCGGGCTGGTGCGACAAGGAAGTAACCCGTACTTCATCGGCGGCCATAAAGACCGAGTAGAAGCCTACGCCAAATTGACCAATAATTTCGCTGCTATTGGTTGGGTTGGCTTCGCCGAGCTTTTGCAAGAAGGCCTTTGCACCTGATTGGGCAACCGTCCCCAAGTTTTTAATCATATCATCGCGGGTCATGCCGATGCCAGTATCGCTGATCCGAATGATGCGGGCATCTTTATCGGCTTCGAGCGTGATTGCCAATTCCAACTCAGGATCGCGCACATCTTGGTTGGTCAACATCTCGAATTGCACCCGATTCAAGGCATCGGAGGCATTCGAAATTAATTCGCGCACAAAAATCTCGCGGTGCGTATACAGCGAGTGAATCAAAATATGTAAAACTTGTTGAATTTCAGCTTGAAATTGAAACTGTTCGCGCTCGTTGGCAACGTCGTGTTGCTCAGCCATAGGTCGCTACTCCTTTTGCAAACTTCTAAATCGGAATTTAACCGCTAGGCCGATTGTAGCATAGCCCAGCCCACCACGAGAAGGCTTCTACGTTAGCATTGTGTTGGAGATACAACATCCGACTGAGTTCAAGTTAGCCAAAACTTGGTATACCTCAACTAGAATTTTTTACTGGAGGTATTGCATGCAAATCCTATTACACACTGCTGGACTTGTTCGGGTTGAGTATCAGCAACTGTAAACTTCCCTCACCCCCCAGCCCCCTCGCCCACGAAATGCGGGCGAGGGGGAGCATTTGTGTTTCGCCGACAAATTGCGACACAACCATAGGGTTAAAGCCCCTCTCTCGCTCCGTGGGAGAGGGGTTGGGGTGAGGGAATATTAACAAGCGCGCTGATTCTTGCCATGCTGGGTTAATCGTTGTTCTAGCAGGAGTTGCATGTGCAACCGCAAGCGCGTTTGATTTATCTGATTTTGGAATTTAGTAGCCGACTGTTGTTGAGTTGTATTTTTACCGCCTCAATGCTGTATCGAATTCAAGTGCTTGGGCTTGATCCATTGCAATTGGTGTTGGTGGGCACGGTGCTGGAGGCGGCAGCCTTCAGCTTGGAAATTCCGACGGGAGTTATCGCCGATGTCTATAGTCGGCGTTTATCGGTGGTGCTTGGGATAGCATTTTTGGGCTTAGGAGCGCTCAGCGAGGTTTGGCTCGGCAGTTTTATTGGCAGTTTATTGGCCCAAGTGGTTTGGGCTTTGGGCTATGCCTTGATCAGTGGCGCAACCGAAGCGTGGATTACCGATGAAATTGGCGTTGAGGCGGTCGAGCCGCTGTTTCTCAAGGCCGCTCAGCTTAATAGCATCGCTAGTTTAGTAGGTATTGGGGTCGGCGTGTTACTTGCCAAGCTTGGCCTACGTTGGCCGATGATTAGCGGTGGCGTTGGCTTGGTTGGCTTGGCGCTTGGGATGCGTTGGTTGATGCCCGAAACGGGGTTTGCTCGCGCGCCTGCCACTGAACGCCAAAGTTGGGGCCGCTTTGGGGCCACGTTTAGTCATGGCTGGCAAGCAGTGCGTGGGCAGCCAGTGCTGATGAGTTTATTGCTGATCAGTGCAATTGCTGGCGCTGCTTCCGAAGGCTACGATCGGCTGTGGGAAGCACATTTGCTGACCACTATTGGCCTGCCAACATGGCTAAATTGGCAGCCAGTCACATGGTTTGGGGCAATTGCAGCGCTTGAAACGCTAGCCAGTTTATTGGCGGTTAGCGTGATTAAACGCTTGGCCAGCAACACCAGCGAACGCAGCATGTGGCTCTTACGTTGGCAATATGGCATGTTGGCAGTGGGCCTGCTCGGTTTAGCATTGGCCCAACAATTTGCTATAGCCTTATTTTGGATTATGTTAATTCGAATGTTACGCCAAAGCATTCAACCGTTGTATAGCGCTTGGCTCAATCGGCTAATTGAAAGTCGCAGTCGCGCGACAATTATCTCGATGACTAGCCAAGCTGATGCCTTCGGCCAAATTTTAGGTGGCCCAATCATTGGCTTAATCGCCAGTCGCATGGGACTCCCCGCAGCGTTTGTGGCCGCAAGCTGCTGTTTATGGCCCATGCTGGTGTTATTACGGCGGCGGCAGTTAATTCAGCAATAAATTAAAATAAACTTGCTTAAATCGATCAGTCATGAGCGTCGTTCGCTACGCCATGGCTGATTTTTTTAATTTTTAAATATCAGATAAAACCCAGCAATTAAATACATCTAAAACAATTGTCGCATGCTTGTCGCACGCCTTTCACAGAGTTGTCGCACCGAGAAAACGAAGCTGTGTCCAGACCCAAATTGATACAGCTTAGGAGGCTCTCAGTGTACAACTCATCAGCAATTAGTCGCCGCATCCTACTCGCCTTCGCAACCTTCGGCCTGATTTTGGTCAGTTTTGTTTACACTGCCCTCACAAGCAGCCAAACACTTCAATTTGATACACCAGCGCCAACTAACACTACGTGGCAATGGGGCGATATTGAAACCATCACCGCCACCCAGCAACTGCAAACCGCGCCACTCAACACGGCTTGGCAATGGGGTGACATCGAAACCATCACTGCCACCCAGCAACTGCAAACAGAACCACTCAACACGGCCTGGCAATGGGGTGATATTGAAACCATCACTGTCACTCAGCACTTACAAACCGCGCCATTGAACGTTGCATGGCAATGGGGCAATATTGAATCAGGCAGGCTTTAGCCGAAGGAGAACGCGGCATGGACACAACAGCTTTTCCGGAACTTTGGCATTCCATTCCGCGTGAGATTGCAGCCTTGCTGCCAAACTCATTCACTTTACCCTACGAAGCCCACTTAATTTTAAATTCGATTGCGCGCCATTCGTACCAACTTTATCAACATTCGCTGCGAGTTAGCCACATGGCATGGCATATGAGCCAAACGCTGGGATTACCACAGTACGAACATCAGCAGCTTTGGCTGGCAGCGCTTTTGCACGATTGTGGCAAAACCCGCCTACCGCGCAGTGTGGTGGTTCGCCCAGCGCTTGGCAGTCCACATTGGGAGTTTGCGCTCTATCAGCAGCATGTCAATGAAGGCATCGCAATTTTGCAGGCCTATCCAAGTTTGCGCAGCCTGATTCCGTTGCTGGCTGAGCATCACGAACGGCTCGATGGCACTGGCTTTCCACATGGCAGCAAATATCCAACCCGCAGCGCCCAAATTATTGCCCTGGCCAATGTGCTCGATCATTTGCGGGCACAACCAAACAGCCTTGGCAATAACATGCAAGGCGTGATCGATCAAGCAATCGGCCAAGATTGGGATTCAACCGTGGCAGCGACGGCGCTTAATGCTTGGCGGCAAGCCAATCTGGCTGAGGCGGGATAAGGTGCTCGTGCCATTCGGCAGCCTGCTGACGCAAGCGCGTGCGGACTAAAGCCAAGGCATCTGTCGATTGATCAGCAGCAATCCAGCGTCGCCCTAAGCGTTGCGCCACCGCCGCCGTCGTGCCAGAGCCACAACACAAATCGGCAACCAAATCGCCTGAATTGCTGGCAGCGAGAATAATTCGCTCCAACAAGCGTTCAGGCTTTTGGGTGGGGTAGCCCAAGCGCTCGGCAGCCATCGGGTTGAGCATGGGAATATCCCAGACATCATCAACCGGCGTGCCATCAGGATGCGGCAAATAGTGCTTACCCGCCGCCGAACGAATGCCCGCCTTGGCAAAACCACTGCTTGCTTTATAGGGTTGGCGCATTGCCTGCAAATTAAACGTCCATTGTTGGGGATGCTTGCTATACCAAAGAATTGTATCGTGCTTATGCGAAAAGCTGCGGCGCGCGCGACCGCCCCCAGTGTAATGCCAAATAATTTCATTGCGAAAACAATCGAAGCCCCAAACCCGATCAAGCAGCACTTTGGCATAGTGCACCGCGCGCCGATCAAGGTGCAAAAACAATGAGCCATGCTCAGCCACCAGCTGGCGCGCTGCGAGCAACCGTTGTTCAAGCCAAGCCAAATATTCGTTCAAGCCACCGTGCCAACGATCATCAAAGGCTCCAGCGCTATCGGCAAACACTCGGCCAGCAGCAAACGGCGGGTCGAGATACAACAAATCGATCGATTGTGGCGCGATTGTGGCGATAACGTCAAGCATTTCGCCCTGAATAAGCTGATTTGAGTTCTGCGAATTCACGCCCAGTCCTTCTAAACTATGCTAACGATTGAAGCAACAAACTGACCAAGCGTTCGCGGCTGGTTGTTTCCAATTGATAGAGATCTTGTTCGATATTGGTTTGGGTCATCAGCAAGGCCTGATCGTCTGCCTGCAACAGCGTATATTCGCGGCTTAACACCTGTTGGCCCTGATACACCACTGCATTGAAAATGCTGGTTGTGTGGTTTTGGCTCAACATATCAATAAATACGCTGGCTGCTTGCGCCGAAACTCCAGAATCAGCCAAGGCTTGCAAGGCTGCTTGCTCCTCGCTGCGTTCGATTAGGCTACGGGCTGCGGCCAAAACCGTGCTTTGAATATGAAAGCGCAGCGGCGTTTGCGCAACCCCAGCATAGCCACACCAATCGAGCACATGGCGAGCCAAATCCTCCAATGAACCAAGCGCCTGCAAGCGTTGCGCATCAGGATTAAGCACCTCGTGAAACACCACCGAATCGGCGTGTTTATGGCCAAAGGCCTGCAACAATGCGCCATTGCTTGGCAGATGATGCAAAATTAGGCTGCGTTGGGGATAGGCACAGGTTGCGACCAGCGCCAAGGTATCGCGGGCGATCATCAACATGCCATCGTGATCAGATTGGGCGAGATTGCGTTGGCGCAAACTGGCTTCGCCCTGCTGCAACAACTGGGCATGCTCACTCGGATTGGCCGCTGGCTCAACGCCCATAATCGTTGCGGCGCTGACCACCGCGCAAATCGTCACCAGCTCAGCACGATTTAACTCAACAACTGCACGCATTCCAACCTCCAACAATCAACAAAGCTCGCTCCATTGTAACGGCAAAACTGCTTGGGCCATGCTAAAATACTAGCTGCACTCGATTTTTGAATGGGCTACCAAGGAGTGGGTTTGATGCAATTGACAATTTTGGGCTGTGGCGGCTCCATGGGTGTGCCAATGATGGCATGTGACTGCGCAGTGTGTACTTCGAATGAGCCGCGCAATCAGCGTACCCGCACCGCCGCATTAATTCAAAGCCCAACTACAACGATTTTGATCGATCCTGGCCCTGATTTGCGGATTCAAGGCTTGCGCCAAGGTCTCGCGCAACTTGATGCGGTGTTGGTGACGCACCCGCATCAAGACCATATTGGTGGCATCGATGATTTGCGGCCATTTACCTTAAATACTCCACGCAGCTTGCCGCTGTATGCCAACCAATTTACCCTCGATCGGATTCGCTATCAATACGATTATGCCTTTGCCAGCGGCGAATCGGCTTCAACGCGGCCAAGTTTGAGCCTCAAGCAGCTTGATGGCACAGCCTTTAGCATCGGCGATGTGGCGCTTATTCCCTTGCCAATTGAGCATGGCAACTGGCAGATTTTGGGCTTTCGGATTGGCGATTTGGCCTATATGACTGATGTGAGCCATATTCCTGAGCCAACATTTGAACTATTGCATGGCGTAAAAACCTTGGTAATTGGGGCCTTGCGCCATGAGCCACACCCGTTGCATTTTACGGTTGCGCAAGCATTGGCGGCGGTTGAGCGAATTCAGCCACAGCAAACATTTTTTGTGCATACCAGCCATAGCCTCGATTATAAAACTGAGAACGCCAACCTGCCCAGCCATGTGCAACTTGCCTACGATGGCTTGGTCTTGCCAATTCAAGTGTGAGACTTTTTAGTCGTGAAATGAGACTTTTGCTCAGCGTCACGCTGCTATGCTACACCCATCGAAATCAAAGAAGGAGTGTAGTAATGAAACGCAGAACCCATCACCTTTGGCGCTCGACGCTGAGCCTGCTTGGTACGGTTGGCCTCTTAGCTGGCAGTTTCTCAATGACTAGCAGCTCAGCCTCAGCCCAAACCAACAGCGCCCAACCATGTTTGACTGGCGATCCATTCCAATTGAACGCGCTCAAAACCAAGTTGAGCCAAGCCAATCCACCAAGCGGAGTCCAACGAGTCAATCGCAACTTGACGGTCGAATTTATTACGACTGGCGTGCTGACCAGCGAAGCACCAACCATGCCAGTTGAGCCATTAGAAACTGGCGATGATGAGCCTTACGAACGCGAGCCAGTGCCTGCGGCGACCGCCACGTTTCGGGTGTTCAACACCCTAACCTTGAAGGAATTTCGGGTGGTGATGCAAGCCAATGCGGTGAGCAGCATCCGTGATTGCTACGAACGCAATAATTTGCTCAGCGGCAACGCGCCAAGCGATTACTCGGGCAACATCGATGCCCCAGCACCCCAGCGCAGCAAGCAAAGCGAAGTGTTCACGCCCTTTGGCTGGAGCAATGGCGATGATAACCGCCAACTAAAAACTAATACCAGCCAATATCCATTACGCACAATCAGCCAATTTTCGCGGGTAAGCGGTAACCAAGATTCCAACTGTACTGGCACGTTTGTTGGCCCACGCCACTTAATTACAGCGGCACACTGTATCAATCGTGTAGGCACCAACGTGTGGTTTACCACCAAAGTAACGCCTGGGCGCAATGGCACAGGCAGCGGCTCGGCACCGTATGGATCAAGCGTAATTACGCTCAATCCATCGCCACCAGTTGAATCGTGGTATTGGACGTTTGAAGAATGGCGCGACCCTAACCAAAGCAATCGTCGTCGTTGGGACATTGGGATGATCGTTGTGCCTGATCGTTTAGGCGATACGACCTCGTGGATGGGCGTTGCGCCACGTACGGCCAGCTATTTGAAGAACACCACCAGCTATAATCGGGGCTACCCAAATTGTAATGGCGATGGTGCGACTCGCGGCAATGCGCCAGCAGGTTGCCAAGTAGCCCGCATGTATGGTGATCCGAACGATTGTGGCGCACGTTGGTTCAAAAATTTGGATGGCGCTGGTTGGTCAATGCGCTACGATGTCAAATGTGATCTTAGTGCAGGCCATAGTGGCAGCCCTGTCTACCATTATGAATATAGCGCTCATCATGGCAAAGATATGCCAGTTCTCTCAGCCGTAGTTATCACCGAAGAATGTTTTACCTGTTCAAACCTTAACTCGTATGTGAATACAGTACGTCGAGTAACGCCTTCAGTGATCGATAACTTCGTTGCTTTACGCGAAATCTTCAACTAATCCATCAAGCATCCACAACAAAGCCCGCTGCACTTGTTGCAGCGGGCTTTTGGTTTTATTGGCGGCCTTCTTTTTTGCGCTGACGATGATATTTCGCCATTGCCCGACCCCATTCCTTGGCCTTTTGTTGACGCGGATTAGGCGGTGGGCGATCATCATTTTTGCGTTCTCGGCGCTCAGCTATTTCTTCTACTTCTTGGTCTTCAATCCAGTCTTCATTTAAATAATTTCGGGTTTGGCCTTTCATGGCGACAGCTTACTCCTCAATAGAAATTGATTCCGCAACGCGAGCGCTACGGGGAGTCTGTCCCAGGGCCGATGTTTAGGCTATCGTGCCCTAGCTACTTACAGCTCCCCGGTTGAGAACACAATTACAGCAGCCATATGCACCCTCCTTGGTTTCAAAAATGGTATCTGGTCGATAGTGTAAATAGCATACCAATTTTTTGGCTCCATCGCAAGACTGAATTTTAGCTAAATTGGTGTGACATTTTCTCCCCGATCAACAAAAAACCACCCCTATGCAAGGCATAGAGGTGGCTTGAGCGAAGCGATTGGGGCTTATTCGACGGTAAATTCACCATCGACAACGCCATCATCGGCTGGTTTGCTATTGGCGGTTGCGCCAGCAGCAGCAGCTTGGTCGCCGCTATACTGGGCTTCGCCAATGCTCATCAAGGTTTGTTGCAAAGTGGTCATGGCTGCTTGAATCCCTGCATCGTCGTCTTCGGCAATTTTCGTGCGCAAGTCGGCAATTTGGGCTTCTGCTTGGCTCTTGACGCTTGGGTCAACCTTGTCGCCTAAGTCGCTGAGTGTTTTTTCAGCTTGATAGGCAATGTTATCAGCTTGGTTTTTCAGCTCAATCTTGGCCCGACGGGCTTGGTCGGCTGAAGCATTCGATTCAGCGTCGCGCACCATCTTTTGCACATCGTCCTTGCTCAGGTTGGTGCTGGCCGTAATCGTGATCTTTTGCTCTTTGTTGGTGGCTTTATCCTTCGCCGAAACGTTGATAATGCCGTTGGCATCGATATCAAAGGTCACTTCAATTTGCGGCACACCACGTGGCGCAGGCGTAATGCCTTGCAATTGGAAGCGAGCCAAAGTCATATTGTCGCCAGCCATCTCGCGCTCGCCCTGCAAGACGTGAATATCAACTGCGGTTTGGCCATCAGCCGCCGTGCTGAACACTTCCGACTTGCGGGTTGGGATGGTGGTGTTGCGATCAATCAACTTGGTCATGATCCCGCCAAGGGTTTCTACACCCAATGACAATGGCGTAACGTCGAGCAAGAGCACATCTTTGACTTCGCCGCCAAGCACACCAGCTTGAATTGCAGCGCCGATGGCAACCACTTCATCAGGGTTCACACCCTTGTGTGGGTCTTTGCCAGTCAGCTTGCGCACCAATTCTTGGACCACTGGCATCCGAGTTGAACCACCGACCAACACGACTTCATCGATTTGGGTTGCTTTCAAGCCAGCATCTTTGAGCGCTTGGGTAAAAGGCCCTTTGAGCCGTTCGGTCAAATCGGCGGTCAATTGCTCGAACTTCGAGCGAGTCAAATTGGTAACCAAGTGCTTTGGACCGCTCGCATCTGCCGTGATAAATGGCAAGTTGATTTCGGTTTCCATGGTCGTCGAAAGTTCCATCTTGGCTTTTTCGGCAGCTTCTTTCAAACGTTGCAACGCTTGCTTGTCGCTGGTCAAATCAATGCCTTGATCTTTTTTATACTCGTCGATCAACCATTTTACAATCCGATGGTCATAGTCATCGCCACCAAGGTGCGTATCGCCATTGGTTGCCTTGACCTGAATCACGCCATCGCCAACTTCGAGCACTGAAACGTCGAAGGTACCGCCACCAAGGTCGAATACGAGGATAGTTTCGTCGTTCTTTTTATCCAAGCCGTAAGCCAACGCAGCAGCGGTTGGCTCGTTGATAATCCGCAGCACTTCCAAGCCAGCGATTTGGCCAGCATCTTTGGTTGCTTGGCGTTGCGCGTCGTTGAAATAGGCTGGAACCGTAATCACCGCTTGGCGAACTGGCTCGCCCAAATATTGCTCTGCATCATTTTTGAGCTTTTGCAAAGTCATGGCCGAAATTTCTTGCGGTGTGTAATCCTTGCCAGTACGTGGTACGCGCACCCGAGCATCGCCACGAGGGCCATTAACAATTTCGTATGGCACGGTGCCGCGTTCTTGATTCGCTTTATCAAACTCCAAGCCCATAAAGCGCTTGATTGAGAAAATTGTATTTTCAGGGTTGACGGTTGCTTGGCGCTTGGCAGTTTGGCCAACTAAGCGTTCGCCGTTTTTCGAGAAGGCCACAACTGATGGTGTGGTGCGACCGCCTTCAACGTTTGCAATAACCGCTGGATCGCCACCTTCCATAACAGCGACTACCGAGTTGGTTGTCCCCAAGTCGATCCCTACAATCTTTGCCATAGCGGTTAATCCTCCAAAAAATGTCTGTATTGATATGTCTAAATCTGTTGCGTATCTATTGGAACAGGCGCTGCATCGCTGCCCGACCTGTGTATGGAGTATAGCCGATCATCCACTAGAACAATATAGATGGAATGTTAGTTTTGTGTAAGAGAAAGAACAGAGAGCATAGAACATAGAACATAGGGAAATCAAAAGGCAGAAGGCAGAAGGCAGAAGGCAGAAGGCAGAAGGCAGAAGGCAGAAGGCAGAAGGCAAAAGGCAGAAGTTAGAAATTTAACGCAGCGGCGAAGAGGAACGATGGCTATGGGCTTTGGGCTAGCGGAACATTGTTCGTGCAATTTGTGGCATTCGTGGCTAAAAAGACCATAATCTGGCTAATCTGTGCCAACCTGTGGCTAAAAAAGCCTTCGCGCTCTTCGCGTCCTTCGCGGTTTCCGTCCTTCGTGCGCTTCGTAGATCAAAATCGGGATCAGTTGCCTGATCCCAATAATTGCTCCAGATATGGCGTAACGCCCCAAAATTGCTTCAGCGCTTCGTATTCGGCGGCTGCTTTGGGGTCGGGCTTGTTGCTGCGGGTAGCCCGAATCATTAAATTCTTGCCAGTATGCTCTGCATCAACAAACTCGATAATTTCGCTGCGATAGCCATTGATCCGCAGAATTTGCGCCCGCAGGCTGTCGGTCACCAAATCGGCGGTGCGTTGGCGAATGCTACCATGGCGCAACATTGGTTTCAGCACAGTGGCCTGAATCTGATGGGTCAGATGTTTATGGCAACATGGCACGCTCAAAATTGCTTGGGCTTGGCTACGCAAGGCTAAGGCTAAAGCATCGTCGGTGGCGGTGTCGCAGGCATGCAACGAAAACACCACATCTGGCTGATAGGCTGGTTGCCAATCGGCCAGCGGCGTTGCAATAAACTCCATGCCCGTGTAGCCCAATTCTGCTGCTTGAGCGCGACATTTATCGATTAAATACTCGTTTGAATCGACTCCAATCACCACTGCCGCTAAGCCCTTAATATTGACCAAATAATGGTAGGCGGCGAACGTCAGATAGGCCGAGCCACAGCCAGCATCAAGAATCCGCAACGGTTGCTCGGCGCTGGGCTTCAGCTCAAGCTCATCAAACACCCGCAAAAATTCGTTGATTTGGGTGTATTTTTTGCTCATGCTGGCGCGAATAATCCCATCGTTGGTCATAATGCCAGTTTTTTGCAAATAGGCATCTGGGCGATCGCTGGGCAAGGGCAAAGCTTTGACGTGATTATGGCGCAAATCTGGTGCAGCAACTTGATTCCGGGCGCGACTTAGAATGACTTTGCCTTTTTTGCTGCGCTGGACTTGAATGCGTTCGCTGGTGGTTTCTAGGGTGATGTTGCTCAGCGGCAGGTCGATAATCTCGCCAAGCGCGGCGCTGGCTTGCTCAAGTGCATAATTTTTGGTGATATTTTGGCGCTGATCAAAATAAGCTGCTTGCCATGCCCGCCCATTTTTCAGTTGCACAGGCCGCACCACCACGCGCTGCCAGCGCAAATCGGCAGCGCGTGCCGCACCACTCATGGTCAGGCGCACAAAATCGTCAGTTAACGCCAAAGCGATCAATTGATCGCGGTAATTTTCTGCTGTTAGTTGCATAGGTTAACCATTATAATAGTTTAAAATCTGATCAATTTGGCGACCGTATTGCTCGCCAAACAGAGTTAAATGCACCAATAACCAATACAATTGATAGAGCGGCTGGCGCTCGTGATACTCGCTCGGCAGCGGCCACATAGCCTGATAGGCTGGCAAAAATTGGCTGCCAAAGCCACCAAACAAGCTAGCAAAGGCAATATCGGTTTCGCGGTCGCTGTAACTGACCGCTGGATCGATTAAGCCTGGCTGGCCTGCATTGGTCGTAATCACGTTGCCAGCCCATAAATCGCCATGCACAAGGCTTGGTTGCGGCTGATGCGCCAACAAACGATCAAGTTGATCGGCTAAACGCTGGCATTGGTGCTGGCGTTGGTTAGGCATGCGGCCTGCTTGAGCCGCCAATTCAACCTGCGGCCACAAGCGTTGATCGCGCCAAAATTCGGCCCAGTTAGCGCTTGGTTGGTTGGGCTGGGCCAATGCTCCAATAAAATTGGCTCGTGAATAGCCAAAACTTGGGCCAAGAGTACGATGCAATTGCGCTAAGCCAGCGCCAAGATCACCAGCCTGATAACGGCCTTGAGCTTCAAACCATTCGAGCACCAGCCAACTTTGGCTCAGGCCCAAAACCGCTGGTACAGCCAAGGCATTGGCCGCTGCCAAACATGTTAAGCCATCGGCTTCGGCCACAAAAAAATCCTTGGCTGGCTGCGCGCCATTTGAGCAAGGCCGTTTGCTGGCCAATTTGAATTTGGACTGCATGGTTAATATCGCCGCCATAGATTGGCTTGATTGGCCGAATGTTGGCGGCGAAGTGTTGCTCAAGGCTGTGTTGGATGTTGGCGGGCAGCATTAGCTGGCTGCTTGGCGTTTTTTGCGCCAAATTTTATAGCCAATAAACACCACTGCCAACGCAACCAAAGTTGCTGGCACGGCAATCACTGCCGCCTCGCCAATCGCCTTAAATACTGAATCGACTTGAACCTTGCTGGTAAAAACCATCTCGCCTTCGGGCGCGCCTAAGATCAAGCGCAAATTCCATTGGTCGCTGATCGTAAAGCGCAGGCGTTCGCTGGTGTAGCGGCCAGCGTTGCGATCTTGATTTTCGGGCACCATAATAAACAATTCTTCGCGGCCGATGCTTTCGGGCGCTGCATACAGCTGCACCAAATTGAGCGGCGAAGGCTGGCCCGAGGCGGCATCGGTAATCACCACCCGCAACAAGGCATCGCCAACAGCTGGTGGATTGGGGGCAAGCGTAGCAACAACGCGATACGCGCCGCGCACTTCGTCGATTAACACTTGCTCGGTTGGATTATCCGCGAAAGCGCGGTTGGGCAGGAGCACCAGCAACGCTAGTGCCACAATCATAAAACGTAGAATGCGCATACTTCCCTATGGTACAATGCTTCAGCCTGCGCCATTGGTGGCGCATTGCGTGTAGTATATCGCGATTTTAACCAAACCTGTCGTGGGGATGTCATGTTTTTAATTGTTGGGCTGGGCAATCCAGGCGAAAAATATCTGAATAATCGGCATAACGTGGGCTTTCAATGTGTGGCTGAATTTGCTCGCCGCCATGGCTTGAGCTTCGATGGCAAGCGCGCCGATGCCCGGATCGCCGAGGGCAATATTAATGGTCAGCGCGTCGCTTTGGC
The DNA here is from genome assembly GCF_042688385.1 of Herpetosiphon sp. NSE202. Taxonomy (NCBI): domain Bacteria; kingdom Bacillati; phylum Chloroflexota; class Chloroflexia; order Herpetosiphonales; family Herpetosiphonaceae; genus Herpetosiphon; species Herpetosiphon sp. NSE202. The sequence continues at coordinate 483,465 of NZ_JBHUPY010000001.1, read as the reverse complement.
TCGCCCGCAAACCTTTATGAACGATAGCGGCAAATCGGTCGTGGGCTTGGTTAATTGGTACAAAATCGATCCAGCCAGCGAATTATTGATTATTTATGATGATTTGGATTTGCCGTTTGGCACGATTAAGCTGCGTAACCAAGGCAGTTCTGGTGGCCAGCGCGGCATGAATTCGATTATTCAATTGCTCGGAACTCAAAAATTTGCCCGTTTGCGCTTTGGGATTGGTCGCCCGCCAGAAGGCTGGGAAGTGATCAATTTCGTGCTGGGCAATTGGAACGCTGCCGAGCGCGAAGAATTGCCAAAGTTATACGATCGCGCGGTTGAAGCCTGCGAATTGAGCATTCGTGATGGCATAACCAAAGCCATGAATGCGGTCAATGGCGAAGCCCCCAAACAAAAAAAGCAACCGAAGGATCAAGCAACGCAGGATAAGGAGCCAGCCAATGAGCAACCACGTTGATTATGACCAAGCTCGCAGCTATTGCCTAAGTCTCGATGATGTGGTCGAAGATTATCCATTTGGGCCTGAGGCATTAGTATTTAAAATTGGCGATGAACGCGGCAAAATGTTTGCCTTGTTGACCCAAGGCGAATCAGCCAGCATTAGCCTAAAATGCGATCCCGATCGGGCTGAAATGTTGCGCGAACAATATCCAGCGATTACTGCTGGCTATCATTTAAACAAGCGCCATTGGAACACGATTGTGCTTGATGGCAGCGTGCCCGACGAAGAATGTTTGGCCTTGATTAGCCATTCGTATGATTTAGTGCGGCCAAAACGGCGTAAAGCCAAAGCCTAGCATTTTTGAGGTTGATCAATGGTGCCGTTGCAGATTGTAGCCGTGCGCAATGCCAAACAGCGGCAGCAGTTTATTCGTTTTCCTTGGCAGGTCTACCGTGGCGCGAACCCCGATCCCTTGTGGGTTCCGCCGTTGTTGCTCGAACGCGAGCGTTTTTTCAACCCCAAACATGGTGGCTTTTTTGCCCATGGCGATGTGCAATTGTTCCTCGCCCAACGCGGCACTGAAATTGTTGGCACAATCTCAGCCCACATCAATTTTCTGCATAATCGCACCCACAACGAGCAGATTGGCTTTTTTGGCTTTTTCGAGGTTTTTGACGACCCCGAAGCTGCCGCTGCCCTGCTGCAAACTGCCTGCGCTTGGGTGCGCGATCGCGGCTACAAGGCAATTCGCGGCCCAATGAATTTTTCAATCAATGATGAATGTGGCTTGCTGATCGAAGGTTTTGAGCTAGCGCCCGTGATGATGATGACCTACAATCCGCCGCGTTATGTTGAGTATATTGAGCAAGCGGACTTTGGCAAGGCGATTGATTTGTATGCGTGGGTTGTTGATCAACAGAGCTACGCCGAAAAAGGCCGTGGCGTGAAGATCGAGCGGGTGGCAGCCTTGGCTCAAGCCCAAACTGGTCTAACCTTTCGCAAACTCAATATGCGGCGCTTTAGCGAAGAAGTTGAGGCTGGTTGGCATGTCTACAATCAGGCATGGGCCAACAATTGGGGCGCAATTCATATGACGCTGGCCGAATTTCGCCATTTGGCCTATAGCTTCAAGCCCTTTCTCGACCCCGAAGTGATGATTGTGGCCGAAGATCAGGGGCGAATGGTGGGGCTACTGATCGCCGTGCCCGATATTAACATTCCCTTGCGCTACAGCAATGGACGCTTATTGCCCTTTGGCTGGCTCACAATGCTGCGGCATAAACGCGAAATCAACCAAATGCGGGTCTTGATTATGGGCGTGCTGCCCGAATATCGGCGGCGCGGAATTGATGCAGTGTTCTATCGCGAAGTACGCAACGCTGGCCTCAAGCGCGGCTATCATACAGCCGAAATGTCGTGGATTCTCGAAAACAACGATGTGATGAACAATACAATTGCTGGGCTTGGCGGGCGGCGCTACAAAACCTACCGAATTTACGAAAAAAAGCTTGCTTAAACTGATCAAAGTCCCTCACCCCAACCCCTCTCCCACGTTGCGGGCGAGGGGCTTTTCGTTTGGTGGTTTTGGCATAATTTGTGGTCAATTCATGGGGGTTGGGCTTGGCGGGCGGCGCTCCAAAACTTACCGGATTTACGAAAAAAAACTTGCTTAAATTATCGAGAGCAACCGTAATGGTTGCTCTCGTATTGCAAGGCGCGGCTAGGAGTTAGCCGCTGCTCTTAACGCCTAGAACCGTCGCATCCTACCAGGTTGCTGGCGGGTCGCTGGCTGGAAAACTGGTATCAACCGCTTTATCTTCATTCTCCAACGACTCTTCTTTATTGGTTTTAGCTTCGACCTTCAATTGCTCGGTGTATTGTGGGTCATTGGCAGAAGGCTTTTCACCGACCACATTCGACTTCACCGCCGTGCGTTCCTCTTCGTCTTCAATCACCTTGCGGAAGCGTTCGAGGTCTTCGGTAATCGCTTTTTGGGGATCATTGCCAAACAATTTGGCAATTGCTTCGCCAACAGCGCCAGCTGGTGGTTGATAATCGAGCTTAACCCGAACCTCGGTTTGCTCATCGCCCAAGGCAGTAAATTCAACGCGTCCTTGGTTAGGCAAGGTTGAATTGGGCAACGAACGCCAAGCAATATATTCATTGAGCTTGGCATCAGCAATTTCAGCATCCCACGAAATGCTCAGGCCCAACGGTGCTTTGGCTTCCCAATGGCTGGTGCCATTTTGAAACATCTTAACGCTATTGAGATAGTGCATAAATTTGGGCAGGTTTTCGAAATTACCCCAGAAGCGAAAAACCTCGGCGACTGGCTGCTCAACCGTTACGGTATGTTCAACGCTGATCGCTTTGGCTTGATCAACGCCTGCCTGATCAGAATTAGTGTGATTTGTTGGAATCGGAATCCGTGGGGTTGTTGGGGCAGCAGGCTTGCTCCACGTCGATTCAGCTGCTTGGCCAGCAGTATTGATATTGAGAGCGCTATAGGCTGGGCAATGGCCAGTCAAGCCGCGCCACAAGAGCGGTGCGCCGCCAGCAATTGCTGCCAAACTTACTGGCAGATGCCGTCGCATAATCCCAAATGCAACCAGTGCGCTGCCGCTTGCTACCGAAAGCAAGCGCTCAGTTTGATGCACATTTTTCTCAGTAGCCATATAGAACTCCTTCAACTAGGCTAATGCAAACTACTGAGCAGTATCGCAAGTTACGTACCACAAATTTGATCCACGAAGGACACGAAGCTGTATTGAACCAAGTAAGCTTTTAACGCAGAGGCGCAGAGGAACGATGGCTTTAGGCTATGGGCTTTTGGTGCTAGGAGAAGAATCAAAACAATCTGTGCAATCTGTGGCTAAAATAATTATTTGTGGCGAAAAAAAGCATCATTCATTAACGCAGAGGAACAAAGCATAGATGGCGAGGTATACACGTGGTCGCCAATCCAATAAACAATTACATCGCAAGCAATAACGTTGTCGCAAGTATACTGATGGATAGCAACCTTGGTTGTTCAAAGTTCAGCTCTGATTGGGCATTGGTATCGAGTATTTTTATCCATGAACATCATTAGCTATAAGGATGGAATGCTATGCCACGTGATATTCGCCAGTTTACTGTTAATGGCCATGCTTTCGATGAAGCGATTCGGAATGAGGAAAATGAGATTACGCGCCGATTGTTGATTGCGGTTCGCTTTTACCTGTTTCGTCGTCTGTATCATGATCGCTATGAGCCGCCCGCCCATCCCCGTTGATGTTGCGTTTTTCATGGATGTTATGCACGATTTCTTTGAAGGCCATGACGATATTCGTGACATTTTAGCAGGCAAGGAGATTAATTCCTTTGATACCTAATCACAGCTTAAATATCCAGTTAACCCCGATCGCAACCACCGGTTATCAGCTTTTTGGCTGGACTCCGACGCGCCAGATTGATCCTTCAGCGCACTTGGCGGCAATTCACCACGCCACCTATCCCAGCTTTCCGCTGGCTGAAGCCTTTTTGACCAGCTTTGGTGGCCTAACAACGCGGATCGCTGCTGCTCAAGCAGGTGAAACCCCGCTCTATTATCACGATACAATTCCCTATATTTTCGATCGCAATCGGCTGTTTGAAGATTTTATTCCCGCCAATGCCCAACATTGTGATGATGAAGCAGCGCCTGGTTGGCTTGAGCATCCGTTTATTAAGCAGCAACAACGGCAGATTTGCCCCATTGGTTCCTATGATAACGATGCAACAATCTTGTTGACTGCGGATGGATTGGTGCTGCTTGGAAAATATTATGGTGTTCCGGGAGAGAATAGTCGGAAGCCAATGTTGCGGCTCGTCGGTCAAACGCTTAGTGATGGGCTTAATCGGCTTATTGAACAAGCAACCTATTATTATTATCCCTAGGAGCGAAATCTATGTTTCCATCTGTTCTACAAACGATCATGGCCTCTGCCAACTGGAAACCTGCGATAGATCGCGATCCAACGCCATGGCTCGATGCCTTGGCGACGCACCACTATCCGCTGTTTCCGGCGGCAGAGGCCCTATTGGCAAGCTATGGAGGATGTGCTTTCACGACCGCCGCTTGGCATGATACGGCATTTGAACTGACAGATACACTCGATGGAATATTTGAATGGACTTCATCAGAGATTGAACTTAGCATTGATCCCTATCGTGCGCTGGCTTTAACAGAAGCAACGATTTGGCAAACGCATCCCTATATCCTTCATACGCGCCTACAGCTTGCCCCAATTGGCCAATCAGCTACCCAACCCAGAATAACGCATCGATTTTTGTGTTGTCGAATGGTTCTATTATGCAGGGCCAATGGAGATTTAATCGGCTTGATTGGAAGCTTCCTAGTGTTCCAGTATTAAGTATGCTAGGAGCAAGTCTTGAGCAGGCCATAGAAAAAATTCTTTATGATGGGTTGTTAATTATGGAGCGTACCACAAATTTGATCCACGAAGCGCACGAAGCGCACGAAGGACACGAAGAGGGAATGTTTTAGGGGGCCAGTCACCAGAATTAGCCACTGAAACCGCGAAGGACGCGAAGCGCACGAAGCAGTATTGAACCAAATAAGCTTTTAACGCAGAGGCGCAAAGCATATATTCATCAGTAGTGTTAGGGAATCCGAAGCGTGCGCAAGTAAATCACGAAGGCGATTACAACAAAAAGCAGAGTGATTGAAATAAGCATAACTTCTCACCATGCGCTGACGAACTGCGATGGTTATTCTGTTTCGAGTTGATTACATGGAATATTGACATCATAGAAATTCCGCAGATAGGTGACACCAAACTCCATCCGTGTGATTTTTTCGCTGGTTGAATCGCCAATCACGAGCATATACATCCCAGGTTCGAGATCGGGAAGTGTCCAGTCGTACTGTTGTGCTGGATCACCGACCCGAAGTATCGTTGCTGTGGGAGGATTCCAGACAAAGCGTTGCGGTATATCGGGATAGAGCGGACCTTTTACAATGAATGAGAGCCTCGTGAGATCAAGATCGATGTTGCCTGCTTGCAAGGTGATCTGCATGGTGATTGATTCATGCAGATCGAAACAGTTCTTGGGAAGGTAGACTTTTGCATCATCACCAAAATGCCTTCCTTCACCTTCTTTGGCAAGGCGATAGGTAATTGCTTGAGCCGTTGGATCAGGTTGGCTTGGCCCACATCCCCCAAAAACCAGAACCAACGCGCCAAGAACTGAGCATAGATAACGTTTCATACAGAATCCTTTAAGCCGAGTCGCAGCAAGCCGCCAACCATTGCCATCCAGTAACACGTTTTGCACGCGTTTCTCAGCCTGAATGAAGAGGGTATGCATTAATTGATTAGCCCACGAAGAGACCCCTTGCACCCATACAATAATGGGGCGATTGAGATGGGAGGCTAGAGATTTTGTCAGGTAGGGATTGATTCAAAAAGGGGAATTAGTCTAGCTTCTCTTCCATCTCGACGACGAGTATACTCCATCCATAGATGCGCTGTCGAGGGGGATTCGATGGGGGATACAAGTCAAGCACCATGGTATTCCGAGCCATAAACAAGAACTGGCAGCACCGCATAAAACTCGCTTTCTGAACGGGCGACTGGGGATGATTCTCAATAGCCGCCTGCAACCGAGCGCTCAGCAGAATTTTTCCCCAAGCAATAATATCGAAACCCCAAAAAAGAAACGCGTGGTAGGAGTTACCACGCGTTTTTTGATCCTCAATTGCAGATACCTAATTATTCAATTTGGCTCAATTGATTATCTTGCCATTTGATATGCCCGCGCAGTAGCAACGATGCTGAGCGCAACTTGTAGATCATATCGTTGATGAAATTGCGCATAATGCGGTAGCCAATCGCGGTATTGGTATCGCAGAGCGCCGAAAGCTCAGGCCCGTTGATCACTAATAAGGTGGTTGGGTTCATGCTGGCAACCGCTGTGGCCGAACGACTGCCGCCGCCAAGCATGGCAATTTCGCCAAACGCTTGGCCTTCGTAAGCGGTGTTAATCGTCGATAAGCGACTTTGGCCGTCGGAGCCGCGAGTCTGCACTTGAATTTCCACCGCGCCATCGTGCACAACATACAAATCGTCGCCATCACTATCTTCGCGGAAGATAATTTGGCCTTTTTTGGCTTTGGCAACTTTGCAAAGCTGGGCAATCTGGCTCAATTCAAGATCGCTCAGCCCAGCAAAAATATCGACGCGACGTAACACTGCAATGACACTACTGTTCATCGTTCCTCCGGCTTGGTTGGGGCGAGAATAAAAATGCATCGAGATCGAGGGTGGTTTGGGTGGTGTTGGTTTCATGTTTTTCGGGAATATAGCGCGGGATGGCGATGCAGAAGCGTGCGCCGCCGCTCGGTGCGCTATCAACCCAAATCCGCCCATTGTGCAGTGTAATAATTTCGCGACATAAATACAAGCCTAAACCTAAGCCTTCGGTGCTTGAGCCGGTGCGCCGAATCCCCGGCACTCTGTAGTAGCGTTCAAACAAGCGTTCGCGTTGGGCTTGGGGAATGCCCGGCCCTTGATCATCAACTTGCACATAGCCAAAATGTTCATCACTAAACACCTGCACCCAAATCTGAGTTTGTTGCGGGCTATAGCGAATCGCATTGGTCAAAAAGTTGGTGGCAACTTGGCGCAATTTCAGCGAATCGCCATAAACGACGCTATGGTTGAGTTGTTCAAAATGTAGGGTATGATGGTTGGCTGTTTGGCGAGCTTGGTTCACAACTGAATCAAGCAAAATGCCCAAATCAACAGCATCAAGCTGAATGGTGTAGCGCTCAGCATCAATTCGCGACACATCAAGCAAATTATCGACCAATTGCACCATAATATTAACTTGCTGGCTGAGCGTGATAAAGCCCCGTAAATCGCGGCCTTCAGTGGCTTGCTTCAACTCGCGGCGCAGCAGCAAATCGCTATAGCCTTTGATTGCGGCCAATGGCGAGCGTAACTCGTGGGCAGCAACCGCCAAAAACTCATCTTTGGCCTCTTCCAAACGGCGTTGCTCGGTAATATCGCGAAACACAATCACCGCGCCATCAAACGAAGTATCGCCGCTATCAATTAATACTGAACGGCGCAAAGGCGCACCGCTAAAGCTCAGCACCACATCTTGATCTTGGCTGCCAGGCACAATCAAGCGATAATCGCGAAAAACTTCGCCCGCCAAGGCGCGGGCAAACGGCAACATATCGGCTTCAACAACACTGCCATCGAGGTAGCGCGCACCTGCCTCGCTGCTCGTGGCCATAGTTGGCAAAATCGAAATTTCCAACAAACCGGCGGCGGTTTCGTTGGCCAGAATCAACTCGCCAACTCCGTTACAAATCGCCACCCCATCGGCAATCGATTCGATCACCGTGCCCAGCCGTTGACGTTCGCGCTGGCTTTCTTCATATAAACGAGTATTGGCAATCGCGATCCCAATTTGCGAACCCATCGACACCAGCGAAGGCCAATCGATGTTGGTGGCGAGAGTTTGGTAATTGCCATACAACACCAAAACGCCGACGATTGTGCCGCCCGCCAAGAGTGGCATCGCCGCCCGCCCCATAATATCCTCGCCAAGATCGCTGGTGCTGATGACTGGGCGCAAGGTTGGCTGGCCATAATAGACCACATCTTCGAGCACGCTATTGGCTTGGCTCGAACCAAGCAGCAGCGCCTCACGTGGCGGAAGTTGGTGTTGGGCAGCCAACGACATGCTGCGGCCACCAGGCGAGGCCAAACAAATCGCCCCGCCATTGGCGCTGACGACCTCAATCACCACCAACAAGGCCACATTCAGCAAGTCGGGCAAATCGGATGATGTGCTGATTGCCGTCACAACTGCATCGAGCGCAGCCAAGCGGCGGCGCTGGCCACGGGCATCTGCCTGTTGGCGCACCAACTGCAACAACGAACCAAGTTGATCGAGGGTTGGTTGCAACCACGCTGCCGAATTGGCGTTGAGGCTGGGTTTGCTACAAAAAAACTCAATTACGCCACTGGGTCGGCCATTGCCGCCCAAGGTAAACGCAGTTACTTGAAACGAAATGGGCAATAAGGCTCGCCAACGGTTGAAAAGCGCCTCGCGGCGACGACCCAACGCCCCAAACATGGCCCGATATTCATCGACGTTGCGGGCCGTAATTGCATGGCCTTCGCTGATTACGCGGCCAGCCAGCGCCTCGCCGCTGCGCACTTGCAAGGCACTAAGAGCCTCGCGATCGTCGGCGCTAAAATCCTCGTGGCTTGCACTATTGAAGTGGCTTAGCAGGTAACGATGTGAAGTAGCACTATAAAACCACACTGCAATCGCATCGACAGCTAAAACGTGGCGCAATTGGGCACTAGCGGCGGTGATTAAGCGCGCAGGATCATCAACATTCATAATATCGTTCATGATCCGCGAAAGCGCTAAAAGCCGATTTTGAATCCGTTTGCTAGCCAGCGTTTGCAGCTGTCGATGGCCGCGTTGCCGTGATCGTTCTGTCATCGCCGCTGTTCCTCATCCCACGCAATGTTCCACGCGACAGCTCGCCGTAAGCCTTCGGCTAAAGCAACTTGGGGCGTGTAACCCAAGAGTTGGCGTGCTCGCCCGATGTTGGCCACATAGTAGGTGACTTCACCGGCGAGTTTTGACGGTTGCACGTTAATCGTTGCTTCAATTTGCAACGCCTCGGCGATCAATTCGGCCATACGAACCAGGGTATTGCCTTCGCCATAGGCTAAATTAAAGGTCTGATTGGCAACGTGGCCACTGACAATCCGCTCGATTCCGCGCACAATTCCATCGACACAATCGTCGACGTAGGTGAAATCGAGGGTTTTTTCACGCCCAAAGACGGTCACAGGTTGGCCGTCGCGAATGCGGCGAATGAACAGGGGAATTACCCGTTCCATACGTTCGATGTCGTTATCGTAGCGCCCATAGACATTCGAAAAACGAAAAACCAAATAGGGCAGGTTGTAACATCGGGCATAGGAATAGATAAATGCTTCGCCGCTGATTTTTGAGGCTGAATATGGGCTTTCGGTATACACAAAGTCGGCTTGGGCTTCTTCGGTTAAGTAGCGATGAATATCACCATAGACTTCACGTGATGAGCTAAAAATGATTGGTACTTGTTGATGGCGACAGTATTCCAATACGTTGTAGGTGGTCATCACATTTTCCAACGCTCGGTGCGGATAGGTCACCAATTCGTGAACTTTGGCGTTGGCCGCCAAGTGAACCACGACATCGGGCTTGGGATAGGGCACGCCGCCAATGCCGCCTTCAAAATCGCGGTAGGGTGCGCCCAAATCCTGAATCACATACTCAAAGGCTTTTGTCCACGTGTTGACCCGTTGATCAACTCCAAACACTTCATGGCCATCTGCGAGAAGGCGTAGCGCCAAATTGGTGCCAATCTGCCCACTGGAACCTGTGATCAAAACCAACACGGGAAACTCCTTGCTTAGTATGGTGTGGCTGCGATTATAGCATGCGGATTTGGCCCTGTGAAAGCTGCAAGCCCGCTGCATGCCGCAAGTAGGCTTGCAGCAGCGGTTTAGGCTTGTTGGTCGAGATAGGCAGCGATCAAGGCCTCAACTTCGCCTGCCTCAGCATGGCGTTCGATCTGAAGTTTGCTATAGAGCAATTGCCCATTAACTTCAACTTCAAAACAGCCACCCTTTGATGGAACGAGGCTCAGTTGCTGAATCGCTTGACGATGAATGTCCAACAGTTGGGCTGCCAAACTGACAGCACGCGGGGTGTAGTTTCAATACATGCAAAAGGTAATAGTGATCTGCATCAGCAGCCTCCTACATTCAATAAACCATTGGTTCAATTATACTCAGAACAGAGAACATAGGGCATAGAACATAGGGAATTAGGCTTTTGGCTTTTGGCTGTTTAAGGTCCCCTCACCCCAACCCCTCTCCCGTGGCGCGGGCAAGGGGCTTTAATCCTATGGTTCTGCCGCAATTCCTTGGCGAACAATGGTCGGCTCCCCTCGCCCGCGTTCAGTGGGAGAGGGGCTGGGGGTGAGGGCATGCAACTGATTACCAATCCAATGAACCATTCGACATAGCCTCCTCGCCTTCGTGCGCTTCGTGAATCAAAAAGCAAGCCTAATCCTTGCATTGATCATCAATTCACGTACACTCTGATAGAAAGCGATTAAGTAGATGGAGCACTATTATGCCAAATGAAATTTGGTGGATTGGCTTAGCAGTCTTGATTGGATTAACGATTTGGATTTGGAGCAAACGCTCCGAGCGTCCAAGCAGCAGCATTAATCTCAATCAGACCCCAATCAATCCAGTCCACACACCAAACGTTGATTCAAATCCAAGCGCTCAATTTAGCACTGGCTTCGATTCCAAACCAATCGATCAAGCAGCTATTCAAGGCTTATTGATCCAAGGCAAAAAGATCGAAGCGATTAAGCAAGTGCGACTGCAAACCAACCTTGGCCTCAAAGAAGCCAAAGATTATGTCGAGATGATTGAACGCGGCGAAAACCCAAGCCAGCTGATGAGTGCAAATCGTGCTATGCCTCAAGCTCAAGGCTTACCAGACGATCTACTGCGCGAAGCTCAAGCCATCGCCCGCCAAGGCAACAAAATTCAGGCGATCAAACTCGTTCGTCAAGCAACCAATTTGGGCTTGAAAGAAGCCAAAGATATGGTTGATCGTTGGTAAGCGCAAAACCACGCTGGGCCAGAATCCAGCGTGGTTTTGAAGCATGGTTGCGTCAAGGCGACGCGAAGAGGTTCGACAAGCGAGGCTTGTCCGCTAATCAGGCTTTGTTGGCACGCACAGCTAAGGCATGCTCAATTGCCCAAATCGATTGTGGCCGCATATACATGCTGGCGCGGAAGGTTCGCTCCACGCCCCATGCTTCTGGTGTACGGAACCACAAACCAAGTTCGTTATAGGTGGCGTTATAGGCTCCCCAAGCGGTTTGCCAGCCTTCGACATCCAAGCCTTCTTGTAGCATCATGGCTGCGATTGCATAGGTTGTGCCGCTCCAAACTTCGCTGGCTTGGTTGGAGCTGGTATCAACCGTGCCATCTGGATGCATGCCATTGACCGCGCCCAAGGTTCCATTGGCATATTGCATGACGTTGAAACGATAGACCGTCTGCAATGCCGAGCGAATCATGGCGTGTGGTGCGACCGCTGGCAAGCCAATTGCGCCTGCATACCACTGACCAACCAATTGATCAGCCATAATCACTTCGCGCAAATCGGTATCAGCAGTGTGATAGCGGAAGTAGGTGCCATTCCAAAGTTTGGTTTCGAAGCTTTGGCGGGCTGCTGCCAACCATTCGCTCCACGTGTCGGCTTGCACTTGCTCGCCCATCCGTTGGGCCAAGCGAATTGCTGCTTCCAAAGCACAAATCAACAAGCTGGCGGAATAACTCGCAGCGCCGCTCATCGCCCAGGTATCGTAGGTTTGGTCGGCTCCGCTATGGTCAAGCAAGCCATCGCCATCGCTATCAAATTGGTGCACATATTCCAAGGCGGTCGGAATCGTTGACCACGTTTCTTCAAGCATGGCTTGATCGTTCCACAAGGTTACGTCGCGATAGATGCGCAAAATATACTTGAGGTTGAGATCTTTCCAATTGTTGATGTCTTGGAAGTCGTAGGCATTGGTTTTGATCAATGGTTGCTCTTTGGGCGCGCCAAGATCGTGAGGCAAGGCTCCCGCTGCTTTACGAATCGCTTGCACTTGGGTTGCCACAATCGTCACGACGGTATCATCAGCATCGTTGACGGTTTTGGAGAAGGCAATAATTTCGCCGCGTTCAAGCTCTGGCCACAAGGCCAAGATGCTCCACGAGCTATAAAACGACACATCGAGCGTGCCATAGAATGGATAATCGTAGCATTCGAGGTAGCTAAACAAGCCCACTGAATCCTCAGCAGGTTCAGGCTCGCCCACCGCACGATCAACCCACAACGTACCACCATCAACCAAATAATAAAGTTCGTTAAAAAGAGCAGATTTATACCACTGTGGCCGTTGATCGTCGTTAAGAATTGGGTTTTGCCAGGCTTCAATCGCCTTGCGCCAAGCATCGGCGTTGGTCAAGCTAGCGCTTGCCAAAGCTTGAGCTTGATCGCCGTTTGTGCCCCAAAAGTGAGTGTAGCGCTTGTACCAGCGGCTTTCATCAGCAAACTCGACAATTGGGAAATCCCAAGCGAGGCTGAACGGAATCACGGCGCTTTCGCCGGGCGCAAGTTCGAGGGTGACGGCAATTGCGGTTGCGCTGCGTTGGTCGGCGGCAACCTGTTGGCTGGTTGGATATTCGGCCAATTGACCATCGCTGGCAAAATCTTGCCACAACGCGGCTGCATCTTGGGCAACATCCCAACACGTCCATTGACTGACGCTGGCAGCTTCTGGCGCTTGCACAGCCAAAGCCCAGGTGCCATTGTGGCTGCTCAAGGCTTGGTCACTGGTTTGGCTCAAGGTTACGCCAGTTGTATTGCCATCGTGCCATGCGTTGTGTTGGCGTTGCAACGTCAGACCTGCCGCTTCTACTGCGCGGGTATGTTCCCAGGTCAGCATCAAGCCCAAGCGCACTGTTTCGCTGCCACGGTTGGTCACGCGCCAGGTAAACACACCAACTGGGAAGCTACTTTCCTTGAGATTACCAGCCAAAACTGGCGAGAATTGCTCTTGCACCAATTCAAGCGGCCAATCTGGGTGTTGATAATCGAACCAAGCGCGGGGAAATAGCGCATGATACTTGCCAGCGCCAACTGGATAATTCCAATTCCACGTGCTGAGTTCATCGCCATCTGGTTGAGTTGTGCACAACACTTGGGCTGCTTGTTTGCTGGCGGTTTGCCAAAAAACACTCCATTGGTTGGGCCAAACGCTGCGATTAACGTGCTTGCCAACTTCTAAATGCCAGCGCGACCAATCGCCGCGAAAGTTACGGCCAATCGCCCCGCTGCCCATGCCACCAATTGGCAAACCGTGAAAGACACCATCGTCAATGATTGGCCCATGATCGTGGGCGGCAATCGCCGCATTCGGATAATCGAGGCCAAGCGGGCGTTGCCACGCTGCGAGAGGAATTGAGGGGTGGTGGCGTTGTTCGGTCATGATCCTGTGCTCCTATGTTTGGGTGCGATTCCCAAACACTGCTCGATAAATAACAAAGCGACGTGCAGACCTCAGCAACGCCAAAGTCTGCACGCCTTTGTCCCGGTTGGTGAGAAAATAAATCTATTTGACAGCGCCAGCGGTAAGGCCAGCGATAAATCGCTTTTGTAAAAGGAAGAACATCGCGGCAACTGGCAGAATAATCACCACCGACGCTGCCGAAAGCAACTCGTAGCGATTTTGCGAGCCAGCAACGCCCGTAAATTGGCGAATCCCGACCGGAATCGTCTGCACGTTCAAGATCCAGGCGAACAACAGTTCGTCCCACGCGGTCAAGAACACAAAGATTGCAGTTGAAATGACACCTGGGCCAGCCAACGGCATAATAATATACAAGAAGGCTTGGAAGCGGGTTGCCCCATCGACCATGGCCTGTTCTTCCAAGTCGATTGGAATCGTCGCAAAGAAACTGCGTTGAATCCAGAGTGAGATTGGCAAAAAGAAGCCAACATACAGCACAATCGCGCCAAAATTGGTGCCAATCAAAGGAATGCCAAGGTTATTTTTTAACCAAAGGAAGGTCATATACAACGGAATTAGGAACAAGGTGCCAGGCACCAATTGGGTTCCCAAAATCGCCATACTAAACCCACCAGAGCCAGGGAAGCGAAAGCGGGCCAAGGCATAGCCCGACATCGAAGCCAAAATGGTTACAACGAGGGTCGTAATGCCACAAATAATTAAGCTATTGCTAAAATAAGTGCCAAATTTAACCCGCGTCCACATTTCGTTGTAGTTGCTAAATTTCCATTCGCTAGGAAAGAAGCTGCTAGCAGCAGCAAATTCATCGCGTGATTTGAACGAGCCAAGAATCAAGAAGAGAATTGGCAACAACATAAAGGCAATCAGAATCAGCAGCAGAATATCGCCACCACGATCAAATAACCAAGCTTTGTAATTGATCGTCGCGCGTGCTGGTCGGGCCGATTCGGCCTTTTTACTGAGCGAAACACCCATAAACGGCCTCCTTATTCAGCCCGCAAGCTATCGCGGAATGTACGATACCAAATGCCAACAAAGATCAACAGCATGCCCATCAGAATCACCGAGGCTGCCGAGCCAAATCCATACAGGTGACGTTCCCATGTCTGGCGCGTAATTGCTGGTACGAGCAAGTCGGCATATTCGCCTGCGAAACCGGTACCACCGCCAAACATTTGAACAGCGATATTATAGCCGCCGTAGAAACCATTAATCAAGCCAAACAACACTTGGGTTGCAGCAATCGGCTTAATCAAGGGCAAAGTAATGTGGCGAAAGCGCTGCCAGCCATTTGCGCCGTCAAGTGAGGCCGCCTCATATAAGTCGGTTGGAATCACCTGAATTGCGGCGAGGAACATAATGGTGGTGAAGGGCAACCCGCGCCAAACCGTGGCAATGACCAAGGCATACAGCGAGTTAGGGCCAATCAACCAAGTTATTGGCGTATCAACAATGTTCAAGCCAAGCAAAATGCGATTGGCAAGTCCACCTTGTTCGAGCCAAATAAAGTTGAAAATCGTGCCAGTGACGAAGGTAGGGACAACCCACGGCAACAAGACCAAGGTTCGGGCAATCCCGCGCCAGCGGAAATTACGATTCAGCAACATGGCCAGAATCAAGCCCACGCCCAGCGTGCCAATATTCGTCCAAATTGTATAAACTAAGGTATTTGAGGCTGCATTAATTAGGCCAGTTACCCGCGAGCTTGTGCCATCTTCGCCGATGCCAAAAATCGCATTGAATACTTCGATGTAGTATTTGAGCCCAACAAATGGAGCTTTGAGGTAGAGGGTCAGGGTGGTAAGGCGAACGTCGAGGAGTGAAAGATACAAGCCTTGCACAATCGGAATCAAGTGCACAACCAGCATCGCTACAATGGTTGGAGCGATAAATTTATATGCTAGGCTGTTTTGCCGAATCCGTTGCCACAATGAGAGTTTATTTTTTTTTGGTGCCAGAGCCATAAACGTCGCTCCATTGCGTGGATGCTGTCGCTACTGGGATGCAAGCAGCAAGCCGCCTGCATCCCAGCATCAGTCCGATTAGTTACCCAACAATTCGTTGACGGTTTGAGCAGCTTGATCCAAGCGGGTCTTGACGACTTCAGCGCTGACTGGGCCGCCAGCGGTTGCTACATCGTCCCACAATGAACCAAGTTGTTCGTTGAGAACGCTCTCAACTTGACCCCATTCAGCGATAGGTGCTGAGGTCTTGCCTTTAGCGGCAGCTGAGATGAACACGCTGTACAACGGATCGCTGGCGATGCTTGCATCTGCTTGAGCGGTCTTGGTTGCTGGCAACATCCCGATAGCTTGGCTGTAGCGCAATTGTGATTCGTTAGCGGCCAAGAATTGAACGAACTTGACAGCGGCTTCGACGTTTTCGCAGCTCTTCAAGATGGCCAAGTTGCTACCACCAACGAAGGTGTATGAGCCACCTGGGCCTGCTGGGAATTCGGCGTAGGCCAAGTTGTCGGCCACGTCGCGGTTGGTCCAGCCACCAGCGTCAGCAGCAGTGCGAGCATTGCTGATCAACCATGGGCCAGTGATGGCGCTAAAGGTGCGGCCATCGCCGAAGCTGGCATCAACTTGCGCTGAGTTCAATTCCAAGGTGTTGGTGACGGTCAATTTGCTGCTGTAGAGGTTAGCAAATTCTGAAACGCCAGCCACAGCTGCATCTGAGTTGAAGGTTGCTTCGCTGAGGTCGCTGCTCAACAAATCGCCACCGCTGTTCCAGATCCACATTGAGCTATTTTGCCAAACGTTCCAGTCGTTGCGGCCTGGGAAAGCGATCCCAGCAACATCTGGATTTTGTTCTTGGATGGTAGCCAAGGTGGTTTTGAAGCTAGCCCAATCCTTGAAGGCATCTTCTGGCTTCAAGCCAGCTTTTTCCAACAAGTCTTTGCGATAGGCCAAAGCGCGCACATCAGCAAACCATGGAATCGAGAACGTGCCTTCCATACCTTGCAATTGTGAGGTTGCCCATGAAGCGGCTACGAAGCTATCGCTACCACCCATGGCGGTAATTTCTTCAGCGGTGAATGGGCGCAAGCCACCCATTGCAGCAAAGGTTGGGTTCCAGGTCGTACCCAATTGAGTAATACATGGGCCTTCGCCACCTTGGACCGAGGTTTGGATGCGTTGGAATGCTGCACCCCAGTCGAGCATTTCTGGCTCAACGTTAATGCCTGGGTTCGCTTTTTCGAAAGCATCAATTTCTGCTTGGATAGCGTCTGCTGGAGCAGCACCGTTTGGCATGTGCCACAGCTTCAAGGTTACTTCGCCAGCAGCTGGCTCAGCGGTTGCTGGTTCGGTGGTTGCTGCGGTTTCGGCGGTTGCCGCAACGGTTGGCTCAACTTGGGCCGCAGTCGTTGCGGTTGCAGCTGGAGCAGTTGTGGCAGTGGGAGCGGTCTCAGCACCACCACAAGCAACTAAGATCATTGAGATCAGAGTTAAGAGGGTCAGCCAATTAATAAACGGACGGCGTGAGCGTTGCATACGAATCCTCCTTGATTCCGGCGTTGAGTGGGTTGAACATCAGTGTCCAATGCGAACGCATTTGGGATCGCTCCCAAAAACTCCCGTGTTCGATCAGACCATGCGATCTAGTGAATCCGGCGGGTTCTGTTTAGGAGACCCGTGGTCCGCACGATTGGCGTAAGACTAACGAAGGTGAGAGACGGATGTGTTGCTGAAGCGGTGGTCGCCCTTCGAGATGGTCAAGCAACATCGTAGCGGCGGTACTTCCGAGTTTTTGAATCGGTTGGTGAATTGTCGTCAGGGCGGGGGTTGTGTAGGCCGCGCCTGGCACATCGTCAAAGCCGATCAACGAAATATCATGCGGGGCATGTAAACCGGCCTCGTAAATAGCCCGTAAGGCTCCTAACGCCATGGTGTCGCTTGCCACAAAGACAGCGCTTGGTCGATGCTCAAGGCTCAGTAATTGGCGCATTGCAGCATAGCCACCCTCTTGGGTAAATTCGCCCTCAATCATCAATTGATGCTCGATTGCGACTCCAGCTTGCAACAGCGATTGCTTGTAGCCATCACGTCGATCAATGGCGGTTTTCATCTGAAGTAGGCCTGTAATTGCCCCAATCCGTCGATGGCCAAGTTGCAATAAATGATTGACTGCCAGCACTGCGCCCGCCCGATTTGCTACATCAACGGTATACATTGGTTGCATATAGGGGTGTTCGCCGATTAAGACCAACGGCATTTGATCGTTAATCAACAAGGGCAACACTGGGTCATCAATATCGCTCGAAAGCATCAACAGACCGTCGGTCATCCGACTGCGTAATACCCGCTGATAGAAATCCCGTTCTTGGAGCCCCGTCACCATCGAGAGCATCACCGAATAATCCCGTTCTGAACAGGTTTCGGTAATTCCTTGAATAATTAAAGGGAAGAATGGGTCGGTGAAGATCACTGCCGAGCTGCGTGGGATCAACAGGGTCACCACATTGGTTCGGCGGCTTGCCAGACTGCGTGCGGCTGCCTGCGGAACATATTCTTGTTCGCGAATAACTTCCAACACCCGCTGTCGCACTTCGGGCCGTACGCTGGGATGATTATTAATTACCCGCGAAACGGTCGAACGTGAAACATTCGCAAGTTGGGCTATTTGACGAATCGTGAGTTGTTCCACGGTGAAACCCCACAAACTGATTTAAATTACTTTGGAACCGGTCTCAGAAGTCTTGGGGAGAGGATAAAAGATCTTATGTATTTTGTCAAGCTGAACTTTGCCAAATTAGTCTTTTAGTTTTCTTTATAGTGGTGTAGTAGGGTTTTATACCATTCTAATAGCCTAAACCTAAATCTAAAAAATTTTTAAAATTTACGCTTGACAAGTTGCAATGAATCATTTACGATATTTTTACTTTCATAACAATCTGTGTTTGGGAGCGATCTCATTTCACTACTGCATCACTCTCCTTCCTCCTAACCATTCAACAAACGCTTGAGTTCAGGCAATTGGGAGCGGTCTCAATAGCTTAAACACGCCACGTTGAAGCCACAGCGATCATGATCGTCGTGCTGTGCCACGCAGCACACCAGCACATGCAATCAACATTAAAGCCTTCAATGTAGGAAGGAGTGTCCAATGATGAGTACACCGCTCGAACGTTCGAGCCAACGCTGGCGACTTTTCGCCGGAATCGTTGCTTGTTTGATGATTGCTGGGCTAGTTCTTAGCCCCACCACCCCCACCAAAGCAGCCGCGCCGCTGTATGCCTACGGCGAAGCACTGCAAAAGTCCTTTTTCTTCTACGAAGCACAACAAGCTGGCCCAAAACCAAGCTGGAACCGGGTCACATGGCGCGGCGATTCAGTGCTCAACGATGGCGCTGACGTTGGCCTTAACCTCAGCGGCGGCTGGTTCGACGCTGGCGACCACGTTAAGTTTGGCTTTCCAATGGCGGCATCGGCCACAATGCTCGCTTGGGGCGCGGTTGAATATCGCGATGCCTATGCCCAAAGTGGCCAGCTTGACGAATTGCTGAACAACTTGCGCTTCGTCAACAACTATTTCATCAACGCCCATCCCTCGCCCAATGTGTTGTATGGCCAAGTTGGCAATGGTGGCAAAGACCACGCCTTCTGGGGGCCAGCAGAAATTGTTCATCTCGACGACCAAGCAGGCCCACGCCCTTCATACAAAATTGATGCAACCTGTGGTGGCTCGGATTTGGCGGGCGAAACCGCCGCTGCCATGGCCGCCTCGTCGATTGTGTTTCGGCCAACCGACCCAGCCTATGCTGACACCTTGCTGAGCCACGCTCGCCAACTCTACAGCTTTGCAGACACCGTACGCGGCAAATATAGCGACTGTATCACCGATGCCACCTCGTTCTACAACTCGTGGAGCGGCTACAACGATGAGTTGGTCTGGGGCGCAATTTGGTTGTATCGGGCAACCAACGAAGCCAGCTACCTCAACAAGGCTGAGCAATATTATGCCAACCTCAGCACCGAACCCCAAAGCACAACCAAATCGTATCGCTGGAGCATCGCCTGGGACGATAAATCCTATGGTTGCTATTTGTTGCTGGCCAAATTGACCGGCAAACAACAATACAAAGACGATACCGAACGCTGGTTGGATTATTGGACGGTGGGTTACAACGGCCAACGCATCACCTATTCGCCAGGTGGCTTGGCACAGTTGGATACCTGGGGAGCCTTGCGCTACTCAGCCAATACCTCATTCGCTGCCTTTGTCTACAGCGATTACATAACTGATGCAACCAAAAAAGCGCGCTATCACGATTTTGCGGTCAGCCAAATCAACTACATGCTGGGCAGCAACCCACGCAATAGCAGCTATGTGGTTGGCTTCGGCAACAATCCGCCAGTCAACGTGCACCATCGCACCGCCCACGGCTCGTGGACAGACTCATTGAGCAATCCAATCAATCAACGCCATATTTTGTACGGCGCGTTGGTTGGCGGCCCAGCCAAGGGTTCGGGCGATGCCTACACCGATAGCCGCAACGATTATGTGGCCAACGAAGTTGCCACCGACTACAATGCTGGCTTCACGAGCGCCTTGGCTCGCATGTATAGCGAATTTGGCGGCGCGCCACTTGCCAGCTTCCCACCAGTTGAAACCGCTGAAGATGAATTTTTCGTGGAAGCCAAAGTTAATGCTTCAGGCCCACGCTTCATCGAAATTAGCGGCGTAGTGCATAACCAAAGTGCCTGGCCCGCTCGCAACAGCACCAAACTCAGCTATCGCTACTTTGTTGATTTGAGCGAAGTGTTTGCTGCTGGCTATGGCTTGAGCGACATCACAGTAAGCAGCGCCTATACCCAAGGCTCAGGCGTTTCGGCGCTCAAGCAATGGGCTGGCACAATTTACTATGTCGAAATCGCTTTTGCTGGGATCAACGTCTATCCGGGCGGCCAATCGGAATCACGCAAAGAAGTGCAATTCCGGCTTTCGCTGCCAACCAACACCAATGCCCAACAATGGGACAACGCCAATGACTGGTCGTTCAATGGTGTTGGTACGAGCACTGATCGGCTCAAAACTCGCCGCATTCCAGTCTACGATAATGGCGTGAAGGTCTTTGGCGATGAGCCTGGTGGCAGCAACGTAACGCCAACCGCAACCGCGTTGCCAACCAATACTGCTACGCCAACCGTGCGCCCAACCAATACTGCAACCCCAACCACGGGGCCAAGCCTTACGCCAACGACCCGCCCAACCAATACCGCAACCCCAACCGTTGGCCCAAGCTTAACCCCAACCATCCGCCCAACCAACACCGCAACGCCATTGCCAAGCGCAACCGCGTTGCCAACCAACACGCCACTACCAACCAACACACCAGTTGCTGGCGCATGCCAAGTCAAGTATCGCGTTGCCAACGATTGGGGCAGCGGCTTCCTTGGCGATGTGACCATCACCAACGGTGGCGCAGCCATCAACAGCTGGACGCTCACTTGGAGCTTTGCTGGTAATCAACAAATCAGCAATCTCTGGAGCGGCGTGGCCAGCCAAACTGGTCAAAACGTCGCGGTCAGCAACGCTGGCTGGAACGGTAATCTTGCCAGTGGCGGCTCGGTCAATGTTGGCTTCCAAGCAACCTACAGCGGAACCAATAGCATTCCCGCAAGCTTCAGCCTAAACGGCGCTGCTTGTACGATTGTGCCATAACCAACTAGCAAATCCTCGGCAATGGTTGCAGCGAACGATCCGCGCTGTTTGATGCAACCATTGCCCTAGGCTCGCACGCTAGTTGTATGGAAATAGATAGCTCTGCCGTCGATTGGGCAGAGGTTCGCTTCGTATTGTCTCTGAACTTTTCATTTATCCAAGGAGCATGTATGTCTCGACACTATTATGCCCGTGGGGCGATGTTGTTAGCGCTGCTAACAATGATTGGTGGTCTGCTGACCACTCAGAATGCCAAGCCAACTGCTGCTGCTGCCAGTTGTGTTGTCACCTATCGCGTACCCAACGATTGGGGCAGTGGCTTCCTCGGCGATGTTAACATTCAAAATAATGGCGCTGCACTCAGCAGCTGGACAGTTGGCTGGACGTTTGCTGGCAATCAGCAAATCACCAATCTCTGGAGTGGCGTGGTCAGCCAAACTGGCCAAAACGTCACGGTCAGCAACGCTGGCTGGAACGGGGCAATTGGTAGCGGTGGCGCTGTAAACTTTGGCTTCCAAGGCACCTACAGCGGAGCTAATGCCCTGCCAACCGTGTTTACCTTAAATGGTGTGGTTTGTGGTGAAAATAATCCAAATCCAACCGCAACGACCCGCCCAACCAATACAACTGTGCCACCAACCGCAACCACGCGGCCAACCAACACCGCAGTTGTCCCACCAACCAATACGGCTGTGCCGCCAACCGCGACCACGCGGCCAACCAACACAACCGTGCCACCAACCGCAACCAACGGCCCAACCAATACGCCAACCGTGGTGCCACCAACCAGCACGCCAACCATTCCAGGCGACGATACGTATGATCAACGCTTCTTAGAGCTATACGCTGAGCTGAAAAACCCAGCCAATGGCTACTTCAGCCCAGAAGGCGTGCCCTACCACTCAATCGAAACCCTGATTGTTGAAGCCCCAGATTATGGCCACGAAACCACATCCGAAGCCTATAGCTACTGGTTGTGGCTCGAAGCCATGTATGGCGAAGCAACTGGCAACTGGCAACCATTGGCCGATGCTTGGCGCAACATGGAAATGTACATCATTCCAACCAGCCAAGATCAACCAAGCAGTGGTTCATACAACGCCAACAGCCCAGCCACCTACGCTGGCGAATGGGAACAACCAAATCTTTATCCATCACAATTGCAAACCAACGTTTCAGTTGGCCAAGACCCAATTGCCGCCGAATTGCGCTCGGCCTATGGCACCAGCGATGTCTATGGCATGCACTGGTTGCTCGATGTTGATAACTGGTATGGCTATGGCCGCCGTGGCGATGGCACCAGCAAACCATCATATATCAATACCTTCCAACGTGGCGCACAAGAATCAGTGTGGGAAACTGTGCCCCATCCATCGTGGGAAAGCTTCAATGATGGCGGCCCCAACGGCTTCTTAGATTTGTTCACTGGCGATGCAAGCTATGCCCGCCAATGGCGCTACACCAATGCTCCCGATGCTGATGCCCGTGCTGTCCAAGCAATCTACTGGGCTAAAGTATGGGCCGACGAGCAAGGCGGCTCACCCATCGTCAATGGCTTGGTAACCAAAGCCTCCAAGATGGGCGACTACCTGCGCTACGCCTTCTTCGACAAGTACTTCAAGCAAATTGGCTGTAAATCCACCTCGTGCCCAGCAGGCTCAGGCTACAACAGCGCTCACTATCTGTTGTCGTGGTACTACGCTTGGGGCGGCTCGATTGGCAACGGCGGCGGCTGGGCATGGCGCATCGGTAGCAGCCACAATCACTTCGGCTACCAAAACCCAATGGCAGCCTGGATCTTGGGCAGCCAACCAGCCTTCAAACCAGCTTCACCCAACGGCGCTCGCGACTGGAACACCAGTTTGACCCGCCAAATTGAGTTCTATACCTGGTTGCAATCAAGCGAAGGCGCAATCGCAGGTGGTGCTACCAACAGCTGGAATGGTCGCTACGAAGCCCCGCCAGCAGGCACTAGCACCTTCTACAACATGGCCTACGACGAAAAACCGGTCTACCACGATCCTGCGAGCAACACCTGGTTTGGTTTCCAAGCTTGGTCGATGGAACGGGTCGCCGAATACTACTACGCTTCAGGCGATGTCAAAGCCAAAAACGTGCTCGATAAGTGGGTAACCTGGGCTTTGGCCAACACCACCTTGACCAGCAATGGCAGCTACGAAATTCCATCAACCTTGGCATGGACTGGCCAACCAGCGACTTGGAACGCCAGCAACCCAGCTGCCAACACCAACTTGCACGTCACGGTTGTTGATAAAACCCAAGACGTGGGTGTTGCCGCCGCTTATGCCAAAACCTTGATGTACTACAGCGCTGCGACCAAGCGCTATGGCACCCAACACGTTGCTTCACAAACCATGGCCAAAGAGCTGATCGACCGCATGTGGACGGAGTATCGCGATGATAAGGGCGTTGCTAACCCAGAAACCCGCCGCGACTACAACCGCTTCGATGATCCAGTGTCTGTGCCAAACGGCTGGACTGGCACGATGGCCAATGGTGATCCAATCAACAATTCATCGACGTTCTTGAGCATTCGCACCAAGTATGAAGATGATCCAGCCTTCCCAGCAGTGCAAGCCTACCTCAACGGTGGCCCAGCACCAACCTTCACCTACCACCGCTTCTGGGCCCAAGCAGACATCGCAATGGCGTACGCCGAATACGATCGCTTGTTCCAATAAGCGTTATCGATGCTCGCTAGCGCTTGCTGACGAGCATCGGTTAATAAAACTTAAATTGCAGGACTTTTAGCCTATCCATTAAATATCTTAATAAAGAGTAAACTGAGGGCGGCAGTTAATTGTCTGCCCTCTTTTTTCTGAATTGTTCTTTTCGGAGGTTGTTTGATGTTAAAGCATCGCAAAATGCTGCTGCTCGTGGCATTACTCGCGCTGATTAGCGTGCCATGGCTGCAATCTAAATCTGCTCAAGGCAATAATGTTAGCCCATTGTTGTTTCCCTATAACCAACCCTCAGGCATTAACTACAATGTGACCGATCTCACGCAGGCTTGGAACGAGTGGAAAAGCAATATGATCACCGCCAACAATGCTGGTGGCGGCAATCGCCTACGCGTGATGGGTGGGGTCGATAGCTCCTCGACGGTTTCCGAAGGCCAAGGCTATGGCATTTTGTTCGCCTCGATTTTCGACGACCAAAACACGCTTGACGGGTTGTGGTTGTTCACCCGCGATCACCTCGACCCCAACGGCTTGATGCACTGGCACATTGGCAATCCAGGCCAATTGCGCGGCAGCTACGCCGCCACCGATGGCGACGAAGATATTGCCTTGGGCCTCGTCAACGCTTGTGTCAAGGTGCGCAAGGGCGTTTGGCAACCAAGCAGCAATGGCCTCGATTATTGTGGCTTGGCAACAACAATGATCAACAATATTTATACTTATGAAGTTGATCACCCAGGCTCAAGCCCAATCGCTGGCTTGCCCAACAACCCCGGCAACGAATTATTGCCCGGCGATGGCTGGAATCTGACCCGCGATTATCCAGAAGGGATCGTCAATCTTTCCTATTTCTCGCCTGGTTATTTCACCGTGTTTGGTAAATTCACTGGCAAAACCAGCGAATGGGAAGCAGTCAACAGCCGCAATTATGAAATTACCAACTTAGCTCAATCACGTCCAGGCAACTGCTCGAAGCTCGTGCCCAACTGGAACCAATATGATGGCGATGCCCAACTCGTTTCGTGGCAACCAGAAGAATACGCATGGTGGAGCTACGACGCAGCGCGCTTTGCATGGCGCGTTGCCGTCGATAAAGCCTGGTACAACACCGCCAGCTCACGCGAAACCATGAACGAAGTTGGTGGTTTCTTCAGCAGCGTTGGCATCGAAAATGTGCAAGCGCGCTACCGAATGAACGGCACCTCGGTCGATAATTATCGCGGCGTGTTCTTTGTGGCTAATGCTGCTGCTGCGATTTGGGCTGCTCCTGCTGCGCAAGCTGTCAATTGTGGCGCGGCCACGGGCCAGCTCAAAACCACGCCGCAACAAGCTTACAATATGGTTTTGGCAACAAAAGATTCACCTAATTCATATTATGTCAACGCTTGGCGTTTGATGAGCATGTTGCTGCTGACTGGCAACTTCCCCAATATTTATGAATTAGCCAACGGCGTTACGCCAACCAGCACGCCATTGCCAACCAACACCACCGTACCTGCAACCAGCACACCACGCCCAACCAACGTATTGCCAACCAATACCACCGTGCCAGCAACCAACACGCCGGTGCCAACTAACGTGTTGCCAACCAATACCACCGTGCCAACGATTCGCCCAACCAACACGCCAGTGCCAACCAGCGCGCCGCCAACCAATACGCCAGTTGCTGGCGCATGCCAAATCAGCTACACCATTAACAACGATTGGGGCAGTGGCTTCACCGCCGATGTCAGCATTCGCAACAACGGGGCAGCGATTAATGGCTGGAATGTGGCTTGGACATTCGCAGGCAATCAACAAATTACCAATCTCTGGAATGGCGTTGTCAGCCAAACTGGCCAAAACGTCAGC
Source organism: Herpetosiphon sp. NSE202 (assembly GCF_042688385.1). Taxonomy (NCBI): domain Bacteria; kingdom Bacillati; phylum Chloroflexota; class Chloroflexia; order Herpetosiphonales; family Herpetosiphonaceae; genus Herpetosiphon; species Herpetosiphon sp. NSE202. The sequence goes on along the minus strand of NZ_JBHUPY010000001.1, from coordinate 457,622 downwards.
GTCACTAGCGCTGGCTGGAATGGCTCGATCGCCAGTGGCGGCACTGCCAGCTTTGGCTTCCAAGGAACCTACAGCGGCAGCAACCCCAAGCCAAGCAGCATTAGCTTGAACGGCACTGCTTGTAGCGTCGCGCCATAAGATTCTTGGTATACTAGCCGTCGGTTTATTGCAAGGATGCAGCCCACAACTGCATCCTTGTTTTTGTGTCTAGGAGCAACTTCGATGAAGCAAGCATTCCACGCGCGTTGGCTTATTTTGGCAATTTTAGTCGGCCTCGGCTTCACGTTGCCACGTGAGCAAGCAGCCAAGGCTAGCCCGCAAGGCTTTACTTTTCCCTATAATCAAGCTTCAGGCATTAACTACAATGTGACCGATCTCACGCAAGCATGGAACGAATGGAAAAGCGCCCAAATTACCAGCAATAACGCTGGCGGCAATCGCTTGCGGGTGCTGGGTGGGGTCAGCAATAGCACGACGGTTTCCGAAGGTCAAGGCTATGGCATGCTGTTTGCCTCGTTATTTGACGATCAAACGACCTTTGATGGGTTGTGGCTGTTTACCCGCGACTACTTTACCAGCCGTGGCCTGATGCACTGGCACATCGGCAATCCCGGCCAAATTAATGGCAGTGGCGCTGCCACCGATGGCGATGAAGATATGGCCTTGGGACTTGTCAATGCCTGTGTCAAAGTGCAACAGGGGGTTTGGCCCGCCAGCAGCAATGGTCTCAATTATTGCAGCTTAGCCACAACAATGATCAACAATATTTATACTTACGAGGTTGATCATGCTGGCAGCAACCCACCTGCTGGCCTGCCCAACAACCAAGGCAACGAGCTTCTCCCAGGTGATTCTTGGTCGACTGCGACCGAATATACGCAAGGTATTGTTAATCTCTCATATTTTTCACCTGGCTATAGCACGGTCTTTGGCAAATTTACCAATAAAAATAGCGAATGGGCCGCCGTCAATAGCCGCAACTACGCCATCACCAATTTGGTGCAAGCCAAAGCTGGCAATTGCTCGAAGCTGGTGCCAAATTGGAATCAATATGATGGTGATGTGCAGTATGTTTCGTGGCAGCCTGAGGAATCGGCGTGGTGGAGCTACGATGCAGCGCGCTTTGCATGGCGGGTCGCAATCGATAAAGCCTGGTACAACACCGCTAGCTCGCGCGAAACCATGAACGAAATTGGTGGTTTTTTCAGTAGCGTCGGCATCGACAACCTGCAAGCCCGCTATCGGCTCGATGGCACCTCGGTTGATAATTATCGTGGCGTGTTCTTCGTGGCCAATGCTGCTGCCGCGATTTGGGCCGCGCCAGCACCGCAAGCTGTCAATTGTGGCGCTGCAACTGCCAGCCTCAAAACCACTCCCCAACAAGCCTACAACGCCGTGCTGAGCACCAAAGACACGCCCAACAGCTATTATCCCAACGCTTGGCGCTTGCTGAATATGTTGTTGCTGACTGGCAATTTTCCCAATTTGTATGAAATGGGCTTGGCAGGCAATGGCGGCACGGCCACCCCAACCGTAACTGCAACTAGCACCGCAACGACGACACCAAGCAACACGCCAACCAGAACGGCGACAGGCACGCCTACAACCAGCACCACAACGCCTGCGACGATTACTATCACCCCAAGTCGCACGCCAACTGCAACTCCAAGCCGCACACCAACGCTGGTGCCAAATTTAAATTATCGTATGTATCTACCATTTGCTAAATCTAATCGCTAATTAAATACAAAACGGCGGCAGTTGGGTGGAACTGCCGCCGTCCGCCACAATCAATTAGACAAGTTTTGGTTTGCGCGCAACAAAGACAATGCTTGTAACAAACAAAACCAAGCTTGCTGCTAAGAGCAACCAAAACCCTAAGCCTGCCACAATATCACGTTTTTCCGAGAAGCCAATTGTAAGCAAGCCATGGAATGCTGCAATCAAGAAGCTTGCAATAATGGTGAAAACCCCAAACACTTTTTTGCCAGTCAGGCTCAGTAATGCGAATAAACCACCAATTGCGACAGCAGCCCCGATAACCAAGTAAATTGTTTTATTTTTTGCTGGAATCAAATCGCTAATTTCGCCACCAAGCACTTGAAACACGCTAATCTTTAAATCTGGCGAGCTTGTGCTTTGAATGTAGGGCAAGAATAAACCAACCAGCATAATCAAACCCAAAACTGCCATTACCAGCGTTGAAATCCGTCGTGTAGCCATGATTACGTTTCTCCATAAACAACTATCTGTTGATGTAGGTACTATAATTGGCTTATGTGTCATATTCTGTCACGAATGGAGCAATTTTAGCGTGAATTAGCTCACAGCTGATTTAGCGTCGTTTCAGCCGCCCCAAAATGCGTTGTTGCCAAACTGCTGCTTCGGGCGCTCCCAAGGCGCTTGAGCAAGCAAAATAGATTGCAATCGCCAATAAGCCGTTAAAAAGCAACGAGCCAAACAAGCTCGCCAAACTTTGGGTTTGCGGCGCAATTTGCACCCAAGCCGATAGATCGAATAAGTTGGTCTGCCATGCCAAGCTCAAGCCAGCGACCGCTGCAATCGCAAAGCCCAGCCATTGGGGCAGTGGCTCGGCATTCAAACGTCGCCACGTATAATTTAAGCCAAGCAAGCCAACAATCAACAGGCTAAATATCGGCGCTTGCAACACCAACGCCATCGCCAACGAGCTAAGCAGCGTAATGAGCAACGAGCGCTGCAATTGGCCAGCACCATCAAGATTGCCATTGCGCCGCCGCCACATTACCAGCAGCAACAATAATTCAAGGTTGTTGGTAACGCTAAATGCGCCAGCCAGCACGATATGGCTGGTGCTATACCGAGTCAGTATCCAACACAGACCAATATTCAACACCACGGTTACAATCCCAATCACCACCGGAATCGTGGTTTCTTGGCGGGCATAAAAGCCGCGAATCAAGATTTCGGCAGCGCCAAAGGCTGGTAGCGCCGTGGCATACATCATCAAGGCTTGCACCACCCACAAGGTCGATTGGCTATCGAAGTTGCCGCGTTGGAACAGCACCTGAACAATCGGCGTGGCCAGCAGCATCAAGCCAACAGCGGCGGGAATAATTGCCCATAACACTGTGCCCAAGGTGCTGCGCGTTGTTTGATTAAAGCCTTCCTCATCGCCTGCCGCATACAAGCGGCTGAGTTGGGGAAACATCACGGTTGCTAAGCTGAGGGCAAAAATGCCATGCGGCAGCAACATCAAGGTTAATGCGTTGCTCAACGCCGTAGCGCGGCCATCGCCAAGCAATTTGGCAAAGCTGAAAATCGCAATGGTGTTGATTTGCATCGCTGCTTGGCCAAACACCCGCGGCCCCATCAACAGGCCAATCCGGCGCAAGGCAGCATCGCGCCAATTGAAGAGAACTTGATAGCGAAAGCCCACCCGATAGAGCACCGGCAATTGACAAACCAAATAGAGTAATGCACCCAGCACCACGCCCCATGCAGCGCCTTCAATCGAGACCGCTTGGCCATTATGCTCAACCACGCTGATCGGATGTTGTACTAAGCCAAAGCGCACCAGCAACGGCCCAATAAGCACAATTCCCGCAATAATAGCCACGTTATAAATCACAGGAACTAAGGCTGGCATGGTGAAATGATCAAGCGCATTCAACATTGCCATTGCCAAGCCCCCCAGCCCAAGCAGCAATGGCGAGAGCATAAACAAGCGCACCAAATAAATCGCCAAACCTAGTTGTTCAGGGGTATAGGTGGGGTTAAGCCAACGCAGCAGCGGGGCGGCCAGCAGCAAAATTGCTAATGAAACCACACTCAAAACAGCCAAGGCAGCATTGATCACCAAATTGGCAACTTGCCACGCTCGTTCATGGGTTTGGTTGGTATAGGCCTCGATAAAAATTGGAATAAAGGCTGTGCCCAACGCGCCGCCAATAATCACCAAATACAACAAATCGGGAATTTGAAAGGCGGTGGTATAGATATCGCTGACAATATTGGTGCCAAAGTAGCTCGACAAGACCGTTTGGCGCACAATCCCAATCACGCGGCTCAACAAATAGCCCAACATCACAATTGCGCTATTGAGTACTGCACTCATCGAGCGCTTGCGTAACGGGCTGGAAGTGGGCGTGGGAGTCGGCGATAATGACTCGTTGCTCATTTTGATTCTTTCTGGTATAATCCATCGTCGCGAATCCAAATTAGCCGCAGGCTGCGTGGCCTCGGCGTTTTCTTATGATACCAAACCTTCGAGGAGGTCACGTTGGCTAATACAGCTTCAGCCCGCAAACGCATTCGGACAACTGCTCGCCGCCATGCACGCAACGTTATGGTGCGCTCACAACTCAAAACCTTGGTCAAGAAATCAGCTCAAAGCGTCAATGCTAAAAACGAAGCTAGCAAAGAATCGTTGGCAGCAGCGTTGAAAGCCTTGGACCAAGCAGCCGCTAAAGGCATCATTCACAAAAACCAAGCAGCCCGCCGCAAATCACGGTTGGTTCGCCGCTTCAACATTGCTAACGGCATCGGTACCCGCACCACCGTGCAATAAGCCCTGCCATTTTTAGCACTGTTCTGCAATGAAAGCCCCATCTGTGGGCTTTTTTGCTTTAACTTTGGGGATTGGTTGTTGGGGGTTGGGGATCGGGAAGTAAGAACATAGAGCATAGAGCATAGGGGATAAGAGATTGGGGGTTTAACGCAGCGGCGCAGAGAGACGGATGGCTATGGGCTATGGGCTATAGGCTATAGGTGTACTGGTACATTGGAGGAGCAACTATCCCTCACCCCCAGCCCCTCTCCCACTAAACGCGGGCGAGGGGAGCAGACCTTTTTTTACCACGCATTGCGGCAGAACCATATGGTTAAAGCCCCTCGCCCATCGGATGGGAGAGGGGTTGGGGTGAGAGGATCATGCGGTGGTTAATGCAATATACCAGTACATATAGGCTATAGGAATTGTGCCCAAAGCCTATAGCCCGAATTTTCATCCTTCATCCCTTCTTTTCGCCACAAATTTATTGATTACGTTCCCAAAGCCAATAGCCTATAGCCATTCCTCTCTTCTTTTGACTTTTGACTTTTGATTTCTGCCTTCATCCTTTGGTTCTCTGCGCCGCTGCGTTAAATTTTTGACTTTTGACTTTTGATTTCCGCCTTCATCCCTCATCCTTCATACTTCATCCTTCATCAGCTCTATTCATCATCGTCGTGGTGCTGTTTGGCATTGGCGATGATGGTTTGGGCGACGCTGTGCGGTACATCATCATAATGGTCAAGCCGCATCACAAAATCGCCACGGCCTTGGGTAATCGAACGCAGATCGGTCGAGTAGCGTTGGCATTCGGCCAAAGGCACATGGGCGGTAATCAAGGTACGGCTATGGCCAATTTGCTCCATGCCTTGAACCCGCCCCCGTTTGTTGCCATTCAAATCGCTTAAAATATCGCCAACATATTCATCGGGAACATTGATATTAAGCGCATAAATTGGCTCGATAATTACCGGATTGGCTTTGCGGGCAGCCTCGCGGAAGGCAAATTTACCAGCAGTTTTGAAGGCAATTTCTTTGCTATCAACTGGGTGTTCCTTGCCATCGTAAATCACCGCCTTCACGTCAATCACTGGGTGGCCAGAAAGCACGCCTAAGGCCATCGATTCGCGAATGCCTTTTTCAATCGCTGGCCAAAACGAGCGCGAAACCACTCCACCCACAATCTCGCTGGCAAATTCAAGTGGATCAGCGCGATCAGGATCGGCGGGCAATGGCTCAAGCCGCAGCGAAATTTCGGCAAATTGGCCAGCCCCACCAGTTTGCTTTTTATGGCGATAGGTTGAGCTAGCTGTGCTGCTGATGCGTTCGCGGTAGGGCACGCTGGGAATTGCCAAATCAAAATGCACATCGAATTTGCGCTTCACTCGTTCGGCGACAAAATTTAAGTGCGTTTCGCTCAAGCCCGAAAGCAAAGTTTCGCCAGTTTGGATGTCGCGCCCAAGCTGCAAAATCGGGTCTTCTTCAATAATTCGATGCAGTGCATTGCCCAGCTTGTCGAGGTCGTTTTTGGAGTGCGGCGTGACTTTGGCGGTAAAGGCGGCTTCGGGGTAGCTAATGCCGCGCAAACGCAAGGGATTGTCGGAGCTATAAAGTGTATCGCCGCTCAGCGTGTCGGCGAGCTTGGCCACAGCTCCCAAATCGCCTGCATGCACCACCGAGACTGGCGTTTGCTCCTTGCCGCGCAGCTGGAAGAGTTGGCCAATGCGTTCGTCGCGGCCTGTACGCGCATTACGCACCACTGAGTTTGAGTGCAGCTCGCCGCTAAATACGCGGAAGCAGCTCAAACGGCCAACATAGTGATCGACGTGGGTTTTGAAAACCAGCGCACTCAGTGGCTCGTCTGATTTGCCTTCGAGAAAATAATCATCATCGTTGCGCAAATCGTGGGCGGTGGTCAAACGCTTGGCAGCAGAGGGAATCGCATCGAGAATGCCATCGAGCAACTGGGGAATGCCCGAAAGCGTGGTTGCCGAGCCGATAAACAGCGGCATAATCGTATGCGCATTGATTGCAGCCTGAAAACCTTGGCGAAGCTCTTCATCGCTAAGCGATTCCGCGCCGCCTTCCAAATATTCCTCGATCAAGTGGTCGTTGGTCATGGCGATTTTTTCAATCAAGCCATCGGCCATTTGCAGCGCTGCTGGGCGAATCTCAGCAGGAATTTCGGCGATCTCATAGGCTCCATCTTTGCCATTATGATGCAGCCAGGCTTTGCGTTTGCGCAACGAGACAATGCCCTTGAAGTTGGCTCCGCTGCCGATTGGCATATGCATCGGCGTGATTGCTTCGCTCAGCAGGCCTTTGGCTTGTTCGACGGTCCGTTGAAAGTTGGCATTTTCGCGATCAAGCTTGTTAATAAAAACAACTCGTGGGATATTCGCCTCACGAGCCATTTGCCAAAGCAATTCTGCGCCAACTTCGACCCCGCCAGCGGCATCGAGCACCAGCACCATGCCATCGATAACCCTGAGCGCCGCAGCAGCTTCGCCGCGAAAATCGGCATAGCCAGGCACATCGATAAAATTGAACTTGTTGCCGTTCCATTCGATTGGAATCACCGAGAGGTTGATTGAGGCGTGGCGTTTGACTTCATCGGGGTCGTAATCGCTCACGGTTGAGCCATCTTCGACGCGCCCCATGCGTGGTAGGGCTTTGCTGGCGAAAAGCAGGGCTTCAGCGAGGGTTGTTTTGCCAGCACCGCCATGGCCAAACAGGCCAATTGTGTGGATACGATCCGGACCGTACTCTTTCATAGAGACTCCTCCTTTGGAGTTACTTGAAACGACGACGGAATCAATGTGAGGGTTGATTGTCTGTCGATTATAGCGCCGTCGCGAGCGAACGGCAAGCTTAATCCTTAAAGTACCTAAACCATCACGCTTGGGCGATCGCGGTTTAGGCTTTGAGCATAGCATGCGCCAAGTGACAGAATGTTACAGTTTCGCTACCGTTGGAGATAAATCAAAAATTTTTAAGCGCAAAAGCAAAGAGTTTTGGCTTGAGGAAAATAAAAAAGCGTTTTAAACCACAAACGGCTCGCATAATGGAGCCGCTTGTGGGAGAGAAGAGAGAGGAGAAGGTTTGAATATATAGTACACCACCAATCACTCTCTGTCAAGAGGGTCTTTGGTGTTTTAGTTGAGCAATTTTCGCAACCTTTGTAGTAGCTAGTTGTAATGGTTTATTGCGTTAACAATGGCAAGTCCCCTCACCCCCTAGCCCCCTCTCCCGCCCGCGAGGCGAGGGGGAACCACGCTCCCCTCGCCCGCATGTAGTGGGAGAGGGGCTGGGGGTGAGGGAATGATCCTGATTGCCAATCCAAAGAACCAGTATAGCTAGTTGCTTTGGGTTTCCATGCCAGCCCAAAAGGCTTGGAGCTTTTCGCGCACCTTGGCATGCTCAGGCAATTCTAGCTCAGGGTCAATCTTCAAGATACGTTCGGCCTCGATTCGTGCCGCATGCAACAAGCGCGTATCGGTCAGTTGCGCCACTTTGAGATCGGGCGTGCCACTTTGACGAATACCAAAAAACTCGCCTGGCCCACGCAATTCAAGGTCAACTTCGGCCAAGCGAAAGCCATCTTCGCTTTCTTCCATCGATGAAAGCCGCGCTACCGTTACATCGTTATCTTCTTTGTCGCTGACCAAAATGCAGAATGATTGATGGCTGCCGCGCCCAACCCGCCCGCGAAATTGGTGCAATTGGGCCAAGCCAAAGCGCTCAGCACCTTCGATCATAATCGTGGTGGCGTTGGGAATGTCGATCCCTACTTCAACTACCGCCGTCGCCACCAAAATATCAAATTCACGGTCGCGAAACTGCGCCATAATTGTGTCTTTTTCGCTCGCCGTCATGCGGCCATGAATCAAGCCCACTTTCAGCTCAGGGAAAATCTCGTGCTGCAAATGCTCTTGCTCAACAATCGCCGATTTTACATCTTCGAGTTTTTCGCTTTCCTCAACCAACGGGCAAATTACAAAGGCTTGACGACCAGCAGCAATCTCTTTGCGCATATGCTTGTAGGCTTTGCTGCGTTCGCCTGAACTAATCCATTTGGTGCGAATCGGCTGGCGGCCTGGTGGGCGCTCATCAATCACCGAAACATCAAGATCGCCATAAATCGTCAAGGCCAACGAGCGTGGAATTGGCGTGGCCGTCATCACCAAGAGATGCGGATTAAAGCCCTTGCGTTTAAGTGCCTCACGTTGCTCAACCCCAAAGCGATGCTGTTCATCGACCACCGCCAAGCCAAGCGCCTGATAATCGACATTGGCTTGAATCAGCGAATGAGTGCCAATGATAATGTCAACCTCGCCATCGGCAATCAGTTTCAGTGCTTCGCGACGTTGGCGAGCCTTGAGACTGCCAGTCAACAGTGCCACCCGAATGCCACCCGGCTCTGGCTCTGGCTCATCGGCGAGCATCAGCAATTGCTTAATTTGCGCCAGCCGATTGCGTTTTTCTTGGTCAAGATCGCTGCGCCAATCGCCATTGGTCGGCGTTTCGCGGCCAGGAATTTTAACATTGGCTAGCAGTTTTTTCAGGCCACGATAATGTTGCTCGGCCAAGATTTCAGTTGGAGCCATCATCGCGCCTTGAAAGCCCGCCGCGACTGCTTGCACCAAGGCTGCTGCTGCAACCGCCGTCTTGCCCGAACCGACATCGCCCTGCACCAAGCGCGTCATTGGTACGGGTCGCTCCAAATCGCGGCAAATTTCAGTAAAGGTGCGGGCTTGGGCATTGGTCAAAGCAAAGGGCAACGAAGCCAAATAGGCATCGTGAATTGCTTGATTAAAAGCAATCGGCTGGCCTTGCACGCCTTGATAGAGCCGTTTGCGCTGCAACACGCCCAGCTGAATGTACAAAAATTCATCAAAGCCCAAACGTTGGCGCGCTCGTTGCACCATCGCCCAGCTATCAGGAAAATGTATTTGGCTGACTGCAACGCCCAAAGGCAACAAACTAGCGCGTTCGCGTAGCTCAATTGGCAATGGATCGGGCAAGGTTGGCGTAAGCACATCGACCACTCGTTTGATCACTTGGCGAGCATTGCGATCTTGCAGGCCTTTGGTTAGCGGGTGAACTGGCACAAGTCGGCCAGTATGCACCAAATCGTCCTCGACAAATGGCTCCCACTGTGGGTTGCTCATCGATTTCATTTCGCGAAACATACTTACTTTGCCGCTGAGCACAATGCGCATGCCTTCACGAAATTGCTTGGCCATCCACGTGCCGCGAAACCACGAAGCCTTGAGCACACCAGTATCGTCGCCGACCGTAATTTCAACCCCTTGGCGACCTTTGGCATTGAAGCTTTTAATCGCATCGACGGTCACAATCACGGTATCAGTTTCGCCCACCACCAAATCGCAAATCTGCTTGCGTTTGCTAAAATCATCGTAGCGATGCGGCACGTGATAAAGCAAATCTTCGAGGGTATGCACGCCCAGCTTGGCAAACGATCGCGCGGTACTTGGCCCGATGCCCGCCAAATTTTTCAGCAAGGTATCGAGCGGCGGCACGGCTCCAACCGGTTCAGTCGGAGCTTTGGGCTGTTTACGAAACAAATTGCGCAGCCGATCAAGCGCAACGCTCAAACGAGCCTCACGTTCGGCATGGCTCAAATCGGAATAGCCGTCGAGCGCATCAAGCACGCCCTGCACCACTGGTTCGTGCAAGGCTTGGGGATGCTGCGCTTGCCATTCGCGCAGAAAAACGCTAATTCCCTCGGTGGTTGCGGTATCGTCACAACCGGCTTTTTCCTCGGCAGCCAAGGTTTTGCCAAGGTCAATAATATGCTGATTTGCTTGCATAGCCATCAAAACAACGAACATAGAAATTTCTATGTTCAAATCTAGTCGCTCAACTGTGCGTATATTGTACCAGAATAAAAACAGAGAACAGAGAGCAAACGGCGAAGGATGAAGGATGAGGGATGAAGGATGAAGAGCAAAAGTCAGAAGTCAAAAGTCAGAAGTCAAAAGCTTATAACCTTCGTGGATTAATTTTCTTGGCGCAGAGGCGCAGAGAAACCGAAGGATGAAGGATGAATTATGAGGGATGATGCTCTTAGCTAGAGGCTATGGGCTTTTAGCTCATCAATTGGTGAAATTCGTGCAATTCGTGGCCAAAAAAATTCATCTCGATAATCTGTGCCAATCTATGGAGAAAAAACTGAACCTTCGTGTCCTTCGTGTTCTTCACGGTTTCAGCCTACATGGGTAATTTCAACCATGCCCCCGATAGCCCAGAGCCTGTAGCCTCATCCAATGATTAAATCTTTTTCAATTGCAAATACCACAGTGCTCGCTCCCAGGTCAACAGATGTAAATTTTCAACAATTTTCAGCGCATCGGCCAAGAGATAGAAGTTTTGTGAAAAAACTTGCTCGCCTGTATGAATATGTTGAATCATCACCCAAAAATTCTTGTCTTCGCTGGTTTGTTTTTTAACCGGATCATAGGTATTGGTTGGATACAAACAAATAATTGGTTTATCGGATAGCAATTGCTTCGAAGCAGTTACAAGTTCATGGCCTTTGGGGCAATAATAATCATCTGGCAATTCCCAATCATCATCGTGAAACTCTTGCCATGCTAAACAATAATCGCAATGAAAACTCCAAATTACTTTCATTCTTCACTCCTTGCTATGTAGCGCTCATCATTATAAGTAAAAATCAAACATTCCATTAGTTGGGCTATAGGCTGATGGCTATAGGCTCTGGGCTTTTGGTAGAAAGAGTCAAACAAATCTGTGGCAATCTGTGGCTAAAAACTTCATTGCTCACGTTTAATCCAGAGGGAATTTGGCTATAGGCTGATGGCTATTGGATGGAGCGATCATTAAAACCCAAAAAATTGTTCCGCATCCTTGATGCATTTATGCTCTGCGCCTCTGCGTTAAAAATCTAATCCCCGAATATTATAAACATTCTGTTTCCATAGCCTAACGCCTGTAGCCTATAGTCTTATCCTTCATGTCCTTCGTGTTCTTCGCGGTTTCAGCCTGCATGGGTAATTTCAATCATGCCCCCGATAGCCCAAAGCCCAAAGCCAATAGCCTTCATGGATCAGTGCTGAATCTAGCAGAATGGAACCAAATTGCTACTTGTAACTTGGCATGAATCCACTACAATAGAGCGAAGCATCGGATCGTGGTAGCTACCACGTGGCATTTTGGAGGAAACCCCAATGACTGATAATGAACCAGGGTTTTTCGAAAATTTGGTTGATAAAGCCAAGGATGTTGCCGAGTCGGTTGGTGAATTTTTAGGCGATGCCGCTGAAAAAGCTGGCGACCTTGCAGAACAAGCAGCAGAAAAAATTAGCGATGCTGCTGAAGTCGTTGGCGATAAAGCTAGCGATGTCTATGAAGCCGCCAAAGATAAATTGGGCATCGACGGCGACGAAGCTCCTCCAGCTGCCTAAGTTGCGCTCAAACACAAAAAAACCACCCTCAGCACCTAAATATGCTGGGGGTGGTTTTGTTTAGGGGTCAGGTTTTTTAGTCAAAACACTCACGAAGCGTAAAATCCCAACTTCTGATTCCTAAGAACTAGCCCCTGACCCCTCAAGCCTACTCAGCATCAAATAATGGCGTGCTGAGGTAGCGTTCGCCGTTGCTTGGCACAATAAAGACAATCGTTTTGCCAGCATTTTCTGGGCGAGCAGCTACTTGCAAAGCGGCCCAAGCGGCAGCCCCAGAGCTAATACCCACCATCAAGCCTTCTTCTTGAGCCAATTTGCGCGCCCATTCAAAGGCATGTTCGTTGGTCACCTGAATAACTTCATCGATCAAGCTGGTATCAAGCACATCGGGGATAAAGCCAGCGCCAATGCCTTGGATTTTATGTGGCCCCATTTTGCCACCAGAAAGCACCGGCGAGGCAGTTGGCTCAACTGCAATGGCCTTGAAATTCGGATTGCGTGCTTTGAGCACCGAGGCAACCCCGGTAAGTGTGCCGCCAGTGCCAACGCCAGAAACCAAAATATCAACCGCGCCATCAGTATCATTCCAAATTTCTTCGGCGGTTGTGCGTTGGTGTACTGCTGGATTGGCTTTATTTTTGAATTGTTGCGGAATAAAGCTCCCAGGTCGTTCGGCGGCTATTTCTTCGGCCTTGCGAATCGCTCCGGTCATGCCTTCTGGCCCAGGAGTCAGCACTAATTCAGCGCCAAAGCCTTTGAGCAATTTGCGCCGCTCCAAGCTCATGGTTTCTGGCATAACCAGCACAATGCGGTAGCCTTTGGCTGCTGCCACGAAGGCCAAGCCGATGCCAGTATTGCCACTGGTTGGCTCGATAATCGTAGTTTCGGTTGGATTGATCAGACCGTCGGCCTCCGCTGCCTCGATCATCGCCAAGCCAATGCGATCTTTGACGCTGCTCGCTGGGTTGAAAAACTCAAGCTTTGCTAATACCGTCGCCCCCGTGGTATTAACTTTGCCCAAGCGCACCAGCGGCGTGTTGCCGACAAGTTGGGTAATGTTTTCGTAAATCCGCGCCATCGTTTGGGTCCTTTTGTTAACTAAGTTAAACGACAAACCTAACAATAATAGTAGCATAGCTTAGGTTACTGTCAACATTTAATCTTTATTTAATTGGGTTTGGGATAATCGCGCTACTTCTGCGGTTTTTGATGGCTTGACATCTCCGGCGCAATCTACTACTGTCAGCAGCAACTAACCTCAGAGAGTAAGCTTCATGAAACGAGCCAGAACCCCTAGCCGCAAAGCCCGTTGGAAACGCTTGGTCGCTGCCTCGTTGCGCGACGGCTGGATTGTGTTTCGCGATTCGTGGGTCTGGTTGGGTTTGTGGCTCTTACTCTGGCTGGGCTTTACGATGGCAATTTGGGCTGGTACGCGCCCAGTACTGGCATTTAACGAAGCGCTGTATCAAGCATTTAGCCAAATGACCCTGAACCCTGTGCCATTGCCCGAGCCATGGTGGTTGCAGCTTTTGTTTTATCTGGCACCAGCCTTGAATATTATTTTGCTGGCACGCGGCGCGCTCAACATGGGCATTTTGCTGTTCGATAAACGCAATCGACGGGAGGCATGGCAAATGGCGTTAGCATCAACCTATCGTGATCACATTATTGTGTGTGGTTTGGGCAAGATTGGCTATCGGGTTGTAGGCCAATTGCTGGCCAGCGGCTGCGATATTGTGGTGATCGATGCCCATAGCGATGGGCCGTTTCATGAATTGGTGATGGGCCAGCATGTGCCGGTGATTATTGGCGATGCGCGCCAGCCAGAGCTGTTGCAACAAGCAGGGCTGCATCATGCCACCTCGCTAACCGTCGTCACTGGCGACGATTTGACCAACCTTGATATTGCGCTGACCGCGCGCGAACAACACCCCGATATTCATATTGTGATGCGGGTGTTCAACGATTCGTTGGCGGGCAAACTTAGCTCGGCGTTTAACATTCAGACCGCATTTAGCACCTCGGCCTTGGCAGCGCCAACCTTGGCCGCAGCAGCCTTGGGTCGCGGCATTACCAACGCCTTATATGTTGCAGGAAAATTGCTTTCGACGGTGGAAATTGTGGTTGAACGTGATGGCATTTTTGATGGCCGCTTGATTCAGACAGTCGAAAATCAACATGATATTTCGGTGCTCTATCGGCGTGGGCGTAATGGCGAAGATTTACGCCCACGTGGTGATGAACGCTTGACCAGCGGCGATCAACTGGTGATTATTGGGCCGCTGGCAGCAATTAATCATATTCAAGCACTCAATAAACCAAATGCAGCGCCGCACTCGCCCTATCGGCTTTAGGCTTGATCATTGGGATCTTGCCACGTGCCCAAGGAGCGGGTTGGCGTGCGTCCACCATACTCGGTAGGCGTTGAGCCAAAACTGGTTGGCTGTTCGTAGCTGGTGCTTGGTTGATACTCAGCAGGCTTGGGCACATACGGCGCAACGCTATCGCTTGGTTGATATTCAGCAGGCTTAGCTATATACGGCGCAACGCTATCGCTTGGTTGATATTCAGCAGGCTTGGGTGTGTAGCTTGGCGGAGATAGCGGTGTAGTTTGGCTAGCTGCTGGATAGGGCGCAGTGCTCGGGCCAGCAGTTGCTGGATCATAGGGCTGATAGCTCGTGGTCGACTTGCGGCGGCTCAACCCAAAGCCAACCCCAACCAAAATCAAACCAACTCCAACTAAACCGCCAACAACCCAAAGCGCCCATTGTGGCACAGCAGGGCTTAATGTCCCAACGATCTCAAGCTGATAATCACGGGTAAGCGGGTAGGGAAAATCATAGGTCAAGGTCTTTTTATCTTCGCTGATTGAGGCAATTTCGCGTTCGCTCCACGAATCGATACTTTCAGGGAAGCGAATTGTCCAGCTTGTAGTTGGGCTAGCGATCAACCCAGAGCCTAGCATATCAGCGCTTTCTTGGCTATCGAACATGCTATTTTCGCCATTTTTGACCGTTGCGAGCATGCGAATTTCGCGGCCATCTTGGATAACTTCAACATCCTCAAAACGCACCAAACTATACAATTCGTTCAAGTCGCTATTCGTCAATTGATCACGCAACATCGCCGCATCGCGAAATTGCATCCGAATCAAGGTGCCGCGATATTTACCATCATCACTTTTCCAAGCTTCGTTGCTCGCTTGCCATTCAGTAGGCAAGCCATCGGCGATTGAGCCTAACTCATTCAGTGCATCATCAAGCGCATCATCACTTACTCCAGAACTGCCCATCATGGCAAAATCGAGCATTTGCTGCGAAAAGCCAATGCGAATTTCATACGAACCACTGCCATCGGGATTAAATTCAGTTCGTTGTTGCTGACTCACACACCCACTCAACAACACCAGACCGAGAAGCAACAACCAAGCGCGCATACACAAGCCTCCATTAATCAAAAATCGCTCACTCTAATCGTACCGCAATTTTGCCAGCTAAAACGCCAACACTCCGCCCTAAAGACGGAGTGTTGGCCAAAAGGTTTCAAGTTTGGTTATGGTTTGCGGTTAGGGTCATTGGGATCTGAATAGTTTTGTTGGGCGTTCGGGTCGTAGGTTTGGCCACCATATTGTTGATAGCCAGCGGCGACCGGAGCTGCTTTGCGGCGATTCATCACAAATAAGCCGACACCTGCCAAAACCACCAACAAGCCAATGCCACCAATAATCAATGGCAAGTTACTCCCGCCACCCTTCGATGAAACAGCCTTCAAGCTATAGGTTGCAACCTTGTCGGCAGGAATCTTCCAAGTTACGGTATTGCCATTGACGGTCGTAATTTCAGGTGGGCCTGATTCGGTAATTTCGCCAGGCAAGGTGATTTGCCAAACAATCACAGCACTTTTTGGATCTTCAACTTCGCTGGGTAATTCGCCCATTTCGCCGCCACTTTGGGCTGCAAGGTCAGCGGCCAAGTCGGTAGCGGTTGCATTGCCAGTAACCGTATAGCTATCGCCATCATCAGTCACTTTCAAATTTGATAATGATTGGGTAGCTGGAATTTCTTCGCTATCCGAATCGCTCATAAATTTGTTCAGTTGCTCATTGAGCATAGCAAGGTTATCAAACTTCATGTCAACCTTCACGCCTTTGAAGGTCGTTCCATTGATGGTTTCTTGCCAATCAGCGGCAGTTGCGCCCCATTCGGCGGGATAGGCAGCTACACCTTCTTTAACATCAGCGAATGGTTCTTGAGCATCGTCGCCACCAAGCTCTTGGAGCATGGCCAAACCTTTTTCGCCCAAGCCCGCTTTAAAAGTGTTTGTGCCAGTGCCATCATCTTTAATCGAAGTTTCGATTTGTGAGGCAACACAGCCGCTCAAGGAAAGTGCTAAAACGCCGACTAAAATACGGCTCATCCATTGTTTCATGGGTTTCGCTCCTTCAATAACTATTCTACCGGAGGATACTGCGATTATAGATGGCAAACCATGCCATGTCTACCGAAGTTCTGTGCTATCCTGATAGCAAAATTGCGATAAGGATCAATGGTATGCGTTGCTGGCGAATCTGCCTTTTGCTTTTGATGTTGGCCGGTTGTAGCCCAACCACAGTTGCAAAGCCCACCGAACCACCAACTGCGAGCGTGTTAACGCCAACTCAATCTCTCAATCCGACGCAGGTTGTCGCCACAACATTTCCAATAATTGCTGATGAAGCAGCTGTGGAACAAGCCAACCAACAGGGGCTTGAGCGCGATTTAGCCCAATTGGCGGTTGATTGGCGCTTGATTGAGTCCAAGCCAGCAGCCTTAATTCCCAAAATGCCACCTCCATACGAGCGACGCAGCTTTTGGGTTACCGACTTGACGAGCAATCAACAGCGCAATATCAGTGCCACCCTTCAACTCAGCACAACCCACTTGTTAATCTATGTGGCTGATGATTTGCCAGTTGACCAAGCAGCGCTGAGTAATGCTGCCCAGCAATTTGAGCAAGCTGGCTGGCCATTACTCGCCAAATGGTATCCGCCAGCAGCTTGGCCCAAAGTTCCCGTAACCGTGCTCAATACCAATATTAGCGGGGCGGGCGGCTACTATGCCAGCGATAACGAATTGCCACAGGCGATCAACCCCTTTTCGAATGAACGCGAGATGGTGGTGATTAACGCTGCGGCCACGCCACCCAACGATCCAAGTTATGTCGCCACCGTCATCCACGAGATGCAGCATTTATTGCAGCGCAATGTGCTGAGCCACCCAGCAACATGGATCAACGAAGGCGCTTCGATGCTCAGCGAACAGCGCTCAGGCTATGGCAACGATAGCTTGGCGCTCGATTTTCTGACCTCGCCCGATACCCAACTGACTGCATGGGCCAGCAGCCCAGGCACTGCCCTCAAGCACTATGGCGCGGCCCAGCTTTTTCTGAGCTACCTCGATCAGCAGCTGGCTGGCTTGCCGATGGGAACCTTGGCCGCTGCCGATGCTGGCGATAATTTGACCAGCATTACCAGCCTGATGGCCACCCGCTACCCTGAGATGAGCAGCTTTGACCACGTGTTTGCTGCTTGGTCGGTGGCCAATTTGGTTAATGATGACAGTTTGGCTGATGGCCGCTATGGCTATGATCTGCCGCGTGCTGTGATGCCAGAACCAGCCCAAAGTAGCGAACAAAACCTCAGCATTCAGCAATTTGGCAGCGATTATTTGGCCTTTGAGCCAGCAGCCTTCGAACGAACAGTTGAATGGCAGGGCAACAACACTGTGCCTATTTTCGCCGCCGCTGTGACAAATAGCGCCACATGGTGGAGTGGCCGTGGCGATGCGCGAGTTAGCACATTAACTACAGCGCTTGAGGTTCCAAGCGCAGGCAGCACATTAAGCTATCAACGCTGGTTTGATTTAGAGCAAGATTACGATTATGCCTATCTGAGTGTCTCGATTGATCAAGGCCAAACCTGGCAGGCCATCGCCACCTCAGCCAGCACGGGCGCTAATCGAGTTGGCTTGAATATTGGTGCTGGCTGGACAGGCCAACAAACCAGCTGGCAAGCAGAAAGCGTCGATCTCACGCCGTGGGCGGGCCAAAGCATTCAATTACGCTTTTGGGTTATCAACGACGAAGCCTATAATGCTCCTGGTTTGGCTTTGAGCGATCTCACAATCGCTGGCCTAACGCCACAATGGCAAGGTGCGGGCTTTGTGCCAATACGCAATCAACTAGCCCAACGCTGGATGCTCACGGCAGTGCTGTATGATCAAACTGGGGCAATCAAAATTATGTCAATTCCAACTGATAACGGCAAGGCCCGCTGGGTCATTCCGGCCAATCAGCGAGCGGTTTTGGTGGTCAATGCAACCACCCAAGGCACAACCGAAGCAGCCGATTACAGCTATAACGTCACACCGTAGTATAATTGGGCAGCCCTAGCTTAGATGGATTGAGGATTGGCTCATGACTGAAAGCGTCGCAATTGCCGAGCAGCCTAGCCAAACGGCTGCCATAACCATCCCTCGTTCGCCCTTAAGTCGGTTGTTATTGCCAATTGCCTTGGTTGTCTTGGCGCTTGGCGCAGGGCTTGCAGCGTGGAGTGGGCTTAATTTTGGTTCGCAACCCATGCTAATTGGCGCAATTGCTGGCGGGGTTGGCGCACTTGCCGCCTTGGTTGGCTTGATTGCTGGCCTGCGTCGCCGTTTGCCCTTGAGTGGTTGGGCCTTGGTCGTTGGAACCCTGAGCATTGCCCTCGGCGCAACCATGGTCTTTCCCGACCAGCGCGAATTGGCGATTATCAGCGCGGCCTTGCCGGTGTTATGCGCTGCTTTAACCTTGCGCCCCTTGCACACTGCTATTGTTACGGTTGTTAGTTTAGCTAGTTTGTGGGCAGCAGCCTATTTTGCCGCTGCCGAGCCAAGCAGCAACCAATTAATTCAATGGGGCGTGCTAAGTGCCTTTGTGCTGGTGATTAGCATTTTTGGCTTGGTATGTAGCGCAGCCTTGCGCGCCTTTGATCGCCAGCAAACCGTTGGCCACGAATCGACGACCCAACTCAACAAACAGCTTGGCGAAGAACAAGAGCGGGTCGAACGCGCTGCCCAAATGTTGGTGCAAGAGCGCGATCGGCTGGCGGCGGTGCTTGGCGCAGCCAGCGATGGCGTGGTTTTGGCGGATAGCAATGGCGTGATTGTGCAGGCCAATGCTGCTGCTCGCCAATTGTTGAATGAAACCTTTGGCGGCACGCTCGAAGGCCAAGCGCTCAACCAATGGAGCCAAGAAAATACAGGCCGCCTGCGCGTGATCAGCAACGAACGCGAAGGCGAACGCCAACGAGTGGTTTTTGAGCAACAACAAGGTACGCGCAAGCCCGTCATTGGCCTAAACCAAGTGCCAATTCGCAGTAGCGCTGGCAGCGTTTTGGGCTATGTTGGGGTGTTTCACGATAAAACCACCGAATTGGAAGTTGAGGAAATGCGCTCGCAATTGCTCGATTTCTTGGTGCAAGATATGCATGATCCGCTCAATTCAGTGTTAGCGGCCCAAGATACCTTGTTGGCTGGCGATTTGGGCGATGGCAACGAGCGAGTGCTATCAACCGCCCGCCGCACAACCTCGCGCTTGGTTGAATTGACCAATACCTTGATGGAAATGAGCCGTTTGCATGGCGATGCCAACAGCTTGCACCGTTTGGCTAATCCATTACGGCCACTCATCGAAGGCAGCATTGCCCAAGCCACGCCCCAAGCCCAACAACGTGCAATCAACCTTGTGTTGGAATATGGCGCTGATAGTGGTGGGCTGGCGTTTGATGCCGATAAGATGCGGCGCGTGATGAGCCATCTGTTGGATAATGCCTTGCGCCGTAGCCCAGCTTATAGCACAGTGCGGGTGCAGGTTAGCAATACTGGCGGCAATGCCCAAGTACGGATCGCCGACCAAGGCCCAAGTATTCCGGTCGAGCTTGCAGGCCGCATTTTCGACCGCTTCAGCAAACAGGTTGGCGAGCAACGCATCGGCGGGGTTGGCTTGGCCTATTGCAAGCAAGTGATAGAGGCCCACGGTGGCCGAATTTGGGTCGATAGCACGCCTGGCAAAGGCAGTACCTTTATCTTTAGCATGCCCTCAGCAGCATAATCTAGGAGTAGTTCCATGGCAAAAGTAGGCCGCAACGATCCATGCCCATGTGGCAGTGGCAAAAAATATAAACAATGTCATGAAGCAGCTGATCGAGCACAAGAAGACCAGTTGCGCTTATTGCGCCGTGCCCAAGATCGCTTGTTTCCCAAATTGATCGATGCCAGCCAAAACGACGATTTAGCGCCCAAAACCCCAGCCT
Organism: Herpetosiphon sp. NSE202; assembly: GCF_042688385.1. Lineage (NCBI taxonomy): Bacteria > Bacillati > Chloroflexota > Chloroflexia > Herpetosiphonales > Herpetosiphonaceae > Herpetosiphon > Herpetosiphon sp. NSE202. The sequence goes on along the minus strand of NZ_JBHUPY010000001.1, from coordinate 437,311 downwards.
TGTTTGAGCAATATTGGGGTGGCCGCTACACTGCCGCCGATATGATCGACCTTGACGAGAAGGAAGATCGCGGCTCAGAGCGCTTCTTGACTTGGCTGGCCTTCGATGCCCAAAGTGGCGACGACGGCTCAACCTTGGTCGAACGCATCGCCGCCAATCCGCCAGCGGAGCTTGAGCTTGACGAACATGAACTTAATTTGCTGCCAACGTGGTCGGGCATTCGCTTGCGGCCATACCTGATTGTCGAAATTATCAAAGGCAAAGGCGCGCTGATTGAAGAGGTTTTGACCAAAGAAACCTTTACCCTGCGCGACCATGCTGCGGCCAAGCGCTTGGAAGAAAACGAGTTGATTTTTGCCCACCTTGTACCAGTTGGCGATGAATATTACATTGCTGGCGCTGCGGCCCAAACCACCCCCGACACGGTGGAAAAACTACACGAGTTCTTGGCCGTCAGCTTGGAAGATTGGCAATTGCGCAATCCTGAGGCAGATTTGAACCAGTTTGTGCGCGAAAATAGCCACTTGTTCAATCATTTTATCTCGGTCTTGCCACGCGAGGAAAAAGAGCCATCGAAGTTTGACGATTTGATGTTGCGTGGCCGCGCAGCCTTGTTGATGACCAAACAATCGTTGGGTTTGGGCAAGGATGGCGACGACGATGCTGATAGCGACGCTGATGACGATTTCGACAACAGTGATGATGACGATTTTGATGACAGCGACGCTGATAGCGATGCTGATCAAGCTGACGAAGCTGAGAGCGACGACGATGCTGATCAAGCAGCCGATTCGAGCGAACAGCCAGCCAAATAAACAGCGTTAACGAATCGATCAGGGGTAGGAATCAGGCTTTGATTCCGCCCCTGATTATTGATTAACCCTTTGACTTTGCTCCTGCGTTCAGCTACCATACAAGCGATCGAGAATTGGCTCAGGAATTGAGGAATATGTCTGAACAATCACCACTTAGCGAGCGTGAAATTGAAGTCTTGCAGCAGCTAGCGCTGGGGGCAAGCAATAACGAAATCGCCAATACGCTCGTCATCAGCCCCAACACGGTTAAAGTACATATCCGCAATATCTATGCTAAGTTAGGGGTGTTATCACGAACAGAGGCAACGCTCGAAGCAGTGCGTCGGGGATTAATTGAGGTTGCAGTTAACCCAACCCTCGCCCCTGAGCCAGAAATTGTGCCAGCAGAGCCAGAACCGATTGTTACGCCCCCAAGCAGCGAGCCAACCCCAGCAGAACTAGTTCAAGCAACCACGATTGGGCAACCAACAATAACGCCAACGCCCGATCCCATTACCCCTGTGCTGACCCAACCAACCAATCAAATTACGATTCCGCGCGGCTATGCGTTGGCGATTTTGGGGGTGTTGGGTGGGCTGATTGTAGCGGTAATGGCGATTGGCTGGTTTGTTGTGCGCAACAACATCACGCCCACAACCCAACCTGCGCCAACCACCGTTGTAAGCAATGTGTGGCAACCACTGACTGCCTTGCCCCAACCGACCTACCAGCATACTGGGGTCTTTTTGGCCGATAGCTTGATTGTGATTGGCGGCAATACCGAGACGGGCGTGGTAGCGCAAACCTGGCAACTCAACCTTGCGACCGGAGCATGGCGTGAACTTGCACCCAAGCCAACCGCAGTCGCAGCCAGTGGCGCAGTGCAGATTGCCGGCCAAATTTATGTGGCTGGGGGTCGCGATAAAAATGGCAATGCAAGCAAGAGCTTTGAGATTTTTGATCTGGCGCAAAATCGTTGGCAAAGTGGGCCAGCCATGCCCGAAGCGCGCGCCAATGCCATGGTTGCAGCAATCGATGGCAAAGTGTATGTATTTGGCGGCGAAAGCGAAAGCGTGATTGCCGCAACCAGCTTTATTTATAGCCCCGATAGCAAAAGCTGGAGCCAAGGTGCGCCCATCCCATTGCCATTACGCGATGCGGCGCTTGCTCAAAACGGCAGCGATGTGGTGTTAATCGGTGGCCAAACCACCACTGGACCAAACCTCAAAACCTGGCGTTTGCAAACTGGTGAGTGGCAGGCCTTGGCTGATTTGCCAGCTCCGCGAATTGATGCAGGCGCAGTCTTTATTACCAATCAAATCTATCTGGTTGGTGGCGCAGAAGGCGATCAGCCGGTGCTGGTGTTGCAAAACAACCTGTGGACGACAACCGATTTACGCACTGGCCATGCCCTCAGCGAACACCTCGTGCTTTCAAATGCTCGGGATATTTATAGCATTGGTGGGTGGAATGGCACGAATGCGCTCGCTGAAACTCGCAGCTGGACACCAATTACCAACATCTTTTTGCCTGGTGTGGGCCGATAGCTACATCCCAAAGCTCAAACGGGCAGCCAAAATATTGGGCAAGCCATGTTCAAGCATCAAGGTTTGGGTGCGCCGAATATTGTAAGTTGTGCGATGGAAGGTGACCGTTTGTTGCTCATCGTCGTAAATCGCCCAGCCAGAGCGGGCATCCCCATCGCGGGGTTGGCCTACGCCCCCAGCATTGATGATATAGCGTTTATCTGGTTGCAGCTTCAGCACCAAGTTATCGGTGGGAATCGTGGCGGTGCAATGGTCGCCAAGCATATCGGCAGTAAAAATAACTGGCTGATGCGTATGGCCAACAAAGCAAATAGGTGTGCTAAAATGATCAAACGAATAGGTTGCCCCCACCGTATCAAGTAAATATTCCCAAACTGGGTCGCGTGGGCTGCCATGCGCCAACGTAACTGTATCATTCACCTGTTGCATGGGGCTAAGGCTAAGCAAAAACTCGCGATTGTCCTCGGTTAATTGCGACCCATTCCATTCGTTGGCAATCCGAGCATCACGATTAAAATTGTTCAACGAAATAGAGCCAAGGCAACCAAGGTCGTGATTCCCGACCAACATCGCTTGCTGGCGTTCACGCATGAGCGCTACACATTCATTTGGTTGAGGCCCATAACCAACCGTATCACCCAAACACCAAACCGAATCGACCTCGCCTGCTGCTCCAAGAACAGCTTCCAGTGCGGCTAAGTTAGCATGAATATCAGCAAGAACCAGAACCCGCATGTGTTACCTTTCTGCAATCAAGCGCTGTTTCTGTGGCAAGGGTTGGTAGAGTATAATGGCGGTCAGAAGCCTTTTGAGCTTGAACGAGGAACGTCGTGGAACCAGTGCATCACTGCCCATATGTGGGCCTTAAACAAAATCGTGCGATTCGTTTCGCGAGTCCTACGTCGGAGCACCGCTGCTACATAACTGGTGAGGCCCACGATATTCCAGTGCCCCAAGCCGCGTTTTGTTTAAGTAGCAATCATGTGCGTTGCCCATTATATACTGGTGAAGATCTGCCGATTGAGCAGGCGGTTAGCCCGCCTACGCCGGTTGGGGTTGGTGGTTGGCGCGGTTGGCTCGCTGGCTTATCAACCCGCGATCGCCGCATTTATGCCACCTTAGTTGGCTTGCTCTGCTTAATTATTGTGGCCTATGCCATTAGTGGGGTTGTGTTATTTAGCAACAACTCCAGCCCTACAACACCGAGCACCACATCGTTGGTCGTGCAACCAACCAACGCTGGCCCAACATTAACCGTTTCACCATCGCCAAATGCCTTTGCCACAGCAGCGGTTCGTCAAACTCAAACAGCCGAAGCCATCGCTCTAACCACTACCGCCACTCCCTCGGTCTCTGCTACGCCATCGGCTTCTGCAACCACTCAGGTGATTCTTGCATCGCCTACATTTGTTATTGTACCGCCAACTGAAGATGTGATTGTTGCTAGTCCAACTCCTAGCATTCCGTTTGCCACCGATCTGCCGACCTTCGAACCAACCTTATCGCCAATTGCCACCACCGCCGTACCAACCGTGGAACCAACAATTGAGCCAACCATCGAACCAACGGTCGAGCCAACCGTAGAACCAACGGTCGAGCCAACAATCGAGCCAACCACCGAACCGCTGCCAGAACCAACTGCCCAGCCAACCGAGGAAACTGGTGGCCGTGAGGTTAATCAAGTGACGCTGTTTTATGCCGATAGCAGTGGTCAAGTGTTGGTGCCAGTGTCGCGCCAAATTGCCATGACCCGCCAGCCACGCACTGCTGCGATCCACGAGTTGATTGCTGGAGCACGCAGCGATTTGCGCAGTTTGTTGCCCAGCGATACCCAATTGCTTGGTCTACGGCTGAACAGTGGCATCGCTACGGCTAATTTTAACCGTATCCCGACGTTTGGCAATTCAGGCGTGGAAGATTTGGGCTTGCGTTCGATCGTTTTGGCCTTGACTGAACAACCAGACGTTAGCCAAGTGCAGCTTCAAGTCCAAGGCCAGAATCTTGGGGGCTTGCGTTACCGACCCAACGTCAACCCCGATAATCCGCAGGGTTTAAATGGCCAGTTTAACACAACTTCGTTCTTACCGTTGTATTTCCAAGCCAGCACTGGCCGTTGGGTGCGCGTGATGCGCCTCGTACCCAGCACCAAAACCGAGGCGCGAGCGACTGTCGATGAGCTTATTCGGGGTGCGGGCCGCTATAGTAATTTGGTCAGCAGCGCAATTCCTAGTACGAGCCAAGTTCGGCGCTTGGTTATTATCGATGGCGTTGCCCAGCTCGATCTCAGCGCTGAATTCAACCAAACCAGTAATCCCCGCGCAGCCGTTGATGCGTTGGTATTAGCATTAACCTCGTTCAGCAGCGTTCAACAGGTCTTGATTACGATCGAAGGCCAGCCACTCAGCGCTATTTGGGGCGAATCATTGAGCAATCCATTTACGCGCCCTCAACTCAATCCTGAATAAAATTAGTAGGGTTCAGGGGCTAGGGGTCAGGGATTAGGGTATTAGATGTTGGAGATTGGTCATCAGGTAATGCGTGAATTACTTTAACGCAGCGGCGCAGAGAACCGATGTATGAAGTATGAAGTATGAGGGATGAAGAATGAAATTCCGACAGCCTATATTTGTACTGGTACATGAGGTTAACCACCGCCTGATCCCCTCACCCCAACCCCTCTCCCACGGGGCGGGCGAGGGGCTTTACCACCGTGGTTCTTGCGCAATACAGCGGTAAAAACCAGTGCTCCCCCTCGCCCGCGTTTTCGTGGGAGAGGGGGCTAGGGGGTGAGGGGACACGGTGGCTAATCCAATAAATCTAAACTTCGTGCTCTTCGTGTTCTTCGTGGTTAAAAACTCTTCGTGGTTTCCGTCTCCCTAGACCCTGAATCCTTATCCCTCATACCACTTCCCCTGCGTCGATCAAACCTGCTATGTTAAAATGAAGCTATTGGTTTAGCTAGATTGGGAACTTGTATGGATTATGCTCATTTAATTGCCAAAAGCTTGACGGTGCGTGCCGACCAAGTTACCGCCGCAATTCAATTGTTTGATGCAGGCAATACCTTGCCTTTTGTCGCTCGCTATCGCAAGGAGCAAACTGGCGGCTTGGATGAAGAACAATTGCGCAGCATCCAAAGCCAAATTGCCCGCTTGCGCGAGCTTGATGAACGTCGCGAGGCAATCTTAAATGCCCTGCGCGAACAAGGCACCTTGACTGATGCGCTGGCCCAAGCCTTGGCCGCAGCCAGCGATAAAACGACGCTCGAAGATTTGTATGCACCCTTCAAGCCCAAACGCCGCACCCGCGCCAGCATTGCCCGCGAACGTGGCCTCGAAGGCTTGGCCGAGATTATCCAGATGCAGCCCAACGACGCAATCGAAGCCACTGCCCGCCAGTTTCTCAACGACCACGTTGCGAGCGTTGAAGATGCCTTGGCTGGAGCGCGCGATATTGTGGCCGAGCAGCTGAGCGAGCATCCTGAAGTGCGCCGCCAAACTCGCGAACGAGCCTTGCGCTGGGGGGTTGCCCGCAGCGAGTTGATCGCCGATGCCGAGGATAGCAAAGGCGTTTACCAGACCTACTATCAATTCGAAGCCATCGCCAATCGGCTCAAGCCCTACCAAGTGCTGGCGCTCAATCGCGGCGAGGCCGAACATATTTTGCGCTTCAAAATTCAGGTCAGCGAACGCGATTGGGCCGATGTTGCCGCCAAATATTTCCCACTCGATCAACGTTCGCAATGGGCTGAACAGCTGCGTTTGGCGGTTCAGGATGGCGCTGAACGTTTGCTGCTGCCAGCGATTGAGCGCGATGTACGCCGCGCCCTAACCGAACAAGCAGAAAGCCATGCGATCACTGTGTTTGCCAAAAACGTGCATTCGTTGTTGTTGCAAGCGCCAATTGCCAATAACGTCGTGCTTGGGCTTGACCCAGGCTTTCGCACTGGCTGCAAAGTGGCAATTATCGGCCAAACTGGCAATGTGCTGACCACCGCCACAATTTATCCCCACAGTGGCGCGGCAGCTCGCGAACGAGCATTTCAAGAATTGCAGGGCTTGATCAAACGCTATGCCGTAAGTTTAATCGCCATTGGCAATGGCACAGCCTCGCGCGAAACTGAGCAATTGGTTGCCGATGTGATTCGCCAAAATGCTGGCTTGAAATATTTGATTGTCAGCGAAGCCGGAGCCAGCGTTTACAGCGCCAGCACGCTTGCCCGCAACGAATTGCCCGATCTCGATGTTAGTTTGCGCGGCGCAGTTTCGATTGCCCGCCGCGTCCAAGACCCACTCGCCGAGTTGGTCAAAATCGAGCCAAAAGCGATTGGCGTGGGCATGTATCAACACGATGTTGATCAAACAGCGTTGGGCAATGCACTCGATGGCGTGGTTGAAAGCGCGGTTAATAATGTTGGTGTTGATGTCAACACCGCCTCGCCTGCGCTCTTGCGCTACGTTGCGGGCATTGGCCCCAAACTTTCAGCCCAAATTGTCAGCCATCGCGAGGAACATGGGCCATTTCGTTCACGCATCGCACTCAAAAAAGTCAAAGGGCTAGGGCCAAAAGCCTTTGAACAAGCAGCAGGCTTCTTGCGTATTCGCGATGGCGATGAGGCCTTGGATGCCAGCGCCATTCACCCAGAAAGCTATGCTGTAGCACGAAATTTGCTAGCCAAGCTCAATATCAATGCCAAAACAGGCCGCAACGAACGCATCAAACGCTTGGAAGATCTGAAGAATCAACCATTGCATGGCCTTGCAGAAGAATTAGGCACCGGCGTGCCAACCCTGAGTGATATTATCGATCAATTGCTCCGGCCAGGCCGCGACCCACGCGAGGATGTGCCAGCGCCAATTTTGCGCAGCGATGTGCTGGCTTTTGAAGATTTGCAGCCAGGCATGCAGCTCAAAGGCACCGTGCGCAATGTCGTCGATTGGGGCGCATTTATCGATCTAGGGGTCAAACACGATGGCTTATTGCACCGTTCGCAAATTCCTCGTGGCCTGAGTTTGAGCGTTGGCGATATTTTGGATGTCAGCATTCAATCGATCGATCCAGAACGCAAGCGGATTGCCCTCGTTTTAGCACAATAATCGGGGCAGCCTGCGGTACAATAGACGGCGGCGCTAGCGCAATCTAGTGCCTTAATCTTTGCATTATCAATAAAGAGGTAGCTTGTGAGCACAACTCCTATCAGCGATTTTTTGCGCCATAACTTTCGCCACTTCAATGCGGCAGCCTTAATCGATGCCAGCGATGCCTATGTGCAGCACCTTGCCAACAATGGCAAAATGATGATTACGCTTGCAGGCGCGATGAGCACCGCCGAATTGGGCCTCTCGTTGGCCGAAATGATTCGCCAAGATAAAGTGCAGATTATTTCGTGTACCGGAGCCAATCTCGAAGAAGATTTGTTTAACTTGGTGGCCCACGATTACTACGAGCGTGTCCCACATTATCGCGATTTAACGCCCGATGATGAAGCAGAACTCTTGGCCCGCCACATGAATCGCGTCACCGACACCTGTATTCCAGAAGAAGAAGCCATGCGCCGCTTGGAACGAGCCTTGGTCGATGAATGGACGGCAGCAGATGCCGCTGGCGAGCGCTATTTCCCCCACGAGTTTTTATATCGGATCTTGCGCAAAGGCGTGTTAGAAGAATTCTTCCAAATCGATATTAAAGATTCGTGGATGTACGCCGCAATGGAGAAAAACCTGCCAATCATCGTGCCAGGCTGGGAAGATTCGACAACTGGGAATATGTTTGCAGCCCACGTTATGCAAGGCGAAGTCAAGAATGTGCACACCGTGCGCACGGGCATCGAATACATGACCTATTTGGCCGACTGGTATATCGAAACCAGCAAAACCCATTCAGTTGGCTTCTATCAAATTGGCGGTGGCATTGCTGGCGACTTCCCAATTTGTGTTGTGCCAATGTTGCACCAAGACATGCAGATGGGCAATGTGCCAGTCTGGGGCTACTTCTGCCAAATCAGCGATTCGACCACCAGCTATGGCTCGTACTCAGGCGCTGTGCCCAACGAAAAAATTACCTGGGGCAAGTTGGAGCCAACCACGCCGAAGTTTATTGTCGAATCGGATGCTTCAATCGTGGCTCCGTTGATGTTTGCCTTAATTTTGGGGCAATAACAGAGCATAGATGTATTGGTTCATTGTGTTTAACCACGCACTGATCACCTCACCCCAACCCCTCTCCCACGTGGCGGGAGAGGGGCTTTTCCATAGTGGTTTTACCTCCATCATGACAAGAACGATTGGCTCCCCCTCGCCCGCGTTTTCGTGGGCGAGGGGGTTGGGGGGTGAGGGAACATGGTTGCTAATCCGATAGCCTATAGCCATGATCCCTCTGCGCCGCTGCCTTAAGTTAAAGCTGTTACGTTTCATTCCTCATCCTTCTATTTTGCCTTTTGCCTTTTGACCTCTGCCTTTCATTCTTCTATTTTGCCTTTTGCCTTTTGACCTCTGCCTTTCATTCTTAAACCTACAACTATACATATATAGCCATGGCTCGATATTTGCTTAGCAGAAGCCCTCAAGGAAGTGCCGACAAATACCTAGCTCAGCTTGGTTAATCGCGCTTACTGTTGGGCTAAATTCTGGCCCAATTGACCAAAACACTCAGCATTTAAACCTAAATTGCTGGCCAATCCAACCTAGATGATAGTGTTCGCAGGCGACATAACCATTATGCTTGGGGCAAATCGTTCCAGTATGTTGGCAAAGCAGGCTCAAATTCTCTCACCTTTGCCAGCAATGGCCTAAGCACGTTCGCGCTGCGAGGCTGTGGTCGATGCGCCCCACGATTGTGGGAAAACTGCGGAAGAGATTTATCCTGGTAAGCGTCAACGTTAAGCCTAGCCCAACGAGTAACTACTGTTAGCGCAATGTTAAAGGGTAGCCAAAAGGAATTTTTCTAGGAACGTTCGGCGTTTTCAAACGTTCTACTTACATCGAAAGCAAATTGGGTAAATTAGTTGGTTAACTTGAAATTGTAGGCTGAAACCATAGTTCGCTTGCTGGAGAAAACGTTTCCAACCATCAGGCGAGGCTATTGGTGCATAGTAGAAACGAAAGGGTAGTAGCACACAAATGAGCATGGTGATTGAAACCCAAACATATACAATCAAAATTTCGCCTAATGCAGATGAGCAAAGCATTTCAATCGTGCGCTCTGATGGCATCGAGGCTACATGTTACCAACTTAACGAAGTCATAACCGTTGTCGAAGTGCTCGGCGGGCGCGGCTGGTGGCAACAACACCAAATCCAAATTCGCAACCTGCTCGAAGCCTGCTTTGGGGAAACAGTCTGTTAAACTCCAAGCTATAGATCAAACAGGGCGGATGCAACATCCGCCCTGTTTTTATTTAATTAGCCTAGTTCACCGTTGGCATAGCGGGCACGCAAAACTTTTTTATCAAACTTGCCAACGCTGGTTTTAGGAATTTCGCTCAGAAAAACAACTCGCTCAGGTAGCCAGAATTTAGCCACCAACGGCTCCAAATAAGCTAATAATTCATCTGGCGCAACCTCGCCAGCGTCGTTGGTTAAGACCACACAGGCCAGCGGGCGCTCGCTCCAACGCTCATCAGGAATTGCAATCACTGCCGCTTCGGTCACTTTGGCATGGCCCATCAAGGCATTTTCCAGCTCGACCGACGAGATCCATTCGCCGCCGCTCTTAACCAAATCTTTGGTGCGGTCGGTAATGCCCAAATAGCCTTCGTGGTTGATTGTCGCCACGTCGCCAGTGCGAAACCAGCCATCGGCGGTAAAATGCTCGGCAGTTGGTTCAACTTTGTAATAGCCAGCAGTAACCCACGGGCCACGCGCTTGTAACTCACCCACTGTTGTGCCATCCCACGGCAATTCCTCGCCTGCATCGTTGACGATGCGCAGCTCGACTCCACCAATTGGATAGCCTTGTTTGGCGCGTAAATCCCAGCGCTCTTGGTTGCTCAAATTGCGATGTTGCGGTTGCAAACTAGAAATTGTGCCTAGCGGCGAAAGCTCGGTCATGCCCCACGCATGCAGCACTGGCACGCCAAAATCGCGTTCGTAGGCTTCGATCAAGCCGCGTGGCATGGCCGCGCCGCCCACAGCCAAACAGCGCACATGCGAAAAATCGCGTGGTCGCGCGCGCATTTCTTGGTACATCGCCGTCCAAATCGTGGGCACGCCAGCAGGAAAGGTAATTTTTTCGTCAGCAATCAAATCGGCCAAGGCTACCGGATTTAAGTGCAAGCCAGGCATCACCAAATCTGCGCCTGCAAACATGGCTGAATACGGCAAGCCCCATGCCATGGCATGAAACTGGGGTACAACCGGCATCACAATATCATCGGGGGTAAACGCCAAAGCGGTGGCCTGATTTTCGCCCATCGTATGCAAATAGAGCGAGCGATGGCTATATAACACGCCTTTAGGATTGCCAGTCGTGCCGCTAGTGTAGCACAAGCCCATTGCTTGGCGTTCGTCAGTCACGGGCCAAGCGAATTCTGCCTCAGCGGCGGCCATCAAATCTTCATAGTGCACAACATTGGGGAAGGGGAGTTCGATGCCAGGTTGGCCATTGATCAAGACAATGGTTTCGACTGCAGGAATGTTATCGGCCAGCTTGGAGAACAACGGCAGCAAGGTGGCATCAACAAAAATTACCTTATCTTCGGCATGATTGATGATATAGGCCAATTGCTCAGCCGAAAGCCGAATGTTGAGCGTATGGCAGACAGCGCCAGCACAAGGAATTGCATAGTAGAGTTCAAGATGTTGGTAGTTGTTCCATGCAAACGTACCGACCCGATCACCTTGGTTGATGCCAAGTTTGTGGAGCACATTCCCTAAGCGTTTGACGCGGTGGTATAAATCGGCGAACGAATAGCGGTGGAGTGAACCATCTGGTTGCTTGGTTGTCACACGTTTGTGGGGGTAGAGCTTATAAGCGTGGTCGAGCAACCGATCAACGGTCAGCGGATAGTCCATCATCAGGCCACGTAGCATGCAAATGCCTCCTTGCACTCCGAAACGGGTCTGGCTCTCAGCTATAGATTTGCGCCATCATACCATATTGGTAGAACATAGAACAAAGAGCATAGAACATAGGGGGAAAGTATGAAGGATGAGGGATGAAGGATGAAGTCAAAAGCCCAATCCTAAAAATCTGTGGAATCTGTGGCGAAAATAATCCTTCGTGTCCTTCGTGCTCTTCGCGGTTACGATCCTTCGTAATCTTGCTTTAACGCAGAGACACAGAGCAACCAAACTACGACTGATGATCAGTTACAGCTTAATCCTCTGCGCCTCTGCGTTAAATCGTGTTCCTATACTCTATGTTCTATGTTCTATGTTCTATGTTCTATGTTCTATGCTCTATGTTCTATGTTCTATGTTCGTGGCTCAGGCAGACGGCGCGAGAGCACCCAGCCCCCAAAAGCACTGGCGGCGCTAATCCAAAACAATGGCAAATAGCCGAATTGGGCCAGTAGTAAGCCACCCAAAACTGGAAAGAAGGTTGCCACGCCCATCAGCGTATTGCAAACGCCAACATAAACAGGCCGTTGCTCGGCTGGAGCCAGCTCCATCACATAGGTCAAACTGGCGGTATTCGAGCCATCGACGCTCAAGCCAATCAGCAAAAAGATTACGCCAAACAGCCAGCCCAAGGCTTCTGGGCCTAAAACGCTGGCAAATGGCATAATCAGCAACGCCCACGTTGGCACAGTAATAATCAACGCGCCAGTTAATACAATCAACAAGCGATTGCCACGCTGATCGCCAATCCGTGACCAAAACAGGTTGGATAAGGCTGCGGCGAATACCCGCACCGCCAAATAAACCCCAATCATGCGCGGCGAGACGTGCAGCACTTCGCGAGCATACAAAATATAAAATGGGTCGGCCAAGCCACCCAAGCGCGTGACCATGCGCGAAAGCACATATTGGCGAAAATTGCGGTCGTGCTTGAGTAGCACCGGAATTTTGGCAAACATCTGTCTAGCCGAGATTGCCGCAGGCGGGTTGGTCGTTGGCGGCTCGGCAAATAAGCTAAACGAAATAATGCCAAAGCCAATTAGCACAAACGAAATAAACAGCAAAATGCCGTAGTTGTGCGGAAAAACCAACGGGCTAGTGCGGCTCAGCAGCCAACCAACCAAGGGGCTAACCAAGGCAAACGAAAGCAAACCGCCAATCAAATTGCGCGCGCCAAAAAATTTGCCACGCTGCCGGGCTGGAATCGTTTTGGCCACCACTTCTTGAAACGCCACCGAGCCAGAACCGCCAGTAAAGTTGTACATGGCGTAGCCCAGCAAAAACAACGGCAACAGCACCAAAACCGGCAGACTGGTGGCATTCCACACCACGAGCACCATTGCCAACCAAATAAAGAAGCGCACAATGCCAACTTGGCGATACACTGGCAATTTGTAGGTCATGCCTTGCAAACGCCCAGCGCTTAACAATTGGGGCAATAACCAACCGCCAGATTTGAGCGATGGCAATAGGCCAACAACCCACGGCGCAGCACCCAATTCCCGCACAAACACGGTCAAAACCAAATTCGCATCGCTAAATGCGTCGGCTAAAATAAATAAAACTCCATTGGCCACTCCTAAGCGCATGTTGCGGCGCAAAGTTTCTTCATTGCTCGCTCGGGGAGCAATTGGCCGATGAAGTGCTAATTTCCATTGCATAGCACGTTTGTCCTTCGCAACGGGCCGTTTCCCGCTACTTACAAAAAAACGCCCAAGAACCCTATTGTTCCCGAACATTTGCTGCTGTACGGAGCTGCCGTACCAGATTCAATTAGCGCTCATTCTACTGCGATGTGCTGCGCTATGCAAGTATGCGAAAATTGTAATAGGGAGTAGGGGTCAGGGGTCAGGGATTAGGGGCTAGTTTTAACCGCGAAGGACACGAAGAAACACGAAGCATTAGCTGCTTTCGTGCTCTTCGTGTCCTTCGTGGATCAATAATTCATCCCTTATCCTTCATACTTCATACTTTTCCCTATGTTCTATGATCTCTGTTCTTTTCTGCCTTTTGATTTTTGACTTTTGACTTGGCCTGCATCCTTCGCAAGCCCGATCTTGGGGTGGTTGAAGCTGTGCTACACTGAACTTATTGATTCTTTTATGGAGTTACACCAATGAAAATCACCAGTTTGATGATCCTGAATCGCAATTCGGCCCAAAATAGACTACCCGGGAGATCATCGAACATATGTTATTGCAGATCAACAACCTCAACAAAGCCTATGGCCCACATCAAATCCTCAGCGACATTGCGCTAATCATCAATCGCGGCGAACGAATTGGCTTAGTTGGAGCCAATGGCGTTGGCAAATCGACCTTACTGCGCTTAATTATTGGCCAAGAGCAAGCAGATACTGGCTCCATTCGCTGGGGCGAAGGCTGCGAATATGGCTATTTAACCCAGCAATTAACCACGCCCGCTGATGTCAATGTTGAGCAATTACTGGCAGCCAGCCAACAACAGCTGAGCGCGCTAAGCCAAGAGCTTGAGCAATTAAGTGCCCAAATGGCAAGCGCCGACCCCGATCAACTTTCAGCGATTTTAGAACACTATGGTGATGTGGCCCAACGCTTTGAACTGCGTGGCGGCTACGAGCTTGATCATCGCATCGATCAAGTGCTGCAAGGCCTTGGATTGAGCCATATTCCACGTGAACGCTCGGTGCAAGAGCTATCTGGCGGCGAGAAAACGCGGCTTGGTTTAGCTGCACTGCTGATTAGCAACCCCGATTTGTTGTTGCTCGATGAACCAACCAATCACCTTGATCATCAGGCCAGTGCATGGCTGGAAACCTGGCTCCAAGCGCATACTGGCGCAATTTTGGTGGTTTCGCACGATCGAGCCTTTCTCGATCAAGTGGCGACGACCATTCTTGAGCTTGACGAACATACCCATCAACTCAAAACGTATCCTGGCAATTACAGCGCTTATTTTGCCGCCAAACAAGCAGAACGCGAGCGTTGGGAAGCTGATTATGAGCGTCAGCAGGCCGAAATTCGCCAATTGCAACAGCGCGCCAAAGCCCAAAATCAACAAGTTGCGCATAATCGAGCGCCACGCGATAACGATGGCTTTATTTACCATGCCAAGGGCGAAAATGTGGCAACGGCGATTTCGCGCAATGTGCGTTCAGCCCAGCAAGCGCTTGAGCGAATTTTGGCTGATCCAATTGCCGAGCCACCCAAACCACTCACAATCAATCCAACGTTTAACCCAAGCTCCGATGGCAGCCAACAACTGCTCTCAATCGAAGGCCTACGCTATCAACGTGAGCAGCAAACCATCCTTGAGCAGATCGATTTGGAATTACGGCCCCGCCAACGGATTCTGATTACTGGAGCCAATGGCAGCGGCAAAACCACATTGCTCGATCTGATCGCAGGCGATTTGCAACCCAGTAGTGGTCAAATTCGCTCTGGCCCAAATGTGCAAATTGGCTATTTACGCCAAGAATATCAGCGCCCCAAGCCTGAGCAAACCCTGTTTGAAGCCTATCGCGAGGGCTTAATTGGCTTCAACAAAGACTTGATCAACGAACTAGTGTGGTCGGGCCTGTTTCGCTACGCCGAGGTTAACCGTCCGGTTGGTGGCATTAGCACAGGCCAGTTGCATAAGTTACAATTAGCCCGCTTGATTGCCTTGCGCGCCAATGTGCTCTTGCTCGACGAACCGACCAACCACCTCAGTTTTGATGTTTTAGAGCAATTCGAGGCGGCGATCAACCAATTTGCTGGGCCGATCATTGCCGTTTCGCATGATCGGCGCTTTATCCAGCAATTTGCTGGCGAGATTTGGCACTTACACGAGGGACGGTTAACGCGCCTATGTTGACATCATTTGAACAAACAATCATTGAACCAGCCCGTTATCAACTAGAAACCTTGATTATTGGCCAAGAATTGCTCGGCCTTGAACAAACGGCTTCGACCAACAGCCTAATTCGCGAACGGGCCTTTGCTGGCGTGGCCGAAGGCTTGGTGATTGTGGCCAACGAGCAAACCGCAGGCCGTGGGCGACGTGGGCGCAGCTGGAGCGCTCCCGCTGGCAGCAGTTTGTTGCTTTCGCTATTGTTGCGGCCCACTTGGCTGGTGCCGAGCGAGAGCTTCTTATTAACAATGTTGGCAGCCGTCGCCATCAGCGAGGCCATCGAACGCGAAACCAGTTGCACAGTTGAACTCAAATGGCCTAACGACCTGCTGATTAATGGGCGCAAATTAGCAGGAATTTTGGTTGAGCTAGAAACCGCAGGCCCCGAGCGGCTACGCTGGGCAGTGATTGGCAGCGGAATCAATGTCAACTGGCAGC
The DNA here is from genome assembly GCF_042688385.1 of Herpetosiphon sp. NSE202. Taxonomy (NCBI): domain Bacteria; kingdom Bacillati; phylum Chloroflexota; class Chloroflexia; order Herpetosiphonales; family Herpetosiphonaceae; genus Herpetosiphon; species Herpetosiphon sp. NSE202. Next base: position 421,604 of record NZ_JBHUPY010000001.1, on the reverse strand, counting down.
CGACCGATGATCCAACAATTAACCAAGCAGCAACCTCGTTGGCCAGCGAATGTGGCCATGAAGTTGATCGGGCTGGCTTGCTACGCGCCATTTTGCACAGCTACGATCGCCATTATCTCAATTTGCGCAGTGGTCGCCGCGAAGCATTACGGCAAGCATGGCTGGATCGCTTAACCACCTTGGGCAAAGCGGTCGAGGTTGAACTAAGCACGCATAGCTTTGTTGGCGTGGCTGAAGCTGTTGATCAGCATGGTGGCTTGCAGGTGCGCGACAGCACCGGCCAACTGCAAACCGTCTATGCAGGCAATGTTAAAGTGCGGCCTTTAGCCCAAGCCTAACCACGCTAAAACCCCACAATAGCCTAGCGCTGGCCAAGCCTTAAGGTTTGACAGCGTTTTAGGCTATTGTTATACTCGCCACGTTGTGACACCTGTCACATGAATTAAAGGCCACGATGCATGCAGATCGAATCCCATCCTTCAACTCAGGCGAAGCAATCAGGTTGGCAACGCTATCAGCCATACTTAACGATTGCCAGCGCCGTGCTAGCCATCATCTTAGCATTGTTTAGCTTTGGCTTTGGGCGCAGCATCGATTGGTTTGCGCTTAATCTCACGCCGATGGTTGGGGTTAGCAGCTTTTTGCTCTTTGTGATGTTAATTCCTGGCTGGGCCGTCATTCGCTGGCTTAGCCCTGCCCAATTGCTCAGCAGAAGCGAACGCTGGGCCTTAAGTTGGTGCGTTGGCATTGCCCTGCCGCCAATCAGCTTAAACCTCTTTGCAATTCTTGGGCTATCGCTTAATCGCTGGGTGATTATCGGCTATGCCTTGGCTGGGCTGCTTGCTGCAATCTGGCCAGCGCCACGCACAAGCTGGAATCTGCGGCTTAACCAGCTTAAAACCATCAGGATCAGCGGCCATGGCTGGCTGCTTTTGAGCATTGCCTTGGTGAGCTTGCTGCAACGCATGCTGGCAGTGCGCAATTTAAGCGTCGCCCAATGGAACGATGCCTATCACCATACGCTCATCACCCAGCTCTTTTTGAATAATGGTGGCATTTTCGAGACGTGGCAACCCTATGCCGCGTTAAATACCTTCAGCTACCACTACGGCTTTCATGCCAATAGTGCCTTTTTGGCCTGGTGGAGCCAGCTCGCCGCCACAACCAGCGTGTTGTATACTGGCCAACTCCATGGCGTTGCCACGACAGTTATGGCCTACCTGCTTGGGCGACGACTCAGCGGACGGCCTAGCGTGGGCTTGATCGCCTTTGCGCTCACCAGCTTCTACAATCTGATGCCCGCTTTTTATGTCAATTGGAGCCGCTTTACCCAATTAACAGGCCAAATTATTTTGGTGGGCTTGGTGCTGGTTTGGTTTATGGCCTTGGAATACCCGCGCTTTTCGTGGAAGTTGCTTGGTTTAGCCACCATTCTGACCACAGGCTTACTATTGACCCATTATTTGGTAACCCTGTTTGCAGTAGTAATGGTTGCGATGCTCATTTTGGCATTATTAGCCCTGCGCCCAACATTTGAGCAGTTAAAGCAGCTGAGCTTACGCGCCAGCATAATTACAATTGCCAGCGCGCTGATTGCTGCGCCGTGGCTGTATACGATTATTCAGAGCAAACTCACGGCGATTGCCCGCAACTATGTGACTGGCTATAGTTCGGGCTATGCCTCAACCGTTGCCACGCTTGACCAAATTGTGCCAACCTATATTAAAGCACCAATTATGCTGTTGGCGGTTATCGGCATTTGGCTGGCTTTTGCTCAACGTGCTTGGCGTATGCTGTTGCTGGTAGTTTGGAGCCTTGGAATCCAGATTTTAGCGGTTCCCTATGTCTTTAATCTGCCAATTAGCGGGATTATTAGTGGCTTCGCGGTCTCAATTATGTTGTACATCCCGATCATTCCCTTAGCTGCCTACCCGCTGGGTCTGTTGCTCGATCGCTTTAGCAGCAACTGGTATCTCAAAGCTGTGGCTGTGGTTGGTTTGTATGGCTTGATCGTGTGGTCGACACCATGGCAAACAGCGATTGTGAATCAACAAAATCGGCTACTAACCAGCGCCGATGAGCAAGCGATGAATTGGATTCGCACAACAACCGAGCCAGATGCACGCTTTTTGATCAATGGGCTATCGAGCTATGGCGATGCCTTGATTATTGCCGATGATGGTGGCATGTGGATTCCCTTCCTGACTGGCCGCCAAACCACTATTCCGCCATTAACCTATGGCTCGGAAAAATCCAGCGATCCAAACCTTGATCGCGATGTGTATATGCTGTATGACGCGTTGCGTTCGACCGCCTTAGAAAGCGCCGAAGGCATCGCCTTGCTTCACAAAAATCAGGTTGATTATATTTATACTGGCCCGCATATGGGCCAGAATGCTCAAAATACCCAGCTGAACATTCAAGCCCTTCGTTATCGGCCAGAGCAATTTCCAATTGTCTACGAGCGTGATGGAGTGGTGATCTTTGCAGTAAAGGCGCAACAATGAAACTGTGTGTGGTTGGACCAACCTATCCCTACCGTGGGGGGATTGCTCATTACACCACGCTTTTGGTCAAACACTTGCGCGAGGTTGGCCATCAGGTGCGATTTTATTCGTATACCCGCCAATATCCGCGCTGGCTTTTTCCAGGCAAAACCGATAAAGACCCAAGTGCAACGCCGTTGCGGGTTGAATGCGAATATGTGCTCGACCCAACCAACCCAATTACTTGGTGGCGCTTATGCCGCAAAATTCGCGCCGATAATCCCGATTTGGTGGTGTTGCAATGGTGGGTTCCCTACTGGACACCATCGCTGAGCTATATTTCGCGCTGGCTGAAAAAACATACCAAAGCCAAAGTTGTGTATATTTGCCACAATGTGATGCCGCATGATGGCGGTGGCTTTTTGGATCGGCGCATGGCTTCGACAGTGCTCAAGCAGGGCGATGCATTAATTGTGCATAGCGACCAAGATTTGCATCGTGCCCAAGCGCTGTTGCCTCAAGCAGCTGTGCTTAAATCGCAGCTGCCAACCTTTGAAGAAGTTGCCAAGCACACCGATGCGGCAGCAATTGAAGGTTTGCGTAGCCAGCTTGGCATCGCCAGCGAGCACGATATTTTGCTGTTTTTTGGCTTTGTACGGCCCTACAAAGGCCTCGAATATTTGATTCAAGCCTTGCCGTTGGTGGTCAAGGAGCGGCCTGTGCATTTGCTGGTGGTTGGTGAGTTTTGGGCTTCGCCCGAATTTTATCAGCGCTACACCCGCGAGTATGGCGTTGAAGCCAATGTGACCTTTGTGAATCGCTATGTGCCCAACGAAGAGCTTGGCCCGTATTTTGATCTGGCCGATGTCGTCGTCTTGCCTTATATTTCGGCCACCCAAAGCGCCGTCGTCCAATTGGCCTTTGGGCTTGGCAAGCCAGTCATCACCACCCGCGTAGGCGGTTTGCACGAAGTGGTGCGCGATGGCGTAAATGGCTTAGTCGTGCCGCCGCAAGATGAAGTAGCGCTAGCCAAGGCGATTGTGCGCTATTTTCAGGAAGAACTTAAAGCGCCGATGACCGCTGCGGTTCAGGCTGAACGCGGCCAACAATTGCATGGCTGGGAAAATCTGATCAGCTGCATTGAACAAATTGGGGCCAAATAATGCGGCGGATCGTGTTTCTGATAACGATGGGCATTGAGCGACCGTCGGGCCAGCGCTACTTCAATCTGGCCCGCGAGTTGGTGCGCAATGGCGATCAGGTGCGCATTTTAGCCTTGCACCCCGATTTAGCCCAGTGCCAACAGCGCCGCTTTGTGCAAGATGGCGTTGAAATTTGGTATGTTGGTCAGATGCACTCGCGCAAACGCCATGGCGAGGTGCTGCCATTTTCGCCCTTGCAATTGCTCTGGGTCTTAATCACCGCAACTTTGGGCATGCTTTGGGGCATTTTCTGCTCGCCAGCAGCCATTTATCACCTTGGCAAGCCGCAACCGGTAAATGGATTGGCCGCAATTTTAGGCGTAATGCTTGGGCGCGGCCAGCAGTTTTGGGTCGATTGCGATGATGATGAAGTTGGCAGTAATCGGCTCACCAATCAGGCTCAGCGCATGGTCTTTGCTTTTTGGCAATGGCTTTTGCCGCGCTTGGCCAAGGGCGTAACGGTCAATACCCAAGCCTTGGCGGCGCGCATGCTGCAAGCGCGCGTGCCCAAAATCGTTTATGTGCCCAACGGCGTTGATCATAGCTTGTTTCAAGCGCCAGAACCAATAGTTTTGGCTGGTTTGCGCAGCAGTTTGGGCCTTGATGGCAAAAAAGTGATTGCCTATGTTGGCACAATTGCCCTCCACAATCACCCAATCAATTTGTTGCTCGAAGCCTTCGACCTGCAACTAAAGCACGATCCCCTGATTCGCGTGCTGCTGATTGGCAGCGGCGAAGATTTGGGCTATGTCCAAAACTGGATTCGTGAACATGGCTATCACGATCGGATTATCTGCCTTGGCCATCAAGATCGGCGCACGATTCCGACCTGGATGGCGCTTGCCGATGTTACGGTTGATCCCGTTTATGATGATGCGGTGGCGCAAGCCCGTTCGCCGTTGAAGCTGTTTGAAAGCTTGGCCTTGGGCATTCCCGCGGTCACTGGTGATGTCGGCGATCGGCGCTTGATTTTGAATTTTGTCGCTGATCGCTTGATTGCACCTGCTGGCGATGGCTTGGGTTTAGCCCAAACCCTGCAAAGCGTGCTTGCCAGCTGGAGCGATGCAGATCGCCAGGCATGTGTTGAGCGCGCTGCTGACTATGCATGGTCTGCTTTAGCGCTACGTTGGCGCACAGGCTACGAGGAATAATATGCAAACGAGCCGCATGATCTGGCCCCAACCAATGAGCGAGCAGCGTCATGATTAAGGATTCCACTTCAACCCAAACCACGCCGACCGAAACCCAAGCCACGGCCAAATTACCCCGAGCGCGGCTTTTTCAGATTAGCTTTGGGGTTGGCGGCGTTATGTTGGCGCGGCTATTGGGAATTTTCACCCAAATTATTTTGGCCCGCCGTTTAGGTGCCGAGCAATATGGCTTGTTCAACTCGCTCTACGCCTTGCTAAACCCATTAATTATTCTGGCCAATTTGGGTTTGGATAATTGGCTGCTACGCCAAAGCTCCGATCGGGTGCTGCTGAATAAATCGGTAAGTCGGGTTTTTGCCTTGCGTGGCTTTGTGCTGGCTGGGCTGTTATTGGCCGCAGCGCCGTTTGTGAGCATGCGCAACCCTGCCTTTACCCCGCACTTGATCGCCTTGGCCTGCGCAGGTATTATTGGCGATTTATTGGTTGGCACCGCCGATACCGCGTTGCGGGCTTCGATTCAGGTGCTCAAAGCCTCTAGCCTGCAAATTGTGGTCGCACTGAGTTTATTTGTGCCAATTTGGTTTACGCCGCAATTGCCATTCTCAACCGTGGTGATCTATCGCTGTATTGCGGTAGCGCTGGGTTTTGGCCTCAGCGTGTACTATTTACATGGCATTTTGCGCTGGGTTTGGCAGCCACGCCAATGGATTAATACGATTCGCGAGGCTCGTTTCTATTTTGTTTCCGAAGTTATGGCCTACCTGACCTTGCGCGTCGATCTCTTTTTGGTGGCCTTGCTCTTACCAACGATCAATTCAGGCATTTATGCGCCGCCGCTGGCAATTATCAACAACACATTTTTAGTGCCCAGCATTACCGCCCAAATTTTGCTGCCGATGATCGTCAAGCATTCGCCAAAGTCGCCACTGTATCGACGGGTTATCCGCTTGGCAATTGGCTTGAGCATGCTGTATGGTTTGGCATGGTTCGCCCTGCTCACATGGTATTCCGATTGGATTATCAACCTGATGTATGGAGCGCAATATGCCGATGCAATTCCGTTGTTGCAAATTATGGCGATAATTCCCTTGCTCAAGAGCCTCAATTTTTGCTGGGCGACCTTTATGGTTTCCAACGATCAGCAGCCATTGCGGGTCAAATTGCAAACAATCGGCGCAACAGTTAGTATTCTGGGTAATTTTGTCGTAATTCCGTTGTATGGCTTGCAGGGCGTGGCGATTATCAATATGATCACTGAAATTGCCCTCTTTATTTCGTATGGATATGGTGCTTGGCTAACCTATCAGAAAGTGATGCGATGAAGGTTTTGTTGTTAAACGCTCATTCGCCGCAAAATGCTGGCGATTTGGCCTTGCTTGAGCAATCATTGGCCCATTTACAGACAGCGTTTCCTCACGCCAATTTGAGTTATGTGATCAATCAGCCCGATCCAGTAGCCTGGCTACCAGCTGATGTGCCATATATTCGTTCGATTCACGAGCATAAAACCAACTTGATTAAAGATGTACCCAAGCCACGCCGTAAATGGTTGATGCTGGGTTTGGCAATCTGGTTGGTCAGCATCAGCTTAATCTATCGCTGGACAGGCCTCAAACTCAAGCCACGGGCAACGAGTGCTTGGCGCGAATTAGTTGAGCATTATTTTGAGGCCGACGTAACTGCGGCTATTGGCGGGGGCTATTTGTACACCACCAAAGCCTTCGACCTCAACTATATTTGGGTTTGGTTGGGCGTGGCCTTGCCGGTGCTGATGGGCAAGCCGCTGGTAATGCTGCCGCAATCGTTTGGGCCAGTTACTGGCAAGATCAACCAATTGCTCTTAGCTTGGTTAGTCAATCGCTCGGTGCTGGCTTATGCCCGCGAGGAGCGCTCGCAGCAATATTTGTATAGCATCGGAGTTAATCAACCAGTCCATGTTGTGCCCGATGTGGCCTTCAATTGCCCAACTGTCGAGCCAGCCCATGCAGAAGCCTATTTGGCAGAATGGTGGCAGCCAGCCAAACGCCCAGCCTTGTTGGTTGGCATTACGGCCATGGATTTTGGCATTCAGCATCCAGGCTCTGGGTTTAGCCATGGCCAGCGCTACGAACAAGCCTTGCTTGATTTGATTCAGCATATCAGTCAGCGCGACGATGTGCATATCTTAGTGTTTGCCCAATGTGTGGGCGCAAGCGAGGCCGAGAATGATCGGGTTGTGGCGCGGCGTTTGCTAGCCCAACTGCCTGCTGAAACCCCAATTACCTTTATTGATGATCGCTTGCAACCAGCAATGCTCAAACAGTTGTATAGCCAGCTTGACTTGCTGGTGGCAACCCGCTTGCATTCGGCGATTTTTGCCTTGAGCAGCAACACACCAAGTTTTGTGATTGGCTATTTGCACAAATCGGCGGGAGTCATGCAGATGCTCGGCTTAGCTGATTATCAAATTCCAATCGAATCGATTGATAGTGCCAACCTTATCAGCGCATTCGACCAAACCGTTGCTGCGCGCAGCTTGATTAAAAGCTTGATGCGCAGCACAATTCCCAGCCTGCAAAGCCAACTAGAGTGCTTGCCCAGCCAAATTCGGGCAGCGGTTGGCGATTGGTTAAGAGGAGCAAAGTAGCAAATTATATGGATAAAATAACTGTCGCTCATGTGATTCCTGGTTTTGCTAGCGCCGAGGGTGCTGGTGGCTCGGCACTCTTTGGCATCGAAGTGGCCCGCACTTTAGATAAAAGCCGATTTCGACCGATTTTGTGTGGCATTCACCGCTATAATACGCCATCCGAGCAGCGCTGGCTCGAAACCTTGGCTGCAGAAGGCATCGAAACCAGAATTATGGTGCCAGAACGCAGAAAATTGCGCTATGATATGGTGCGCTTTAGTGCCTTATTCAATCAACTCATTCAAGAACAAGCAGTTGATATTATTCATACCCATGTCGAACGAATTGAATTTTTCATTAGTGTGCAAAAACTATTGCACCCAAGCTACTATCCCAAATTAGTGCGCACCCTGCATATCAACTCCATGTGGGTAACGAGGCCGTTGGTGCGACGCTTGATGAATATTGTCTACACCCAATTGTTTAGCGAAGAAATTGCGATTTCGCAAGCCACGAAAACGATGCTTGATCAGCGTATGGCAGCACGGTTTTTTGGCCGTTCAGCGACACTCATTCAAAATAGCCTCCCTTTGGCGCGCGTGCAAAAATTCGATTTGCCAAAACAACACGCGCCATTTAGCCCACCACGCTTCTTATTAATTGGCCGGCTAGAAATTCAAAAAGCCCAAGATATTTTTATTCAAGCGGCGGCATTGGTGCTACAACATATCCCAGATGCAGAATTTTGGCTCGCAGGCGAGGGCACGCAAGAAGCTAATTTGCGTCAACTGGTAGCCCATTTAGCAATCGAGCATGCAATAACATTCCTTGGTCCACGCGGCGATATTCCCGAAGTTTTGAGCCAGGTTGATGTGCTTGTCTCAACCTCGCGCTGGGAAGGCTTTGCAACAGTTATTTTGGAAGCAATGGCGGCCCGTACCCCAATTATTGCTAGCAATATTGGGGGCAATAAGGAGCAAGTCATCGATGGTGAGACTGGGCTATTAGTCGAGGCCGAAAATCCGAGCGCTGTGGCCGCAGCTATGCTTTGGATGCTGGAACATCCCAGCGAAGCAGCAATCATGGGCCAGCGCGGCTACGAGTGGGGGCAGCAGTTCACGATGGAACGCACTGCTGCCCAGTATGAGGCAATCTACGAAGGGATGCTTAGGGAGCAAAAATATCGACCTTGAGTTCGCCTAAATCGAGTTTTTGATCGCTTTTAGCATCAATCACCATTGTTATCTGATCAGGGCCAAGTAACACCTTATAATTGCCAAAAACATCGCCGACTACCACAACATAGCGATGGGGTGGAATATTTTCAAACACAAAATCGCCTTGATCATCAGCAATAGTAATTGGGCTTTGGGCAGTATTCAGCACAAAATTGGTTTCGCCCTGATCGTTATCGAAGGCTTCAGCCAATTGAACTGGAACTTGGCTATAGGGCTGATTATTGGTTGGGTTGCTAACATTGCCAAAAACCGTTGTCCGGCCACTTTCAGGATCTTTAATTTGGCTCAAATCGTGATCTTCGACGGTCATGAGGGTTGGGGTTGGCAAGGTTCCAACCGTTGGCAAGGAACTGTTAACAGTTGGCAATGGGTTGGTTGTAGCAGGCAAACTACTATCGCTACAGCCAGCCAATGCTCCCAGGATTAAGCCTGTCAAAAGAATTTTGCGCATAGACAATGTACCTCTTTCCTAAAACATAACATTAGCGCCGAGTAATATGCAAACGACTTTTATGCTCAAAGCGAAATTCAGCTTGGCGATTACGGAAGAAATCATCGATAGCATGGCGACAACCAGACCAACTAGTATAGTCGTCGATGACCAAGATACCGCCTTGAACCAGATGCGGCACAATTCGTTCAAGACAAACCATCACTGAATCGTACCAATCGCAATCAATATGGGCGAAAGCGACTGGCTGATCGATCTGGAGGCTATCTTCATATAAGCCCTTAACTAGGTGTACATGATGTTGCTCAATTGGGTAGCCTGCTTCGGTAAAGGCGGCGATAACCTTTTGATCAAGCTCCTCTTCATAGCCATAGTAGCGACGATTGCCCAAACCGGGCGATTTACCAGTGCTAATCACTTCGTAGCGTTGATGCACATCCTGGCCATCACGTTCTGAAGGTGGCGGAATCATGCCAAAAACATCGTAAATTGCAAATGGACGTTGTTTGGCTTTGACACTGGTAATCACAATCGCCGAGCCGCCAGCAGCACAGCCCAATTCAAGCATTTGGCCAGCTATGCCCTGTTGTTCAAGCTGACGCACGGCCAAGCCCAAATCGATTAAGGCTAGTGGATCAAGGTAGGTTAAGTGCTGTTTCTGGACATGTTTGATCGTATTTACCAGCTTTGGGTGCATGCGATTGAGCGAACTCAAGCGCCATGTGTTGGCCAAGGTTGACCAACTATTCTTAAATCGTGTTTTGATTCCCAAATCGGATAACTCCTCTTTAATCGATCGAATTAACCCCGCTAAACAAGGATAAAAATAGCTTATTAACCCAAAAGGATTAGCCGCTTCGCAAGGGATTAAAGAACAAATAGACCAATAGTTGTGCGAATTAATGCTTGATCGATGATTGAAATAGGCGCTAGCCCAACGAAATCGGGTCAAAAGCTAGCCAAGCATACCACGCTGAATACATCAGATCAAATCTAGCAAAGAAGCATCCATAGGCACAATAATCCTGCTATTAGCCAAGATGGAGTATTGTCATGAACCTATGATCTTGTGATACTATAGCGAGCATCCAAGGGAATACCTACGAAGTGTCTAGGTAAATTAACGGTCGTATAAAGGAGTTCATCCATGACGTTTGCGAAGCTGCGTGTCCGGGCAATGATGGTTGCCTTGTTGCTTTCAATCTTTGCAGTAGGCGGTCGGGGCGTATCAGCTCAAACCAATGCCTATGCAACCGCCTTCACTACCTCAATCACCTACCAAAACATTGGTGCTGGTGCAGCAAACATTAACTTGGTTGTTTACAGCTCAACCGGTGTTGCATCACCTGCTCCATCATCAACCTTGGCCCAAAATGGCGCTGGCTCGTTCTTCGTTGGCTCAGTTAGCAGCTTTGGCACCAGCTTCAATGGTTCAGCAGTTATCTCAGCTGATCAACCAATCGCTGCAACCTTGGTCCAAATTCCAGCAGCAGCCTCAGTTGTGAAAAACCGCCCATTGTCGAATGGTTTCTCAAGCGGTTCACCAACCGTTTTGATTCCAACCGTTTTGAAGTCATTTGCTAACTACACCAGCAAATTTGTCGTTCAAAACACCGACTCAGTTGCGAACGATTTCAAGATTGAATTCGTCACCCCAACTGGCGTTACGTACACCGCCAACCCAACCAACGTTTTGCCAAATGCTTCAGTCTACTATGATGCTGGCACGATTGCTGAATTGGGCGCAAGCTTCAATGGTTCAGTTCGTGTAACCGCCACCAAGAATGGCACCAGCAACGCAGGTAGCGCTGTTGGTACCGCCCTTGAATTGCAAACCAACGGTGCTGGTGCATATGCTTCACAAGCATTCCCATCAACCGCTGCTGCAACCAAAGTCTACATGGCAAGCGCCCTCTGCGACTTAGTAATTCCAAGTGGTAAAGCTACCACGTTCTATGCAGTGCAAAATGCTAGCACTTCACCAGCTACAGTTAGCGTTACCTATGTTAGTAGCGCAGGTGGTGCACCAATAATGTCACCACAAGTCACCATTGCCCCAGGTGCTAAAGCAAGCTTTAACCCTTGTGGTGTGACTCCAGTGAACTTCAATGGCTCAGCAACCATCAACTCAAACCAACCAATCTTGGCTATTGGTAAGGTTAACGGCGCTGGCTTGTACACCGCATTCGAAGGTGCAACCGCTGGTAGCGCTAAGACTGCATTGCCATACGTTCGCTGGTTGACCCCAGCTCAAGGTGGCCAACAAACCTTCATCGCCATCCAAAATGTTGGCACGACTGCTGCAACCAACGTCACCGTTAAGTACTACAACGCAACCGGTGGATTGATTGGTACCCACACCATTGCAAACATTGCACCAGGCGCTAAGGCTAGCTCAAACCCAACCAGCGCAACTCCAAGCGCTGCTGGCATGGGTGTTGGTGGTGGTTCAGCGGTGGTTGAAGGCGCAGGCGCTAGCTTGATCGTCGTTGCTCGTGTCCAAACTCCTGTTGGTACTGGCACCACCGGCGAAGACTACAACGGTATTCCTTTCAACTAGGCTAAAACCTTTGAGGATTCCCTTGGGCCTGCTCCAGCAATGGAGCAGGCTTTTTTGTGCATCTAAAAACGCCAGTTCACATGAACTGGCGTTTGTCCGTAGGTAGCTGAGTTTATGCCAAGACAGAACTATAGACAGGGCTGCACCATTCGCGGCGCTTGGCATCTTGGCCATGGGTTGCTGCATAATACAAGCTGCGAAGCTGCGTGAAGATGGGGCCAATCTCGCCATTGCCAACCGCGCGATGATCAACCTCTACCACCGGCGTAACTTCAACACCAGTACCACAGAAGAATATTTCATCGGCTGCATAGAGTTCGGTACGATCGATCGTGCGCTCAACGACCTGCAAGCCAAGCTCCTCAGTCGCCAGTTGCTTGATGACATGGCGGGTAATGCCTTCCAGAATGTTATCGGTAATGCCTGGGGTATACAATACGCCATTGCGAACCACATAAATGTTTTCGGCGCTACCTTCGCAAACATGGCCATCTTGGGTCAAAACAATGCCTTCATCAAAGCCATTTTGCATGGCTTCGCTCTTAACCAGCGCTGAATTAACATACGATCCAGTAGCTTTCAGTCGCGCTGGAATCGCATTATCATCAATTCGTCGCCATGAGCTAATACCAACTTTCAAGCCAGCTTCTTTTTCAATATATTTGCCGAATGGAATCGCCCAAATCGTAAAATCGTCGCTGATGTCGTGCAAGCGTACCCCAATGCCTTCAAACGATTTGTAGGCTAAGGGACGAATATAGACATCGCTGCGAAATTCTTCGCGCCGCAATAATTCGAGCGTGGTTTCAACCAGTTGCTCCACCGTGTAGGGCAAGCGAATTTGCAACACTTTGCACGAGCGCAACAAGCGTTCGTAGTGGGCTTGCAAATGAAACACATACAATTGCTCATCGGCTTCGTTCCAATAGGCCCGAATGCCTTCAAAACAGCCAGTGCCATAATTCAAGGCATGGTTCATAACACTGACTTTGGCATCAGCAATCGGCACAATTTCCCCTTTGAAAAAGGCAAAACGATTGGTTGACATAGCTACTCCTTAATTGTAGGCAAGAATTAATTAGCTGCTGGAAGCGGCCACGCTCTGACGACGAAATGGCCATTTGCCATTGACAATGATCACACCCAGCAAAATCAAACATAAACCAATTAGCATATCACTGCGAATGGCTTCATTCAAAAACAGCCAGCCCCAAAAAATCGCGAAGATTGGCAAAATATAGGTCACTTGCGAGGTACGCGCTGCCCCAACCTGTTTAACCAACCAGAAATAGAGAATCTGGGCAATTGCAGTGCCTAAAATAGCCAAGCCAAACAGCGAGCCAAGCGAAACTAAACTCGGCGTTTGCCAGCTGTTATGGTCAACCACAATTGCGATTGGCAAGAGCATTAGCGCGCCACTCACCATCTGGCCAAAGGCTGGAATCAGGGCTGGCAAGCCGCCAAAAGTACGGCGCACATACAATGTGCCAATCCCATACATCGCTGAAGCAATAATACAGGCAATTTGGCCCCACGTATCCAAGCTATCAATGTTGCCAATCGAGCGCGAAAATAAATAGACGACCCCAGCGAAGCCCAGCAAAATGCCAAAGGTGCGCACTCCGGTCAGGCGTTCTGAGCGTACAAAGCTAAACGCCAGAATCACTGTCCATAACGGTGTCGTCGCATTATAGATCGAAGCCAGCCCACTGGCATTTGCGCCCATTTTGTGCTCGCCCCAAGCAAAGAGGCAGTAGGGCAAGGCGGCGTTGATAAAGCCAACAAAGCCCAGCGAATACCAAAGCTTGCGCTCACGGGGCAAACTAATTTTTTGCCAGCGCAACACTGCATAAATCAACACCGCAGCAATTGCCAGCCGCAGAAACACAAAGCTAATTGGCGGAATTGTTTCTACGCCCAGCCGAATAAATAAAAACGATGCTCCCCAAACTAACGCTAAAATCATCAATACGCCCATTTGCCGCAGTGTCATACCACAATTTCCTTCCTTGCAAGCCAGCAATCTATCGATGGAACCGAGGCGGAGCAGTGCTGTTCCAGCATTGTTTTGGAATTCACCAGCTTACATGAGTGGTGTGGTTTCGCGCCAAGCCCGCGCAGCAAGTTGGCCGCAACGCAAGACATGGCGGGTCAAAACATCGCCCAATAGGCGAATTCCACGATCAATTAATTCTGGTGATTGGGTGGCAAAACAAAGCCGTAGGTGTGCATTGCGCGGCGGTTGGGGAAAGAAGACATTGCCGAGCGTTACACCAACGCCTGCTTCGATCGCCTCGGTATAAATATCGGTGCCATTCAATCCAGCAGGCAAGGTCAGCCAATAGCATAACCCGCCGCGTGGATGCGTCCATTGAATATCACGGGGACAATAGCGGTTGAGCGCCCGTTCCATGGCATCGCGACGCTCGCGATAGAGTTCGCGCACATAGCGCAGATGGGCTGCCAACTGACCGCGCCCAAGGTAATCGGCCAAGGCCCGTTGCAGCAACGGCGAGCAGTGCAAATCGTTGCCACGCTTGGCAGCAAGCAATGGGTGCAACAGCTCATCGCGGGCAACCAAATAGCCCAAACGCAAGCCAGGAGTCAAAATTTTGGAGAAACTGCCAAGATACACCACCCGCCCATTGGTATCGCGGGCTTTGATTGGGTGCGGTGGCTGGGTATCATAGCTCAACGGCCCATACACATCATCTTCTAAAATAATCAGATTATGCTCTTCGGCCAAGTGTAATAGCGCTGCTTGACGTTCTGGTGAAAGGCAAACACCGGTCGGATTGTGAAAGGTTGGCACGGTGTAGAGCAAGCGTGGTTTGTATTCGCACAACACCCGTTGCAAAATATCCAGCCGCAAGCCTTGGTCATCCAAGGGAATGCCGATTAGGCGTACGCCCAAGGCTGTCGCTTGTTCGATAAAGCCTAAGTAGGTTGGTTCTTCAACCAACACCACATCGCCTTGACGCACAAAGGCCTTTAATGCCAAAGCCACACCTTGCTGCGCACCTGTCGTAACCAGCACATGGTCGGGCGAGGTCACGACGTTGCGATCAAGCAGCCACGTTGCAATCGCTTCACGCAAACATAATTCGCCTTGGGTTGGGCCATAGCCTAAGGCACTTGGGTCGCGCAGCGCTTGCTGAATAGCCCGCCCAATTTCGCGCACCGGAAAGGTTTCTTCTGCTGGCGAGGCTTGGGCAAAGGAGATCAGGTTGGGCTGCTGGGCCAAGCGCAGCATATCAGCCAGCATGCCTTGGCTAATCCATGGGGTTTGTAGCTCGTCGACAGCGCGTTGGCGTAGCTCATATTCGGGAATAATTGGCTTCGAGCGTTCGGCGACGAAAGTGCCGCGGCCAACGTAGGCCTCAACCCAACCACTAGCTTGCAATTCACTATAGGCATTGTGGACAGTCAAGCGAGTAAGACCAAGGGATTCGGCTAAATCGCGCACTGGTGGCAATTTGGTGCCAGCTGGCAAAGAGCCACTCCGAATCCGTTCTTGTAATTGTTCGGACAATTGAATGTAGAGTGGCTTGGCATGTTGGCGATCAAGCTGAAATTCCATGGTTGGCCTTTCTGTGGAAGGATTGGCAATTAAAGACAATGACGTAGAGCTCTATTGTACCAGCCCTACGCCATTATTGTCATTTAGGCCATGACAAGTGAAAAGATAAGCAGGACAATTGGTAGGACAATGAAGACATTCAGCGGGTTTTTGATCGTCCAGTGAGCTTCTGTATCAATTGGCATCCATGATTGTTGACTTGCTGGGCTAAATATATTGGTTGATTCTTGCTTATACATTGCATTAGTTCCTTTTTGTTGTAACTATTGTCTGAAACTAATGTACCATTTAGTTGCCATATTGTAGAGTGACAATTCTGCATTGTACCCTAGGACATATTATCAACATTTGTTAATAAATTGAGGAAGTTTGGGGTATTTTAGACTTGCAGAGGCAAATAAATCGTAAAAACACTGCCTTGACCAATTTGGCTTGTCACGTCGATCGTGCCGCCGTGGAGATCGACAATTTCTTTGACGACAAAGAGGCCAATGCCCAGCCCAGCAACATGGCTGCGGGCTGCATTACTGGCGCGATAGAAGCGGGTAAATAAATTTGGCAAGGCTTCAGCAGGAATGCCAATCCCATGATCGCGTATCTCGACAATCGCTTGCTGCGCATTGCGATCAACTCGCACCAGCACTTCGGTTTGTTCGGGGCTATATTTGAGCGCATTGTTGATCAAATTGATAAAGACTTGCTCCAAGCGCATTGAGTCGCCCGTGACTTGAATTGGCTGGCTAGTCAGGCATTGGTAGCGAATCTGATGATGGTCGGTTGTCAGCGCCAAATCATTGACCAAATTGTGCACCAGTTGAGCAAGATCAATCTGATCGTGCTGCATATCAAGCTGGCCCATTTCAATTCGCGAAACATCGAGCAAGGCCGTGACCATCTTGTTCATGCGATTGGCTTGGGCTTCGATTGCTTGCAACGAACGTTGAAGCCGTTCATCTTCATAGTTGAGCCGTTCGAGACGGCGCAAGCTTAATTGCGATTGGCCAAGCAAGGTCGTCAGTGGGTTTTTCAACTCGTGTGAGGCAATTGATAAAAATACATCGCGCAGACGGACTGCATCTTGAGCTTGGCGATACAAATGGGCCTGCTCAAGCGCCAAAATCATGCGTTGACCAAGTTCCTCGGCCAATTCAAAATCAATCTGGTCAAAATCACGTTCAGCATGCAAAAAGACAATCGCCCCACTTAATTGATGTTGATCTTTAAAAGGGATGATAATTGCTGATTGATAGCCCTGTGGCAAGGCATGATCGATGATTTGGGCTTGGCCACTGGCAATTGCTGAGGCAAAAGCTGGGTGTTGGTGCCAATCAATCAATGGTTGCTCAGCGCTGCTATAACTGGTCATTGGCTCATCATCGGGATCGAGCATGAGATACAAGCCGCAGGCGGTGCTAAAGTTGGGGGTTGGCACCGCAGCGCTAGTTGCTAAAACCTGGCTCAAATCGATTGTCGAAGCTAATTGATTATGTAATGTGCGCAGCAAACGTTGGCCAAATTCATCGCGATAACGCTCGGTTACATCGCGAAACACCATCACCGCGCCAATCACCTGTTGCTCGCGATCGTAAATTGGCGCAGCGCTATCCTCAATTGCAACATAATCATTGCCTTGGCGCATCACCACCGAATTGCTCAAGGTAACAATTTCTTCTTGCTCTAAGGCGGTATTCACTGGATGAGCAAGCACTTGTTTGCTGATGGGGTCGAAAATCTCCGCCACCTCATTGATTGATTTGCCCAGCGCTTGATCTTCGGGCCAGCCAGTGATCGTGCTGGCGATATGGTTCATAAAGGTAATTTGGCCAGCGGTATCGGTGGTTAATACTGCATCACCGATGCTAGCGAGGGTGACGGCAAACCATTCGCGTTGATTGCGCAACTCATTGGCGGCTGCGTCGCGCTGGCGTGCATCGCGCTTAGTTAACACCATGGTGCCAATCACAAAAGCACTGGCGATTAAGGTGGCGAAGGCCAAAGCAAACCCAGCTCGTTGCACGTTGAGCTTGGTTTGGGCAGCTCGTTCAAGCGCCCGATTATTTTCACGGATCAACAAGCCATTGACAATTTGACGAATTGTATCCATATGTTCTTTGCCTTGATTTTCCAGCACAATAATTTGGGCTGCTTCAAAGCCTTGCGTGCGCCGCAACTCGATTGTTGTAATGAGCTCTTGTTGTTGCTGTTGAATCAAGTTTTTTAAATCTGGAAGCCGCGAATAAAAAATTGGACGAGTCGTACTATTAGCTTCAATCTCAGCAATTAATCCAGGTAGCTCAATTTGGGCAATTTTGTAGGGTTCTAAATATTGCTCGCTGCCAGTAATAATAAAGCCACGTTGAGCGGTTTCTGCATCAGTCAACAAGGCTAAAAGCCGATTTAAGCGATTGGTCATCGTTTCCGATTCAATTACATTCGCATTATTGGCTTGAATGGTTAACAGATATTGCCATGACAGAAGGCCATTGACGATAATGATAAATGCTGCTAGCATGAACCAACGAGTTAACTTGTGTGATCCTACTGTTTTCATTGTAGACCATCTCAACACATTCCGACCCCACGTTTAATACCCATGAGATGCAAGCAGTTCTACCGAATCATCGCCTAGCAAGCTTTGACCGACGTTATAGCTGTCGTCACGAAGCGCTGTTGCAGCGATTGCAACCTATGGAGTACTCAGTGTGTTTGAATTGTAGCATATTCATGCCACAGCATTTACCCCCTAGCGGTTTCAACATCCATCGATAACTGATCTGCCTAGCTACGGCTAGCGCAATCACAGGAAGGAGCATTGTATGTTCAATGCCCAACAACGAACCGTTTTAGAACGCCAGGCAGTCAGGTTGTTTTGCCAACATGTTGAAAACTTCTGGCATGATTTTGTGCCACCTCAAGGTTATGGAATTCTTGATGGCGACTCGTTGCAACCACCGCAATTTCCAGCGATTCGTCGCAAGTCAATGGCAATCGAAGCCCATCCTTCTGATCAGCAATCATTCTTTGTGGTGTGTCAACGCCGCGATGCGATAAATGGCAAATGGTATCGATTACAACGCTTGTTTAACTACCAAATTTTAGCCAATTTGGCTGTAAGTTAAGCAAAAATAGGCCAAAAAGTGGTCTAGCATGTGCACAGCTTGATTAAGCTGTGCAATTTGCTATGGTTGCTTGCCAATGGATTTTAACTGGAGTACAATTTTTCCTTGGATAGAGCTTCCGTTCAGCCATTTAAGGAGTTGTGTCGTTTTGAGTAAGAAAATTCGCGTAGCCATTATCGGCGTGGGCAACTGTGCCTCGTCACTCGTTCAAGGGATTGAATTTTACAAAAATGCCAACGAGAACGACCGCATTCCTGGTTTGATGCACGTCAATCTTGGTGGCTATCACGTCAGTGATATTGAATTTACCGCTGGCTTCGATATTAATATTACGAAGGTCGGCAAGGATTTGTCTGAGGCGATTTTCGCCGAACCAAACAACACCTATAAATTTTCCGAAGTGCCCCACTTGAATGTGCCAGTCTATCGCGGCATGACCCACGATGGTTTGGGCAAATATCTGAGCCAAGTGATTGAAAAAGCACCTGGCTCAACCGCAGATATTGTTAAAATTCTGCGCGATACCAAAACCGATGTGGTGATTAGCTATCTGCCAGTTGGCTCGGAAATGGCCACCAAGTGGTATGTTGAGCAAATTCTCGAAGCTGGCTGTGCCTTCATCAACTGTGTGCCAGTCTTTATTGCTAGCCAAGAATACTGGCGCAAACGCTTCGAAGAAAAGAATTTGCCAATTATTGGCGACGACATTAAGTCGCAAGTTGGCGCAACCATTGTCCACCGTGTGCTGACCAACTTGTTCGAGCAACGGGGCGTGCATTTGGATCGCACCTATCAATTGAATTTTGGTGGCAACACCGACTTCTACAACATGCTCGAACGCGAACGCTTGGAATCGAAAAAGATCTCCAAGACCAACGCCGTTACCAGCCAATTGCCCTATGGCTTGCCTGACCAAAACGTCCACGTTGGCCCAAGCGATTATGTTCCATGGTTGACCGACCGCAAATGGTGCTATATCCGCATGGAAGGCACAACCTTTGGCAATGTGCCATTGAACGCCGAAGTTAAGCTTGAAGTGTGGGATTCGCCAAACTCTGCTGGCGTGGTGCTCGATGCAATTCGCTGTGCCAAATTGGCACTTGATCGCGGCGTTGGCGGGGCTTTGTACGCACCTTCATCGTACTTTATGAAAACCCCACCAGAACAATACACCGATGACGAAGCTCATCGCCGCACCGAACAATTTATTGCTGGCGAATAGTTGAGGGAGAACATAGAGCATAGAGCATAGAACAGAGTTGGCTGATGGCTACTGGCTATCGGGATATGGTCGGATTAACCAATGATCACAGATCAGCAAAATCCAATTCCAAGCTTTTATGTGTAATGGTTCATTCGGTTGGCAACAATGGTTCATTCCCTCACCCCCAGCCCCTCTCCCACTGAACGCGGGCGAGGGGAGCGCTGGTTTTTACCGACGTATTGCGCAAGAACCACGGGATGAAAGCCCCTTGCCCACCACGTGGGCGAGGGGTTGGGGTGAGGGGATCATGCGGTGGTTAACCTGATGTATCAGTACATTTATGCTCTATGTTCTATGTTCTATGTTCTCAAGCATTATGAACACACTAAAACTGTATCGTTTGGCAATGCGTTGGTTGCCGCGCTTCCCCAATTGGCTGGTGTATGCAGCCTGCGATGTTTGCGCTCTCTTGGCGCTGTTTAGCCCCAAACTCCGCCGTAACACCAGCTCGAATCTGGCTCGGGTTGCCCCCAAAACCAAAGGCATCGCCCGCTTGTATATGCAATCGCGGGTGGTTGCCAATGTTTTGCGCCATTATGCCGATCTTGTGCGCTTGCCAGCTTGGAGCCTTGAGCACATGCGCCAACGCTTCGATTACTCTGGCCTAGAGCATTTGCAGGCGCTGGCCGAAACTGGCGGCTTGTTGGTGGTTGCCCACACTGGCGCGTTTAGCACTGGGCTTTCGGTGTTGGCGGCTCATGGTTTGCCCGTGGTGCTGGTTGTCGAGGCCATCGAGCCACCAGAATTTTTGCAATTGGTCAAAGAATTGCGTGAAGCCCATGGCGGCGAGTTGATTGTGCTGGGGCCAAATGCAGGCCGCGAAGTGCTCAAAGCGCTGCGAGCTAAGAAAATTGTCGTTTTAGCAGGCGATCGCGATTTGGCTTCGCAAGCGATCAAAATTCCCTTCTTTGGCGAGTTGGCTGATGTGCCAATTGGCCCAGCGCGCTTGGCGTTACGCGGTTGGCCAGTGGCGCTTGGCAGCTGCGCATGGTTTGGCGCAAATGAGCCATTCTTTCGCGTCGATCCCATTCGCCATTTTCAGGCCTTGCCCGATGAAAACACTGACCAAGCAGCAGAACGGGTAGCGCGTGAAATGCTGAGCTATTTGGAAACATGGATTGTAAAGTGGCCCGAAAGTTGGGGGGTGTTGCAACCAGTTTGGCCTGAGCGCACCAACGATTGAATTTCGTGCTACTATTGGGCCGATACAGGCAATCTGCTGATTCGCTGAATAACTAGCATACAAAGGAAGGCCACGCCCATGGCCACGATGCCAATGAGTGAAACCTATATTCAACCAAGCGAACCGACACGCAGCCATCCATGGCGGGTAATTATTCAAATTCCCTGTTTGAACGAAGAAGAAACCTTGCCAGCGGTGTTGAATGATATTCCCTTGGATTTACCCAATGTGCATTTTGAAACCCTCGTCATCGACGATGGCTCGACTGATCGCACGGTTGAGGTAGCGCGTGAGCTTGGGGTTAACTACATTGTGCGTCATCGTGGGCGCAAAGGTCTGCCAGCGGCTTTTCAATCGGGCATGGATGCAGCGCTCAAACTTGGTGCTGATATTA
Source organism: Herpetosiphon sp. NSE202 (assembly GCF_042688385.1). NCBI lineage: Bacteria > Bacillati > Chloroflexota > Chloroflexia > Herpetosiphonales > Herpetosiphonaceae > Herpetosiphon > Herpetosiphon sp. NSE202. The sequence goes on along the minus strand of NZ_JBHUPY010000001.1, from coordinate 400,368 downwards.
TCGTCAACACCGATGGCGATCATCAATATCCAGGCTCGGCGATTCCCGAGCTGATCAAGCCAATTTTAGAGGGCAAGGCCGATATTGTGATTGGCGACCGCCAAACCCAAAACGTCGAGCATTTTTCAACCCAAAAGAAATTACTGCAACGGGTTGGCAGTTGGGTCGTGCGGGTTGCCTCAGATACCGATGTGCCCGACGCACCCAGTGGTTTTCGCGCCTACTCCAAAGAAGCTGGCTTGCGCTTGTATGTCACCAGCGAATTTTCCTACACGATTGAAAATTTGATTCAAGCTGGCAAGCGTCGCCTAAATGTTGACCATGTGGCGATTACCACAAAGCCAACCAGACCATCGCGCTTGCATCGTGGTAATTTCAATTTTGTGAAGCGCCAAGGCGCGACAATTATTCGAACCTATGCCCAATATGAGCCGCTAAAAACCTTTACCTACTTTGCGCTGCCGTTTTTGCTAATTGGTGGTGGCTTGCTGCTGCGCTTTATGATCTACTACCTGCTTGATCCAAATCAGACCTATACCCGCTATTTACAATCGGTTTTTATTGGCGGCGTATTTATGATTGTCGGAATTTTGACCTTCTTCATTGGGATTCTGGCCGACTTAAGCGGCAACAATCGCCGGATCAACGAAGAAATTCTGTATCGCTTGCGCAACCTTGAAGTCGAGGTCGCCCGCCGCTCACCACCCAATGATGGCACGGAAATTCACGAGTAGCTACGCAAATCAGAAGTCAAAAATCAAAAGGCAAAAGGGATGAGGCTCTAGGCTTTTGGCGATCAGGGATTATTTGGCAATTCCAACAATTGTTCCGATAGTCGATAGCTGTATTGGTTCATTGGGTTAGCCACGGCTTGATCCCCTCACCCCAACCCCTCTCCCACGTGGCGGGCGAGGGGCTTTAACACCTTGGTTTGACCGCCATTGGTTATACACGGGGCGCTCCCCCTCGCCCGCGTTCAGTGGGAGAGGGGGCTGGGGGGTGAGGGAACATGGTTGCCAATCTAATGTATCAGTACATATAGCCCAAAGCCATGCTTCCTCTGCGCCGCTGCGTTAAACCTGATCCCTGACCCCCAACAAACGATCCCCAACCCCTTTTATAAGCAGATAATTCCAACCATTGTTCCGCTAGCCAAAAGCCCATAGCCGATAGCCCTCGACCCATTCATCCTTCATCCCTCATCCTTCATCCTTCATCCTTTCGGATTATAATAGGCCTATCGTCCCGCACTTTGTTTTGGGAGGCTTGTGATGAATCAGTTTGATGATGTACGTGCCGTGTTATGCGATATGGATGGCGTATTAGTCCACGGCGCACAAATTATTCCTGGCGCACCGGAGTTTTTGGGTCGGCTTCGGGCTTCAGGCCGCAAATTTTTAGTCTTGACCAACAATTCAATTTATACGCCGCGCGATTTGCAGGCGCGTTTGGCACGAATTGGCTTGCCCTTAGAAATCGAAGATATTTATACCTCGGCCTTGGCCACCGCCAAATTTCTCGATTCGCAACGGCCCAATGGCACAGCTTTCGTAATTGGCGAGGCTGGGCTGACCAATGCGCTCTATGATGTTGGCTACACCATGACCGAGCATGATCCTGATTATGTGGTGATTGGCGAAACGACATCCTACAGCTTTGAACGGATCACCCAAGCTGTGCGTTTGGTTGCCGCTGGCTCGCGTCTGATCGGCACTAACCCTGATGTTTCGGGGCCATCGGAGCGAGGGATTTTGCCAGCATGTGGTGCAGTTGTCGCATTAATTCAAGCTGCAACCAATGCCGAGGCCTATTTTGTGGGCAAGCCCAACCCAGTGATGATGCGCACCGCCTTGCGCACTATCGATGCCCACGCAGCCGAAGCAATGATGATTGGCGACCGCATGGACACCGATATTATTGGCGGCACCGAGGCCGGTATGCGCACCGCCCTCGTGCTTTCGGGCATGATGACCCGCTTGGATGCAGAGCGCTATCCCTATCGCCCAACCGCAATTATTGAATCAGTTGCTGAATTGTTCAATTAAACAACAAACGTCCGCTGTGTATTAGCAGCGGACGTTTGTTTCAATCAATAATTTAGACGCTCAATTTGGCATTTGAGCCGAGGCTGACTGCCTGTTCACCGAGTGCTTCGGCTAAGGTTTTAGCATCGATCACGCTGCTATTGGCGGCAGTTGGAAAACTCCGCTCGCGCACTTCATGGGCATATTGATTCAGCGCTTGCTCAATTGTGCTGCCCAAATCGGCGTAACGCTTGGTGTGCCGAGGCAGATGATCGCTATACAAGCCCAAAATATCGTGCCAAACTTGGACCTCGCCATCGCAACCAACCCCTGCGCCAATTCCAATCGTTGGAATATGCAGCCGCTCAGTGATGGCTTTGGCCAAGGCAGCAGGAATTAGCTCCAACACAATTGCAAACGCCCCAGCAGCTTCCAAGGCCAAGGCATCTTCGAGCAACTGACGAGCATGAGCCACGGTTTTGCCCTGTACCCGCATGCCAATTTGATTGACCGATTGCGGCGTAAAGCCCAAGTGGCCCATCACCGGAATGCCCAAATCGACCAAGCGGCGCACGGTCGGAGCCATATTTACGCCACCTTCCAGCTTAACCGCGCCACAGCCGCCAAGCTGCATCAATTTGCCAGCATTTTGGATGGCCTGCTCAGGGCTGGTATAGCTCAAAAATGGCAAATCGCTGACCACGAGGGCTTTGCTGCTGCCGCGCATCACCGCTTTGGTGTGATAGACAATTTCATCGATGGTGACGGGCACGGTTGAGCTATTGCCCTGCACAACCATGCCCAACGAATCGCCCACCAAAATCAAGGGAATATCGGTGCGATCGATCAATTGGGCGCTGGTGTAGTCGTAAGCAGTAACCATCACCAAGCGTTCGGCTCGATCTTTCATCCGTTGAATATCGCTCAATTGGGTTCGCATGGGTAGCTCCTTTGCTTGGTTGATAAAGAATTGTTGTTTAAATTCCTGAAACCACGAAGGGCACGAAGAGCACGAAGGACACGGGATGAGGGATCAGCGGTCAGAGATCAGGTTAATGCAGCGTGTTTCAAACTGCTGACCCCTTGCCCCTAAATCCTGACCCCTCACACCCTCTGCGCCTCTGCATTAAAAACGAAACCCCGCTATCTCGCCCCTATTTTGACTTTTGACTTTTGATTTCATCCCTCATACTTCATACTTTCTTCGGTTCTAACAAGGGTTGAGTTGCCTCAATGCAGGCTCGATACAAGCGTGCAATCTCGGGAGCATTGGCATCGAGCGCCTGAAGATGGCGTTCGACTGTACCATAATCGCCGCGAGCCAAGGGGCCGGTTAATGCTTGCGGCAAGCCAAGCCGCGCCAAATTTTCGACGTTATCGCGCAGGAGCGGTACGAGTGCTTGCAAGGCTTCTGGCCCCGACCAACCGCAAAGTTGCAGCAAATCGACGGCCCGTGCCGCAAGGGTAATTGCATAATTGGCCGAGAGCACGGCAGCACTGTGATACAGCACTTTATGCTCGGTCTGTATTGGGCGTGGAATTCCGCCAACGGCATGCACAAGCTCGTCCAGCACAGCATAAAGCGCTGGTTCGGCCTCGATGGCCCAAGTAATTGCTTGCGGCAAGGGAGTTGTGCGGCTGGCAAATGGAGCCAATGGATGGCAACTGGCAACCTGCCAACCACGCAATTGTAAGGGTTGCAACACGCTGCTGGTCAAAGCTCCCGAACAATGGGCCACAATACCATGACCCTGCGGCAGGGTTGTGGCGAGTGATTGAGCCAACGGGGCCAATTGATCGTCGGGGATTGTCAGGAAAATGAGTTGGGTTTGGGTAAATAACGCAGTAGGTGCCAGCACCGAGCATTCAAGCTGCTGGGCCAAAGCCTGGGCCGACGTTGCTGAACGTGAGGAAACGCCAGCAATCGAATAGCCAGCCCGCTTTAAAGCCAAAGCCAAAGCAGTGCCAACCTTGCCTGCGCCAAACATGCCGACCGTCGGTCGAGCGGAAAAAGCCATAAAAAAACCTCCGCAACGCCGAATCGCGTCAGCCGAGGAGAACGAAGCACATCACTGTGTACTTACCATCTCGGTCGGGTGCGATCCAAGTGGTGTTTGAAACCAGAAAACGAACCAGTGCTTCCCGCCAACAATGGTCGAGAGCATGATCATTGTAGCACGTTCTGTTAAATGTCAATAAGCTTCAAATAATCGGCTGTTTTTTGTTCCCTCACCCCCAGCCCCCTCTCCCACTGAACGCGGGCGAGGGGGGAACAGGCGGATAAAAACCCTAACTACCGAACGCGAGCGAGGGGAAGCACCAGTCTTTACCGATAAATTGCGCAAGAACCACGGCGTTGAAGCCCCTCGCCCGCGCCACGGGAGAGGGGTTGGGGTGAGGGAATCTTAGCCATCGATTCTCACACGTTGATCTTCATCGCCTCGCTGACATGTTGTAGAAAGCATTGCTTGCATAATGAACTTGAAAATCTGCGGTTGGTCATGGATTTAGCTCCATCTTCGTGTTCTTCGTGATCTTCGCGGTTCCATTTTGCCTGATTACTATGGGCTGACTAGTGATCCTTTCGCGGTTCCGATTCCCAACTTACACCAACCACGCCATGCTATAGACAATCAAGGCTTGGGCTGGGCCATAGGTAAACCAAACCACATCGCCAATTCCGCGCCAATGAGCATTATTGAACAATTGGGTGGCCAACACTAAATCGCTGAGCAAAAAGAGCGCTGCCCCAACCGCAAAGGTCGCCATTGGCAATTGCTCCAAGGCCACGCCGGTTGCAACCCCAGTTGTGCTCGCCAGCAAAAGCGCATAGGGCAAGGCAACTTGATGCAAACGGCTGCGCGAGCTATCGTGCCACACGATCATATACCAGCCAATCGCGCCAACAATCATCCAAATCAGCCAACTCAGCCAATCAAAGTGATCGATGCGCAAGCCAGCACTAATATAAGCAACGTGGCCCAAGCCAAATGCGCTCATTCCACCAAGCACATAATTCTTAATTGGAAAGACTTTGGCCATAAATAAATCGCCTAAAAAGCCCAAACTCATGCCAACGGCGAGCAATAAGGCCGTCAGATTGTGGGTTTGGCGCAATTGCCACCACCAACTCCAAGCCGCCACAACCAAGATTGCCGATGAGCCTAAACGACCCCAAAGCGTCATGCGACGCGTGCCCTCTGGATTGGGCCGCCCAAGCACAAATCCACCAACCAACACAAGTGCCCAAGCGATCAATAATCCAGCCAACCAAAGCTGCATCGGGCCGGAGAGTGCGTCCATACTGGCTCCTATAGTGGCTACAAAATAGTAATTTTGCACCCTTGTCTGGTCTTTTGTGGCCTATTATACTAATTGCTGCGCTTTGTGCGCATCTTTCACGACCAAAGGAGATCATCGTGAACAATTTAATTGTGCTTGGTTCTGGCACGGCACTTCCCGATGCTGAGCGTGAAAATAGTGGCTATGTTTGGCAAAGCGAGGCTGGTTTGGTCTTGCTCGATTGCGGCGGCAGCCCGTATCGCCGCATGCTCAAATATGGGCTTGATCCACGCCAACTGCGGGCAATCTTCATCTCGCATAATCACCCCGACCATCTGATGGGCTTGCCAAGTTTGTTGTTACACCTGTGGCTGGCGCAACATAACGGCGAATTGCTGGTTTTTGGCAATCAACGCACAATCGCTACCGCCGAGGCAGTGATTCAAGCAGCCGATTTGGGAATTCATGCAATCGTGCCCAGCTTTCAAACGGTGGCCGATGCTGGCGGCCCAATCGATTTGCCATTCGATCTCGGTGCAAGCTTCAGCAGCGCACCAACCTATCACAGCCGCCCAACCTTGGCCTTACGGATCGATCAGCCTGGCAAGCGCAGTTTGGTCTATGGGGCGGATAGTGGGCCATGCGAGGCCTTGGTTGAACTAAGTCGAAATGCGCATACATTAATTCATGAATGCACGGTATCGACTCCCTTCGAAACCCATTCAACCCCAGAACAGGCCGCAACTGCTGCCCAAAACGCTGGCGTGCAACGGCTGATTCTGACCCACTATAGCCCAATCAATACAGCGCCCGAGGCCGAAGTGTTGGCTCGGGTCGCCAAAATTTTCCAAGGCGAAGTTTTGATCGCTCATGATGGTGCTGTTTTTGCATTGAGCGAGGCATAAGCATGCTAAGATAGCGTTGTGGTTACGGCCACCTCTTTTTGTGTCACTTCCCAATAAGGAGCTACGCCAATGGTTGTGCGCTTAGTTCGGTTAAAATTTGCACCCGAACATGTAGCAGAATTTCTTGCATTTTATGCTGAATGCGAGCCAACAATTCGCCATCAAGAAGGCTGTTTAGCCTTATCGCTTTTACGTGAAACTGGCGACCCAACCGCCTTTGCAACCTGGAGCACCTGGGAATCAGGCCGTGACTTGCAACGCTATCGCCGCTCGGAGTTTTTCCGTGGTTTTTGGCCACGGGTCAAATCGTTGTTGCGCGAGCCTGCCGATGCAGTTTCTTACGATGCCTTGACCGGCGACGCTATTCCCGATTTTCATCCGCAGCCAACACATGGTGCTCCGTTAACGCCGCTTGCAGCTGAGTAATCAAGCGCTCACGCACCGCCGGAGCCATACTATAGCGCGCCTTAACTTTTAATGTAATCGTCGTCGTTACTGCACCAATCTCGCCATCTTCGCTGATGATTTCAGGGGTTTCGATCACATCATCGCCGGGATCGCTGATGATTTGGTGCAGAACGACCATCGTTTCATCAAGTTTGGTGGTTGGTACGGTTAATTTAATGCTAGCTGGCGACCATTTGCCACGGGTAAAATTGCGAATCGTGCGAATATCACCATTTGGCACCAGCCAAAGCTCGCCCGACTCGCCGCGAATATAGGTCATGCGCAAACTGATCCGTTCAACGCAACCCACCACTTGGCGATCGCCAATCTCCACTTTATCGCCTAAAGCAAATTGATCCTCGAACAGCAAGGTAATGCCGCCCAAAAAATCGCTCACATATGGGCGGGCGCTAAAGCCCAAGCCAGCGCTAAACAAGCCTAAAAAGGTAAATAAGGCGCTCGGCTGCACAAACATGCCCAAAATCAAAAACAATGAAATTAATATCGCCAAGCCATTGGTCAACGATGAAACCAAGGCCCGCAAGGTGGTGCGGCGGCGCTCGCTCAGGTTATGCCGCAAAAGTTGGGCATTCGAGAGAAAAGCCCGCCGAATAACGATGCTAATTGTTCGAGCGGCTACAGCAACCACTAAAAAGGTAATTGTGCCACGAAGAAGGTAGTATGCAATGCTATTTGCTGGTGGTAAATAGGGTTGAAGCCAATCGAACATAGGGTTCCTCTGCTAAATGTTTTGCCGAAGTATGCGGCAATTCGCATGCCACAGAGTAGCATAGTATAAGGATGAAGGATGAGGGATGAAGGATGAAGTGAGAACATAGAGCATAGAGCATAGAACATAGCGAAAGGATGAAGTGAGAACATAGAACATAGAGCATAGAACATAGGAGTTGAGGGTTGGGGATCATGTGCTTGGCATTGGGCTAGGAGAAATTAGAATCAAATAAATCTGTGCCAATCTGTGGCTAAAAACTTAACCTTCGCGTCCTTCGCGCTCTTCGCGGTTTCAACCCTGCGTGGATCAATTCGTTAACGCAGAGGCGCAGAGAAACGATGACTTTGGGCTGTTGGCTTTTGGCTAGAGGCTATGGAAAATCAATCCGAGGAATCTGTGGCTAAAAAAATTATTCGTGTAATTCGTGCAATCTGTGGCTAAAAACTTAACCTTCGCGTCCTTCGCGCTCTTCGCGGTTTCAACCCTGCGTGGATCAAAAAGCCCCTCGCCCGCGCCCGGGCGAGGGGTTGGGGTGAGGGGATCACTCAAGCGAATCCTAGAGGCTCTTGTTGAGCGTCAGCAAGAACTCATCGTTGGTGCGGGTTTTGGACATGCGCGTCAGCACCAATTCAGTGCCTTCGTTTTCGCCCAACATACTCACCATCCGCCGCAAGGTCCAAACTTGGCGCAATTGCTCAGGCAAGAGCAACAATTCATCGCGCCGCGTTGAAGAGCGGGCAATATCAACTGCAGGATAGGTGCGGCGTTCAGCTAAGCGCCGTTCCAAGTGCAATTCCATGTTGCCAGTACCCTTGAATTCTTCGTAAATCACGTCGTCCATGCGGCTACCAGTATCAACCAAACAGGTAGCGATGATCGTCAAGGAGCCGCCGCCTTCGATGTTACGGGCAGCACCAAAGAAACGCTTCGGGGGATAGAGCGCAACCGGATCGATACCACCAGTCAACGTCCGGCCTGATGGCGGCATATCCAAGTTGTAGGCGCGAGCCAAACGAGTGATCGAGTCCATCAAAATCACCACATCTTGGCCGCCTTCGACCAAGCGCTTGGCTCGTTCGAGGGTCATTTCTGAAACCTTGGTGTGGTCTTCGACTGGCTCATCGAAAGTCGAGGCAATGACTTCGCCACGCACTGAGCGCCGCATATCAGTTACTTCTTCTGGGCGCTCGCCAATTAACAAAACCATCAAGTGGGCATCTTGATAATTGGTGGTGATGCCATTGGCAATCGCCTTCATCAACATCGTTTTACCAGCTTTGGGTGGCGAAACCAACAAACCACGCTGGCCACGACCGATTGGCGCAATCAAATCAACCAAACGAGTTGAGAGAATTTGCGGCTCGGTTTCCAAAATAAAGCGTTCATTGGGAAAAATCGGGGTCAATTTTTCAAAATGGGGTCGCTTACGAGCTTGCTCAGGGTCCATACCATTCACTAATTCAACCCGCAGCAAACTATAGTAGCGTTCACTTTCCTTGGGTGGGCGAATTTGGCCGGAGATGCGGTCGCCAGTGCGCAGGCCAAAGCGACGAATTTGGGTTTGCGAGACATACACATCATCGGGGCCAGGCAGCATCCGATCGCTCCGCAGAAACCCGAAACCATCAGAAACGATGTCGAGAATCCCCGTGTTGAAAATATTGCCTGCTTGTTCAGTTTGAGCCTGAATTAATTTGTAAATGAGGTCTTGTTTCTTGAGGCGACTATAGCCAGAGATATCTAACTCCCGAGCCATTTCTTGGAGGTCGCTCAACGTTTTGTTTTCTAAATCAGCAAGGTTGACCACCGTGCTATCCTCCTACGATGAATTCTTACAGCGGGCGTGCATCATCCGACCTCTTCAAAAAATCAATGGCGTTGCGTGGCGAACTAAATAGCATAGTTCAACCAATATGCCGCACTACCATGCGTTCACGGACGTGCCCACAATGGGAAGCGATCTTGTGAGGGGATGTAACAATGAGTTGTGTTTTAAATAGTTGGCTGCTGTTTGGAGATGTGTGAATGTGACGCTGGAAGGGGATTCCCAAATGCGTCGCACGCAGTATACCACGACTGACAAAAGCAAGCAACGCCATTTTTCGCATGACGTTGCTCAATTTTAAGCAATTTCTAACTTATGCAGCAATGATAGATTTAGTGCTCAGCAAACGGCAAATCTGAGATCCGCATCAATTTATCCCAACGGTGACGAGACTCGATGTAGCGCACTGTGCCAGAGGCCGAACGCATAACCAACGAGTGAGTGGTAGCACCCCACCCAAAAAATTGTACGCCTTTGAGAAAGTCTCCGGTCGTAATTCCCGTCGCCGCCCAAAAAATATTGTCTCCTTGTACCAAATCGTTGGTCGTGTACACTTTTTCGAGATCCAAGCCATTCTGACGGGCTAGGTCGCGCTCACCATCATTGCGAGGCCAGAGCTTACATTGAATCTCGCCACCAGTACACTTCATGGCACAGGCCGAAATCACCGACTCTGGTGCTCCGCCAATGCCCATCAGAATATCTGCGGGGGCCTCAAGCATACTCGGCATGAGGCTCGCTGCAACGTCACCATGCAAAATCAGTTTAATCCGCGCACCCATTTCACGTATCCGCGCAATAACGTCGTGATGGCGGGGCCGATCAAGCACAATCACGGTTACATCTTCGACCCGTTTTTTAAGTGCTTTGGCAACGCTTCGGATATTGTCCTCGACCGAAGCATTGATATCAATACTACCCTTGGCCGATTCGCCAACGGCAATTTTATCCATGTAGACGATCCCAGGCGGGTTGAAAAGACTGCCACGTTCGGCTGCTGCGACGACCGCAATTGCCCCCGGCATCCCTTGCGCCAGCAAAGTCGTGCCTTCAACCGGATCGACCGCAATATCAACCTTTGGCTCGTTGCCGTTGCCGATTTGCTCGCCAATGTAGAGCATTGGTGCTTCGTCTTTTTCGCCCTCGCCAATCACCACAATCCCATCCATATCGGTGGCATTGAGCGCAAAACGCATGGCATCGACCGCCGCACCATCGGCTTCGTTCTTATCGCCCCGACCCATCCAGCGGGCTGACCGTAACGCAGCCGCTTCCGTTGCCCGTTGGAGATCAAACCCCAAATTACGCTCCAGCTTCATGCCAACCTCCTTGTTGCGCAATATCATCGCTTGCGAGCTTTACGATTATTCTAAAAATGCGATTGTACCATATTTCGCAAAGTCGGCAGCAATTGATGATTGCTAACGAGCACAATCAATTTTGTAGGATGTTGAATTAAGCGTGTGAGCCTTTGGTTCGCCTAACTGCGGCTGATAATACCATAGTTTTTTACCACAACGTAGTAGGTTCTTAGTCCTAGTGTCAATCAGCATATGTGGGAACTATTTGGGTGCAAAACGGCCCACCAAGGGCAGCCAGCGTGTGGCTCGCACATAGATATGGCTCAGCGCGCCATTGCCACGCCAGCGCACCATCGCATGCGCCAAGCCAACCCACATGCCCAAAACCGCCAGCCCAACCACAAGGCCCAACCACGAGCCAACCAAATAGCCAAGCAACACCGCCAGCGAAAATAAAATCAGCATAATCAAAAATTCGCTTGGGTCGTCGGCTTTGTAGGTGCGCGGGCGTTGCGGTTCTTCGGCTTTGGTTTGTGGTTTGCTCTGCTGAGCAGGATGTTGCTTGACCTTGGTTGGCAGGGCTTCGCTTTCAATCATTGTGCTATAGCCGCCCAAGCCGTTGCTGGCATGGGCTGCTTGCTGTTGCTGCTCACGAAAGACTTGCTGCCAATCGAAGCCCGTTGTCGCTTGCGACTGTGCCCACGTTTCCAAGGCCAATTTGATTGCAGCGGGATAGCCACCAGCCAGATTGATGACTTGATTGATCGTGGCGGGATCAGGCTCAAGCTTGGCACTTTGGGTCAGGGTATCAATTAAACTGCGCACTTCGCGCTCAGGCATTGGTGGCAGTGTGATTTGGCTGAGCGTGCTTTGCAAATCAGGCGCAACGTGATCAAGCGCCCGACTGCTGGCCGCTACAATTTGCAAAAAGCCTTGGTTAACCCAACCACGCAACGCACTGCGCACAACGCCAATCCAGCCCAAGCCCGCTGATTCCAAATCGTCGAGCAACAGCAACATTGGTGGGGTATTGGTTTCGTTAAAGGCTTGGGTTAGGCTTAGCTCATCGTCGCCGTTGGCGCGCAAAGCCCGCAACATTGGCGAATACAAATCACGGGCATCATTAACCCGCGTTAGGCTGAGAAAAACAACTTGGGGAGGCTCGTCGAGCACCATGGCCACTGCTTGGCCAATATGATGCAGCAACGAGGTTTTGCCGCTGCCTTGGGGGCCGATCACTGCACACGAGCGACCAGCCGCCAAGGCTTCGTTAATTTGAACAATTTCACGCTCACGCCCAACAAAGTCGCGCGGATCGTGGATGGGTGTTGTGGAAAAATAGCGTTGTTTCATAAATTAGAGCATAGAACAAAGAGCATAGAACATAATAAAGCGTTAGTTGAGCATACGTCTATGATACTCGAAACTTAGCAAGTTCCAAAGAGCTATGTGTACTAGTTCATTGGATTGGCAATCAAGAACATGCCCTCACCCCCAGCCCCTCTCCCACTGAACGCGGGCGAGGGGAGCACGGGTTTCGTGGTTCCCCTCGCCTCGCAGGCAGGAGCGGAGGCTCGGGGGTGAGGAGGAATCGTCGTTAACGTAATGAACCAGTACAGCTATGTTCTATGCTCTTTGTTCAAATTAGACAATCATCACTTCTTGATACACACCAAAGACTTCGCGCAGCACATCGCACATTTCGCCCAAGGTGGCATAGGCATTGACCGCTGCCAAAATTGGTTCCATCAGATTGTGATCGCCTTGCGCTGCTTGGCGCAAATCATTCATAGCTGCCGCCCAACGCGCTTGATCACGTTCATTGCGCACTTTGTTCAAACGTGCCATGTGTTTGCTCTCGCCGTTGGGGTCCATTTGCAAAATTGGAATTTCAATTGGGTCATCAACGGTGTATTTGTTGACCCCAACAAAGCCGCGCTGGCCGCTATCAACCTCTTGCTGGAAACGATACGACGAATCGGCAATTTGTTGTTGAATCCAGCCTTTTTCCAATGCAGCTTCCATGCCACCTTGCTCTTCGATGCGGCGGAAGTAATCGAGACATTCTGCTTCCATGCGGTTGGTCAAGGCTTCAACAAAGTACGAGCCAGCCAACGGATCGACGGTGTTGATCACACCGCTTTCTTCAGCAATGATTTGCTGGGTACGCAGCGCAATTGTCACCGCTTTTTCCGATGGCAAGGCCAACGCTTCGTCCATGGCATCGGTGTGCAACGATTGCGTGCCGCCGATGACCGCTGCCAGCGCTTGAATTGCGACCCGCACAATGTTGTTTTCTGGTTGTTGGGCGGTAAGCGAAACGCCAGCGGTCTGAGTGTGAAAACGCATCCACCACGAACGGGGATTTTTCGCGCCATAGACATCGCGCATTTGGCGTGCCCAAACCCGCCGTGCAGCGCGATATTTGGCAATTTCTTCGAAGAAATCGTTGTGGGCATTGAAGAAGTAGGAAATTCGTGGCGCAAAATCATCAATATTCATGCCGCGTTTGATACAGGCTTTGACATAGGCCAAGCCATCACCAAGCGTAAAGGCTAATTCTTGGGCCGCAGTTGAGCCAGCTTCGCGAATGTGATAGCCACTAACTGAGACTGGATTCCACTTGGGCATGTGTTGCGCAGCAAATTCAATCGTATCGACGACCAAGCGCATTGATGGGGCAATTGGGAAAATATATTCGTTTTGGGCTGCATATTCTTTGAGGATGTCGTTTTGGAGTGTGCCACCCAATTTGGCGCGCGGAAAGCCGCGTTTTTCAGCCGCCGCAATATACATCGCCCAAACAATCGCCGCTGGCGAGTTAATCGTCATCGATGTGGTCACTTGATCCAATGGAATGCCATCGAACAAAATTTCCATATCGGCCAACGAAGTGACGGCCACGCCACACTTGCCAAATTCGCCTTCAACCAAGGGATGATCGGTGTCGCGACCATAGAGGGTTGGCATATCGAAGGCGGTCGAAAGCCCAGTTTGGCCTTGGCTCAACAGATATTTAAAGCGAGCATTGGTTTCTTCAGCAGTGCCAAAACCAGCAAACATGCGCATTGTCCAGAGCTTGCCACGATAGCCAGTTGGGTGAATCCCACGGGTATAGGGAAACTCGCCAGGGAAGCTAATATCCTTGGCATAATCGGTATCGGCAATATCGAGCGGCGTATACAACCGCTGAATCGGCTCGCTTGAGACGGTGCTAAATAACGCCGGACGTTCAGGAGTTTTCTGGAGCGTCGGAGCCAGCGTTTCATCGTTCCAGCGCTCCTGCGCCGCCCGCATTTGAGCTAACTGATCGGGACTAAACATCGTCGTTTCCCCCTTGGGTTATGAAAAATCTCAACGTTCATGCGATATGCATCCATTGTAGCAAAGAAAGTCAGAAGGCAGAAATCAGAAATCAAAAGGGATCAGGCTATGGGCCATTGGCGCTAGGCTTTGGGAAAGCATAATCAAACAAATCTGTGCCAATCTGTGGCGAAAAACTTAACCTTCGTGTCCTTCGTGCTCTTCGCGGTTCCATCCTTCGTGCTCTTCGTGTCCTTCGTGGATCATATTGCAATTCTTGTTAATTAGTGTATTATAGACACTAAGTCAATTTACAATTGTAAAGGACGTGATAGATGACAACGCGCTTTCAACATGGCATTCTCTTCACCGATCAATATCAGCTAACCATGTCGCAGGTTTATTATCGTTTGGGGCTGCACGAGCGACCAGCCTTGTTCGACCACTATTTCCGGGCCTATCCCAATTATGGCGCGCATGCAGCGGGCTATGCAGTAGCCGCAGGCATGCAACCATTGCTCGAATGGATGGATACGGCGCGCTTTGGCGAGGGCGAAATTGGCGCACTTTCGACCATGAAAGGTCGCACCGGCCAACCTTTGTTTAGCAGCGATTTCTTGGGCTGGCTGCGCAAATATGGCGATCTGCGCAATCTGACGATTCGCGCAATTCCCGAAGGCCGTGTGGTGCACCATACCGTGCCAATGACGATTGTCGAAGGCCCGCTGGTATTGGCCCAAATTCTCGAAACGCCGTTGCTGAATATGCTCAACTTCAGCACTTTGATTGCCACCAAAGCGGCGCGGGTGCGCGAAAGCGCTGGCGATGGCTTGTTTTTGGAATTTGGCTTGCGCCGCGCCCAAGGCTGGGGAGCTAATTTGGCCACCCGCGCTGCATTAATCGGCGGCGCTGATACCTCGTCGAATGTCGGCGCAGCGCTCGATATGGGCGTGCAACCAAGCGGCACGCATGCTCATAGCTTGGTCCAAACCGCCATGGCCTTGGGCATGGGCGAATTAGGCGCATTCGAAGCCTACGCCGAAGCCTACCCCGACGACACATTGCTGCTCGTCGATACAATCAATACCTTGGAAAGTGGCGTGCCGAACGCAATCAAGGTGTTTGAAAAACTGCGCCGCCAAGGCCACAAACCCGTTGGCATTCGGCTTGATTCTGGCGACTTGGCCTATCTCAGTATTCAATCGGCCAAAATGCTCAATAGCGCTGGCTTTCCCGATGTGGCAATTGTGCTTTCAAACAATCTCGATGAGCTGGTGATTTGGCAAATTCTGACCCAAATTCGCGCCGAAGCGCCGCGCTATGGCCTCGAAGCCGATGCTGTGATTAAGCGCTTGGTCTTTGGGGTTGGCACGCATTTGGTCACATCGTGGGGCGAGCCAGCATTGGGTGGCGTGTACAAATTGGTTTCATTATTTGATCGCGATACATGGAAGCCTGCAATCAAGCTTTCGGAAAACCCCCAGAAAACCCCAACGCCAGGCCGTAAAGCAGCATGGCGGGTCTATGATAGCCGTGGCCGCGCTAGCGCCGATGTGCTGACCTTGGATGACGAACATCCCCAGCAAAGCGAAGCGCTGAATTTGTATCACCCAACTGATGCAGGCAAACAACGCACGCTCACGCCTGCCGACCACACCATTGAAGCCTTGTATGCCACTGTGCTCGATTCTGGGCGGCGCGTCGTTGATGTGCCCGATTTGGCCGAGTTGCGCGAACGCCGCGTGCGCGATTTGGCGCGGCTTGATCCTGGCGTGTTGCGCTTGGTCAATCCCCACATCTATCACGTTTCGCTGAGCCAACGCTTATGGGAATTGAAACAGAACTTAATTAAAGAGATGCGCAAAAGCTAAATCTGATCATATTAATGAGCAGATGCGTATTTGATGGCTTATTTATAAAGATTTTTAATAAATTTATTATTCAATCAGCCAAATCGATACTGCCAGAGAATCCTGTGAGCAATACCATTGAGCATGGGTTGTTTGCAGGATTCGTGGTCGCTTGGGCAGATTGATCCCCGCAACAAGGATTTTTATGCTATGATTGACAATCGAAACCCAATGTACAAGGACAATGGTGTTTGTGCAATGTACCTTCCTCAAGCAACTCAACGCCTGATTGAATTGGCGTTAGCAGAAGACCTCGATGGTGGCGACTTAACATCATTAGCCACAATTCCGGCTGATTTAACAGCCAAAGCCCATGTTTTAGTTAAAGATCAAGGTGTGCTCGCGGGCATGGAAGTTGCGGCGGCAGTTTGCCGTTTGGTCGACCCAGCCTTAGAGTGGCAAGCAATGCTGAACGATGGCGCAACAGTTGAGTATGGCACGATTGTGGCCTATCTCAGCGGGCCAGCGCGCTCGGTGCTGATGGCCGAACGCACCATGCTTAACTTTTTGCAGCGGCTTTCGGGCATTGCCAGCAAAACGGCATTGTATGTTGCCAAAATCGCCGGAACCCAAGCCAAATTGGTTGATACGCGCAAAACCACGCCCGGCTGGCGCGCTTTGGAAAAAGCTGCAGTGCGGGCGGGCGGCGGAGCCAATCATCGCTTCAATTTGGGCGATGGCGTGTTGATCAAAGACAATCATCTGGCGCTTGGTGGCCACGATATTGTTGGCGCAGTGCAGCGAGCACGGGCTGTCGCGCCGCACACCACCAAAATCGAGGTTGAAGTTGAAGATTTGGCGGGGGTACAAGCAGCGCTTGATGGCGGAGCCGACATTATCATGCTTGATAATATGTCAATTGAAGCCATGAGCGAAGCGGTGCAGTTAATTGCTGGACGGGCTTTGGTTGAGGCTTCTGGTGGCATTACGCTTGAGCGGATTCGGGCCGTTGCCGAAACGGGAGTGAACCTCATTTCGTGCGGCGCGATTACCCACTCAGCGGTTGCGCTCGACATCAGCTTGGACATTGCAATCAATTCGTAACGTGCTCATCAGTAGGCTATAAGCAATTTATCAGGTTGGGCATGCTACTATTACGCAGTCAGACCTAAGCAATTGCTTGCGAACGATTTAGTGCTTCGATAAAAGGAGAATGCCATGCGACGACGATGGGTTCGTCTTGGCCTGCTCATGCTTATTGCCATGGGCGTAGTGCTACCTGGAACCAAGGCCGAGGCTACACCGCCGCCGCCTTTAGCCCAGTATTTCCCCGAAACCGGGCAATCAGCGGTCAACTATTTTTGGCAATTTTGGAAGAATACGCCAAACGCTATGCGCGTCTTGGGCTATCCTATTTCTTTGCCATTTGTCCAAGAAAGCTTTACCGAGCCTGGTAAATTCTATTTGGTGCAATATTTCGAACGCGCCATCTTAGAAGAGCACCCTGAAAACTTCAATCACCCAACCAATGGCAACAAATACTTTGTGCTTGGGCGCTTGTTAGGCAAAGAATTGGCCAAGGGTCGCGAAAACGAGCCAGCCTTCAAGCCAGTTGCTAACCCCAACAATGGCACGGTTTGGTTCCCTGAAACCGAACACACCTTGACCAACACCCCTGGCCCATTCTTGACCTTCTGGCGCAATTATGGTGGCTTGTCGGTGTTTGGCTATCCTTTGTCGGAGCCATTCCAAGAGCTGAACCCCGATACGGGCAAAGTCTATTGGGTCCAATATTTCGAACGCAACCGCTTCGAATATCACCCAGAAGAAAAGCCTGAATATCAAGTGTTGCTTGGTTTGTTGGGCAAACAATATTACAACGAACACAAAGACGAGCCAAAATTGGCAGTCAAAGAATGGTTCTTCCGCTATCACACTCGCGCCGAAGCCATTCCAGCCGATTTTGTCTATGGCTATAATGTCCAAGCTTTCTACCAAGAACGCGATCGCTTGTATCAATTGGTCAACAATGCAGCTTTCGGCTGGATTCGCCAACAAGCACCATGGGAAGATCTCCAAGCTGCCGACGGTACAATCTACTGGGGCGAGTTGGATAAAGTGGTCAACGAAGCACACGCCAAAGGGATTAAAGTGCTGCTGAGTGTCGTGCGTTCGCCTGAATGGGCCAGCGAAAATGGCACCCATGGCTTACCATCACGCCGCAACTTCCCCAAATTTGGCGATTTCATGCAGCGCATGGCACAACGCTACAAAGGCAAAGTTCAAGCCTACGAAATTTGGAATGAGCAAAATTACGCGATTGAAAATGGTGGCGTAGTTGCAACCGCTTCATATTATGTCGATATGCTTGAATATGCCTACAAAGGCGTGAAAGCTGCCGACCCAGAAGCGATTGTGGTTTCTGGCTCGCCAACGCCAACCGCAACCAATCGCAGTGATATTGCAATTGACGAGCTGATTTACTTCAGCCAAATGTTTGCAATTCCTAAATTCTGGAGCAACGTCGACGTAATTGGGGCGCACTTTGGTGGCACCTACAATCCACCAGATACCAAGTGGCCAGACAATCCAGGCCCAGGCCCAGGCTGGCGCGACAACTCAGAATTCTACTGGCGACGGATCGAAGATGTCTATCAAGTGCTGGCCAACAGTGGCAACGGCGACCGCCAAATTTGGGTAACCGAAATTGGCTGGGCAACCGCCAACACCAGCCCAGGCTTTGAATATGGCAACTCGAACACCCTCGAAGAACAAGGCGCGTACCTCGAACGAGCAATGTACATGGCTCGCTACGATTACGCTCCATGGGTTGGCGCAATGTTCGTGTGGAACTTAAACTTCGCGGTGACTTCATTTGATCCGCTGCACGAAACCGCTTCGTTCGGGGTATTGAACCCTGATTGGAGCCCACGCCCAGCCTATACCCGCTTACAACAATTTGCAGCAACCCATAAATAATTAACCGAGGTCGGTTTACACAACACGAAGATCACGCTCTGAAGCCAGTGTTTGATCTTCGTGTTTGTTGTCTGACGAGGAGTTTGATATGCGAAAATTACGCTGGTTAAGTGCCGCCATGGGCTGCTTACTCGCAGTTAATATCTTGGCGGCCTGTGGTGGCGATAGCGCTCCTACCGCCCAACCAACGAATCCTGAGGCAGCAACAGCAACGCCGGAAACTGCGGCCCCAACCACGGGCACGAACCCAGCAGTTACCAGCGGCAACCCATTAACCTTGCCCTATTTGCAATATGGCGCAGCTGC
This sequence comes from Herpetosiphon sp. NSE202, assembly GCF_042688385.1. NCBI lineage: Bacteria > Bacillati > Chloroflexota > Chloroflexia > Herpetosiphonales > Herpetosiphonaceae > Herpetosiphon > Herpetosiphon sp. NSE202. The sequence goes on along the minus strand of NZ_JBHUPY010000001.1, from coordinate 381,413 downwards.
CCAACTCTACTATACCGATCGCAATCGCGCCTTAACCTTGATGAACAACGCAAGTTTCGATTGGGTACGCCAACAAATTCAATGGAAAGATATTGAAGGCCCCAAGGGCAACTTTGGCTGGGGCGAGCTTGATGCGATTGTCGCCGATGCCAACGCCAAAAATATCAAAGTGCTGTTGAGCATTGTGCGTTCGCCATCGTGGGCACGCGCCGATGGCACCAACGGCATGCCCGATAACATCAAAGATTTTGGCGATTTCGTCGAGGCCTTGGTTGTGCGATACAAAGGCAAAGTCCAAGCCTACGAAATTTGGAACGAGCAAAATCTTGATCACGAAAATGGTGGCTCACGTGAGTCGATCGACGCAACCAAATATGTCGATCTCTTAGTTGAAGCCTACAATCGGATCAAACCGATTGATCCTGAAGCGTTTGTGATCTCAGGGGCGTTGACTTCAACCGGCGATTCGCCAGCAGCAGTCGATGATATGACCTACTTTGAGCAAATGTTCAGCTACAAAGATGGCATTTTCAAAGATCACATCGATGGCGTGGGTTTCCATCCCTCACCATCGTACAACCCGCCTGCAACCCTGTGGCCCGATATGCCAGGCCCAGGCCCAGGTTGGCTCGAAAGCCCAACCCACTACTTCCGCCATATCGAAAACCTCAAAATTTTGATGGATAAATATGGCATGAGCGAGTATCAGGTGTGGGTGACAGAGTTTGGCTGGGCAACCCAAAATACCAGCCCAGGCTACGAGTATGGCAACGAAATTAGCCTTGAACAACAAGGCCAATATGTGCTCGATGCGCTGCAAATGACCCGCCGCGATTATCCATGGGTCGCCACGATGTTTGTGTGGAACCTCAACTTCGCGGTAACCTCGCCCGACCCGCTTGATCAAACGGCCTCATTTGGGATTCTCAACCCCGATTGGAGTCCACGGCCAGTCTTTGAAAAAATTCAAGGCTTTGTTAATGCCGTCAAGACCGAAGAAGGCCGCTAAACGATTGATTCGGCATAGAGCACACGCTGTATGCCGAATCAAACTCCTCACGCAATAGCCCCCCAGACTCTGGTATACTAGCACGCGGTTTCATACGAAATGGAGGTCAGCGTGATTGCGGTTTATCATCTAAATGCTGGCTCAACTGGCATCGAAGTTCGCATTTTAGCCGAGGCTATCCGCAGCGCGCGCAACCTAACCTGGGCAGCCACTCCGGCCCATGCTGATATTTTTGTGCTGACCGGGCCAATTCCACTGTTGTTGCGCCCAGCACTTATGAATGTTTGGCGCGATTTTATCGTTGATCGTGCGCCGCTGATTGCCTTAGGTCGCGCCAGCATCGATGGGCATCCGTTTGGGCGCGGTGGCTTGGCCGAACTGCCAGAAATTCAGGTTGCTGCGAAAATCGATGGCGATCCGCCGACAGTAACGGCAATTCAGGCTGGCATCGTTCAGGCGCTCAACGCCCGTACCGCCAAACACTAAAGGTCGCTTATGAATACATTAATTGAACAATTGATTGCTGCGTTGCTCTACCCAGGCATGCTTACCACAATGCTCTTGACCCTCGCCGTGATTGGGATTACCAAATTGCACGCGCCTGGGGGTGGCTTGAGCCGCGGGCTATTGGCGGCATTGCGGGGCAAAACCTCGCTTAGTCTGGCAATCGCAGCGCTCTTGGGCTTAATTGCACCTGCATTTTTGCCATGGGCTGGCTCGCCACTAGCAACCTCACGTTTAGGCCAATTGTGGCTGGCTTGGGCCTTGCTCGAAACCTCATTTATGCTGGCACTGATGCCGGGCTTGCAAAGTTTGGCGGCTTCAAGTGTGCGCGCAGCCATGCGTGAGGCCCAATTGAGTAGCGCAGGCCGGATTGTCTTGTGGTTGGCCTTGGGCGTTGCGCTCTGGACAGGCGATAATTGGCAATGGAACATTGTGCCAGCGCGGGTTTTGGCCTTGATTGCCGCCGCCATGGCCTTGCCGGTTGCGCTCGGTTGGGGGCCATTTGCCCATGATTGGAGCTTAACGCCCGGCGGCCCCGAAGCAGAATTGAATCGTGCTAGCGCCGAGCTAGCCCAGTGGGGGCGGGCAATTCGTGCAACAGTCCTGCTCACATTAATCCCCCTGTTGGGCTTTCCGATTACGGCGGGCTTGCATTGGTCGCTGCACATAGCCTTGACCGTTGCCACTACCTTGGCTTTGGCTGGGGTAGGCCGCTACATCAACGGCTCAACAGTGCGCCAGCCGTTGAACGAAAGCTTGCGTTGGTGCTATACGCGCGCCTTGCCAGTGGCCTTGCTCAGCGGCATTGTCTTGGTTGTCATGCAGCATTGGATGTAGGGAGAAGGTATGACAGCACTCTTGCTTGAAAATATTGTCAAACGGTTTGATACAACAACGATCTTGCGCCAGTTGAATTTGATGGTCCAAGAAGGCCAAGTCTATGGCTTGCTGGGGGCAAATGGCGCTGGCAAATCGACCCTCATTCATTTGATTATGGGATTTTTATACCCCGACAGTGGACGAATTGAGGTTTTTGGCAAAACACCTGCCGCCATGCACGGCCAAATTGGCTATTTGCCCGAACGCTTGCGCTACCACACCCATTGCAGCGCCCGCGAATATTTGACCTACATGGGCCACTTTGGCGGCCAACGTGGCCCAAGCCTCGCCAGTCGGATCAACGATTTGCTCGAATTGGTGGGCATGACCGAAGCTGCCGATAAGCGCATGCGCACCTATTCCAAGGGGATGACCCAGCGGGTTGGGATTGCCCAAGCCTTGCTTGCCGACCCGCAACTCTTGCTGATCGACGAGCCATCATCGGGCCTCGACCCCCAAGGCCAACTTGAAATGCGCGATCTCCTGCTCGATCTACGCAGTCAAGGCCATACGATTTTGATTTGCTCGCACCAGCTTGATGAGATCGAGGCGGTTTGCAATCGGGTAGGCATTTTGGTGCAAGGTGCGCTGGCCGCCGAAACCGATTTAGCCCAACTAACGGGAACCAATGGCATCGTGCTGACGCTGAAAGAAACTCCAACCGCTGCGCTCGATTTTGCCCTGCGCTCGATTGACCCCAGCATTGTGCGCGATGATCGCTTTATCACCGTGCCCGAAAATAACCCAGCCTTGCAAGGGCGGTTGTTGCAATTGCTGCTTGATGAAGGCTACACGGTGTCGAGCTTACAACCGACGCTTGGCAATCTGCGCGATCTGTATCTGCACGTTGTATCGGGCAAAGAACCACCAGCAGAAATGCAGCCCCAAGCACCGCTGGCAATTCTTGATAGTTTGTTAGCGAACGAGGAACAGCAATAATGGCAAAGCTTCGGCAAATTTGGGCTTGGACAGGCTTTATCTGGAGCGAATATAAACGCTCTGGGCGTTTCTTAATTGAGTTTGGCGCATTAATTATTTTTGCGTATGTGTTTCTGCGCAAACCAAATACAGCCGCGCAACTCACCGCCACCCAGTTTTTTAGCATGACCGCCATTTTCGTATTATGTCAAACAATTTTCACCACGACGATGATGGCAGGCATGGGCAATCGGCCCCAGGGCTATGTCGTTTTAGCGCGCTCGCTTGGGCGCAAAGGCTATTTGGTTGGCTTATTTTTAGTCGCTTTTTTAATTAGCCTAACCAATCTGTTGCTCTGCACGCTGATCGTCACGCTGATCAATAAGCCTGTTTTGTGGGATGCAGTGATTTGGGGCGCTGGCGCGTTGCCGTTGATTTTAGATATTGCCTTGGTGACGGCATTGGTACTGTTGCTTTCCAGTTTGGTCTTATCGCAAGGCTGGCGCTTGAGCATTTTGGGCGTAATTGCCTTGGCTTCGTTGAGCACCAGCGATATTTTTACCAATACCTTTGCCCCGAATGGCAGCTTGGGCAAAATTTTGGCCGCCATTCGCACCATCGTTGGCATTCCATTAACCCCGCTTTTCGCAGGCTTTGAGCTAGCAGTTACCCGCCAAGCCTACGAGAGCAACATCAATCAAGCCTTGGCAATTTTGGGAGGCCAAATGGCCCTGTTAATTGCGGTCAGCGCCTTTGGCTTTTTTGCCTTTGAACGCCGCGATATTATTCTAGGAGCCTAAGCGTGCAAGCTGATGTGTTGGTAATTGGCGCAGGCCTCGCAGGCTTGTGGAGCGCGATTCTGCATGCCCAAGCTGGCCGAAGCGTCACGTTGTTGGCCAAAGGCCATGGCACATTGCCGTGGAGCAGCGGCTGCCTTGATCTTTGGCCGCACCAACCACCAGCCGAACAAAGCACCCACCATCCCTTTGCGACGCTGCAATCAGCGTTGGAACCAGCAACCCAAGCTTGGCTGAAATTCAGCGAGCAGCAGAGCTATCGCTTTGTGGCTAAGCGCCAGCATGCGTGGTTGCCAACTGCAATTGGCACGTGGCGGCCAACCAACGCCGTTCCCTTAACGATGATCAACGCTGAACGCTCGATCATCAGCAATTATCGGGTCTTGGTGCTTGGTTTTCACGAATTACGCGATTTCTTTTCCCCGTTGTTGGCAGCACGACTCGCCGAGCAAGGGATTGCCGCGCGTGGCGCATATTTGACGATGCCGCCAAGCGAGCGCAGCCGCGATTTCAATAGCGTCAATTTGGCCCGTTTATGCGAGCAAGCCAGTTTTCGCCAAGCGCTCATTAAGCAAATCGATCAGATTCGCGGCGATGCACAACTCCTACTGTTTCCCGCAATTCTTGGCCTCGACCAGAGCGCAAGCATCGTTAATGAACTGCAAAGTAAATTGGGATGTTTGGTGGCCGAAGTGCCAACCTTGCCAACCAATGTGGCCGGGTTACGCTTGCAACGCATGTTAATCAGCCATTTTGAGCAGTTGAATGGCCGCATCCAACTGAGTGCAGAAGTTATTCGCGGCGAGTTTCAGCACCAACGGCTGGTTGCGGTGTATAGCGCTGCCGCCGCCCGCGAACAACGCCACAGTGCCAAGCACTATATTTTGGCAACTGGCGGCATTGGCGGCGGTGGATTACGCGCCGATTATCCCAACCTGCTACGTGAAACCGCGCTCAATTTGCCAGTTCAACAACCAGCCGAGCGTGATCAGTGGTTCGAACCCAATCTTCACCAGCAACATCAGCTCTTTCAAGCAGGCATCGCAGTTAATCAAGAGCTTCAGCCAATCGATGCACAGCACCAGCCAATTGCCGAAAATCTGCAAATCGTTGGGGCCGCGCTGGCCGGATGCGACCCGATTCGCGAGCGTTGGGTTGAGGGTTTAGCCCTTGCAAGTGCAACCCAAGCGTTTAAAGAACATAGAACATAGCTAAAGGATGAAGGATGAAGGATGAAGGGAAAATCAAAAGTCAGAAATCAAAAGTCAAAATAGGGGCGAGGGATCGAGTTCCGTTTTTAACGCAGAGGCGCAGAGAGAAGATGGCTATGGGCTATCGAAACCTTGTTCGTGCAATTCGTGCAATTCGTGGCGAAAAAGATCATAATCTGACTAATCTGTGCCAATCTGTGGCAAAAATCCAGGGCTATAAGCTCTTGGCTTTTGGATGAATGATTGGCAGGAAATCACACCGATCGTCCGCTAGCCAATAGCCTGTAGCTATAGACCTTCGTGCTCTTCGCGATCTTCGCGGTTCCAATCCTTCGTATCCTTCGTGCTCTTCGTGGATCAACATTTATTGCAGCGGTGTCGAGATGCAATTACGGCCTAAAATTCGCCTCCCAACGCTGCTGATCGGCGTAAACTTAGCTGTGTTAATCATTGCCATCGTCGGAATTGCGACGGTGGCAATTAGCTTGTTGTTGGAATTGGGCGATGATCAAGGCTTAGCCCGAGTGCGCCAAGGCGTTGCAATCGCTCAAAACGATGTCCAGCGTTCGGGCAACGAGGTATTGACAACCGCCCAACTATTGGCCGAACGCCCAACCCTCGCCCGCCTGTTGCAAACCAACGATCAAGCTGCACTCAGCACATTTTTAAGCCAATTTCAAGCCACCAGCGATCTCGCGGGCTGTGCAATCTATCAAAATGGTCAGCTATTAATCGCGGTTGGAGCTGAGGTTCCGGCCATGCCAGCCCTCGCAGATCGGGCATTATTGCTTGATGGCCCTTTGTTACGCTTGGCTGCCCGCGTGCCACTTGCCACCGATCCTAGCGTCATTGTCGCAGTCTGGATCGAGCTTGACCAACAGTATCAAGCTGAGTTATCGACTATTCTGAGTTTGCCCGTGGCGATTGTGCCGCAACAACGCCTAAGCAACGCCAATGATCCATTAAGCCAAACCCAAACTGCGGCGCTCAACACAAACTCAACCACCGATAGCTATTTGCGCGAGCAACATCACTACATCGCGAGCGCCCCACTGCTCTCCATCACCGGCCAGCCAATTGGCGTTGTCAGCGTGACCTTGCCCGATACCCAAATTCGCAATTCGGCGCAGCGGCTCAGCGAAGTGTTGCTCACGATTGCCCTGGTTGGCGGGGTTTTGGCCTTTGGCTTAAATTTGTTGGTTGGGCGCTATGTTGGTGGGCCGTTGCGACGTTTGACCAAAGCCGCCGCCCAAATTGGTCGCGGCGATTTAACTACGCCTGTCGCTCCGGCCAAAGGCGTTGAGGTCGGCACGCTCGCCGGAACCTTGGAAGATATGCGCCAACGCCTGCGCGGCCTAACCGCCGATCTTCAGCGCCAACAATCTGAGGCCAACGCTATTTTGGCGGGAATTGTCGAAGGTGTATTTACCGTCGATCGCGATCGCCGGATTCGCTATTTGAATCAACAAGCAGCCAGCATGCTTGGCATCGAGCCAGAGCAAGCAATTGGGCGGTTTTGTGGCGATGTGTTGCAGCCACAGTTCATCGCTGGCGTGCGGCCTTGTGAGCAAGCTTGTCCGATTATTCATGCCCGCTTTCGCGGCCAAGCCCAAGCTACCGAGCATTTACAATTGCGCGATGGTCGCCACCGCACCGTGATTATCACCAGCTCGGGTGATCTTGAGCACAATCATGTGCAGGTAATGCGTGATGAAACTGATATTGAAACTTCACGCCGTTTGCGCGATACGATTTTGGCAACCATTTCACATGAGTTTCGCACCCCGCTCTCAGCCCAATTAGCTTCGTTGGAGCTGTTGCTTGATCAATTGCCGCAACTTTCGACTGCCCAAATTCGCCAACTGATCGTATCATTACAGCGTGGAGCCTTGCGCTTAACCTATTTGATCGATAATTTATTGGAAAGTGCGCGCATCGAAGCGGGCCAATTGACAATTCGGCGCAGCGAAATCGCCTTAGATTCGGTCGTCGAGGCCGCAGTTGAATTGATGTTGCCATTAATTCAACAACGCCGCCAGCAAGTCGAGGTCGATTTGCCCTATCCACTGCCGAATGTGGCTGGCGATGCCACCAGATTAACCCAAGTCTTTGTCAATCTGCTTGCCAATGCCAGCAAATTTTCGCCGCCCGATAGCACCATTGGCATTGGTGGCCAGGTAAGCGCCGAGCATTTGCAAGTTTGGGTCGAAGATGAAGGCCCAGGCATGCCGCCATCACCCAGCGAATCGCCGTTTCGCTTGTTTGTGCGCGGACGCAACGAGCCAGAGCAAAGCGGCGCAGGCTTGGGCTTGTGGATCGTTCAATCAATTATTGAGCGCCACGATGGCCGCATTCATGTGCCAGCTCGCAGCCTTGGCACGCGGATTGTGATTGAATTACCCAGAGGAAGCGATGAAAATTTTAGTCGTTGATGATGATGCTGAATTACGTGGCTTAATTGGCTTTGCCCTGAGCCAAGCAGGCTACACCGTGGTGCAAGCAGCCGATGGAACCCAAGCCTTAACCCAATTTGCCAGCGAACAACCAGAATTGGTGATTCTCGATGTGAATATGCCAGGTTTAGATGGCTTTGAAGTGTGTCGCCGAATTCGCGCCCAATCAGCTGTACCAGTGATGTTGCTGACCGTGCGCAACAGCGAAGATGATTTGATTCGGGGCTTGGATGGCGGCGCTGACGATTATCTCAACAAGCCATTTAGCCCACGCACGCTTACCGCACGAGTGCGCGCCCTGCTACGACGCGGTGGCGGCGAACGCCCAACGCCCTTGCAACAAGGCGATTTGGTGCTGGATACCGAGCGCCAAAGTGTGAGCCGCGAAGGCTTGGGCTTTGTCTCGTTGACTAATCGTGAATTTCGCTTGCTGCAATATTTGTTGGCCAATGCAGGCCGCGTCGTCAGCAACGAACAGGTTACAATCCATGTTTGGGGCCAGCATGGCATTGGCGATCGCACCTTATTGAAACAACTGGTGCATCGTTTGCGCCAAAAAATCGAGCCAAACCCCGCCGAGCCACAATATTTGGTGACGATTCCTAGTGTTGGCTATATTTTGCAGCCCAACGGGGCAAATTAAGTTGCATCAAAATCAGCAACGCTGCGTACAGCCTTACGGAATAGTTGGAGCCAACAATGAAACGCAAATATAACCTGTTGTATGCTGTGGTCGGGCTTGGCGGCGTGGGTATGAGCCTTGATCAAGCCAGTAGCTTGGTCAATAGCACATCGCTTGAAGCAACCTTCAAAGCCTTCGTTACAATTGCATGGGGTTTATGGGTTGCGAGCCATGTTGGCTACTACTGGCTTTTTATGCGCCAATATGGCTATGAAAATGCAGCGCCAAACCAACAGCCCACCCTAGGCCAATTTAATGCGTGGCTCAGCCCAAGCCAGCAACGGGTGCTGACTGGATTACAGGTTAGTTTGGTTGGATCTGGCGGATTGTGGCTATTGAGCAAATGGTTTTTTTAAACGGATAATCGGAGAGAACGATGAAGTATGCAAAGCACATTCTATTTGGCCTGATTGGATTTTTCGGCCTAACTTTAGCCTTTACTAGCAGCCCATTTTGGCAAACTGGTGGGCTAGGCAATGGGTTGCGCATGCTGATCGATAGCATTCCAGGGGTGATGCTGATGCTTGCCAGCTATGTGAATGGCCGTTATCACCCGCGCTATCGCCAAGACCGTCAGCCAATTAGGCAAACTGCTGGGCTTTGGCCCGATTGGCTGCCTGATGGCGCATTTAAAAGCTTGGCAGGCTTGGCATTGCTGCAAGGTGGTTTGATCATCGTGCTGGCAATCATCAGCTAGCGCGATACAGGGCAGTACCGCGCCATTGCAATTTACAAGGTTTCGAGCACGTTCATCACTTCGTTTTGGTCGGGCTGTTGGCCAGGGTTGGTTACCGAAACGTGGCGCACGATCCCAGCTTTATCAATCACAAATACGGCGCGATTGGTAAAGCCTTCTGGCCGCAACACGCCATAGGCTTCGGAAACATGGCGTTGATAATCGCTGAGTAGTTGATATTCCAGCCCTAACTGATCGGAAAATGCTTTGTGCGACCATTTACTATCAGTGCTAATGCCAAAAATCTCAGTATCACGTTGATCGAATTCAGGCTTGCGGGCTTGATAACTGGGCAATTGCAACGAACAGACAGGGCTAAAATCTAAGGGATAAAACAGTAGCACAACGTTTTTTTGGCCTTGGAAGTCGGCCAAATGCACGTCGCCATCAGTGCCACTTAATGTCCAATCGGGGGCTTTATCGCCAACTTTAAGGGTGGTACTATCCACGTGAATTGCTCCTTAATGTACACACTCATCCTAATACCGTATTGCATTATACTCCGCATCGGAGTGAATTGAGCGGAATTATGCCAAGCCAATCAGCAATCGAACCGATCGCCAAACACCGCGTTACCAGCGTTCACCCCGAACACATGCAGATTGATGCCACGCGGCTGAGGATTGATCAGACGCTTATTCCAATCGCAAACCTTGCCAAAGTTGCCCAAGTAAAAATCTACAAGGCCTTTCCGACCACCCAAGTATTGATTTTAGCCACGGGCTTAACAATTTTCATGGGCCTAAAACCACGCATCTTACGCATCTTATCAGACATCTTAATTGAGCAAGCCCAAAATGTGTTATCAGCCGTCCTCGCCTTGTGGATCATTTATCTCTTTGTGGATTATCTCAGTTGGCGCGACCAACATGGCTTGTTAGTGGTACCAAGCACTGGGCAGAATGAGGCAATTGTGTTCGTTCATGAAAATCCTGAATTTATTGGCCACGTGTTGGGGGCAGTTGAGCAGGTCATCGACAAGTCGGCAGCTGGCTATAGCATCGATTGGAAAAAACAAACGCTTGATGCCAAATAAATTCCCTCACCCCCCAGCCCCCTCTCCCACAAAAATGCGGGCGAGGGGGAGCCGACCATTTTTCGCCAAGGAATTGCGGGAGAACCAGCGCGTTAAAGCCCCTCGCCCGCGCCACGGGAGAGGGGTTGGGGTGAGGCGATCTACTCAAAACTTACTGAATTGCAATCCAAATTTCGACCACCCCCCAGCCCCCTCTCCCACAAAAATGCGGGCGAGGGGGAGCCGACCATTTTTCGCCAAGGAATTGGGGGAGAACCAGCGCGTTAAAGCCCCTCGCCCGCGCCACGGGAGAGGGGTTGGGGTGAGGCGATCTACTCAAAACTTACTGAATTGCAATCCAAATTTCGACCTGCTCTGGCTGGGCAAAATCGTAGTATTCAAAATCGGCAGTATAGCTGCGTTGATAGGCTTGGGGCTGGCTAAAATAGTCCCAAATCTGCACCCACAGCCCAAATACATCGCTTGGTTGAGCAATGGTTGCTTGCCAACGCAAATAACGCTGGGCAGGAATAGTAATTTGAGTTAAGCCAGCAGCAACTGGTTGCTCGCCGCTGACCGCATGGCCAACAATCAAATCGTACTCGCCGCGATGATCGCTGGCATAGTGGGTATAGACCGCATAGCGACTGGTAAGATCAGCAGTGGAAATTTGCTGGCTGATATTCTCGCTAAAAAAGCGTTGATACAATGGGCCGATTAAGCCAGTGTTGGGGTCGCCTTCCGCCTGATTGGTAGTGCGAGTAGCCAAACCTGCAATTGTTACGCCAGCCCGTTCATAGACCTGCATAGAAAATCCTCATACAACACAACCAAGCAATTATACAAAACAAATGTGCTCTTTTCAAGCCACAAAAAACCACGGCCAAGCCCATTGCCTAGCCGTGGTTGGGCCAACCGAGCATTATTTCTCGGTGACAGCTTTTTTCAAGTTGCTACCAGCCGAGAATGCTGGGGCGCGGGTAGCAGGAATTTCCAATGGCTCGCGGGTTTTAGGGTTGAAGCCAGTGCGCGCTTGGCGTTCGCGGACTTCAAACGTGCCAAAGCCAGTCAAGACGACCCGATCGCCAGCTGCCAACGCTTCGGTAATGCTTTCGAGCAAGGCGTTAACTGCTTTTCCAGCTTGGGCTTGGTTCAAACCTGATTTTTCCGCAATGGCCTTGATCAAATCCGATTGATGCATTTGGAGTTACTCCTTACACTACCTGTCTTCACCAAAATTGAAAGACAGCCGCATGGCTTTAGTATCCTCGTAATACCTCAAGCATTCGCGATAGCACCTACCTTATATCACCCTTGCCAAGAATGCAAGTGCTTTTTGGCTCAGGGAGTAGGTTTTTGGCCTAGCAAAGAGCAAATGCAGTGCCATCAGCCCTAGATTTGGGCGATTTATTAAGCTTCTTTAGAAATTCTGGTTGCAAATTGGCATTGGTTGGCCGCTTGGGGCTTGGGCTACGCTTGTTCAGCGCTAAGTAGCTAGCTGTAATGGAACATCAGGTTAACCACCGTCTGATCCCCTCACCCCAACCCCTCTCCCACGTGGCGGGCGAGGGGCTTTCATCCCCTGGTTCTACCGCACGGCGTGGTGAAAACGGATACTCCCCTCGCTCGCGTTTTCGTGGGAGAGGGGGTTGGGGGGTGAGGGGACACGGTTGCCAATCCAATGAACCATTACAGCCAACAACACGAATAGCGGCCAGCAGCCTAAACTTAATTCACCATTGGCAGTAAAATCGCCGTATAATACGATGTATTGTGCGTCGTAGCGGAGGAAATCAAGACCAATGACGACGTTTTTATTAATTCGCCATGCTACCAACGATATGGTTGGTAAAGCCTTGGCTGGTTGGACACCCAACGTCCACCTCAACGCCGAAGGTCAGGCCCAAGCTCAACGCTTGGCTGAACATTTGGCCAACGCCCCGATCAAAGCGATCTATAGCAGCCCGCTTGAGCGCGCTGTCGAAACCGCCCAACCAATCGCGCAACAGCTTGGCCTTGAGGTTCAAATCTTGGCTGGCGTTGGCGAGATTCAATTTGGCGAGTGGACAGGCCGCACGATTAAGGAATTAGCCGACACCCCAACTTGGACTAATATCCAGCGCTTTCCATCGGGCACGCGGATTCCAGGCGGCGAAACCTTGCGCGAGATGCAAAATCGGGTTGTCGATGCGCTCGAAGCGCTGCGTCAGCAACATCCTAATGAGGTTATTGCCGTTTTTGCCCATGCCGATGTGGTTAAAGCCATGATTGCGCATTATTTGGGCGTACATTTAGATTTGTTCCAACGAATTGTCATTAGCCCAGCCTCAGTAACGGTGGTTACGGTCAACGATAGCGGGCCGCATGTGCTGTGTGTCAATCAAACCAGCGAAATGCCCAGCTTTCCTGAAGCCAAGCCTGCTTCGAACGATACAAACGAGGTTACGCCGGAAACTGAACGGCCTGTGGGTTAAGCTAAGCTCTCGCTTACACTGAATTGAAAGGTTCGGTATGTCAGATTTCGTCTACGATTTACGCCGCGTCAGCCATATTACGGCAGCAGCAGTTGGCCAGCCAGGCCAGCGAACGTTCTATCTTCAAGCCCAAAAAGGCAACGATCTGGTTTCGTTGATCACCGAAAAAGAGTTGGTTCGGGCCTTATGCTTACGAATCGACGATATTCTCGAAGAATTGGATAAGCGTGGCGTGGCGCGGCCCGATGCATCCGAGGAGCCAACCCCAGCCGAATTATTGCTGCGGCCACCGTTGAATCCCTTCTTCCGCATTGCCCAAATGGCGCTTGCCTACGACCCAACCAGCGATCTGTTGGTCATCGAGGCTGATGAATTGCAGTTGGGCGACGATGATGAAGATGAAGATATTGACCCAATTTTGCAGCAACGCAGCGACGATGATGAAGAAGCCAAAAACGAGCCACGTCGCGTTCGTATTTCGGCAACCCGCGCCAAAATGCAAGCGCTAAGTCGCAACGCGATGGACATCATCACCACTGGCGGGCGGCCAATTTGCCCTCAATGTTTGCAACCAATGGAAGATGAAGGCCATATGTGCGTCAAGAAAAACGGCCACGGCAATAAAAAAGCTTCCGAAATGTAGAAGTAGGGGTCGGGGGCTGTGGATGAGGGATCAGGTTTAGCCTAATTTGGGATTGAGCAATGTCCTGATCGCCGACCCCTGAACCCCGACCTCCAATAAAGTAGAGATCGGTGGTTGGGGATCAGGTTTAGCCTAATTTGGGATTGAGCAACGTCCTGATCCCCGACCCCTGAACTCCGACCCCATTTGCCCAATACTGAGGTAGCCCATGAGCGATAACGAATCAGAGCAACCCCTAGCGCTTGAGCTGGCAACGATCTTGCAAGTGCTGCGCGATGGCCGGATCGAATTGCAGGGCTTATTGCCATGGAGCAGTAACTATACCTTTTTAGTTGAAGTCCATGCCGATGACCCAAGCGAGCTGGTGCTAGGGGCCGTCTATAAACCCCAACGTGGCGAGAACCCGCTCTGGGATTTTCCGCAGGGCACATTATACAAACGCGAGGCAGCGGCGTTTATGATTAGCCATGCCTTGGGCTGGCATTTGGTGCCGCCAACCGTTACCCGCCAAGGCCCGCACGGCGTTGGCTCGGTGCAATTGCTGATTCACGCCGATTATGAGCAGCATTTTTTTACTTTGAAAGAAGGCCACGAACGCGATTTTCAGCGTATGGCCTTGTTTGATATTGTGATTAACAATGCAGATCGCAAGGGTGGCCATGTGCTCGTCGATGATGATCAACGGATTTGGGCGATTGATCATGGCATCTGCTTTCACGATGAATATAAGTTGCGCACGGTAATTTGGGATTGGGTGGGCGAGGATATTCCCGCAGAAGATTTAGCCGACCTCAAGCAACTGGCCCAAGATTTGGAGCCAGAAACGAGCCTGACCGAAGCACTCAACACCATGCTCTATCCACGTGAAATCAAAGCCATGCGCCAACGGCTCAGCCGCCTGATCAGCAATGCCAAATTCCCCGCTTCGTATGGGCAGCGCTCAATTCCGTGGCCGCCCGTGTAGACAAGGATGTCCATTTATGGATTTGCTCGATGCGATTCGTTCGCGCCGCACCACCAATGGCCCATTTGAAGATCGCCCGCTCGATCCAGCCCATGTGCGGACTATTTTGGAGATGGCGGCTTGTGCACCCTCGCACTTTAATTCGCAGCCATGGCGTTTCGTCGTCATCCAAGATCAGGCGACGCGCATGCAACTAGCTGATATTGCTGGCGAATCGATGCAGAAATTAATGGCTGGTGGTCGCTTCTGGCAACGCTATCGCAAATATTTTCGCTTCTCCAAGAAGGAAGTTGATCAACGTGGCGATGGCATTTTGATCGACAATCTGCCAGCAGTGCTCAAACCCTTTGCCAAATATATTTTTACCGAGCGCGGCGGCGAGTTGATGGCCAAATTTCAAGTGCCCAAAGTGCTTGGCAAAGATGCCCGCAAGTTGGTGGCTGGTTCGCCCTTGATTTTGGGTATTACGCTGGATAAAAGTGAATACAAGCCAGACGACCTATCGGGCATGTACTCGCTGCTTTCGTTAGGCGCAGTGATGCAAACGATTTGGCTAACCGCCACATCACTTGGCATTGGCATGCAGTTTATCTCGACTCCGATGGAAGTTGAGGGTCAGTGGGAGAAAATTAACAAGCTATTGCAGATTCCCGAGGAGCACAGTTTGATGGTGCTGTATCGGTTGGGCTACATTCCGCAAAGCGCCGATCGCCCAACGATCGATTGGACCTCATCGCAGCGCAAACGCACCGCAGCTTTGGCCTATGCCAATCGTTGGGACGAACCATTTGAGCCAACAAACGAGGCTTAATTGTAGTTATGAATCCGTTGCAAGCCTTCTTGCAAGGTCGCCGAGGTGCTGATTGTATCCAATTCTAGCCCCAACGAAACCATGGCTTGGGCGACTTCTGGGCGCACGCCAACTAGCATGGTTTCTGCGCCAAGCAAGCGCACCGCTCGCACCACACTAATAAACCCTTGGGCCACTTGGCTATCGACCACCACAACCCCGGTAATATCCAGCACCAAATGTTTGATCGATTGACGCTGCACCGCTTGTAAGGCATTCTCTTGCAGGCGGCTAAGCCGTTCGCTATCAAGCGCCCCAACCAGTGGCATCACCAACACTTTGGCAGCCACTGGCAAGACTGGCACGCTCATTTCGCGAATCACCTCGCGCTGCTGCTCAATCTCATCAATCAAGCGTTCTTGGGTACTGGCTCGCTCTTGTAACTTTACGAGTGCAGTTTCAAGGTCTGCTGTGCGCTGCTGCACCTGTTGTTCGAGCGAGGCGTTAAGTTCGGCCAATTGACGAGCATTTTGCTCGATTGTACGCTGGCCAGCAGAAACCGCATCAAAGGCTCCAACCGTAATTCGGCTATTTACAAAGCTAATGATTGCGCCGATAAACGTCATGAGGAGGGCGTGGGTTAATACACCACCAGTTGTGGCTACTTGCTGCGTCGTAGGAAAACTCAATTCCAAAACGGTGATCATCACCCAGATGCCAGCCAAGACAACCAGAATTTGCCATGGCCGCAGCACAACCCCAGCAATCAACACTGGAATCAGCAAATAGGCCAAGGTATAGCCACTTTCGCCGCGCAAAATCATAGGAATCGAGACGATAAAAGCTGTTGAGATCACAACAACCCAACCAGCAAACGCCACTTTGCCGCGCCGCGCTAATGGAACCACGATCAACGCCAAGATAATACCTAAGCCTAAGGCCGCACCAGAGGTTAATGGCTTGGGATTAAAGATTAATGATGGGAGGGCAATTACTGCAATCACAAAAATCGCACACATCACGCTGATGATAATTTGGCCACGTCGCCGCACATCTTCAAGCGGATGATCAACCTGAGCTAACCACGCTAGTAGTGCTTTCATGAAAAAACCCTTTTTGGCTCAATCGGCTAAGCTATTAATTATTATCTCGTTGGAAGAATAACAAGTTGCCCTACTATACCCTAGGCTATTCATGCACGCAAACAGACAACGGTACTAGGCTCAACCGCTTTTTCATAGTACCCTGGTGTAATTATTAATAGTTGAATACACTTGCATGTTAGGAATTTTCAGCTATGTAATTGTAAAAATTAACTCAGCAACAGTTGATTATCGTCGGCATCGATCGCCACAATCAGATTAATCTGGCTACAACTAAACCGCCGTGCTGCCGCCGCCAACCACCGATCAGCATGCTCGCTCAAAGCTGCTTGGGCATGCTCAAGTAATAATGCTAATTCAAGTGCTCGGCCAACCGTCAATGCCCAACGGCGTGCGCCCATTTCAGCTGCAGCCCGATCAAGGGTGCTCTCAGCTAGCCAGCGTTCACAATGATCAAGCGTGGTTTGGTCCACTTCAATTGCTTGGCTAAGGCTCGGATCATGGACGTTGCTCAACCACAGGTTGACTTGCTGACGCAAACTGGGCCAAATGCTTGGATCTTCGCTGATCGCCCGTAAACTATCGAGCGCCAAAACATTGGTCGTACCTTCCCAAATCGAAAGCACCTGCGCATCGCGTACGAGGCTTGGCAAGCCAGTATCTTCGACATAGCCAGCGCCACCAAAGCTCTCAACAATTTCGCTGGTATGCTGCACTGCTTGGCGAGCGGTGGTTAATTTAGTAATCGATGTTAATAATCTTAATAATTGGCGTTGTTGGGGTGTGCTCTTGCCAACTTCATCCAAGCCCAGCAATTCGATTAAATAAAACGTCAGCATAAATGCGCCAGCATACTCAGCCTGCAAGCCTGCCAAAGTATCGATGTGCAGCGGTTTTTGATTGAGTAGCGAGCCAAAAGCGAAGCGTTTTTGGGCATAATCTTGGGCCAGCGCCATGCCGCGCCGCATAAAGCCGACCGCTGAAACGCTGTTCCAGGTGCGGGTTATTTGCAACATTGGCACAATCGCCCGCACGCCATCCTGCAAGCCTGCGACAGGAATTGCTGGCGTGCCAAGCAGATTTAGCTCAGCTGTGGGTACTTTGCGCGTGCCCAATTTATCCTTCAGCCGATTGACTTCAATCTGACTGAGCCGTCCGTTTTGGTCGCGGGTCTCGACATAGAACAAGGCCAAACCACGCCCGCCAGCAGAGTTGCCCTCTGGTCGAGCCAAGGTCAAGGCCATTTGCGAGGTTGTGGCCGAGCTAAACCATTTGCGGCCATACAAGCGCCATGTGCCATCGGTATCTTGGCGGGCAATCGTTTCTGAAAGCCCAACATCGGAGCCACCTGTCGATTCAGTCATCCACTGGCCACTTGTCCAAAACTGCTTGGGATCGCGGCTGGTCAAATGGGGCATGGCGCGTTCAATCAAGGCCTGATTGCCCGATTGAAGCACGGTGCGGGCAGCACCATCGGTCATCGCCAAGGGGCAACTATAAACATCGCTCGACGGATGAAAGAGATAGGCCAAGGCAAATTGGCAGGTGCGCGAATATTCGTGGAAAGTTTGTTCGTAGCCAGTTGCAATCAAGCCAGATTGGGCCGCGATCTGCTCGGCCCGCTGCCAAAGCGGAGTCAACACAATCTGATCGATGCGTTCGCCCCAGGCATTCCACTGGGTCAATTCAGGTTCATTGAGCCGATCAGCCAATTGCAATTGATACAGTTCATTGGCAGCTAAATCGCCCATTTCGTGCAGTGCGGAGCTGATTTGGGCTAAGACCTCGGCAGGTAAACGGCGGCGCAGATACAATTGCAGCAAGCGATCGCTTGTATATTGATTGTTGAGCTGTGGGGCTGGTTGATTAAAGGGTGGCATCGTTGCAACTCCTAGCTATTAAAACCAACGAATGCAGCTATTATAGCGCCCAAAAGAGGGACTATTGGCTTTTGGCTATCGAAGTTTTTTGGGATACCACACTATTGCCAATCGCCTAGAGGCTCTAGCCCTTCCTTACTAAGGGTACATCACGTTAACCACGGCTATATCTCCTCACCCCAACCCCTCTCCCGTGGCACGGGCGAGGGGCTTTCTCATTCTGTGATTTTCGCATGATCTTCGGATGCTCCCCCTCGCCCGCGTTTTCGTGGGAGAGGGGGCTGGGGGTGAGGGAATGATCAACCATTGCACCCCCTAAAATTCATTGTGTGGATTGTTATTTTTCTGCAAAATCCCCCTTCGTGTGGGTTACTGACCCCCTCACCCCAACCCCTCTCCCGTGGCGCGGGCGAGGGGCTTTCTCATTCTGTGATTTTCGCATGATCTTCGGATGCTGCCGCTCGCCGGCGTTCAGTGGGAGAGGGCTGGGAGGTGAGGGAATCTAGCCAATATTCAGCAACGCAGCCAGCGCTTGCATGCCAGCAGGATGGGCGAGCAATAGCTCATGGGCCAATTGATCGTCAGGGCTTAGATCGGCGCTGATTGTCACTTCACCTTCTGGCAAGCGTTGTTGATCGTGCATCCAATTTGGTTGCCAGTTGCCCAGCCCAGCCACATTTGGCGGAAAGACCAAGGCGGCTTCTTTGATCAGCGGCTCCAAAATCGTTGCGTTGCGCCGTAATTGCAGAATAAAGCCAGGCAACCACGGAATGAGTGCCGAATCGGGCACAACACGGAAGATATGGCTCAACAACTCAACCACAAACAAGGCAATCCGTGGGGCAAACTTCAAGGCCAAAATAAAACCATTCAAGTAGGCGGGCAAACCTTGCAAGCTTAGCGGGTCTTCGGTGAGATGCTCGAAAAATTCGCGCATTGATTGAATTGTGCGCCGATTGAGCAGCCACTCAGCCACCCACAACAAGCCAAGTTTATCGGGGGCAACGTCGCCCTTGCCAGCCAGCTCAACGCTAATCAGCAATTCGCTGCGTTGGCAGCCAACCGAAAGGGCCAAACTTTCGAGCGAGAAGATAAAGCCCAACATGCCAGCAACCGCTTCTGGAGTTGTGCCACGATCGGCGATGGCCTGTGGCAGCAACGAGGCATAATGGCTATAACCAGTTGCTACAAACGATTCGAGCCAAGTCGCCAAGCCCTGTGGCATGGTGCGATAATATTGCACCAAATGGCGCGCGCGGTCGAAAATATCGGGCGCATCTTGCACGCCAGTTTCTTGGATGAGCAAGGCGCGGCTGTGAAAGCCCAATTCTTCGGTGAAACGCGGGCTGCGCAAATACATCAAACTGGCTTCGGCGGTGTGCAAGGCTTTGGCGGCGGTCGCATCATCGCCAAAGGCGCGTTGGCGCATGCGCTGCTCAAGCACTTGTTCCAGCGTAATGCCCTCGTAGCCAAGTTGAATTACGTCGCGTTGGTATTTGCCAATCCGAATCTCCCACGATTCTTGGACTGGCTTGCTGCCAAGTTTGCGCTCGCCAATAATTGGCTGAACCACATAATCGCCCAACAAATAATTTAAGCGCCACAATAACTCTGAGCTATCGAGCAAATCGGGGCTTTGGCTAAAATCCATCAAGGCCCGTTGGTTGGTTTTGGCATACAGGTTGACATTCAACGGAGCCAAGCGGTCATAGATATTTTTGGCCAACGGCGGCAGCGATTCATAGCCAACCGTGCCAACCCGATCGCCACCCAACAACATGCGGCACAATTGGCTGATATTGCGTTTGCGCGGCGTGCGATCTTTCTCCAAGCAGGTAATCGCCGCATCTTGAAAATCGTAGGGCGAAGGCTGATAGCGATTGCGAATATTGGCCAACAGATAAGCCGTTTCATAAATTGCAATCGAATCGGCGGTGCTGGCCAAATAGCCATTTTCGCGTGCCAAGGCCACAATCCGAGCACACCAATCGAGCAATTGCTCGTGGTCGGCTTCGGCAACTTCGGGCGGCTGTTGCAAGAAGTTAGCCAAAGCCTGCGGATTGTGAGGTTGGGTTGCGCCAACTGGCGCTTTGGTGCGGCTTGGCTTGGCAGCTTTTTGATCTTTGCTCAGCTGGAATGCCTTAACTTGGCCAGCTTTCAGGCTTTTGCGCCATGTTGCTTCGGCCAAAGCAATCGTGCCTGCTGGATGATTGAACTGTTGTTCAATCGCCACAAAACTCGATGGAATCAGGCCAAACAGCCATTGGGTAGCGCTTTTGGCAGGCATATCGGCCCATTGCTCAGCATTGTTGGTGCCAAATTCGGCCACATCACTGGCCAAGTGGGCCGCGCCACAAATATACAAGGCATCGGCAGGATCGATTGCATGCTCAGCCAAATGTTGCTTGATCCGCGTCCACATATAGCGTTCACGCAAACGATCGTTGATCACATCCTGCGGTTTGCGGCCAAGTTGGTGAATTAAGCTGCCAACCAAGGTCATCACTTGGCGATAGGTTGAATAATCAGCGTGTAAAATCACTCGCTCGACATATTGCTCCCACCATTCGGTAAAATGGCGCGAGTTGGAGTTTTGCAGCAAATAATGCAAAAAGTCGTCGAAGGTCGGCTCCAGCGTGCCAATCGTCACCCCAATTGATTTGCCATGAAGCTGAGCGGCCTCATCATCGTCGTCAGATTCATCTTCGCTGATAATCGGCACTGGTTGCCATTGAAACACATAATCAACTGGACGATCGACAAAAACCAACTGCGTTTCTGGATGGGTCAAGGCATAGGCAATCGCTTGATATTCTGCTGACGATTCGGTTAAAGGCGCAATCACGCTAATTGGCAGCGCCTCGGCTGGCACCAACTCGCTTTCGGCCGCAAAGGCCTGAAACGCCACCGGCAATTTACAATCGCGCAAATGGCCAACCAGTTCAAGCATATCTTCGCACAGCTCGATATAAATGACTTTGGGCTGCTTTTGGTGCAAACGCCGCACCAGTTGCAAGGCCGAAGCAGGCGAGTGATGCGCCACAGGAAAGAGATCAAGTGCTTCATCTTCGGCGCGCTCAACATCGTGGGCCATGCGCTGAAGCAAGCGTTGCAAGGCGGCTGCATCCTCGGTAAAGGCCGCCGCCGTAGCATTTAATTGCTGGGTAAGTGAATCAAGCATTGGGTTACCCCTCGATGACCTTCATTGCATCCTGACCGCCAGCCATGAAATCGCGCCATTCGCCTTGATGTTTTTCGCTGTGCTTGGCCACCACACTATGCCAAAATTTGTTCATCACCGAAATATCTTCTGGGCGGCGGCGAATCAGCGTACCAACCAACGAGCGGCCAAGAATTTCGGGCGTTAGGCGTTGTTCGCCAAAGTAGGTTGAATAGAGCACAGCATCTTCCAACACGCCAATTTGCTCAGCGGTCGAGAGTGCCGATTCAAGCTTGGCATCGTCGGAGCTAGCACTGGCGCTGGCTTCGCGCAAATCGGCGAAGGTTTGCAACAGCACATCGATCAAGGTTGGTGGCACGTCGACGCGCACTTGTTGGCGCTCCAGCACTTCGGCGGTGCGGAACAGAATAATTTCGCGCTCTTGTTTTTTGTTGGTAACAACTGGAATATGTACAAAATTGAAGCGCCGTTTGAGCGCCGATGACAGATCGTTGACCCCACGGTCGCGGCTGTTGGCGGTGGCAATAATGTTAAAGCCTTGTTGGGCAAAGACCACATTTTGCTCGCGCAACTCAGGAATCGAAATGTATTTTTCGCTCAAAATCGAAATTAGTGCATCTTGCACATCGCTGGTACAGCGGGTCAATTCTTCAAAGCGCCCCATCGCTCCAAGCTGCATGCTGGTCATAATTGGCGAGGCAATCATCGAATCACGCGATTGGCCTGCGGCAATCACCATCGCAATATTCCACGAATATTTAATTTGATCTTCGGTTGTGCCTGCCGTGCCTTGCACCACATAGGTTGAATTGCCACTGACTGCTGCCGCCAATAATTCGGCCAGCCAGCTTTTGCCAGTGCCAGGATCGCCAATCAAGAGCAAACCGCGATCTGAAGCGAGGGTGACAATCGCCCGTTCGGCAATGCTGGGGTCGCCATACCATTTTTGGGCAATCTCGCGGTCGAGCTTTTGGCCAGGCGTGCTGCCCAAGACAAAAGTGCGCACCATTTGCGGCGAAAGCAACCAGCGCGCTGGGCGTTGGCCAGTATCGCGTTCGGCCAAATAGCGCAATTCGTCGGCATATTTGAGTTCAGCGGGCAAGCGCAATAATGTATCTGACATGAGCAAAACTCCTTACTAAAGCGTAATAAAATGCTTAATTTGTTCGATTAGCTTTTTGGGGCTGCCAGCAAAAATTGGCCGACCCATCTCTTTGAGCTTAGTGCGGAACCAATCGTTGACGCTGAAATAGCCAGAACTGGTGACTGCACCAACCGGAATAAAATGCACGCCCGATTCAATCATGGCTTTGATCGAATCCAGCAGCACTTGCTGCGAGCCGCCTTCATAAAAATCGGTAATCAAGACCACTGCGGTTTTGCGTGGCTCAAGAATTTTCTCGCTGGCAAATTGCAAGGCTTCGTTGATGCTTGTGCCGCCGCCAAGCTGAGTGCGCAGCAAAACCTCAAACGGGTCGTGCACCCACGGCGTAAGGTCGAGCATGCGGGTGTCGAAGGCAATCAAATGCATATCGACATGGGGCAAGCCAGCAAAAATCGAGGCCAAAATTGTACATTGCACCATCGCATCGACCATCGAGCCAGATTGATCAACGACGACGATCATGCGCATTGGGGTGCGTTTTTTGGCAGTTTGGCGATAATACAGCCGATCAACATACAAGCGGCCTTCGTTGGGATTCCAATTGGTCAGATTGCGCCAAATTGTGCGTTTCAAATCGAGGTTGCGAAACACCCGTTTGGGTGGCACCGAACGATCGATTTTGGCCGAAACAGCCTGCATCACTTGCAAGCGCAACACATCGGCCAATTCATCAACATATTGCTTGATCAGACGTTTGGCGTTATTCAAGGCATTGCCCGAAAGATGGCTTTTATCGCGCAGCAATTGCTCGACGACCGCCATCGATGGCGTAATTTGGGCAGCAAGCCGATTATCTTGCAGCACTTCGCGCAAGGCCATACGCTTGATCAAATCTTTTTCCAAGCCTTGGATAACTTGGCGCAAATCTTCTTCGGAAAAATTGAAGCCTGAGCCAATGCCTTGGCCGCCTTGCAGCCCACCAGGTTGGCTAGCTTGGCCTTGACCAGGCTGGCTTTGGCGCAACGCTCCAGGCTGAAAGCCCAAACAGCGCTCAAGATGGGCAACATCCTTAAGCCATTGGGCAAACTCAGCAGCGCTGATCGAGCGCTTTTGGGTTTGCGGCCCAAAGACATTCAACATCAATTTCGAGACGATCAGCGAGCGGCGCAAGATTGTTTCATCTTGGCGATCATCGAGATCAGTCAGATTGAACTCCGGCTCAAGCTCAGGATAGCGTTGAAACAGCTGATCCAGCGAAAGCGTTGGGTGCAAAATCGACTCAGGCAACTCCAAATCGCTGGCAATTTGCTGGCTCATGCCCTCAAGATTTTCAGCTTGTTGGTCGTAGCCAAACATGGTGCTGAGCATGCGCCAATAGAGCACTTGGCGACGATTTAATAGCTCGGATTGGTTCATGATTTCTCCCTGAGCAAGCGGCTGGCGCGTTCTTTGAGAATGCCAACAGCATTATTTTTGGGCGCTTTCTTGAAGACCTTGCCGTTTTCAAGCCCAACAAACAATGGCTTACCTTTTTTGAGGCTGGTTGCCAATGGCCGTACAAACCATTCGCCAGCGTCGAAGCGCAGCAAACCAAACAAGCGTTGGGCCGATTCAAGCACATCAACATCGATTTCTGTTCCATTGATTGCGTCCAAATCGAGCTTGAAACGCTGTTCGCCAACACTCAAACTGGAACCTTCGGCAGTTTGCGCCAATTGATAGTTGCTCAGCACAATTGGCTCGGCCAAATGGACTGGGTGGCGTTGTTCAGGCGCAAGTTGGGCTTGGGCAATTGGCTGCTTGGCATTGAGGCCAAAATGGCGCTCAGCAACTGCAAGCAGATCATATTTATCACCCAAACTCGCTGCCGCCGCATCCCACAGCAATTGCCCGCCCTGCAACAACTGCTGATTATTCAACTCCAACGCCTTGCCAGTGCTCAGGCTTTCAAACAACACACTAGCCTCGGGAAAGAGCAACCACAGTTGATCGTCCTGAATGGCCGCGACTTTATAGGCCGATTGGGTGATGCTGACCATGCGTGGCGCTGCTTCAGATTCAAGCACTGCGTAGAGCACCCAACTGACCAGCGTGGAATGTTGTCGCCATTCGAAGCCCAAAGGATACAGCGTGCCGCTGATAGCTTGAGTTGCAGGAGTTACGCTGATGCTGAGGGTTGAAAGCATTGCCCGCGTCCACAAATCGGCCCAACGAAAGAGCGGCAATTGCTCTGGTTGCAGCACCAGTTCGTGCATCCAGCCCGCCAAAAGTGCTGCGGTACGCAGATAGTCAGGGTTGGCTTGGAGTTGGGTGAGGGTTGGAGTAAAGGCGTTGATCATCGCTTGATCAAGTCGCGCAAAGCCCATCACCGCCAAATCGCTCAGCCAATGCTGAACACTGCTCAACAAGGGCGGGGTCGATTCAAGCGCTGCGCTGGTTGGCAGCGGCTGATCAAGATTTGGGCGGCCAAGTTGCGCCCGTAGTTGCTGGGAAAGTTGATCATATTGGGCGGTTTGGAGCGCTGCCCGCGCAACCGCAAGCAGCCGAAACGAAGCTGGTTGCAACACGCCATTGCTCAAATCGGTTACGCTGCTGAGCATTGCTGCTTCGAGCGGCGTGCCCTGATAAACTTGAGCCAGTCGTTGTAAGGTCGTTTGATGCGTATGATTGAGATTGGTAAAGCCCGTCAGCAACAGCTGATCGATGGCTTGAATTAATTCATTGCTGGCGCTAAATTCCGCTGCAAGCATCACACGCCCCCTGCAAACCAATCCATCTCTGGCAATGGCAATGCGCTGAGCGGAAGTTCAAGCAACTGGAGTGAGCCAAGAAAGCGGCTGAAAATAGCGCCATGAGCTTGGTGGGTTATATGGCCAGCAACTTTGAGAAAATCGCCAATCGTGGTGATGGTGGTTGGGTCGTGGGCAGATTGCAGATATTTCAAAATGCCAGGGATGCCAAATTGCTTGATGCCCTCGCCAAGCAAATTGATTAGATGGTTGCATGGGCTACCACGCAAGCCACCACACGGGCGATTATTGTTGGTGCTACAGTAGAAGTTCAGGCTGCGCGCCTCGAAATAGGCCACATAGACCCGCTGAATATCCGAGCCGCTGGAAATAACGCCTTGCAGCCGACCATCGGCTAGCTCGACAAACGGCACTTCCTTGACATCGCGCTTCGCGGATTTTTGGAAAACTTGGGGTGAGTTAAGCGATGATGGAATCATCAAGCCTCCTTTGCGCTATGAAACACTCGCTTAATACTGTATCAACTCTTACTTCAAGCGCAAGCCTAGCATAGCAAGCGCCTGTGACATTCGCAGTCACAGCCAAAACTGCCCAAACTGATGCTTTTTATTTGGCATACCTAGGTTAAAATAAAACGAATCAGCAGTTGAGGTTGATTGAATGAACCCTGATAGCGCCCTAAATCGTGCGCAAATTGCGCTCGAAGGCTTGGCAGTCGGCGATGCATTGGGTGGTTTTTTTGAATTTGTCCAGTCGACAGTGCCTGCGCGCGTGCGTTTGCGCCAAGTTCCCCAAGGCCCATGGCATTGGACTGATGACAGCCAAATGGCGGCTTCGGTTTTTTCGGTGCTGCGCCAAACTGCAAGCATCGATCAAGATTTGTTGGCCCAAAGTTTTGCCCTGCACTACGAACGTTCGCGCGGCTATGGCCCAGCTACCAGAGCGATTTTGGGGCGCATTCAGCGCGGCAAAAATTGGCGCGAGGAAGCCCCAAGTTTGCATCAAGGCCAAGGCTCGTTTGGCAATGGCGGGGCGATGCGAGTTGCGCCAATTGGCGCATTTTGGGCGGCTGATCTGTCAACCGTTGCCCAGCAAGCAGCCGCTTCAGCCGAAATTACTCATACACATCCTGAAGCAATTGCAGGAGCGATTGCGGTGGCGATTGCAGCAGCATTGGCATGGCAAGCGCGCCAAACCACGCTACCAAGCCCAAACAGATTTTTACAATTAATTCAGCCATGGGTTCCAGCAAGCCAGGTAGCTGAGGGCTTGGCAATCGCGATTCAGCTTGATTCGACAACCCCAATTGCCACAGTTGCCGCACATTTGGGCAATGGCAGCCAGATTTCAGCCCAAGATACTGTGCCATTTGCTTTGTGGTGTGCCGCCCAACACCTAAACAATTTTGAGCAAGCAATTTGGCTGACCTTGGAAGGCTTAGGCGATTGCGATACAACCTGCGCAATCGTTGGGGGAATCGTGGCCAGTTATGTGGGCCTTGAAGGCATCCCTAGCGCATGGCGTGCAGCCAGAGAACCCTTGCCAGCTTGGGCATTTGCTGAGGAATTGGCCAAACCCATTGGTTAAATGCGCCAAATCGATTATCATGAGGATGCAGCTAGTTTAAACGTGAATGAGCAACAAGTGTGGAGCGTTGCTGATCATCCAAGGGGGCATATTTGAGAACCAATTTCGTGCTGATCGACTACGAAAATGTGCAACCAGCCACAATCGAAACGCTTAATTACGAACATGTTAGACTGCTGATCTTCGTGGGCGCGAATCAGACAAAAGTGCCAATTGAGATTGCGGTGGCGTTACAGCAGCTCGGCGAACGTGCCAGCTACGTAAAAATATCGAGCAACGGCAACAATGCGCTTGATTTTCATATTGCCTTTTATATTGGCCAATTAGCTGCCCAAGAACCGAACGCCTATTTTCATATTGTTTCCAAAGATACTGGCTTCGACCCTTTGATTCAGCACCTCAAAACGAAAAAGATTTTGGCCAAGCGGGTTCAAGCTGTTAGCGAGATTCCCACGGTAAAAGTAGCTCTAGCGACAACACCATCAAAACAAATTGAGGTCATTATTACTAATCTTCAACAGCGTGGGAGTTCAAAGCCAGGTACTATAAAAACTCTAAGTAGCACGATCAATGCAATCTTTGCAAAAACACTATCCGAGCCAGAAATAGCATCGCTAATCAACCAGCTAAAAAACCGTGGAATTATTCAGGTCGAGAATACAAAAGTGAGCTATAAACTGCCAACTTAAAGCAAAAGCATGGGCAAAAATCACCCATGCTGTTTTGAATTAAGTTCATTGCTGTTGTTGCATTTGTTGATTTGCGGCGAAAGTGAGGAACGTAGCGAATGGTGGATTCCATAGCAACTGCCACTATTCAAGCAATCAATCGGTTTCAATCCCAAGGCTGGCCAAAAACCAGTGGGGCAAGGGTTCACGGGCGCGCAACCAAGGCGGCGGAATACAATCGCGGCCTAAAGTTCCAGCCAAAAGCCCGCCAACAATTGCCGCCATTGAGGTAAAGTTGCCACCAGCAGCACACACTTGCTCGATCGCCGCCGCATAATCATCACGATAATGCACGGCACACCATAAACACCACGGCACACTTGCTTGGGCACTATGTTGGTAGCCATTGCTCAAACGCAAGGCAATATGATGCCACATTTGGCGATCGTTCATGGCGGCAGCTAAAGCCACGCGATGCTCAAGGCTGCTGCTTGGCAGATATTGCACAATTTCATTCAAGATTGCCGAGGGCTGGCGCAACGGTTGATCACGCTCGCGCCAGAGAATTGCCCCAGCCACTGCCACCGCCACCGCGCCAGCCACTGCTTCTGGATTGGTGTGGGTAGTTAAGGCCGAAAGTTGAGCTTGTTGGGCAACCTGGCTAAGCGGCGCTTCGGCAAAAAACAGCCCCAACGGAGCCGCCCGCATCGCCGCGCCAACCCCAAACGAGCCTTGGCCATCAAACAAATTTTGGGCATCGCTCATTACCGCCGCACCATCGCGCGGTTTGGCCAAAAGATTGTGCATGGCGGTGCCGTAATCGCGAATTGGCGTGTAGCGCAGGGCAAAATCGGCAGCCAAGGCCGCGCTATGCACTGTGCCATAATGCCACAAGTGATCAACCAACGAACAAGCCATCAGGGTTGCATCTGTCCACAGCCATGGTGCTGGCAAAAGGCTTGGTTGCTCGGCGACGGCAAGGCCGGTTTGCACCTGTTGCCAAAGTTGCTGGCCATAGGCTTCACCAACCGATAAGCCCTTTAATGCCGCCAGCATGCGCTGTTGTGCTGCTGTCATGATCATCCTTATACCAATGCTGTCTCAACCGAATACCGAATAAAGGTCTGATAGACGTTGGGATGAATTTGTTGGCATTGTTGTTGAATGCTCGCCAAATAGCCGCTCAGGCCAACATCTCAGCGATCGCGGTGATTCGGCATTCAACAACAAGAACTCAGCAATTCGTTCTGGCCGAATATCAGCAGTGTACACATTACAATAGGCTTCGAATGCTGTATAGGACTTTAATCGGATTGGGCAATCGATAATTGAGCCAACTCATCGGGCGGCAACTCACGCAAGCGTTCTGCAAGCAAGTGATAGTGTGGGCGCAGCCTGTTTGGGCCAAGCAACAACCCAGCGTAAGCAGTTTCGAACTGATCCTGACGAAAAGGGGCGACAGCGGGCATAGCGTGCTCCTTGCAGATAGTACCGAAGCTGGTGTTATTTCGTCAAGCAGCGAGCCAGCAAGGGCCTTGGTTAAGCGGGTTGCAGAAGCCTTATGCAACGAAGATTAAAACTTGCATAGATAGCCTGATCGGTGTAAGGTACAGGCGCGATGTCCAGCACGAGTGGGAGGCTGGCAGTTTCGAGGGTATGATCGTGCCAAGCTTCCAGCAGATTTGGGAACGTGTTTCTTTCTTAGCTGTACTCGATATTCTGCTTGTTGCTGCCTTGATATTTTGGCTGCTCGGGGTGATTCGAGGCACGCGGGCGGTACAATTGTTGCGCGGGGTTGGCATTTTGGTGGTGGTGGCTCTGCTTGCAGGCTCGACCTTACCGCTCACCACCTTGCGTTGGATTATTCGCGAAGCCCTCAGCCCCGCTCTTTTTGTGGCAATTCCAATTTTATTCCAACCTGAATTACGCCGCGCTTTAGAATCATTAGGCCGCACTGGCGAATGGTTTAATCGCTTTGGCAGCACCAATCGCTCCGAAGTCGAGGAGATGATCAACACGATTTCGCGCGCAGCCAAGCAATTATCCCAACAGGGCATTGGCGCATTGATGGTGATTGAGCGCGACACGGGCTTGCAAGAATACGCCGACCGTGGCGTGATCGTCGATTCGCGGATTTCGGTGCCCTTGCTGGTCAATATTTTCTTTCCCAACGCGCCGCTCCACGATATGGCGGTGCTTTTTCGGCGCAACCGCATTTTGGCCGCCAACTGTGTATTGCCACTGAGCGAAAATGTGGTTGGTAGCACTCGCTATGGCACGCGCCACCGCGCCGCCTTGGGCATCAGCGAACAATCCGATGCCATTTCGGTGATCGTTTCAGAAGAGACAGGTAGCATTTCGATTACCCACGATGGCCGTATGGTGCGCCATTTAACCGAAGGCCGCTTACGCAAACTGTTAGCAGGCTTATTGCGCGTCGAACTAAGCGAGGAGGAAGAGGCATGAATAAGCTTGCAGGCAGCCCATTACGCGCCTTCGTGGCCGCAGTGTTGGCCAGCATTATTTGGGTTTTCGTGAGTTTCACCGAAAATCCGCAACAAGTTACGCCATTTACCAATTTGCCAATTCGCGCCGAAGGCCTGAACAGTTCCTTAACTTTGGTCGATGGCGAAGGGCGGCCAATTCCTGTGCCCGATGCTGTGGTCAACTTGAATGTTTCTGGGCCACAAGATACGATCACCCGCATTACCAAGCAAAATGTGCAGCCCTTTATTAATGTTGCAGGCCTAGAGCCTGGCTCGCATGAAGTTGCTGTGCAAGCGCGCAGCATTCCCAGCCGCTCCGATCTCGATTTCCAAAGCTTTCAGCCGGCGACGGTGTTGGTGCAAATCGAGCAAATTATTACTGCCTCGCTACCGCTCACGATTACCACCGAAGGCCAGCCGCCAACCAGCTACGAGGCCAGTTTGCCCATTGCCAGCGTCAATGGAGAGATGATCAAGCAGGTCACCATTACTGGGCCAGCTAGCCAAGTCAATAAGGTCGTTGGTGGCGAAATTACGCTTGATCTTTCATCGCAAACCAGCAATTTGCGCACGCGGCGCAATATTACGGCGGTGGATATTGCTGGGCGCGATGTTGAAGGCGTGACGGTTAGCCCTGAACTTGCAGATATTGAAGTGCGGATTTTATCGAGCAGCGGCATCAAACGGGTGCCAATTATCTACACAACGCTCAATGGGCCACCAGCAGGCTATCGCGCCGATGTGGTGCTTGAACCAGCTTTCGTCACATTAATTGGCAGTGCTCAGCGCTTAACTGAGGTCGAATTTGTCGAAACCCAACCACTTAACCTGCCGAATGCAACCCAAAGTTACACCGCAACCATCAAATTGCGCTTTCCAATTGGGGTTACACCGCGCGATGCTCAAGCCGCCGATAGCACAATTGCCACCGTGCGCTTTGTGCCAATTAACACCGAAATTGTGCTGACGCTGCCCTTAGTGCCGCGTAATCTAGCTGGTGGCTTAGAACTAAGTTACCAACCACGCCAAGTTGAGGTAACGTTACGGGGCAATGCCCAAAATTTACAAAACCTCACCGATTTGGCCTTAGTGCTTGATCTGGCAGGGCGGACTGCTGGCAGCTATAGCATCCAACCAAGCCTCAATCTCCCAAGCGGCGTAACCCTAGCCAAGCCGCTGAGCGTGATTCAGGTTACGATCAGCACGATTAGCATTCCAACTAACGAGCTAGCTAGCCCAACCAACCCAATCAATCCAACCGAACCAAGTGCACCAGAAGCTACGCCAGTCAGCACGCCAACCGTAACCGAGCCAATCAGCCCGACCGAGCCAGTTAGCCCGACCGAGCCGATTTCGCCAACATTAACTCCTTAGTCCAAAGCGCGTTTTTGTAAGGCTTGCAACTCAGCCGACGGATCAAGCCCATATTCGGCCAGAGCTTTACGATGCCGTTCGTAAATTGCTAATGCTTCAGGTCGCCGACCTTGATTAATCTCAAGGTTCATAGCTAGCACAATAGTTCGCTCATTTAAGAGGTCTAGTTTCATAGCATGTTCAAATGCTTCCCGTGCTTGGTCAAAACGCTGTCCATCATACCATTGAACGCCAATCGCGATCCAAATTTCAGCGCCACGTTGGGCAAGCAGCTTGCGCTCACCTTCAATCCATGGTGCATAATAGCCAGGCAAAAAGACTTGGGTGGCATAATCAGCAGCAACTTGCAAGCGATCAAGGTTGGTTTCGGAGCCTTGCAAATAGGTATGTTTAATTACCGAAATATCAGCATCGATCTCAGAGAGCGGAAAGCATAAGCGATACAGTGATCCATCATAAACTACACAATCGGGCAGTTTTTTACGGGTACGCTGCAACATTTTGCGCCAGCCATCATCGCTGCTATCAAAGCCCCAAATTTTTTCGCGCAATTCATCAGCAGTCATACCGCTGGGATTCAACAGCAATAAGGCAATTAATAAAATACCTTGCTTGGGAATCTTCACAGCCGTGCCATGCATTTCAACCTGCGCTTGCCCCATCAAGCGAATAACCAATTTTGGTGCTTGGATAACTGGCAAATTATCGTGCAGCACCTGCGCCGCAAACGGCGAATTCCATTCGGTATACGCTTCCTGCACCAATTCTGGCAAATGGCTGGTAAGTGCCGAAAGCAAAATTGGCAGGCCACTGCGGCCCTCAATAATCAATTCATCAAGCGATTTCCAAGCTTGGCGAGCCTCGCCAAGCTCGTGGCGCTGCCAAAACGCCTCGCTCAATAACAGATAGAGCAAGCCTTTGGCTAATGATCCTTCGTTATCCAGCCCGGCCAAGGCCCGTTGCAATAGCGGAATCGTGCCATCGATTTTGAGGCTTAAGTTGGCCGCACTGCGCGCCACCGCCAACCATGCCTGATCAAGCGGATTTTGGGCGGTCGTAGTATCGATCTCAAGCAACAAGCGCTGCAGCTGATCCCGCGAACTATGGCGAGTTGCTTGTGATTCTAGGGCCAAGGCATAGGTCAAAATATGATAATCGACCATATTGCTATTGCGTAATTGCTCACGCGCCAAGCGATAACGCCCAATCGCACTCGTCCAATCGCGCTCAGCTAGCGCCACATCGCCAAGCGTGACCAACGCGCCATTTGCCGCCCGCTGATCGGCAAGCATGCCGTTGTCATAGGCTTGTTGGGCATAGCGCGCTGCATCGCTAATTTGGCCTTGATGCAGTGCCACCAACGCCCGCAAATTGAGCGTTTGCGATAAGCCTGCTGGCGCAGCCATTTCTTCCCACAATGAGGTTGCTTGGCGCAAAAGCCGATCTGCCAGCGAATAGCGTCCGGCGCGGGCCGCAGCATTGGCATAATCGCCCAAAATCAAGCCCAGCAACCGATTGATGCCCGACCCTTCAATATAGGTGTAGGCCCGCTCAAAGTTGGCAATTGCTGCATCATCTTGGCCTAAAGAGGCCAAATAAATTGCATGGATACGCAAAACCCGTGCGTGATCAGCATCTGCTAAATCAGGATCGTTCAAATAGGGCTGAATTAAGCTATCAGCTTCACGAATTGATCCTTGTGCCCGCAACATATCGGCCTTCAGCAAGCGCAACATGCGTTGATCATCTGGCTGTTGATGAATGCCCAAAAGCTGATTGACCAAGATCAAGGCTTTTTCGGCGTTGCGCTCGCCAAGGTGGTAACTCCGCACCAGCAACCAGCCAACTTTCGGCGCAAGCTGCTGCACAGGAACCTCATGCAAGGCTTTCACCAGCTCGCCAAAAAAGCGCTGGTTGTTAACGAGCTGTAGCTGTTGAATCAGCGTATGGTTAATCACATCCCAGCGTTGCAAGCGGTGCATCTGTTGCACAAATGGGAGCAATTGCTGCTGCGAAAGATACCATTCACCAGCTTGTTCAAACAACGGGGTCAAATAGCCAGCCGAGGCATGCGAGCGCTTGCGCAAACCAAGTTCAGCCAAGGGTTGCAAACGCAGGTTAGCTTCAAACATCAAGCCCGCCGCTTCCCAGCTAAGCAATAAACGCGCTAAATCATCATTTGGCAACAAACTTTGCAGCAGATCAAGCGAATCGCTGATGAGCCAAAGCCATGCTTCGAGCAGATTACGCAGTTGCGCTGGCAGCCGCCCCATTACATCTTGCATCACCCATTCAAGCGATGAAGGCTGAAGCGTGCCCGAGCGATTGAGCGCAAAAATACAGGGCGCAACCCAACCCTCAGTTAAGCCGATCAGCTGATCAGCTTGGGCTTGGCTTAGGCTAAGTTGGCGTTTTTGGGCCAATTCGATTAATTCAGCGCTGCTGAAAGCCAGCTCTTTCATGCCAATCACCAGCAGTTGCTGCCGAATGATCCATTGTTGGATCATCGGGTGTTGCGGAATTGAAAGTGAAGTGGCGACAACATGCAGTACCGGATTTTTCAACAAATCGGCTAGCCATGCATGCTCAGGCAAAAACGCGCCCCAGGCATCCAAAAGCTGGTCAAGGTCGTCGATCAAAATCCAGGTTGGCTGGCGGATAGCTAAAAGTTGCTCAAGCTGCTGCTCGCTGGCTAAACCAAGTTGCTGGCCAATTGCTTGCAGCATTGCCTGCGAATCGTTGGGCGCTGGCGCAAGCCGAAGCATAGCATAGGGGGCATTGATGGAATGCTTAAGTGCCTCTAATACGGTCGACTTGCCACTACTTGGCAAGCCAATGATTAAGACTACCCGTGGCTCATGTTGGGTCAAGCGAAGTAAACGTGGGCGTTCAACATAGGTCGGATAAAAACTCATAGCAGTTTCCTCAAGATGTTTGGTACGATGCTACCCCACCAACCATTAAGCAGCACAGCGCCAGTGTGCTCAAGCGTTGAGAGGCTAGGTTGTGCCAATTCGTTACCTATGTTCAATAGGATATACCGAGCTATAGAGCACATCTATGCACGTCCTAGGCTATTTCTAGATTGATTCTTGCTGTATCCACTGTATCATAGCAAAAGAATCATTCTGTAGTGGAGCGGTTATGCAACTTATCGCACTTGACCACATCCAACTGGCAATGCCCGCCGAGCAAGAAGCCCAAGCGCGTTGGTTTTATAGCACAATCCTTGGCCTTGACGAAGTTGCCAAGCCAGCGCCGTTACAAGCCCGCGGCGGCTGCTGGTTTCGTGGCTCCAACATCGAACTCCACCTCGGAGTCGAAGCCGATTTTCGGCCTGCGCGCAAAGCCCACCCTGCCTTCCGCGTCGCCGACCTTGCGCAGGCCCGCGCTGAGTTGCAGGCCGTCGGCATTGCAATCGTTGAGGATAGCAGCTTGCCCCATGTGCGGCGCTTTTACGCTGCCGACCCGTTTGGCAATCGGCTAGAGTTTGTGCAACTGGGCGACGTTTATTAAGAAGCCTTAGGATTCACCAAAGTATACGCGATTCAGCAATG
Organism: Herpetosiphon sp. NSE202; assembly: GCF_042688385.1. Taxonomy (NCBI): domain Bacteria; kingdom Bacillati; phylum Chloroflexota; class Chloroflexia; order Herpetosiphonales; family Herpetosiphonaceae; genus Herpetosiphon; species Herpetosiphon sp. NSE202. The sequence continues at coordinate 346,647 of NZ_JBHUPY010000001.1, read as the reverse complement.
CTGGATAGCATTAATTGTCGAACTTCGCTGCTAGGGATTCCTAGCTATGTTGGGATGCAACTGGATTGGTAATAGCATGATGCACTCCCCCCAACCTCTCCCGTGGCGCGGGCGAGGGGCTTTAACGCTGTGGTTCTTGCGCAATGTGTCGGCATACACGGTTGCTCCCCTCGCCCGCGTGCAGTGGGAGAGGGGCTGGGGGTGAGGGAACTTAACTACTGGCACAACTTATGCAAACCAAAAGCCGACTGATCAGCGTGGCTTGATCGGCATTGACCACAGCTATATCCGTTCAGCGATGCCCCAAAGCACTCCAATTCTGCCAGGTTCTTCTGGTATACTGAACAACGGCGCGGCCCTCGAATGCCCGTGCTGGCCACCGCGCTGAGTGCTGCATTGTTGACACTGCGAGGGTTGCAGACCATGAAAGCAGTTTTAATGGCTGGGGGTGAAGGCTCTCGGCTCCGTCCACTCACGATTAGTCGGCCAAAACCAATGGTTCCCCTGGTTGATCGACCAGTGATGGGGCATATTATTGAGCTGCTAAAACGTCACGGCATTACCGATATTATTATTACCGTTCAGTATCTAGCCAATATTATTCAAGATTTTTATGGCGATGGCTCGGCCTTTGATGTTGATATTTCGTATTCGGTCGAGGAAGTGCCGCTTGGCACAGCAGGAGCCGTCAAATATGCCTCGCGTTTGATCGACGATGATAGCGAGCCAATTATCGTGATTTCGGGCGATGCCCTGACCGATTTCGACCTGACAGCGCTGATCGAAGCCCATAAACGCTCGAATGCGAAGGCCACCATTACCCTGACCCGCGTGCCCAATCCGCTTGAATATGGCGTGGTGATCACCGATGATGCTGGCCGAATTCGCCAGTTCCTCGAAAAACCCAGCTGGGGCGAGGTTTTTTCTGATACCGTCAATACTGGCATTTATGTGATCGATCCCAGTGTGCTCGACGATATTCCGCTGGGCGATGCCTTCGATTTCTCCAAAGATTTGTTTCCAGCCTTGTTGCGACGCGGCGAGCTGCTCTATGGCTATATTGCTGAGGGCTATTGGACCGATGTTGGCACCATCGATGCCTATATGCGGGCTTGCTCGGATTATTTGATGGGCATGGTTAATTTGCCGCGATTGGGCCAAGATCGTGGTGATAATGTTTGGATCGAAGGCGAAGTTGAAATTGCTCCTGATGCTCAAATTCATGGCCCAGTCTTTTTTGGCCACGGGGTCAAAATCAAAGGTGGGGCGATGGTCTTTGGCCCATCGGTCATCCGCGATTACACGATTATTGATTCGCGAGCGACAATTGATCGCTCGGTGATGTGGCGCAACTCATATGTTGGCGAGCGGGCCGAGCTGCGGGGTGCGATTGTCTGCAAGCAGTGCAATATCAAAAGTCGTTCGTTGCTCTTCGAGGGCGTGGTCGTCGCCGACAGCACAATTATTAATGCTGGCGCGGTCATTCAGCCAAACGTCAAAATTTGGCCCTCAAAAGAAGTCGAAGAAGGCGCAACCGTCAGTGCCTCGATTATTTGGGGGGCGCAAGGGCGGCGGGTTTTATTTGGGCGCTACGGCATTACCGGCTTGGTCAATATCGACCTTACGCCAGAATTTTGTGCCAAATTAGGCGCTGCCTACGGCGCAATTTTGCCCAAAAATACCATGGTTACGATGAACCGCGATGCGCATTATACGCCACGCATGCTCAAACGCGGCTTGATTGCGGGCATTCCATCGGCGGGCATCGATGTGCTTGATTTACATTCGGTGCCAATTCCAACCGCACGCTATTTGACCTATGCCCTAAAAGCAGCGGGCGGCATGCATGTGCGGCTTTCGCCGTTCGATAATCGGGTTGTTGATATTAAATTCTTCGATCATCGTGGGCTGGATCTTGGCAGCGATATGGAGCGCAAGATCGAAAATACCTACTTTCGCGAAGATTATCGCCGCGTCTATCTCGATGAAATTGGTCGCATTACTGAAAACAGCGATTACAACTCGGTCTATATCGATAAATTTATGGAATCGCTCGACCCCAAGATTTTGCCAGAGCTAGAACAACCATGGAGCATTGTGATCGATTATGCTTCATCGAATGCGGCCCAAATTCTTGGCACGATTATGCGACGCTTGAATGTTGATTTAGTTGAGCTGAATGCCCAAATCGATGAAGATCGCTTGTTCCAAACCGCCGATCAATTCAATGCTGGCATGCAACGGCTGGCGGCGATTGTACCCGTGATGAACGCCGATATTGGCGTGCGGCTCGATTCTGGCGGCGAACGAATGTATGTGGTCGATGATACGGGCCATCGCTTGAGCGATATTGAATTGCTGGCGGCTGTGACCGCGCTCACCATGGAAGCCAACAGTGGCGGCACGGTTGCCGTGCCAGTTACTGCACCGCGCCTCTTCGATAAATTGGCCGAGCGCTACGGCGGGCGAATTCAGCGCACCAAAACCGCCTTGGGCGCGTTGATGCAACAAGCAGCCAAATGCAACGAGTTATGTGTATTGGGCGATGGTGCTGGTAGCCTGATTTTCCCATCGTTCTTTCCGGTGGCCGACGGACTGTTTGCGATTGTAAAATTGATGGAATTACTGGCGCGGGCCAATATTCCGCTCTCGGAAATTAGGCGCTCGTTGCCGCGCTCGGCCATGGCCAACCACAAAGTGCCATGTCGCTGGGAATCCAAAGGCAAAGTCATGCGGATTCTCAACGAACAATATGCTGAACGCTCACAAGAAAATATCGATGGCATCAAGATTGAGCTTGGGCCAGAATGGGTGCTGATTCTGCCCGACCCTGATGGCCCGTTTATTCACGTAATTGCCGAGGGAGTCAACGAAGATCAAGCCCGCGTTTTGACTGAAAAGTATGCAGGTTTAGTCATGGGACTGCAATAGAACATAGAACATAGATGTCATGGTTCATTGGATTGGCAACCATATTCCCTTACCCCCCAACCCCCTCTCCCACTGAACGCGGGCGAGGGGGAGCCGTCGTTTTCACCGACCAATTGCACAAGAACCACAGCGTTAAAGCCCCTCGCCCGCGCCACGGGAGAGGGGTTGGGGTGAGGGGATCTGGCCATGTTAGCGCAATGAACCATGACCCAAAGAGCATAGAACATATGCAAGCACTATGCTTGTGGTTTTTGCTAAATTAGGCATCAATTACGGCTACTATGCTCTATGTTCTATGCTCTTTGCTCTTATTTTCGTTTTCTTGACGGAGACGGTATAATGCGCGATATGGAAGAGCGCATCACGTTAAAAGGCAGCCGTGACGGGCTGCGCTTGATTTTACACCCCACCGCAGCGTGGGAAGAAGTCCTTGAAGCCCTGCGCAAGCAGCTAGCCCAAGGATCATCGTTTTATCATGGCGCAAAATTAATGATCGATGTTGGCGAACGGTCGATCACCGATGTAGAGCTACAGGCAATCTTGGCAATCATGGCCGAACATGATATTGAGCCAGCTGCATTAATCACCATCGCACCAACCAATCGAACTACTGGTCGGCACGCTGGCGTGGAAACCCGCCACCCCGACAGCCTACGGTCTACTCCTCCACCCGTGGTGCAAGGCGAAGGCTTGTTTTTATGGCGCACCGTGCGTTCAGGCCAAGCAATTAAGCATCAAGGCCATGTTGTTGTGGTCGGCGATGTCAATGCTGGGGCCGAAATTAGCGCGCACGGCAGCATCATCATTTGGGGGCGCTTACGCGGCTCCGTCCATGCAGGAGTTGGCGGCAATCAACAAGCGATTGTCTGTGCGCTCGAATTGAGCCCAACCCTCTTGCGGATTGCCGAGAACCTTGCCCGCACACCCGATAATCATCGCCCAACTGGCCCTGAACAAGCCAGCCTTGATGGCGACAACATTGTAGTAGTACCATGGGATGCCCCACGCCGCTAGTGGGCCTTTGAGGATCATGTATGGCACAAGTAATTACAATCACCTCTGGTAAAGGGGGGGTTGGCAAAACCACCACCACCGCTAATCTCGCGACCTCGTTAGCTATGCAAGGCCAACGGGTTGTTGCTATCGATGCCGATATTGGCTTGCGCAATCTCGATGTTGTGATGGGCCTCGAAAATCGCATCGTCTACGATTTGGTCGATGTGGTCGAAGGCCGCTGTCGGACTCGCCAAGCGCTCATTAAAGACAAGCGCTTTCCTGATAATTTATTCTTGTTGCCAGCAGCCCAAACCCGCGATAAAGATGCGGTAACGCCTGATGATATGATTGCCCTCTGCAACGAGCTACGCCGCGAATTCGATTTTATTCTGATCGACTCGCCAGCAGGCATTGAGGGCGGCTTTAAAAATGCCATTGCACCCGCAGACCACATTTTGATCGTCACAACTCCTGAAATGTCAGCCGTCCGCGATGCCGACCGGATTGTGGGCTTGGTCGAAGCGTATGAAAAAAGCAACCCAAAGCTCATTATCAATCGGATCAAGGCGCGCATGGTTGCTCGCGGCGACATGATGGATACGCCCGATGTGGTAGAAATTTTGGCAATCGACTTGGTTGGGATTGTGCCCGACGACGAGAGCATTGTGGTCTCGACCAACCGTGGCGAAGTAGCGGTCTTAGATCGCGACTCAATGGCCGGAAAAGCCTATAATAATATCGCCAACCGTTTACTTGGCCACGATATTCCCTTCCTTGTGCTCGATGAAAAACAAGGCTTATGGGCCCAATTGGTCAATATGTTTCGGACACGCCGCTAAAATGGCGCTACCTAGCCAACCTTATCTTCCACATGGAGCGGATCTATGGGTTTTTTAGATAATCTTTTTGGTCGCAAGCAACCGACCAGTTCGTCGGTTGCCAAAGAGCGTTTGTTGACGGTTTTAGTCCATGATCGAGTTCATCTCTCGCCGCATGATATGGATGAGATGAAACGTGAGATCATTGCAGTAATCGAGCGTTACGTTGAAGTAACCAACCCAGAGGCCATTGAAGTAACCTTGACCCGTGGCGAAGCTACCGACCACCTCAAGGCCGATATTCCCCTTGGTCGCTCGCGTCAACAATAACGCTATGGCCATGTGGAGGAGATTTTATGCACGTTCAGCCTACTAGCCCGATTCGTTTCTCGCCGCGCGCAAAGTTTGTAACAGTCCTTTCGATTGTTATTATTAGCCTGTACTTGGTCAACCAAGCCTGGCATATTATGATTCCCTTTATCTGGGCAATCATCACAGCCTATATTTTTAACCCAGTTGTTACATGGATGCAACGGCGGACCAAAACCCCGCGTTTTTGGTGGGTGATTGTGCTCTATATCATCGGCTTTACGCTGTTAACGCTGCTGGTAAGTAATGTCATCCCCATCATCACGACCCAAATTAACGATCTTGCCAAGGCCATTCCCGAATGGCTTGAGGACGCAAGTAATTATGTCGAGAAACATGAATCGCTCACAATTCGTGGGGTCGAAATTATTAATTTGCGCGAGGCTGAACGTGAAATCTCTGGCGCAATCGCTGCCTTTGCCAAAGATTTGCCAAGTGCTGCACCCAAGTTTTTATTTGGGATTGCCGAAGGCTTCATTCTCACCTTGGTCTATTTTGTGGTGACGTTCTATTTGCTGCTGCAAGCAGAAACTATCCCTAATAATTTCTATCGCTTGATTCCCGAACGTCATCGCGATGAAATTCGCCAATTGGTTAGCTCGATCGATCGCGTGCTCTCGGCCTACATTCGCGGTCAGTTTTTGCTGATTATCATTATGTCGGTGCTGAGCTATATTGCGCTCTCGATTTTGCAAGTCAAATATGCTTTGATCATTGCCATTGCCACAGGCTTCTTGGAAATTATTCCCATCATTGGGCCATACTTGGCCACCGCCATCGCCGCCTTAGTTGGTTTGTTCCAAGGCACAACCCCATTTGGCTGGGAGCCATGGTTGCTGGCCTTGGTAATTGTCATCACCTACTTTGCCCTGCGCCAATTCGAAGATCACTTTATTATTCCCAACTTGGTCGGCCACATCGTCAATGTGCACCCAGTCTTTGTGATCTTTGCAATTCTGGCAGGGGGAGCGGTAGCTGGCGGCTTGGGCCTCCTATTATCCATCCCAATGGCCGCTGTCGCACGGATTATCTTGGCCTATCTGCATAGCAAGCTGGTCGATTCGCCCAATCCTCAAGCCGATTTAGTTGAGCAAGAGGAAAAGCTGCTTGAGAAACCAGCAGCTACCGAGCGCCGCGAAGGCCGTCGCAACCGCCGCGAAGCCAAAAAACGCATCGAAGGCGGCGATATTCAACCATAAGTAGCCGATGAAAAACAACCGATTTAGCCACAGGCCGAAAACCTGTGGCTTTTTGCTGCTTGACACATTGAAACATTTGTTCTATATTTTTTATGTATATTGATTGGATACGGGCCAGCAATGGCTATGGGTAACCGAGTTCACGAAAGGAATAGCACAATGTTTCAGTCGCTCGAACAACTTGAAACAGGCAGTTTATTTATATTAACCGGCCAATCTGGCGCAGGGAAATCGCACTTAGCCGCCAGCACCCGCCGCAGCGGCACGGTCTGGATCTTGGATACCGAGGGCGCTGCCAAGAATCTTTTGGGCAAGCCAGGCGTGCATAAATCGATCCAAGCGGTTCAAACGCTTTCACTCCAACAAATTTTGGCCGCAATGCAAGAGATTTTGCGCATTGGCAAGGCTGGCGATACCGTTGTGCTCGACTCAGTTTCCAAAGTGCTGCAAGCGATGCGCGCTCATGCTCAGCAACGGGCTGGCGCAGAAACCGATCGCAAAACCCAAATTGAGTTTGATGAATATGCCTCTTTCAATCGCAACCTGCAAGCGATTTATACTGGCCTGACCGAGCTAAAACAACATGGCTTCCATGTGATTATCATCGGCCACTTGGCCAAACAATATAGCGAACAAAGCGAAGATCGCAACCATACCGATGTGGGCTTGCGCGTGCTGGCCGATGAACACATTACCTACGAGGCCGATGCAATTATCCTGGTTGAGCGCGATGGCGAACAACGCCAAATGCGGCCAATCATCAAGCCACCACGGCCATTGCACCTCAAATTGGGCGCAAATTATCCCGCTAAACTTGGCACGCTTTATCCTGAGCTAGCGCTTGACGAAGCCTTTGGCAACAGCCCTGAGCGCACAGGCCGCCCCGTCGATGCCAATGAAGCAGAACGCCGCTTCTTTGCGCGCTATTCCTCGGTCGTTGGCGGCAACAATTGGAACGCCGTACAGCGCTACCTTGGGCGCAAGGATAAAAAACCCAGCACCATCGAAGGCTGGATCAGCGCCGCCGAACAGGTTCGCCAAGCTCCAAATGATCAAGCGATGGCCGCCTAAAATGAAGTTAAGCAAAATCCCTCGTCCAGCATTCAACTAGACGAGGGATTTGAATTATGGTTTAGATGCATGGCACAACGTCTATTCAACTATGCTCTATGCTCTATGTTCTCTGCTCTTATTGGGCACTTGGCATTTGAACTGGCACTTTAACCGTAATCTTGCCAGCCTTTTCAAAGGTCAACGTAAGATCAAGCGTATCGCCAACTTTGAGATCCTGTTTGATTTCCAGCAACATAATATGGAAGCCACCTGGTTTTAATACTGCTTCACCATTGGCTGGCACTTCGATTTTCTCAACTTGCTCCATCTTCATCACATCGCCATCGGCAGTAACTGTGTGCAACTCGACTTTGCCAGCAACATCAGTTGCAGCAGCAATCAAGTTATCGGCAGCGCCAGTATTGCGAATCGTCATATACGCGGCGCTATTGCTACCCATCATCGCACCACCGCCCATGCCGCCACCCATGGTTGGGCTGATCGGCGTGGTTGCCATAGTTGGGGTTTGCATAAGCGTTGCCGGCGCAAAGGCAGGTCGCGCAAACGAACCTTCGATCGTTAATGGGCTAGCTGCGTTATCGGTTGTAGCACCACACCCAGCCAAAAACAAAACCAATAAACCAAGCATAAAGCGTTTCATGAAGCGTTTCTCCACTTATTCAACAGCGATGTATTGCAACATCGTTTTAAGATCAGTCGCTAAAAGAGTTGGATCAACATCGTGGTTGGCCATGGCAAACCAGCGCCCTTGTTGATCGATAATATATAAGCCAGCAGTATGATCGATGGTGTATTGCAAGGCCGAGTCGGGCAATTCGCGCCGCTGAGCATGCACCCCATACTCTTTTTTCACCGCTTCGACCGCCGCCGTTTCGCCATTTAAGCCCAGAATCGTTGAATCGAACAACGAAACATAGCGATCGATCGTCGCTGGATTATCGCGCTCCGGATCGACCGTTACAAAGGCAATTTGCACCTTGTCGCCATCAGCGCCAAGCTGTTTGCGAGCCTGTGATGAAAGCCCCAAAGCCAAGGGGCAAACATCAGGGCAAGCAGTAAAACCAAAAAAGAGAATTACGATTTTGCCGCGTTGCTCAGCCAAATGGAATTCAGCGCCATGCTGATCAATCAGGCTAAAATCGGGCGCAGCGGTTGGGTTTTCAATTGGACGAATAATCTGATAGCTAGCCGTGCCACAACCGCTTAAACTCAAACCAAGCCCAAGCAGCACACAGGCCAAAAGCCAATGAGCGTATTTCATAGCACCCATCCTTCGGATTTTAGAAATTTACAATTGCAGGAATATAGTTATCAACCAAGCACGAGGATTCTTGGCGGGGGCGTGATAATTTGTGGATGATAGCTCGGCCAAACGCGCTGCACTTGACCTAAGCGTCGCCATACACGCGGCGCAAGCATCCAGCTAGTAAGCAGGAGCAACACCATTGGATAGACTGCTGCCAAGCCATCAGGCAGCGGAGGCATTGGTTGCGGTGCAGAATCGCTATGCTGTGCGTGCAAATCGCAAACCAACATCGTCGCATGATTCGAAGCAGCGCCAGTTTGGCTTTGCATGCCCCACCACCAGCAATGGGCAATACAGGCAATCGGGCAAAACAAAGCCAGTTGAATCAGAATGATCCAACTGACTGTTTGAATATGCCGAGGCCAATGCCGCGCGTGCTGTTGCTTCAATGCATTCATGATAGGGCTACTATACCATAGCCCGCATGCCGCTCAATCAGGCATTAAACCGATTATTGATTGGTGCGGAGCTGACGTTTAAACGTTACGAGGAGTCGTGAACTCTGGCCTTGGCCATGGTTGAGATCAACGAGATTGACCAGCTCCCAGCCATCTTTGCCAGCTTTATTCAGCATCAAACTAATTGCAGCTGGGTCAACATTGGGTCCCCAAAAGCCACTAACATCGACAAGTTCAACATGATATTCCCATTGTTGCATGACGTAGTTCCTCAAAAAAATTTGATTGTAGCGATGGTACGTAGCAAGTTAGCTCGATGTTCCAGCCTGCGCCAGCAAGCGTTTAGCCTGCTGCACAACTTGGTGCACCGCAATTGCGGTCATACATTCGCTAGGCTTGGTTTGGCGTGGGCAATGGGTTAACACGCCACATGGCGAGCACGCTATTGCTGCATCAAGCACCACATGGCGCTGCGGATCACCCCAAGGCCCAAAACGCCGCTTATCACCAGGCCCAAAGAGGTGGATCGTGGGCGTGGCTTGGCTTACCGCCAAATGCAACGGGCCAGTATCAACCCCCAAAACCACAGCGCAGCGCCCAAATAAAGCTGCTAATTGGCCTAAATTGGCCTGCCCAACCGCATTCAGATGCGGAATCGTCAGCTGCTGGCTAATTGCTGCCACATCAGCAGCATCGGCAGGCCCGCCAGTCAACACAATTTGCGCCTGATCAGCTAATTGGGCAGCAACCTGAGCCCAACGCTCAGCTGGCCATAATTTCGCCGCGCCACCGCTGCCTGCCTGAATCGCCACCAAGGGTTTTTGAATCTGATGTTGGGCCAGCCAAGCAGCTGCCCAAGCATGTTCCTCGTCACTTGGCACAAAGCGCAACCTATACTTTTGCGTGTCAACAGAGCCAAGTGCAGCAACCAAATCTAAGGCTTGTTGGGTTACATGGGCATTTGGGTTCCAAGCCAAGGCGGTGGTTAAGCTTGGCGCAACCAAGGGATGCGCAAACCCAATCCGGCGGCCAGCACCAGATCCCAGCGCCAACAAGCCGCCCCACCAATGGTCATCGCGCATAACCAAGGCTGTATCAAACTTCATTTGGCGCAAACGGGCAGCTTCCTGCCAGAGCAAGCGATAGGGAGCCAAAGCCGAGGGCTGAGCACCACGCACAAAGCCAGGAAATTCACAAATTTCAATTGCATCAAGATCGGGGTTATCTGCCAAAAGCCGCTCGGCCCACGAACCAATCAACACGCTGACATGGGCTTGCGGTTGGCTTTGGCGCAAAGCACGTAAGGCGGGGGTCAACAATAAAATATCGCCCAAATGGTCGGGCTTAATCACCAAAATGCGCTGCGGTTGAGCTGGCGCTGGCCGGGTAAAAACACCTAAGGCCAGCGCCAAACTGCGCACAATTGTCGAACGAAGTAAAGCTTTCATAGAAGGATGAAGGATGAAGGATGAGGGATGAAAACCGCCATCACAGCATCATAAAGCTCCCAGCATAGGCCACTTTTATGCAGAAATGTGAAGGATGAGCGATGATCATATTCATAATTCATCCCTCATCCTTCATCCCTTAAAACAGCAGGCTTGCCGATTCGCGGGCGACTTGGCGCAAACGATCAACGACTTCTTTGCGACCTGCTTTTTCCATTTGTTCGGCCAATTCGTTGACTTCCTTGACGAAATCGCCGTTGACCAAGGCCATGTTTTTGCGCAGCAACTTGGTAGCATCGCCAGCAGTTTCAGCGCTCAACAATTGATTGATCAAGCGTTCTTGGGGGGTCATGGCCTCTTGCAGCACTTCGGCAGCGGTTTGGCGCAACAGAATCAATTGCTCGGCAATAATTTGCTGATTAGTGCGCATCGCTGCATTTAAGTTGGCATCGATCACCACAAAGAAGGCTTCGCTCAGCTCTTTATTCCGCTCGCTCAACAAGGCACGCGGATCTTCTGCTTGCAAGGCATCGCGCAACAGGCCATTGGCTGTTTCAAAAATTGCTTGTGCTTCAGCATCCATGCGTTCGAGCGTGCTGTAAATATGCTCACGGCGAGCTTGGGCAGCAGCTTGCTCTGCCTCAGGCAAGGCAGCAATTTGCGCATCCCAAGCTTCGAAGGTTTCATCATCGATCAAAGGACGATAATTGCTAATCACATCTTCGAGGCTTGCATCATCTGCATCGCGCAAGGCAGCAACCACATCTTCGACCGCTGGCTCTTGCAAGCCTGCGGCAACCGGATCAAAACCACTCAACTGCATCACTCGTTGGCTCAGCTCGCCAATCATTTCGGCGCTATCTTCGCGGCCTTGTTGCAAGGCTGCTTCAATATACGAATTGAGGGTCAAGAAAAATTCGCCATCAAGTGCAGCTTTGTTATCGGCCACTACTTGCGCCAATTTACCTTCTGCTGAATCGAGCAAATTCTCGGCCCGATCGGCTTCGAGCGCTTCGGCCAGTTGGCTCAGCAACTCGACCCGTTGGCGTTGGGCTTGCATCGCTTCTTTGGTAATGCCTTCGCTTTCCAACAGCGTTTCAATCAGCGTTTGCATCGTCATAAAGCGCCGTGGCGTGAGCAAATAGCCGCGAGGAGCATCTGGTGGCAACAATTGCATGGCCACTTTGGAAGCCTCGCCAACGAAGCGTTCTTGTTCTTCTGGTGGCAAGTTTAATTCTTGCGGAAAGAGCGTCCAGAAAAATTTCTTTTCTGGATCGTGGTAAATCAACGGTGAGGCCAACATGCCGCCAGCGCCACAATTGGGGCAGACAGCGACATTTAATTGACCGGAAAGCATCGCACCTTTTAATTCGGGCTGCACCCCAACATCAACGTATGTCCAAAGTGCCACCACAAACGGCGTTTGGCAATTTTGACAGCGAATCTGAACCCGCTGTGGCGGCACGACAGGCCGCTGCGGGCCACCTTGGGTGGTTTCGTCCAGCCCTTGTGGTGGATTGGTCATTGAGTGATTCCTTTCAACGAACACGATTAAAAGCCACTATGCATTATACGCGAGGTTGCAGCAGAATACTATTCGTAGGCTGTTAGATTGGCGTACTTTATTGCATAGATAGAGTTTTAGCTGCCCGTAGTAAGCGTCACTTTTGCCATTTAGGCCATCCTTAGGTACCATAGCGAGCATCACACCGATGGGAACCCAAAATCCCCTCTTGACAATGAAACATTACCCTTGCTCAGCGCGTACCGAGTATAGTGGTGCGAGGTAGAACCGCGTGACAGAGATCAATAGTGAAGAATTGACGCTGGTGCGGGCGACAATTCGTGGCGACCAAATTGCATTTCAACGGATTGTCGAATTGTACCAGGGGCCAATTTTCAACTTGGCCTACCGGATGTTGCACGATGGCCATGAGGCCGAAGATGCAGCCCAAGAAATTTTCATCCGGGCCTATACCAAGCTTGAAACGTTCGATCAAAGCCGCAAATTTTCTACATGGCTCTTTTCAGTCGCATCGAACTACTGCATTGATCGCTTACGGCGACGGCGACCGATAGTGCCACTTGATGATTTGGCATTTGCCCTACCAAGTACCGATGATGGCCCTGAACGCTCAGCATTGCGTGGTGAGTTGCGCGATGCCGTCCAGCGTGCCTTAGCCACGCTGCCCGATCATTATCGGCTGGTGGCAGTGCTACGCTACTGGAACGATCTCTCCTATCAAGAGATCGAAAATATTACGGGGCTATCAGAAAGTGCGGTTAAAACCCGGCTCCATCGTGCTCGCAATATGGTGGCCGCTGCGTTGGATAAACAAGGAGCAGAGCTATGACATGCCGTTCGATTCGCGAGCTACGCGCTCAACAACCAGATGACCCTGACGACCAACAACTGATTTCTCGCCATGTACAGGAGTGCCCAATGTGCCTCGATGAACTTGGGCAATTGCCCGCCGCCTTAGCCGCTCCCAAATCGGCTATTCCACCGCCAAATTTTGCCGCCAGCTTAATGGCAAAATTACCAGCGACTCCTGCGCTTGCAGCAACTCAAGCCCGTAGCCGTGCCTTACGTCAACGTGTGCTGTGGGGTGTGGTTCTGGGCTTCGTCACATTAATCGTCCTCTGGGGCGGTTATGGGGTCTTGTTCGATAGTTCCTTGCCTGCCGCCACCTTTGGCGGGGTTGATTCAAGCGCAGGCCGCGGGGTTATGGCCTTGACCTTAGCAGGCAAGCCGATGGCGGCAACCCTTGGATTAATTGGCATCCCCTTGCTCCTTGGGGTGCTTGTGCTTGCAGGTGCAGCACTGATGATCTGGCGACGTTTGTTGACCCCTTCACCGGCGCTGCTTGTGGAGGTAGAACAATGAAACGCAATCCACGAGCGTTCTTATTTGGCTGGATCATTCTAGCCCTGATTATTATTGCCTCACCAACGTTTGTGTTTGCGCAAGCGCTGCGAACCGATGGTGATGCGTTGGTAGTTCGCGCTGGCTCAACTGAAGGTGGCGACATCGCAACCATCAGCCAACCAATCGTGATCGATGGTGTGGTTGAAGGCGATGTAACTTCGGTCACTGGCTCGATTATCGTCCGTGGCTCAGTCGAAGGCGATGTAGTTAGTTTGTTTGGCAATGTTACCTTCGAAGCAGATTCGATTGCCCAAGGCAATGTGATGGCTGCAACGGGCGAAGTTCAGATGCAATCGGGCGCTGATGTTGCCCAAGCTGGAGCCGTTTTCAATGGCAATCTCAGCGATAGCGGCGCAGCAGCGCTCTTACCAGTCGAAGGCAATCAAACGCTGAACACTTCAACGCGGGTCATTCTGGCAGTTGTTTTGGCAATTTTGGCCACAATTATCGCTAGCTTGTTGAGCTTGATTTGGCCACGTTCATTTGCCAGCGGCGCTCAAATTATTCGCTTGGCCACGCAACGCGCTTTGGGCTTGGGCCTCGTGTGGTCGGTGCTTTCGGTAGTAGTCGTTGGCGGCATCGCCTTGCTCTTGATCTTCTCGTTGGTTGGCTTGGCGGTCTTGCCAGTCTTGTTGCTGATTGCCCAAGTGCCCTATTTGATTGGGCTGGCAGCAATCGCGATGGTGATTGGCCAACGGCTCAAATTACATGGCCCAGCAGCAGTTTTGGTTGGCAGCCTAGCAATTGTGCTCCCAGCAATTGGCTTGGCAGCAATCAGCTTGCCCGCCGCGTTTGTCTGGTTCTATCTTAGCTCTGGGGTCGGCATTGGCGGCATGTTCTTGCTACGATCAACGGTTGTTCAACGCCATAGCCTCCAGTTCTGAATACATCCACAACCGATTATCATTTGAGAGGGTTGGTTTGCACCAACTCTCTCTTTTGGCTTAAATGGAGTTGTTATGGTGATTGTGGTTATGGGCGTGAGCGGAGTTGGCAAAACAACAATTGGCCAGCAGTTGGCGGCAGCTCAAGCTTGGCACTTTATCGATGCAGACGATCTGCATCCCGAGGCCAATCGCCAAAAAATGGCCAGCGGCCAGCCATTAACCGATGCCGATCGTTGGCCATGGCTAGCTTTGGTGCACCAACAAATTGAGGCGGCGTGTAGCCAAAATCAGAGTTTGGTGTTGGCATGCTCAGCCTTACGCGCCGAATATCGGGCCTATTTGCATATTAATCAACAGGTGCATTTTGTACATTTGGTTGGCGATCCAAGCTTAATTCAGGCCCGTTTGCAACAACGCAGCAATCATTTTATGCCGAGTAGCTTATTAACCAGCCAATTGGCAACCTTGGAAATGCCCAGCAATGCCCTAACTCTTAACGTTGATGCTGAACCAAACACGCTGGTTGGGAGTATTCAGCAATGGATTCTCGGGTTAGAATAAGTTAGCCGCATAACACGAGGTACGTATGGAGTTTCCAGTGGTTTCTGAGGCGCAGATTCAGGCAATCGCAGGCGTAGTGAACTTTGAACAGGGCTTAGAATATTTCGAGCAAGGCATGGTCGAAGCTGTCCAAGCCCATGGTGCAAGCGTTCAGGCCTCGGTTGTTGATCGTAACAATCGCCATTATTTGGTTAGTATCCAAACTCACTCTGCTCAGCAGATTACAATTCAATGCACATGCGTAGCGCAGGCTAGTGAGTGTTGCGCTCATGGCGTGGCGGTGCTGCTCTTTTTGAGCTATTGCTCCGACCAAGTTCTGCCAGAAGCAACAACATCCAAAGTTACGCTCGATGAGCTTGAGGCAGGCCAATTGCGCACCTTGTTGCGCGATGTGGCTGAGCAACACCCAGAAGTGAGCAGTTTGGTCGACGATCGGATTGAACGTCTAGGGTTTTAAGCCACGATCAACGAGCAGAGTTTTAACGCAGAGGCGCAGAGAATATGAGGCTCTAGGCTAAGTGTAGAGGTTCATTGCGTTAAAGACGATTTTCCCCTCACCCCTAGCCCCCTCGCCCGTCGAACGGGCGAGGGGGAACCACGAAGTCGATACTCCCCTCGCCCGCGTTTAGTGGGAGAGGGGCTGGGGGTGAGGGATAGTTGTTAATCCAATAGCCTATAGCCCAAAGCCTAGAGCCAAGCTCCTATAGCCCAAGCACTTACAATATCAAATTATCAATGAGCCGAGTTTTGCCAATGCGCACTGCTAACGAAACCAATCCACCACGCTGATCGATAGTAGTCAATTCTTGCAAGCTTTGCGGATCGGCAATGCTCACATAATCGACTTGGGCCAATGGTTCTTGGTTGAGGGTTGCAAGCATTAATTGGCGCACTGCTTCTGCATCGGTTTGGCCTTCTGCATAGGCGGTTTGGGCTGCACTCAAAGCGCGATAGAGCACTGGGGCTGCTGCCCGTTGCTCAGGCGTGAGATAGCTATTGCGGCTGCTCAGCGCCAAGCCATCAGCCTCACGAACGGTTGGCGCAATTACCACTTCAACTGGCAAGGCCAAATCGCGTACAAATTGGCGAATAACCACAGTTTGTTGGGCATCTTTTTGGCCAAAATAGGCCTTGGTTGGTTGCACAACATTAAATAATTTGGTTACAACTGTCGCTACGCCCCGAAAATGGCCAGGTCGGCGCGCGCCTTCCAAGGGTGCAGTCACGCCTTCTACATCGACATAGCTGCTAAATCCAGCAGGATACATTTCTTCAACGCTTGGCATCCAAACCAAATCGCAGCCAGCTTCGGTTAATAAATCAAGGTCGCGTTGGGTATCCCGCGGGTAGCTCGCAAAATCTTCGTTGGGGCCAAATTGGGTTGGATTAACGAAAATCGAGACAATCGCCACGCCATTTTCAGCCTTGGCTTGTTGCACTAAACTCAGGTGTCCAGCATGCAAAAACCCCATAGTTGGCACAAAACCAACAGTATTCCATTGGCGACGGGCTGCCCGAACTTGCTCAATTGTGGTTACAACCTGCATACATCATTCCTCATAGCTAGAACATGGGCTAGCAACTATCTTAATTCAAGCACTTGCAAAGTGCCAAATAGAATATTTTTAACAGAAAATAGCCTATCAATCGAATAAATTCAAGCCAACATATAAGCTGCATTTTTCGATAATAGTATGTTAAATATGATATAGATTTAGTCATTTT
This sequence comes from Herpetosiphon sp. NSE202, assembly GCF_042688385.1. Taxonomy (NCBI): domain Bacteria; kingdom Bacillati; phylum Chloroflexota; class Chloroflexia; order Herpetosiphonales; family Herpetosiphonaceae; genus Herpetosiphon; species Herpetosiphon sp. NSE202. The sequence goes on along the minus strand of NZ_JBHUPY010000001.1, from coordinate 330,006 downwards.
ATTAAAGAAATCTAAAAAATTAAGTTGCTTTAATTATTTGAATATGCTAGTATCATGATCATATGAACAATTTTGCATGGGTGCAGATATATTCCATTGATTGAAGTAAGTTTCCATGCATGTAATTTGTTTAATCATGCACAAGCAATAATTGAATATTTAGCCTGCTTATATGTTTAATTGAGCCTATTGCTTAATTAAATTCTATCAAGCTTTGCTTATTTACATCCAGATGATTCGATTGAATAATTTATGCATGATTATAGCCTAATTATATTGAGACCGATCCCATAGACTGAAATATACTAAACCTGTATATTTTTAGCTGCTATAATTCTACATTATCGCATTTGTTGCGTAGCAGCACGCCTCAACTACCGGCTCTTTTTTTAGGCACTGTTTTTAATCTTTATTAAGGATTCTCCGATGAATCAATTTAATCGCCGTGATTTTTTACGACGTTTAGGCTTCGTTGCCACCGGCATTGCTGCCAGCCAATTGGATCTTGCGCCCGTCGCTGGGCAAACCACAAGCATCGTTGTTGCCAAAGATGGCAGCGGCGCGCATACCACTATCCAAGCAGCAATCAACGCTGTGCCAACCAACAACCCCAATCGGGTGGTGATTTTCATCAAAAACGGCACCTACAAAGAAGTCATTACGATTCCCAATAACAAGCCAAAAATTACGCTGTATGGCCAAAGCCGCGATGGCACTGTTTTGACGTATGACAACTACGCCAGCAAAACCAAGCCCGATGGCACAACCTATGGCACAAGCGGCAGCGCCAGTTGCTATTTCTACGCTAACGATTGCAACGCCACTAACCTAACGATTCAAAATAGTTCTGGCAATGTTGGCCAAGCTGTAGCCCTGTATGCCAGCGGCAACCGCCTGAATTTTCGCAATGTGCGCATGTTGGGCTATCAAGATACGTTGTATGCAAACGCAGGGCGGCAGTATTACAACAATTGCTTAATTCAAGGCGCGGTTGATTTTATTTTTGGCAATGCCACGGCAGTGTTTGATACGTGCCAAATTGTGAGCAACGGCCAAGGCTATATCACCGCCCACTCTCGTACCGCCAGCGACCAAACGACAGGCTATGTGTTTACCAACTGCACGGTTAGTGGCTCCAGCAATACCTTGACCTACCTTGGCCGACCGTGGCGGCCTTATGCGCGGGTGATTTTCCTCAACAGCAATCTTGGCTCGCATGTTCGGCCAGCAGGTTGGGATAATTGGGGCAATAGCGTCAACGAAGCAACCGCCTATTACGGCGAGCAAGGCAATACTGGCGGTGGCGCAAGCCTCAACAATCGGGTTGGTTGGATGAAAAAACTCAGCAGCCAACAAGCCCAAAGCTTCAGCACCGCCACATTTCTGAATAACGATGGCTGGCTGACCACCTCTGAGCAATATCTGAGTGGCTTGATTCAAACTGGCTTTCCTAGCACAACCCCAAATCCAACCCCAGCCCCAACTGGCTATTTCAAGCTAATCAATCGCCAAAGTGGCAAGGCGCTCGATGTCGCCGCCAAATCGACCAGCAATGGCGGCAATGTGCAGCAATGGGCCGATAACGGTGGCGCGAATCAACAATGGCAAATCGTTGATGTTGGGAGCGGTTTCAAAAAAATCATTAATCGCCATAGTGGTTTGGCACTGGAAGTTGCAGCTGGATCAAAAGCTAGTGGCGCAAACGTGCAGCAATGGAGTTATGGCGGCACGGCCCATCAGCAATGGCAAGTGCTCGATGCAGGTGGCGGCTATATCTATGTTGTCAATCGCAATAGCCAACAAGCGCTTGATGTAGCAGCTGGCTCCGGCGCAGATGGAGCAAACGTGCAGCAATGGGGCTATGCAGGCGGCGCGTGGCAGCAATGGCAATTGATTGCGATTTAAAAGCATAGAACATATGAGTAGGGGCCAGCAGCTAGGATTCAGGGGTCAGTAGTTAGAGCATAGAACAAAGAGCATAGAGCATAGTAAGTAGGGGCTAGGGTTCAGAGGGCAGAACATAGAACAAAGAGCATAGAACATACATCCATTCTTCGTGCTCTTCGCGTTCTTCGTGGTTTCAATCATCCCAATCCCTGACAACTTATCCCTGACAACTCATCCCTCAACAAGGAGTTTGACCAATGAAATTAACAACCGCCCGACGTTGGATGCTTGCAACTGGATTAGTGACGGCTCTAATTGGCACAATCAAAAGCCCAATTACCAACGCCCAAGCTGGCCTGAGCTGCCAAGTTAATTATGCAATTACCAATCAATGGGGCAGCGGCTTTCAAGCAGATGTGGTGGTGCGCAACACTGGAACCAGCGTGATTAATGGCTGGACAGTGGCTTGGAGCACACCCAGCGGCCAGCAGATTAACCAAGCTTGGAATGCGACCGTGAGCCAAAATGGCAGCCAAGTCAGCGCCAAAAACGTCGATTGGAATGCCAGCATCGCTGCTGGTGGCAACCAAAGCTTTGGTTTTACCGCCACAACCACTGGCAGTTTGGCCGTGCCAAGCAGTTTTACGGTTAATGGCGTAGTTTGTGGTGGTGGCGTTAGCCCAACCGCGACCTCGCCAGTTGCCACTGCAACCCGTACACCTGGCCCAACCGCCACGCGTACTCCAGGCCCAACTGCAACCCGCACGCCAGCGCCAACTGCAACTCGTACCCCTGTCGCCACGGCTACGGTTGTGCCAACCAATCCGCCTGTCAGCAATGGACTGATTGGCTGGGCCACAGTTTCGGGGGCTGGCTTGAGCACAACGACTGGTGGCGCAGGCGGCAGCACGGTCACGGCAGCCAACTTTACTGAATTGCAAAATTACGCCAAATCAAGCTCGCCGATGATTATTAAATTCTCTGGCACGATGCAAGGCACGCTTACGGTAGCCTCGAATAAGACCATCATCGGCAATAACAAGGCCTTGATTCAAGGCAATGTAAAAGTTTCAAATTCACAAAACATCATTTTGCAAAACTTCACGATCAACGGCAATAGCTGTGCTAGCTACGACGAATGCCGCGCTGGCAACGATGCCTTGGGGATTAGCAATTCGCACCACGTTTGGGTCGATCATCTGACCATCACCAACGGCCAAGATGGCAACTTCGACATCAATAATGGCTCGGATTTCATCACGGTTTCGTGGAGCAAATTTGGTTATACCACCAACAAAGAACATCGCTTCTCGAATTTGATTGGCAGCTCTGATGATTCGGCCTCAACTGATAGCGGCAAATTGAACGTAACTTTCCATCATAACTGGTGGTTTGCAGGCGCAATGCAACGTATGCCACGCACGCGCTTTGGCAAAATTCACGTCTTCAATAATTTATATACCGCCACTGGCAACGATTATTGTGTTAGCTCAGGCTATCAATCCAAATTGTTGCTCGAAAAGAATGCCTTTATCGGGGTCAACACGCCACATCGCTTGCACGAAGGCGATCTTAAGGCGGTCGATAACCTCTACCAAAATACAACTGGCGATCGCATCAGCACAGGCGTAGCGTTCACCCCACCATACAGCTATAACGCCGAATCGGCTAACTCGGTTAATAGTTCTGTCCAAGCAGGCGCTGGCGCGAAGTAGTTGATTGGGGGTCGGCATTTAGAGCATAGAACAAAGAGCATAGAACAAAGATCTAATGGTTCATCATGTTAACCACGGCTTGATCCCCTCACCCCCTCGCCCCCTCTCCCGCCTGCGGGCGAGGGGGAACCACGAGAACAGCGCTCCCCTCGCCCACGTTCAGTGGGCGAGGGGCTGGGGGTGAGGGAATGCCACTCGTTGCCAATCCAATGAACCATTACAGCTAGTATTCAGGGGTCAGCATTTAGAGCATAGAACAAAGAGCATAGAACAAAGAGCATAGAACTAGCTTCATTCTTCGTGCTCTTCGTGTTCTTCGTGGTTCCAATTATCCGATCCTCAGCCGCCGACACCCAAATTACAAGGAGTACCAATACCATGAACAAGCGTTGGCGAGTTTGTCTATTATTAATTGCAATTTTGGTAAGTACGTTTAGCTACACCAACACCAAAGCCCAAGCTGGCCTGAGCTGCCAAGTCAATTACGCAATTACCAATCAATGGGGCAGCGGCTTTCAAGCAGATGTGCTGATCAACAACACCGGAACCAGTGCGATCAACGGCTGGACAGTGGCTTGGAGCGCGCCCAGCGGCCAGCAAATTGGCCAAATCTGGAATGCGACCGTGAGCCAAAATGGCAGCCAAGTCAGCGCCAAAAACGTCGATTGGAACGCCAACATTGCTGCTGGTGGTAGCCAAGGCTTTGGTTTTACTGCTACAACGACTGGCAGTTTGGCTGTACCAAGCAGTTTTACGGTCAATGGCGTAGTCTGTGGCGGCGGGATTAGCCCAACCGCGACCATGCCAGTTGCCACAGCCACGAACCAACCTACTGCAATCGCAACCGCAACCAACGGCCCAACCAATGTGCCGACGGCCACGCGTGTTCCAACCAGCGTGCCAACCGCCACTCGCGTGCCAACCAGCGTGCCAACCGCCACGCCAAGCCCAACCACGGGCCGCCAAATGGAAAAACTCAATCGCGGGATTATCAGCGTGCGCCAAGGGAGCAACAATTTTGTGAGCTGGCGCATGCTTGGTACCGACCCAAGCTCGATTGGCTTTAATCTCTATCGCGGCACAACCAAAGTTAATGCTAGCCCAATTACCAACGCCACCAGCTATTTGGATAGCGGCGCGGCGGCCAACAGCGTCTACAGCGTGCGGCCTGTGCTCGATGGCGTTGAGCAAACCGCCTCGGAAAACTCGCTGAGTTTTGCCAATGGCTACCTTGATGTGCCGTTGCAAATTCCTGCTGGCGGCACAACCCCCGATGGCGTGGCCTACACCTACAGCGCCAACGATGCCAGCGTGGGCGATCTCGACGGCGATGGCCAGTATGAAATTGTGCTCAAGTGGGACCCAAGCAACGCCAAAGATAATTCGCAATCTGGCTATACGGGCAATGTCTACCTTGATGGCTACAAATTGAATGGTACGCGCTTGTGGCGCATCGATTTGGGCCGCAATATTCGGGCTGGCGCTCACTATACCCAATTTATGGTCTACGATTTGGATGGCGATGGCAAGGCCGAAGTTGCTGCCAAAACCGCCGATGGCACGCGCGATAATGCTGGCACGGTGATTGGCAACGCCAGCGCCGACCATCGCAATTCGGGCGGCTATATTCTTTCCGGCCCCGAATATCTGACCGTATTCAATGGCCAAACCGGAGCAATTCGCTCAACCGTTAATTATGATCCACCACGCGGCACGGTTTCAAGCTGGGGCGATAATTATGGCAATCGGGTTGATCGCTTTTTGGGCGGGATTGCCTACCTCGATGGCCAACGCCCAAGCTTGATTATGAGCCGTGGCTACTACACCCGCAGCGTGATTGCGGCGTGGGATTTCCGCAATGGCAGCCTGACCAAGCGTTGGACCTTCGATAGCAACGTTGCAGGCGGCCAATATGCTGGCCAAGGCAATCATAGCCTCTCGGTTGCCGATGTCGACCAAGATGGTAAAGATGAGATTATCTTTGGTTCCATGACGATCAATGATAATGGCCAACCGCTGTGGAACACCCGCAACGGCCACGGCGATGCCATGCATGTTGGCGATCTCAATCCAAATCGGCCTGGCTTGGAAATTTTCAAAGTCAGCGAAGATTCATCGAAGCCTGGCTCGTGGTTTGCCGATGCACGCACTGGCCAAATCTTGTGGCAAACAGCTGCTGGTGGCGATAATGGGCGCGGCGTTTCGAGCGATATTTGGGCTGGCAGCCCGGGCGCTGAATCGTGGTCATCGATGGACAGTAATTTGCGCAGCGTCAGCGGGGCGACGCTTGGCCGCAAACCATCATCAACCAACTTCTTAATTTGGTGGGATGGCGACCCAGTGCGCGAATTGCTCGATGCCACGCGCATCGACAAATATGGCCCATCAGGCGATACGCGCTTGCTGAATGGCAGCAATGTCAGTTCCAACAACAGCACCAAATCAACTCCCGCGTTGAGTGGCGATATTTTGGGCGATTGGCGCGAAGAAGTAATTTGGCGCACCAGCGATAATCGGGCGCTGCGAATCTATTCAACTAGCACCTCGACCAACCGCCGGCTCTTTACGCTGATGCACGATGCCCAATATCGGGTTGCGATTGCTTGGCAAAACACCGCCTACAATCAGCCACCACATCCTAGCTTTTTCTTGGGCGATGGCATGAGCAATCCACCCCAACCAAATATATACCTGCGCTAAACTATTTTGGCTTCGAATTAGCCAAGGCCGAGGAATTTACTCGGCCTTGGCAATTTTAAGAGGTCGTTCCCTCAACCCTAGCCTCTTTCAAGGGTAGGTTTTTTAAAAAGCATGGTGATCAACCATGCCCTCACCCCCCAGCCCCCTCTCCCACGAAAACGCGAGCGAGGGGGAGCCGACCTTGTTTCCCAATGCATTGTCGAAGAACCATTGGCGTTAAAGCCCCTCGCCCGCGCCACGGGCGAGGGGTTGGGGTGAGGGGATCACTCTTCATGTTTTTGGCCCAACTTGACAGCGCACAGGCTTAGCGGCACAATTGCAAGCGCTTGCAGAAATTTAGATATCAACCGAATCAAGAATTTCAGCTTGATTCAAAACCCATCCTCCAGCTAAAAATCCAACCTGCATGGGCGGCAATGGCCGATTCTAGGCTGTCGAATGGTGATTGCCAACTTGACTATGACAGTCAGCGTGCTCAATGAGGACAAACAGATATGCAGTATGAGCAACAAATCGAAGCCTTGTTGGCCCAAATGACGCTAGCCGAAAAAATTGGCCAAATGCGCCAACTTCATGGCACTGGCGAGAACCAAAAAAACCTCGTTCGTGAAGGCAACTTAGGCTCGGTGTTGAACGTGATCGATGCTGAGGCCTATGAAATTCAGCGCATCGCGGTCGAAGAATCGCGCTTGGGCATTCCGTTGTTAATTGGCCGCGACGTGATTCACGGCTTTCGTACGATTTTCCCAATTCCGCTTGGCCAAGCAGCCTCGTTTAACCCAGATTTAGTGCGCGAAGCAGCTCGGGTTGCTGCCCGCGAAGCCTCAGGTGCTGGCATCAACTGGACATTCGCGCCGATGATCGATATTGCGCGCGACCCACGTTGGGGCCGAATTGCCGAAAGCTGTGGCGAGGATGCCTATCTTGCCAGCTTGATGGGCGTGGCGATGGTCGAGGGTTTTCAGGGCGACGATTTAACTGCTCCCGAGGCGATTGCTGCCTGCGCCAAGCATTATGTTGGCTATGGCGCGAGTGAAAATGGTCGCGATTACAACACCGCTTGGATTCCAGAGGTTTTGCTACGCGATGTCTATTTAGCACCATTCCAAGCTGCTGCTGAAGCTGGCGCAGCCACCTTTATGAGCGCCTTCAACGATTTGAATGGCGTGCCAACCTCGGGCAACGAATTTACCTTACGCCAGATTTTGAAGGGCGAATGGGCCTACGATGGCATGGTCGTGAGCGATTGGGCCTCGATTGTCGAAATGATTCCCCATGGCTATGCCGCCGATGCCCGTGATGCAGCCTTGAAGGGCGTAACGGCTGGGGTTGATATGGAAATGGCCAGCACCAGCTACGCCGAATATCTGGCTGAATTAGTCGAAAGTGGCGCGCTCAGCCTCGATTTAATTGACGATGCTGTGCGGCGGGTGCTGCGCATCAAGTTCCGCTTGGGCTTATTCAATCAACCCTACGCCAACGCTGCCGCCAGTGAAAGCTTGGTTGCCGCCGAGCATTTGGATTTGGCCCGCCAAATTGCCAAAGAAAGCTGCGTGCTGCTGAGCAATAAGCAAATCTTGCCACTCAGCCAAAACCAAACCAAGGTCGCAATCGTTGGCCCATTGGCCGATCATGCCGCTGATCAACTTGGCTGTTGGGTATTTGATGGCAAGCCCGAAGATAGCCAAACCCCGTTGCAAGCGATTCGTGGGTTGCTTGGCAACGAGCAGGTTGTGTTTGCCCAAGGCTTGGCCGAGGCTCGCAGCACTGATCACAGCTTGTTTGACGAAGCGGTTGCTGCCGCGCAAGCAGCCGATGTGGTGCTGGCCTTTTTGGGTGAAGATGCAGGCTTGAGTGGCGAAGCCCACAGCCGCGCCTTTATCGATTTGCCTGGCGCTCAATTGGCCTTGGTCGATGCCTTGGTGGCAACTGGCAAGCCCGTGGTTGCCGTGGTAATGGCTGGGCGTTCGTTGGTGTTGGGAGAATTGCAGGATAAAGTGCAAGCCATGTTGTATGCATGGCATCCTGGCACGATGGCAGGCCCAGCTATTGCCGATTTATTGTTTGGCTTGGATAATCCCTCGGGCCGCTTGCCAATTAGCTTCCCGCGCACGGTTGGCCAAGTGCCAGTCTATTACAATCGCAAAAACACTGGTCGCCCACCAAGCGAAGATGCGCCCAGCATTCCAACTGGTACGCCGCTTGACCCCAGCGGCTTTACGTCAAGTTATCTTGATGTTGACCATCGGCCTTTGTTTGCCTTTGGCTATGGCTTGAGCTATACAACATTCGACTATAGCGATTTACGCTTATCCAACCAAAAAATAGGCTTCGATCAAACCCTCAGCATTAGCGCCACCATCACCAACACTGGCAAGTATGCAGGCTCCGAGGTTGTGCAGCTGTATATTCGCGATTTGGTGGGCAGCATGACGCGCCCAATCAAAGAACTCAAAGGCTTTCAGCGCATCCATTTGGAGCCAGGCCAAAGCCAAGAAGTGACGTTCGAGCTGCGCAGCACCGACCTCAGTTTCCACAATACTGCCATGCAAAAAATCGCTGAGCCAGGCGAGTTTCATGTTTGGATCGCGCCAAGTAGTCTTGGCGGTTTGCAAGCAACATTTGAATTGATTGCGTAGAACATAGAGCAAAGAACATAGAACATACTGATTAAAGATCCACGAAGGACACGAAGCGCACGAAGTTTGAATTAATCATTCTTCGTGGTTCTTCGTGTCCTTCGTGGTTAAATAAGCACTTTTGGATTAAAATAGATTTGTCCAGTGTTTACTTCATCCACAAGGAACAGAACTATGTCGCTTGCCTTAAATGTGATTAATCAGAATCAGCCGAGTTGTGCTGGTTGTGGTGGTTTGTGTTGTCGCTCATTTATTTTGCCAATTGACACCCCAGAAACTCGTGAAGATTTTGATGTGTTGCGCTGGCTGGTGCTGCATCGCGGCGTAAAATGCTTGGTCAAACAATCGGTGTGGGAAATAGAAATTGGCCTGCCATGCGAGCATTTGCAGGAAGATAGCCGCTGTGGCATTTATATGCAGCGCCCGAATGTCTGTGTTGAGTATGAAGTTGCCACCTGCGAGCGCCATCAGCCACCACATTACGAGGCAGTGATTGATAACGAACATGCCTTGAAAGCTTGGGTTTTCTCGCGCTATGGCATGTATCCCGACGACCCGGATTTTCCCTATGGCGAGCAAACAATTCGGGTTGGTTTGTTTTAAGCGCAATCATCGGTATCATGTTCGCAGCGAACGTCTAGTGATAAGGAACGATCAATGTCGATCATTCAGAGTACGCTCGATATTCATAGCCCTGAATTTCGCCAAAACGCCGATTTTCATCGTCAATTGGCGGCAGAATTACGTCAACAAACCAAGCAGATTGCCCAAGGTGGCAGTGCTGAAGCTCGCGCCCGTCACGAACGTCGCGGCAAATTGCTTGTCCGCGATCGGATCGAGCGTTTGCTTGACCCGGGCAGCGCTTGGCTCGAAATTGGCACTTTAGCAGCCTGGCAAGTCTACGAAGACGATGTGCCAGCAGCAGGCGTAATTACGGGAATTGGGCGGGTATCGGGCGTTGAGGTGCTGATCGTCGCCAACGATGCGACGGTCAAAGGTGGCACCTACTATCCACTCACGGTCAAAAAACACTTGCGCGCCCAAGAAATTGCGCTGCAAAATCATTTACCCTGTATTTATTTGGTCGATAGCGGCGGGGCATTTTTGCCTTTGCAAGCAGAAGTTTTCCCCGACCGCGAGCATTTCGGGCGTATTTTCTACAATCAAGCCCAAATGTCGGCCTTGGGAATTCCGCAAATTGCCGTCGTGATGGGCAGTTGTACCGCTGGCGGCGCGTATGTACCAGCCATGAGCGACGAAGTTGTGATTGTGCGCGAGCAAGGCACGATCTTTCTTGGTGGCCCGCCCTTGGTCAAAGCAGCAACCGGCGAGATTGTCAGCGCCGAGGATTTAGGCGGAGCTGATGTGCATACCCGCCTTTCGGGCGTTGCCGACCATTTTGCCGACGACGATGAGCATGCCTTGGCGATTACACGCTCGATCGTGGCCAATTTGCAGCATCGCAAAGCCAACCCATGGCCGCTGCGCACGCCGGAAGCGCCGCGCTACGATCCCCAAGAATTGTATGGAATTATTCCCGCCGATACCCGCAAGCAATTTGATGTACGTGAAATTATTGCACGGATCGTCGATGGCTCGCGCTTGGATGAATTCAAGGCGCGCTATGGCACAACCTTGGTGACGGGATTCTCGCACATCTATGGCCATCCAGTTGGCATTTTGGCCAATAACGGCATTTTATTCTCCGAAAGTGCCTTGAAAGCAGCCCATTTTATTGAATTATGCAACGAACGGGCGATTCCGCTGCTGTTTTTGCAAAATATCACTGGCTTTATGGTTGGCCGCGAATACGAGCAACGCGGGATTGCCAAAGACGGAGCCAAAATGGTGATGGCTGTTTCGAATGCTCGCGTGCCAAAATTCACCGTAGTAATTGGTGGCTCGTTTGGGGCTGGCAACTATGGCATGTGTGGCCGAGCCTATAGCCCGCGCCAACTCTGGATGTGGCCAAATAGCCGAATTTCGGTGATGGGTGGCTCACAGGCGGCCAATGTGTTGCTCACCGTGCGCCGCGACGGGTTGCAAGCCAAAGGCCAAGATTTGAGTTTGGCCGAGCAACAAGCCTTTATGCAGCCAATTCTCGATAAATACGAGGCCGAGGGCAATCCGTATTATTCCAGCGCTCGCTTGTGGGATGATGGGATTATCGATCCGGTTGATACGCGGATGAGCTTGGCACTAGGCTTATCGGCAGCAGCCAACGCACCATTGGCCGATGTAAAATATGGTGTGTTCCGAATGTAAGCAGTGGATTGCCCCCTTGATTGACAATCGAGGGGGCTTTTGTTTGATCCACGAAGGTCACGAAGGTCACGAAGCGCCGAAACCGCGAAGAACGCGAAGAGCGCGAAGGACGATAGACCATAGGCAATTGGCTTTTGGCTATGGACTTTTGCTATGCCAACCCATGTCCGATAGCCTTCTGACCAAAGCCAATAGCCCCATTTCTTCGTGCTCTTCGTGCGCTTCGTGGTTAAAACAGCTTTTTGCCTTCTGACTTCATCGCTCATTCTTTCGGTTTTTGCCTTTTGCCTTTTGATTTTCATCCTTCATCCTTCGGTTATACGGTACACTAAGCAGCAATTAACTGAAGGAAACAACCAATGCAACTCGAAATTCTCTACCGCGATGAGCAGATCGTGGTGATTAATAAACCAACTGGCGTGGCAACCCACGCACCCCAAGGTGATTTGGCCTTAACCGATGTTGAACGGGCATTGCGTGCTCAGTTGCAACTTGACTATTTGGCAATTCATCAGCGACTTGATCGCGATACCTCTGGCGTGATGTTGTTCGCGATTGATCCCGCTGCCAACGCCAATTTGGCCATAGCTTTTGCGGAACACACGATTGAAAAAACCTATCAAGCTGTGGTCTATGGCGTGCCCAACCAAGCCCAAGGTGTGATCGATGCAGCAATCGCGCCTGCTGGCGATGGCCTGATGCAGGTCGCGCCAGCCCATGATCGGCGGGGCCAAACAGCAATCACCCATTATCGCGTTGTGGCGAGCAGCCCTGATCGGCGGTTTAGTTTGCTCGAATTGCAACCCAAAACTGGACGCACCCATCAACTGCGGGTGCATTGCGAAGCATTGGGCCATCCGATTGTTGGCGACCAGCTATATGATGTGGCGCGAGCTGCTCCACGGCTGATGTTGCACGCCAGCGAATTGCGTTTCACCCACCCAATTAGCCAAGCAACACTGCATGTTCAAGCGCCAGCGCCAGCCTTATTCGCCCGCGTTGCCCAAGGCTTGCCCGAATTACAGCACAGCAACGAGCCAGCAGAACTCAATGGCTTAATCGAATTGGCTGCTGAACGGCGAGCACCGTTGGTTGCTGACCCTTCCACCACAATCTTTCGGGTATTCCATGGCCCCAGCGATGGCATAACCCATCCATGGTTAAAGGATTGGACGGTCGATAAAGTTGATCAGGTGTTGATTGCGTCGTGCTACAACGAGCAGGTGCGCCAAGTGCCCCAGAGCCTGATCAATGCCTTGGTTGCGCAATGGCAGCCGCAGGCAATCTATGCCAAATATCGCCCGCGCACTGCCGCCAATGTGGATGAGGCGGCAATGGCCGAGCTAGCCCCAACTACACCAGTTTGGGGCACGCCAATTGAGCAAGTAGTGGTGCAAGAAGCAGGCTTACGCTACGAATTACGGCCAAACGACGGCCTGAGCGTTGGCTTGTATGCAGATATGCGCGAGACCCGCCAACGAGTACATAATTTGGTTGCCAACAGCCAATTGCGGGTGCTCAACACCTTTGCCTATACCTGTGGCTTTGGTGTGGCGGCGGTGGCAGCTGCGCCCCAATCAATCGTCACCAATCTCGATCTTTCGCGCCGCTCGTTGGATTGGGGCAAAATTAATTATGGCTTGAACGATTTGGCGGTTGAAGATCGTCAGTTTGTGTTTGGCGATGTGTTCGATTGGCTCAGCCGTTGGGTGCGCCAAGGTCGCCAATTTGATCTGGTGATTCTTGACCCGCCTTCGTTTGCGCGCAATCGGGGCAAGCGTTGGCGCGCTGAAGAACATTACGCCGAACTGGTAGCCTTGGCAGTGCAATTATTGCCAGCCAATGGCCATTTAATCGCCTGCTGCAACCACGTTGGCTTATCGCGGCGGCAATTTCGCGGCCAGGTCGAGCGCGGCATGCAGCAAGGGCGATGGCGAGGAATGATTGAAGCCAATTATCCCGCCTCACCCTTGGATTACCCCGCAGCGTATGGCGAAAGCCACCTTAAAGTTGTGTCGGCGGTTGGCAAAGCCGAGGATTAAACTTCTGGTGTATAGTACAAAGCGGAGCATTTTGCTGTTGAGGTCGGAGCACAATGGAACGTCAACCAATCCAAGTTCGTTTGGCCAGCCACGCCGATTATCCGGCGGTTATTGAGGTAACCTATGCCGCTTATGCTGCTCAGCGCGCCAAAAGCGAACTCTATGCCTATGTCTACACGGAAACGGTCGAGAGCCTGACGGCATCACAGGCCAAGCATCCCAATTGGCAAATTTTGGTCGTTGAAGAGGCAGAGCAGATTGTGGCAGCGGTACGGGTTGGAACCTTCAAACCAACCGACACCGATTTGCATCTTTGGCGTTTGAGTGTCAAGCCTGAAGCCCAAGGCCGTGGCTATGGCAAGCTTTTGGTCCAAACAGTTGAACAATGGGCCAGCGCTCAAGGCTATCAAAGCATTTCGTTGGGTGCGCTCGAAGTTTCGCCCGAAAATCAGGCTATGTACGAGCGTTGGGGCTATCGCTACCACGAACGGCGCGAAATGACCAGCGCACCTGGAAATTTTTACGCCATCCTGCATAAGCCAACTGATCGCAAGCTCAATCAAACCGTGGCCACCTACGAAATAATGGCCGAGGATTATCAGCAACGCCGTGGCGCAGTTGGCCCTTGGGTTTTAGAATCGCTTGATCGATTTAAGCAGCAGCTTGCAGCACCAGCCAAAATTCTCGAAGTTGGCTGTGGGCCGGGCCGCGATGCCCGTTTATTACGCGAGACTGGCTACCACGTGGTTGCGCTTGACCCAACTTGGGCGATGTTACAACTCGCTAAGCAAGCAAAAGTGCCGTTGGTTGCTGGCGATTCGCGGAGTTTGCCAATTGCTGCGGCTAGTGTACAAGGCGTTTGGGCGCAAGCCTCGCTGCTGCACCTGCCGCACCTCGAATTCTCGCTGGCATTAAGCGAGATTACGCGGGTTTTGCAGCCGCACGGGGTTTGCTACCTGAGCCTCAAAGTTGGCGACGGCGAACAATGGCATGCCGATGGCCGCTTATTTGCCTTTCATCAACCAGCAGCAGTCACCAAAGCCTTGGCTGGGGTTGGATTAACCGTGCTTGATCAATGGGTGGTTGAGGCCGATTTGCCCAATAATCCGCCATGGGTCAGGACGATTGCCCACAAGGAGCATGCATGAGCGAAGCAAAAATTCCGTTGACTGCCAAACTATGGTTTGCTTGGGGTCAAAGTTGCACCTATTGGGGCAATCGCACGCTTTCCAAGCAAATCTATCGCTGGGCCTTTGATGCCTATACCCGTGCCCAAAGCTACGCGCCATGGTGGAGCATGCCAGTTTTGCGCCGCGCGGTCATTCGTGGCCGCGAGCTTGATGATTATGCAGGCGCAGTCCGCGATTTCAGCGATTTAATTAAGCAAGATCCTGAGTGGGCCGAGCCATATTTGCAACGCGGCATTTTGCATAGTTTTCATGGCTTGCAATCGGCGGCGCGAGCAATTGCCGATTTTGATCAATTTTTGAAGCTAGCGCCAGCTACTCATACGTGGCGCGCCGATGCCGAGCGCTTGACCGAACGCCTGCGCGAAGATTTGCAAGAACGCGGCTGGAGCGAACAACTCGATTAAGCATCAAGCTCCATTAAAGAAAGCGCGATCAATTAATTGATCGCGCTTTCCGTTTAATGCATCTACGATTAATCGAATTAGGGCAGCACATTATCCAAACGCCATGACGAAGTTTGATTATTCATCGCGCCCATTCCTGGACAGGCTTGGGTGCAATCGATGCGCAATCCGGTCCAATTAGCATGCTCGTAATGCTCAAAGTCGCTACAATTGCTAAACGCTTTGGCCACGCTAATCTGTTCATCCCAGCCAGCTAGCATTGTCGCAAAACCATAACTATAGCCATTGCATCCAGCGAGTTGGCTGGTCGCCCAAATTTGGCTCAGCCCGCCATGCTCAGCTGAAAACTGAATTCCGATAATCAGGTTCTTGGCGGTAACCGCAGGTGCAAGCATGGTCTGGGTCAGCATCTCTGGTGACATATCAGCTGAAAGCGTAACAAAGCCATCGGTTGCATATTCAATTGCCTCATGAAAGCTAGCAAAACAACGAGTATCAGTTATATCGGAGTTTTTGGAATCCTTGCTTTTACTGATTGGCTCGATATTCAAAACACAATGATCATTTGGTGAATGATGCAAACTATCTCCATTTATTGCTGCTGGAATAACTTCACAACCAGCATTCGTTACTCTCGAACTATTTTGCCGATTGATCATTGGCTGAACATTGGCATAACAATTAATAACTGGCGCTTGAATAGCGATTTGATTGGGTTCAGACGTTTGCGCTTGCCTACTGCGTTGCACAACCACAAAACCGATGATGCCGATCACGCTGATCGCTAGTAATACAAAACGTAAACGCATTTAACACCCCTTAACTAGTCTCCTAGATGTGGATTAACGAAGCCATACGGTGCCAGACAGTTAATTAGTGCTGGCGCTGCTCTTGGCGCTTGTTCCAGCAAATATTCGCGAATGATTTGAGCTTCACTTGCCTGCCCACTCCAGACTGCTTGAACCTGCATACTTGAAGCGGTGGTCTGATTTAAGATAATGATCGCTGGTTCAACTCCTTCTATTTGTGCTTGAAGGCTAATCCAAGCGCCGCTACGCTCGATTGACCAAATCTGCTCAAAGCTACCCACTTCTTGTTCAAGTTTTTGGGAAATTGCCACTAAGGCTTGATTTTTAATACTTGTTGCTTGATTTGATGCAGGATAAATCGTTTCCAGCCCATTGCAATCAACTGGTGTTGTTGAAGGCAACATCATATAGCGCCATTGATAATAGTGCTGACCAACATTGCCCATTTCAACTTGCCAACCAAGCGGATTGGCTGGAGTGTAGGTCAATACTCGACGCTCATACAACTGCACCAGCACATCACGCTCAACGTCAGCAACCATAATTCGCGCCCAATAACTTTCGGTAATTGGATGACCCAAAACATACAACCAATCAAATAATGGTTTGGCATTCACCTGCGCGCCTGTTTGATCAATGATTGGCCCCGCTTGGTGCAGATAGTCCCAAAAAACCGCTGGAATATTGATTCCCGTTACATCGTCGTAGGCGGCAATTGCAGTTTCAGGATATTGGGTTGCTTTGCTCGAATCAGTGCCGCCGCCACAATCTTGTTGCCACAAAGCGGTAATTGGCTGGCCAAGTTGCTTCGTTGCTGGCTTGCCAGTCACAAGCTGCGGCTCGCACAGCCCAAAGCCAGCATAGGTTGGGGGCCGATAGGTTGGTGGTGTATTTGCGCTATTCAAATCGCCCGCCACGGGAATTACTGCTGGTTGATAATCGAGAAATGCATCATCGCCAATTTGCAGCTTGCTCGTAACCATTTCTTTGACAATTAAGCCATTGGTAACAAACCATTGATCATGTGGCGCATCGGGATAGCTTATTTCCATGCGACTTTTATCGAAATATTGAACTAGGCGCGCGCCATTTGGGCTTTCTGCATAGGCTTCGTAATGGTTCATTGCTGCTTCTGGCCCCCAAAGCCAGGTGCGACCAACCAAACCTTGTTGAACTAAACCATCGCTACGCTGCCAAATAGCTTTGAAAGCAGCTTGCTCAAAGGCATTGGCTGAGCTAGGCTGCGGCTTTAAGCTAGCAACCAGCAAGAGACTCACGATCGTTACCCAACATATTTTGCGTAATGAATTCAACATATAATCCTGCCATTCCTATATAGATAGAGTGCCAGAAAAAGTAATAGTTGGATGTGAGAAATATATGGTGATGAAAAGAAATTTGCAGCAAATTTGAATCACATTATTGAAGCTGTGAAGGATAGTGCTTAGTGATTTGGCGGCTTCGTTCTCTGCATTGCTATGGTAGCAAATAATCAAATACTATGTCAATGATATAATTCTGATATTTCGCTTGCAAAATACAAACTACGAGAATATTATTTTTCGAGCCAAAATAAACAGAGACCGATTAATCAATATTGATCCATCAGTCTCTGTTTATGTTCAGGCAATTAGTTAATTGAGTTGGTGTTGAGCCAAACAGCTAAATCGCTGTAATCACGATAATGCTGTGCTTGCCAGCCATGGCTTTGGGCCGCAACAACATTGGCTTGGGTATCATCCCAAAAGGCGATGCTCGCAGGCGCTAGCCCTAATTGTTGCGTTGCCAGCGCGAAATAGCAAGGCTCTGGTTTGCGCACGCCAAGGCTTGATGAAGCTAAAATGCCATCGCACCAACGCCACATGCCCAAATCGTGCCAAAGATAGTTGCTACGATGCTGCTCTTGGTTGGTCGCTAAATAGCACTTTATTCCGCGATCGCGCAGCTGTTGCATGGCATTCAACACGCGAGCATCGATCAGGCTTTCTTCGCCAAACCAACGCGCTAAAAAGCTATCGAGATCATGCGGCCAAGGCCATTGGGCAAGGTAGGTAGGCAAAACCTCGCGCAGATCGGCCTTGCCATCGATACACTCCAAAAACACGCCCTGAAAAAACTCACGAGTGTGGGCGCTGGTGATGCCATGTTCGCGCTCCAAGTAGGCAGCAAACCGCAAGCTTGGCACACACAACACGCCATCAACATCAAACAATACAGCTTGGAGCGTGCTCATTATTGCGGCTCAGCAGCTAAAGTGCGTTGAATTTGGTCGATATGGCCAAGCCCATGGTCGGCATAGGTTTCAACCAAATTGAGCAAACTGACTGGGCCATTTTCTGGGTGAAAGCCAGTTCGCTGCCAGGCATCCTCAGGCAATTCGCGCCAAAACTGCACCCAACGGGCATGCAACGAACGCAACAATTGCAACGAAATTTCAACATCAGCTTGCTGCGAATCACCAAAATTGGCCCATAGCTCTTGATCGTATGGTTTGAGGGTTGGGTTTTGCTCGGTAGCGATCAATTTGCAGCGAATGTAGCTATTCATATGTGAATCGGCCAGATGATGAATATTTTGGGCCACGCTCCATTCATTGGCGAGAAATGGGGTGGTCAATTGGCTTGGGCTAAGTGGGCGAACAAGTTCGGTCAATTGAGCTGGTAATTGCTCAATTTGGGCAATCCATTGGTCGCGTTGGGCGCTCATGCTTCTACTCCTGCTAGCGTTGGGCTGGTAACCCCTAAGGTTGCTAAGACTTTGCAATAAACCTCGACAATCACATCATCGCCAGCATCGCGGGCAATATATTCGAAGCCAGGCGAGGCGTTGGCCTCAATCAACCACCATTCGCCATTGCGATCTTGGGCAATATCCAAGCCCGTCCAGCGTAACGGCAGCGCTGCAAATAATGATGCAGCAAAATTGCTGATCGTCGTGTGTAATGCCTGATCATCAATTACCACCGCCTTACCACCATTCCAGTGCAGCGGGCTAAGATTGCCTTCAAACAAGGCTTGGTCGATATTTTTTTCATAGAGCAAAATTAACTGGCCATCCAAAAAAACCGCCCGATATTCGTGGGCAATGTCAATTGTGCCCTGAGCCAAGGCAATATAATCAAAATCTTTGCTTGCGCCATCGAAAATTTTGCCCAACGCACGAATAATAGCCTCGCGGTCGTGGCAACGAAACACATTCAGGCCACCAGAGCCACGATTGCGTTTAATCATCACAGGCAAGGCAAATTTGGCCAACACATCGTCGGCAATTGCCTCGAAGCTATCAAAGGCGCGATATTTGGCAAAGCGCTCTGGCCCAAGCGGGTGAAAATAGGATTCGGTTTGCGGTTGTTTAATAGCAGTGTGGGTCAGAGTATAAAAATAATCTTTATCACGGCAAATCTCGCTCAGCGTGTTGTCGTTGAGCGGAGCCTTCCAATTAACAAACAGCCAATTGCGGGTAGGGCCAACAATCCGCAGGATATTTTCGGTCGAATGCAAATGTTCATACGTCAAACCGAGCCGTTCACAAGCCAGCGACAGCAAACGAATATTCGGGTTCATGGATTGTCCTTAAAAATGAAGGTGGGAACCTCTGGTGGTTGTCTTAGCATACCGCACTCTCCGCCGCTTGCAAGTAGGATTTTAGGCCTTCGGGCACAGCAAATTAGCGTTTCCCAACATATGAATACAACCAACATTTAATCGTAGCGGCACGAAACCTGCTAGTTAATGATCGTTTGCAGAGCGTATCCACATAGCTAGCAACCCCTTTGGAGCCAAGCTGATTAAATTTAGCGCAATAGCAAGCGCTCAAGCGCTTAATTAATGAATTTTTTAAATCTTCAATTTCGTGCTTGTCAATGTTGCCGAATGATGTGATAATGGGGCAACAACCCAGCCTGCAATTTTTGGCACTTGATACTAGAAGCGGGATACTCCGCAGTTGACGTTGTAGGATTACAGCAATGAAATCGTTTGAACATACCCAACTGGGTGAGTATACATTGCAAGAAGAGATTGGCCGTGGTGGGATGGCGCAAGTCTATCGCGCGCAGCACCAAGCCTATGGTCAGGTTGCCTTCAAAGTATTACCACCCTATTTTGCTCACGACAACGATACGCTTCAGCGCTTTATGCGCGAAGCCCGCGCCAATCGCACCTTGCATCACCCGCATATCGTGCAGCTCTACGAAGCCAGCGATATTGCCCAAGCCCAAAATCCCTACCAGCCAATCCATTATATTGCGATGGAATATATTGCTGGGGGAACGCTAGCTGATCGCTTACGCCAACAGCCACAACAGCCGCTCAATGTGACCCTCGAAATGGGCGAGCAAATTGGCTCTGCACTCGACTACGCTCACGGCAAAGGCTTTATTCACCGCGATATTAAACCAAGCAATATTCTGTTTCGCAGCAATGGCCATGCCGTGCTCGCCGACTTTGGGATTGCCTTGGCCAATAATGAAGCGCGCATGACCAAAGCTGGTGGCTTTGCTGGCACAGTTGCTTACACCGCCCCGGAAATCTTCGAGGGCGAAACTGCCGATATGCGCTCGGATATTTATGCGCTTGGCTTGATTTTGTATGAATCATTGGCCGGGCATAACCCCTATGCCAATATCAGCACCAATGCGCAAATTGCAATGAGCAAGATTCTGACTACGCCATTGCCACCATTGCAAGATGTAGCGCCGCATGTGCCGCCGTTAACTGCTGAAATCTTGGCCCAAGCAACTGCCAAAGATCCGATTCGCCGCTTTGCAACCATGTCGGATTTTGTCGAGGCCTTGAAGCAGGCTAAATTCAATCGGGTCAGTGATCGCCCAGCGCAACAATTGAACGCCAGCGGTCGCCCGATGATTCCGATTGCCAATCGACCTGGTGCGCCAAATCGCCCACCACAACGCAATCCGCAGGCAGGCAATAATCAAAACCAAGCCTTTGGTGCTGGAGTAGCAGCCTCAGCAGCAGCCTCGGCGTTGCCCGATGCAGGCGAAGGCACCATGATTTATACGCCACCAGCGGCCAATCCGGTGGTCAATCAACCACCTGCTGCGCCAGTTGAGGCGACCCAAATCTACACGCCGGCTCAGCCAAATCCGGTGGTCAATCAACCACCTGCTGCGCCAGTTGAGGCGACCCAAATCTACACGCCAGCTCAGCCAAATCCGGTGGTCAATCAACCACCTGCTGCGCCGCTCGCTCAACCACCAGTTGATGCAACTCAAATTTACACGCCAGCTCAGCCAAATCCGGTGGTTAATCAACAATCAACAGCGGCTCAAGCGCAGTTGCGTCAAGCCCCAACCACCAAGCCAGATCAAGAAATTCCACGCGCGCCCTCGCAGGCCAATCAGCCTGTGCCAGTAGCGCCAACCGTGCCGCTTGATGATCAAAGCACCATGATGTATACGCCGCATAGTGTGCCCAATCGACCGATTCCAAGTCAAACCAATCAACCGGTCGATAATGAAAGCACGGTTATGTATCCGGCCTATCCAGCAACCGGCAATCAGGCTTACCCGCAAACGGGGAACCAAGCCTATCCACAAACGGGGAACCAAGCCTATCCGCAAACGGGGAACCAAGCCTACCCACAAACCGGTAATCAGGCTTATCCACAAACGGGTAATCAGGCCTATCCACAAACGGGTAATCAGGCCTATCCAGCCATGGGTGGGGCTTCGCTATCGAATGAGCCGATGCCGAAGAAAGGTCCAGCGCGGCCAATTAATGCCCAACGGATTGAGCTAGCGCGGCCTGCTGCTGCGCCAGTCGCCCAATCGTTTGAAGCAGATTATGCTGATGCGCCACCGCCATATGCAATGCCACCGAAGGCCTCGCCAGTTGGCAAAGCCAAAGATTTCTTCCGTTCACCAAAAGTTCTTGTAGCTTTGGGTAGTGCACTTTTAGCGTTGCTTGTGATTGCATTTTTGAGCTTTGGTCGCGGCAAAGACGATCCGAATATTGCGAGCGTTGCAACTGCAACCTCGGATGCCAGCGTTGCTGGTGGCGATGTTACACCAACTGCAACGACCACAACCACTGCTGCGGCAACGCCAACTGCCGAGCAAACTAGCGATCCGCAAGAAGCCAAACGCCTAGAATATGTGGTTGGCCAAGAAGCCTATGCCCAACAAGATTGGCCAAAAGCTGCCGCCGCCTTCGATAAAGTGCTTGCAATCGACCCAGCCTATCTTGATTTGAGCAATATTGGCTCGGCAACCTACTATAACTGGACGATCAACGAATTGACTGGCCCTGACAAAGTGGCGAGTGGGCTTGAGATTTTGAATAAAACCTTTAGCTTTAAGCCCGACCACCAACCAGGCACCAACTTAGCCAAAGTGCTGAATCTGTATCGCAATGGCCAGACGGCTGCCGAACAACAAGATTGGCAAGCAGCAATCAACGCCTATCGCGAAGCCCAAAATGCTGGCAGCGGCGAATTTGGCGATCTGATGGGCAAGCTACAAACCGTCAAACAGCTGTATGAAGCCTATCTTGGCCGTGGTCGCCAGCTTGAAGAAGCAGGCAATATCGAGGGAGCCAATGCGATCTATCGCGAGGCTGCTGGCCTGCAAGCGCTTGATGGCAATTTAGATGTAGCCACAGCCAATAGCCGCATTCGCGCGACGGCTCCAACCGAGGTTCCAGCCACGCCAACGCGAC
Source organism: Herpetosiphon sp. NSE202 (assembly GCF_042688385.1). NCBI lineage: Bacteria > Bacillati > Chloroflexota > Chloroflexia > Herpetosiphonales > Herpetosiphonaceae > Herpetosiphon > Herpetosiphon sp. NSE202. The sequence continues at coordinate 307,678 of NZ_JBHUPY010000001.1, read as the reverse complement.
CAGCACCACCAACCGCCGTGCCAGTGGCCCAACGCCTGTACTTCCAAAAGTATGCAGAAAACGCGGTTGATCCAACCTGTTTTGCGGTGCACATTCGCGGCGTGGGTACCAATGGTTGGTTTGTCGCGGTTGATGGTTTGGGTAATCGCGGCAACGTCGACGGCGCAGGCAACACCAATGTCTGTGGGCTAGCGGCCAGCCAAGAAGTGACCTTCACGGTCTACAATGCCCAAGGTGGGGCAGTCCCAGGTGGCGGCGGGATTCCAACCCGTGGCGGCGACTTGATGACTGGCTATTGGCAATAACCATCTATACCATTTTTATATAGACCAAAAGTACCTTGCAAAATCCCCTAGTGCTATGTTGATAGCCTAGGGGATTTTTGCGACTCAATTATTCATCACAACCCATAGCATGTTTTTTGAAAATGAGCTATTTCAAAATTTAGGCAAATTTTAAAATTGGTACTCATAAGACGCTAAATTTCGCATCAAAATGTATCTAAATAGAAAATAGATCCAACATACAGTGCTATGGAAACCTAGCAAAATCAAAATCAAGCTTGCATGGTAGGAAAAATAATGTGATAATACTTCAATCATTCAATCAGTCTATAGTTCAAACGAACAGGTTCTTGAGCACTTACAAGCGGCGTTAGCTGTCTTTTAGGGCTAATTGCTTGTGATGATTTCCAGTTATTCAACGTTACGGTTAAGGGGCCAGTATGAGTAACTCAGCACACACCAATCAAGAAGCGGGAATATATTCCAATCACAATTTTGAAGAATTTCAGGTGCAGCACAAAATTGGCACCGGTGGCATGGCCGAGGTCTATCAAGCCTTCCATCCAGTCTATCAAACTGTGGCCTTCAAAGTGTTGCGACCATTGGCCCTCAGCGATGACGAGATGGTGCATCGTTTTTTTCATGAAGCCAAGCTGGTACGTCAACTCCATCACCCGCATATTGTGGCAATTTACGCTACCAACCAAACCTGGTTTGCTCCGGTTCAGCAATATATTCCCTTTATCGCCATGGAGCATATTCCCAATGGCACCCTAACCGCGCGCTTGCAGCAACAACCACAACAGCTTTTGAAAACAGCACTGCAAGTCGTCAAACAAATTGGTTCGGCCCTTGATTATGCCCATGGCAAGGGCTTTATTCACCGCGATATTAAGCCAGCCAATATTTTATTTCGTAACAATGGTGATGCCGTATTGACCGATTTTGGGATTGCGCTGGCCCAAAATCAGGCTCGCATGACCAGAGTTGGTGGCTTTGTGGGCACGGTTGCCTATAGTGCGCCCGAGGTATTTGCTGGCACTACGCCTGATCATCGGGCTGATATTTATGCCTTGGGCTTGATTTTGTATGAGATGTTGGCTGGCAAACACCCATATTGGTATGAAACCGATAGCAATGAACGGATAACAATTAATCGGATTCAACAGGCAGAATTACCATCATTACGGCAATTTGCACCCCATATTCCTCCAGCAATTGTCAACGTGATCCATCAAGCGGTTGCGAGTAACCCTAATGAGCGCTTTGCAACTATGGGCGAGTTTCTTGAAGTCCTTGAAAAAACCCGCTATACAAATTCGCAAACCAATATTCCCGTGGCCGACCATGTTACGGTTATGCAACGTGGGCCGAGCCACTCAAATGTAGCCTTGCACAAACCAGCAACCAATGAAAATGCCATTGCGACTGTTTATCAGCCAGCCAGCCAGCCCAACTTCAACCATGGGCCACATTCAACGCCAAACCAAGCAATTCAGCAACCTTACCAGCCAGCCAGCCAGCCCAATTTCAACCATGGGCCACACTCAATGCCAAATCAAGCAGTTCAGCAATCTTACCAGCCATCGAGCCAAGTCAATTTCAACCCACATTCAGTTCCAAATTCGCAGACAAATTTCATGCCATCAGGCTATGTGCTATCAACGCCAAACCCATGGCAAACCAAGAAACGTTGGACGCTGATTGGCGCTAGCGTAGTTGGATTAATACTCATCTTTTTCATCATTACGAATTTTGTTGGCGATACATCGGCTAAGCCAAACCCCAAAAATCCCAGTCCAGATGGCATTGAAGAAGGATCACCGCAAGCCCAAGCAACAATAACCCTTGAGGTCCAAGCAACACCCCCAGCGGTAGGTAGTCAGCCAACCTCAATTGGCGCTGAAGAACGAAGCGACCCACAAGAAGCCAAGCGCTTAGAATATGTGGTTGGCCAAGAAGCCTATGCCCAGCAAGATTGGCCAAAAGCAGCCCAGGCGTTTAATCAGGTCTGGGAGATTGATAAAGACTATCTTGAGCTTAAAAGTATTGGCTCGGCTACCTATTTTAATTGGGCACTCAGCACGTTGACGAATCCAGATGCTGTTGACATGAGCAAGCAATATCTCGCCGAGGCCTTTCGTTTTGAGCCTAATCATGCGTTGGCCAAACAGCTTGATCAATTGCTCGGCAGTTATCAAGCGGGTAAACAAGCATTCAGCGCCGGTGAGTGGGATAGTGCAATCGATCAGTTGGATCAAAGCTTGGCCCAAATTAATTCGACGCAGGAATTCGCACGATTAAAAAACGATTTAGCGGTGATCGATGTAATGCTCAAGGCCTATCTCGCGAAGGGCCAGAATTTTGAAGAAACTGGCCAACTAGCCAAAGCTCGTGAAGTCTATAGTTTGGCCTTAGAGTTAGCACAGGATGCACCGAATATCGATGTAGGCGACTTGCGTGCTCGTTTACGCGCAATTTCGCCTACCGCAGTGCCAGCCACACCAACGCGGCCAGCACCACCAACTGCCGTGCCAACTACCGCAAAAACACAACGTTTGTACTTCCAAAAGTACGCAGAAAACGCGGTTGACCCAACCTGTTTTGCGGTGCATATTCGCGGCCTGAGTACCAATGGCTGGTTTGTTGCTGTCGATGGGCTGGGCAATCGCGGCAACGTCGACGGCGCTGGCAATACGAATGTCTGTGGATTGGCGGCCAGCCAAGAAGTGACCTTCACGGTCTACAATGCCCAAGGTGGGGCAGTCCCAGGTGGCGGCGGGATTCCAACCCGTGGCGGCGATTTGATGACAGGCTATTGGCAATAACTCAGCTGACAGCAACGAACCGCAATCGAAAACAATCGCGGCTCATTCACCTTTAAGTTTGCTGGAGTTGCTGTTGGGCAAGCAGTCGTACATAGCAATTGCCATCGTTGGCGAGTTGCTCGAGCACAGCGCGTGGGCAACTCGGGTTTTCTGCCAAGGTAGCTCGTCCAAGCCACCATGGCGAGTTAACCGCCTTGGCCAAATGCTCAATTGGCGTAGCAGGATGACCGCATGCCAGCAGATGCAACCATGGGTCAAGCGCATACAAGGCTTCGATTAATGCCCGTTGGCGAACTTGTTGGCCAATTTCTGGCGCAATGTGCTGGTTCTGAAGCACGGTTTGGCGCGCAAGCGAAGCCTGATCTTGGGCCAAAAGCGCTAAAATTTCAGGAGTTGCAACCGGATTACGGGCTGCGGCCAAGCGAATTGGCAACCCCGACCAGCTGTGATCGCGAGCCAGCGTCAACAATAATTTTGGCGTAATGCTGGGGTTGCTGGCCAATGCCGCCCGAACATGCTGCGAATCATCAAGCTCCAATAGTTGATGAACAGTCCGCGGGGTTGCTGGATTCTGCGCTACGACAAGCCGAATTTTTGGCTCATTGTCTTCGGCCAAAATTGCGAGGCCTTTAACATCATTGGAATGCGCAACTTGCAGGCGCTGAGCAAATGGCGCATCAAGCAGGGTGGCATATTTTGGGCTGAAATCAAGTGTTTGTGGCTCAAATGCTGGCGTGCTGCTGGCCGAAACTTGCATAAAGAGGCGTTGATGCTGCTCAAGGCTCGATTGGCGCAGCCAGCCTAACATTGGCTCGTTGATGGCGTTCAAACGCAGCAATTCGTGCAATAGGATAGTTGCTTCGGCTGCTGGCAACGTAACCTGCTGCTTATGGGTTTGATACTGAGCATACCAATCAGCAGCCAACCCTGGATTCGAGCCAATATGCAATTCCACAGTTTGCGCAATTGCTGGGCTAATGGTGCGAATCAAGGCCAAACGATGCGCTGGAATGTTGGCGTAGCGTAGCAACTGCAATACGTGCAGCGGCTCAATCTGGTGGAACAAGTCGGGCTCGGCCAAAAGCCACGAATCCAACGCTGGATTAGCAAAGAAGGCAACAGGAACAGCGGTAGCAAATTCCAAAGCGATCAGCGCTGGAGTATTGGGGTTGGCAACCAAGGCTTCGACTACAGGCGAGGCATTGCCCCGCTCTAGGAAAATCGCTAGCGGGCCTTGCGGTGCAAGCGTCGTAAGATAATGCAAGCTTGTGCTAGGTTGAATCGAATGCGATGCTTGAACAAGCTTAAGCCATTCGGCGAGCGCCTGCAGTTGCGCGGGAGTGGAGGTACGATCGAGGGCAAGCGTGAGCATGGCTGGTTGATCAAACTGGGTCAAATCGAGCATAATCGCTCCTCTCGTGCCAAATTTACGAAGAACGTGCTACAATCAGGGTTGCTTAATTACGATGGAGTATACCCCATGTTTAGCTCAAGTCGCTTGACCCTGCGCTCTGTTGGCCAAGAAGATCTGCCAATCTTTCATCAATGGTGGGGTGATCCTGAGATTATGGCCTTGCAGACTGATGGTGATATTCGGTTGCGCCATGAACCAACTAATGTGATGATGTTTGACCATTGGTTTCGCGATGGTGGCAGCGATGTTGGCTTCTCGATTGAACTGACAGCCACTGGTCAATTGATTGGCTTCACCAATGTTTGGGGCGCGCAATTGAAAAATCGCTCGGCAGAATTGGGCATTATGCTCGATCGAGCGTTTTGGGATAATGGCTATGGCACCGAGGCAATGCACTTGGTGGTGCGCTATGTCTTTGCTGAGCTTAATTTTCATCGCTTGCAATTGACCGTGCGCGATTACAACCAACGTGCTCAGCACGTGTATAGCAAAGTTGGCTTCCAAGTGGCTGGGCGTTTGCGCCAAATCAATTTTCGTAATGGGCGTTGGCACGACGACATTGTGATGGACTTGTTGCAGGACGAATATTTGGCTACTCATGGCGCTTATCCAGCTAGCCCAACCATGCCCTAAATAGCTATAGACCAATGGCAACTTCGTGGTATAGTGATAGACAATCGCGACATGAACCGCGCCTGATTTTTCGGCGCGGTTTTGTATTAGCTTAAAACTCAGAGGATGTTGTGGAAACGCTGCTCTCGATTATTGAAATTTGTGCCACGATTGCCTTTGCCATTTCGGGCATTATTACTGCTCGCCGCCGTTCATTCGATTTAATCGGTGTGTATACGGTGGCATTTGTAACCACCTTTGGCGGTGGGACAGTACGGGATATTTTGCTTGATCGTCGCCCATTCTATTGGGTGCAACAGCCGATTTACCCAATGTTGATGTTGGCGTTGGCAATTGGCTCGTTTTTTGTGGCCAAAGCCGATTGGGTTGCGCTGACCGAAAAGGCAATTATGATTCCCGATGCCTTTGGCTTGGGCTTGTTTACGGCGGTTGGCGTGGCCTATGGCCTCGAAGCCTCAATGCCAGCCTTCATCGCCGCCTTGATGGGCGTGATTACGGCCTCGGTTGGGGGTATGCTGCGCGATATTTTGTGCAATGAAATTCCCTTGGTGTTTCAGCGCAGCACCCAATTGTATGTAACCTGCGCTTTTGTTGGCGCATGTGGCTATCTGTTGTGTACCTATCTTAATTTTGATGCGTTGGCGGTATTGGTATGTACTGGCATTACTGCTGCAATGCGCTTGGGAGCAGTGCGCTACGATTGGACGCTACCGATCTAGGCGTTGCAACGCGGCCAATGCACTTTCCTGAATCATGGTGTGATAGAGGCTAGCTTCCAAGCCAATGAGGCTAGTCAAGCACAGTTGATAATGTTGCACCGCGAGGGCCAGCTGACCAGTTTGTTCATACGACCAAGCCAAATTCAAATACAGCGATGGCAGAAAATCGCTGATTGCTGCATGTTCAACCAAACGTGCCTGTTCGAGCGCAATTTGGTTCCATTCGAGCATAATCATTGGTGGTTGATGGCGGGCACAATAATGGGCCGCGATGCAGCCATCCAAGGCAGTTTGGCGGATGCTCCAAGCTTGTTGATAGGCTGCTTGGGCGGTAGCAATCTGATCGTGCATTTCGGCCTGTACCCCGCGAATACACAATTGCACGATTGGGTTCGTTTGGTCAAGCAAAATATTACTCATAGCGAAAGCGTTTGGCGGCTAAGCGTCGCCAACGCCGCTGCCGGTGGCGATAAAAAACTTGAGCAAAGAGCCAAATGATTGGAGTTAGCCAGCCCGCCTCAACCACCACATGGTCACGATAGCGCGTGCTTGTGCCTTCAACCGCAACCTCAATCGTATGATCCCAGCGTTTGATCAGGCGGCTATGGCCATTATCGCGCAACGTAAATGGATGCTGCTGCGGATGCGAAATCACAATTGCCTGTTTGCCGCAGGGAATCAGGCCAAATAAGCGTAGCTCGACCCAATACGTGCCATCGTGCCAAATCGTTGGCAGCTGGCTTGGGTGTTTGGGCACAAACGTAACCAATGGTTTGGCCACATATTCTAAAAGGCGTGATGTCGTGACATGCTCAATCGCGGTGCTGGCAGCACAATCCAAGCGCGTAGAAATATCAACAATCATACCAACAACCCTTAGCGAGTGGAGCAGCATTGCTCCTAAGCTCTACCTTACAACCTTGAATGCTACCCGGCAAGCCCCAAATCCAGCATTTTGTCAATATTGTTCAAACATTCTCCACAACTTTTTCATAGCCAGTTGCTAGAATACAGCTCAAGCAAGCCCAAATCGCCAGTGGATGTTGCATTTTGCCTCGAAGCGTTGGGCTTGCCGCTAACTTTCTTGTGAAAGAGGATGGATATGTTGTATCCAGTTTGGTTTAGCTGGCCGTGGAGCCGCAATATCGTTGGCCAACTTCGCCGCATCTACCATTTTTGCGAGCCATTATGAGCTTACTACAAGAGTTGTTGCGTTATCTCTGATGATTTTGATAGCCCTACTTCGCGATAAATTTCAAGCAATTCGCCATAGGTTGATGGCTCGCCGATTAACGACCAAAATTCCTGTCCAATCACAACGGCATTCGTAAAGTCAGTATATTTTTTGACAATACTATAGGTGTAGCTAGCACGAGTAGCGCCCCAAGGATTGTAGGCCATTGCATAAAAGGCATGGCTTGGTGAAGGAGCGTTTTGTTTTATCGCATAAATTCGTAATAACCGTTGCATAACTTCAAGGCATTGACCTTTATTTGGTTTTGGTGATTTTATTTCGAAGAACAATTCGCTACCATCGTGGCGTTGAATATAGAGATCTGCTCGAACAATATGGTTTTCGGCTATACCATTCAATCGTGTTGATTGAAGCTGCTCAAGCATTTGATTAATTGATGGAATTTGACGCTGTTGATTACGATCGATATTTGAAATCAAGACATCGATTGTGGCCCATAGTGCTTGATCAAGCGATGCTTGAATATCATAGCTACGCAGCGCAATTGCATGATGATCAAGCGCAATTAAGCGAGCTCATTCCTCAAATGTTGAGCCAAGCCCCGTACTTAAACTGCGCTCAAAACGATTTAAGCGCATAATTGCTGATGGTATGATCGATGCATGAAACGGCTTCAGATCACCATCTGATGATAGAGAGGCCAAATAACTATCAACATCATGAAACTCACGCACGTTTCGTCGGGTATACACTGCTAATTGCTGTTCGATAAAACTATTGAGATAAGCTTTAATTTTATCGCGCGTAATCGGATTAATTGCCATAGTCTAAACCTCACACAATTCTTGATCAAATAATTTTATACTTTGCAAAGCTTTACCAAGAGCAACAATAACTGGTGGAGCAACGCTATTACCAATTAAGCGGAAATTCGCCGCTTGATTGGAATGAAACTTAAACGTGGCAGGAAAGCCTTGCAAACGAGCGGCTTCATTTACGGTAATTTTTCGATAGCGTTTAGGAATTAACACTTGCTGAATAAAATTATGTTTATATTCCTCTGCATTAGCGCCACTAACGCTAATTTCAGCAATTTCATCGTGCATACCACGTGCAGTTAAAGTACCAAAAAAACGCGCATTCGGCAAAAAAATTCGGTATGTTCCGTCAATTCCGCCAGATAAGCGCCGATTGAAAAACTCGTATTTACCATCAGCATACTGACGTAAAATCCGTTTTCCTACCAATGCTTGTAGCTCTGATTCAGCTAAACCAGCAACCAATTCAGCTATATCCTGATAGCTCATCGGGTTACCATCGCAATCGCCATAGCGTTGATTGCGTCGATTACGCATAATGATCGTACAAATCTGTTTTTCACGCTCGGTTGTGGGGTATATTTCCCAGCTATGAATACTTGTTGGTCCATTACGAATATCATTAAGAATAAAAAAATCGTTTACTGCACCACGTGGTGTTAGTTTATTAAAACCGACCTCAATTCGTTCACCAAATAAATTGCGCTGAATTGGAATTGATGATGCAGTCATTGATGGTGCTTGAAGATTATCCAAAATCTGATAAAGCTTTTTATCAGACTCAGCATATTCTGGAAATGAAAAATCAAATATACCTAGTTTTTGATGAACACCGATAATAAAAACTCGATCACGATTTTGGGCAACGCCATAATCAAATGAATTTAATAGCTTATAGTAAATGCTATAACCTAACTCTTTGAAACTATCAAGAATACTTTCTAAACATAAGCGATTACGTGGATCAACTAAGCCTTTGACATTTTCAAAAATAAAAGCTTTTGGTTGATTAATTCGCACTAAACGAATAACATCAGCCCATAATTGCCCACGTGGGTCATCAAACGCTTGATTTTTACCTGCAATTGACCATGGTTGACATGGTACTCCACCAACAAGCACATCGTGAGCAGGTAATTGCTGAATTGCCTTAATATCTCCTAAATTATGCTCTGCACTATCAACAGGCCAGTTTTGGCGATAAACCTTAATCGCCTGTTGATCGATTTCAGCTGAGGCAACACAAATACCACCAGCCGCCTCAAGGCCAAGTCGAAAACCGCCAATGCCAGCAAACAAGTCAATAAACCGAAATTGTTTCATAACCATCTTCCATGTGTGATGTATGTTCGATATTTTAGAACAGCTTGGCGATCTGTCAAAATTAATAGCGAATTGGGTCACAATTCACCAGCACGCCTCGATCAACATCCCCAATTAAACAACCAACGGAGAGCCGAAGCTCCCCGCTGAAATCAAAAACTCGCGGCAAATTTACAATTTAAGCGCTTCAGCAACATCATTCACCAGAATGGTGTATTCGCCTGGTTGGAGTTGTGCATCAACTTGAATTGTGGTGCTAAACGGTGAGATTTCTTGGGTACACATTGCATCTTTTGGCCGAATTGTGGTTACTTCGATTTTAATCGTGTTGCCTTCAACCGCTTGCTTGGCTTCGTGGAATGCGGTGCAGCCATCGTTGAGCATGCCGTTAATTTCAACCATTACTTGGGGCGGCATCGATTCCTTGACCGTAACTGATACACTCTCAATCATCATCAGGCCAATTTCGCTTTGGGCTAGATCAGGGGTTGGATAGCTCGCGCTATCGGTTGTGGGGGTTACCGCAACTGTCGCAGTTGGCGCAGTCGTTGGTGTGCTTTGTGCGGTGCCGCATGCTGCTAAAACGGAGGTCAATACGAGCAGCAAAATTCCCTTACGCATTCGGTAAAACTCCTTAATTAGAATTGGCGTTGTGCCAACCTCACTGCGAGATCAACGTTAGGATAGCAGATTTTGTTCCTACCCTTGGTTGATCCACGAAGCGCACGAAGAGCATGAAGATTATTTTTAACCGCGAAGAGCACGAAGAACACGAAGGTTAAGTTTTTAGCCACAGATTGGCACAGATTTTCCTGATGATGCTTCCGATAGCCCATAGCTTAGATCAAGCAGCATAATCTCTGACACCTAGCCCCTGAACCCTAACCTCAACTCCTATGCTCTATGTTCTTATTTTCATCCTTCATCCCTCATCCTTCATCCTTCTCATTATGCATGCTCGCTGGCTTGCTCGGCTTTGATCAGAGCATCGGCGGCTTTGAGCATGTGCTCGCGGCGCGTAGTGCTGATATTGCTGCTCTCAAGGTAGATTTCAAGCGCGCGGCGTGGTGTAAGCCCTTCGTTCAATTCGCTAGCAACTGCTGCATAGCGCGTGCGTTCGCTGCGTTTGGCATCAATTGCGATGCTGGCAATCACATGGGTTTCGGCGGCTTCAAGCAACCGCCGCAGCTCTGCTTCATCAAGTTGCGGGCGTTGCTCAGCGGCAGCACTAATCAAAAGGCGCACTACAGCACCTTCTAAATCGCGTTTGCTAATTGCTTGGGCTACCCGCTCCATGGGGTCGCTGCTGCCAGTTACATCAACTTTAATCGTGACGAAAGGCCGTGGATGGACCGCAATTGGCTGGAAGGTCGCATCTTCCCAATTATTTTCAATTTCAACAATCACCACCTGTTTTTGCTCGGTTTCTTCGCTAAAATCGATCCGTTCAATTGAGCCAGGGTAGATCATCGGGGGATTTTGGCTGAGCACTTGATAGCGATGAATATGGCCCAACGCCACATATTGAATGCCAGGCTGCGCCAAAAGTGATGGTGGTAAAATCAGATCATTGCCCAACATCACCGAGCGTTCAGCGCCATAGGTGGCATTGGAAACTGTGCCATGAAAGGTTAAAATAGCTGGTAAATCGCCGCGCAAACGCTCAGGCACTTGTTCGAGCCAAGCCCCAACTCGGCGCAGCAATTCGGCTTCAAGTTCAGCAAATGGCAATTCACGAATATCATCTTTGGTTAAAATGGCGTGGCGGCTAATCCAAGGCACAGCCACAATTTGAATACTGCCAGCGCGGGTTTCGATCGTATGAATTCCAAGCCGATCGGCAATCGTCACGCCTTCAATCGCCAGTGTATCGAAAATTTCGACCGAGTGGGCCTTGCCAGCAGCGGCAGAAACATCGTGGTTGCCAACCAAAATAAACACCGGAATGCCCCGATCCAAAACGCTGCGTAGGCGGCGGGCAAATTCGCGTTGATGGGTTGGGTTGGGCGTGCGGTTTTTGTAAATATCGCCAGCAATCAGCACCAAATCAACATCTTGCTCGATGCCAATCTGCAAGGCTTCTGCAAAGCGATCAAGATAATCGATTAACCGCGTGTTGAGGCCAGTTGCATTATCGAGGCGGCCATAATTTTCCATGCCAATGTGAATATCTGCGAGGTGGAGAATTTTCATTGCCCAATCCCTTTAATAGCTCATGTGTTTGGTTAGTCTACCACAATCGGCGGCTCGTGGTAGACTGAAAAGGTCGCTCGTTAATCCAAGTTTACGATTGCTTGCGGCTGTTCTTGCGCGGAAAGGAAAGCTAGTATGTCGGTTAGCGTTGATGTATGGTCGGATTTTGTTTGTCCCTTTTGTTTTCTTGTTTCAACCAGCTTAAAACGCTTGGAAGAAACTCACGATATTGAATTGACATGGCACGCTTTTGAGTTGCGGCCCTTTGGCTCGCCGCCACCAGATGCGCAATATCGCCAATTTATTGCCGAAAAAACCCCAGCTATGGTAGCAATGGCCAAAGCCCAATATGGGGTTGATATTCAACAAGGGCCGTTTGGCATTGATAGCCGTTGGGCGCATCGGGCGACCAAATGGGCCGAACAACAAGGCGCTGGCAATGGTTTTGCCAAAGCTGTATTGGCCGCCTATTGGTTGCAAGGCCAAGATATTAGCCAAATTGAAGTTTTGGCCGCGTGCGCTGAATCGGTTGGGCTTGATGCCAGCAATTTGCAAGCCAGCTTGGCTGAGCCGCTTTACGATGAAGCAGTTGAAGAAGATATTACCTTGGCCCAACAACTACGCTTGAGTGGCGTGCCCGCCAGTGTTTTTGCCAAACGCTACTTGGTTGTGGGCGCACAACCCTACGAAGTGTTTGCCGATGTTTTGCAACAAGCCCTTGAACCACAACAACCAAGCAACTAGAGGAGGCCGTTGGTTATGAATGAACAGGCGTATCGAGCTGCCAGCGAGCAAGCAGTCTATCTGGATCGCTCGTCGGCTGGCTGTGTGGAAATTACAGGCCGTGACCGTTTGGTGTTGATTAATCGACTTTCGACCAATGCAGTGCTCAATTTAGCCCCTGGCACTGGCCAAATTACCGTCCTGACCACCAACATTGGGCGAATTATTGATTTAATTACGATCTTGGCGATTGATGATGATACGATTTGGGCGATTACCAGTGCCAATCGCGGCGGACAATTAACCACCTATTTTGGCCGCAATAAGTTTTATGGCGATCAATTTAAGGTGCGCGATGTCACCGAAAGCGTGCATCAGATGCGGGTGTATGGCAGCCAAGCCACCGCAATCTTAGAGCAATTGACCAACCAAGCCTTGGAGCAGGTTGGGTTGTGGCAGCATGTCAGCGCGGAAATCGATGGCTGTCCGGTGCGCTTGGCCCGCATTCGCCCAATGCGCGGCGCTGGCTGGGCAATTTTTGCCGATCTGGCAGCAGCAGATGCCTTATGTGAAGCCTTCGACGATGCTAAAGCTAGCTTGCTTGACCGCGAAACCTACCATACTTTGCGGGTTGAAGCAGGCTATCCAGCCTTGAATGAACTCAACGAAGAATTCATTCCGCTGGAAGCCAACTTGTGGGATGCAGTCAGCTTCAACAAGGGTTGCTACATCGGCCAAGAAATTATTGCCCGCATGGATAGTCGCGGGCGCTTGGCCAAAAAGCTCCAAGGCTTGCAACTGAGCGGTGCAGTTGAAGTGCCTGCTCAATTGATGAGCAATGGCAAAGATGCTGGCACACTGACCAGCGTGGTTTGGTCGCCAGATTTGAAGCAGTATATTGGCTTGGGCTATGTGCGCACCGGCCACGAGCTTGGCAGCCAACTCAGCGTTGGCCAGCAGCAAGCAACCGTGGTCGAGCTGCCATTTATCGCCCAAACCGAGCCAACCGTGGTCGAATAACAATTCTACAACCGCCGAAGTTGTAGCCAATTTCGGCGGTTGGCGCGTTATTGTTGGGCGCTGGTGGTTTCGCCCAAACCGACGGTTGGCCCCAAAAAGGTTGGTTGCGGCTGGCTAATATGCACTTCAAACAAGGCTTTGCAACGCGCCAACCATTCGCGAGTGGTGTAGCGCACTTGGGTCATTGGCGGATAGTAGGTCGTGGCCTGTTCTGGCTGATGGCTCCAATCGGGAATGCTCAGGCCAATCGCCGCCAAACCCAACTCGCGACAGGTATAGATTGCCCGCGGCAAATGATAGTCTTGGGTCACGAGGATGGCTTGGTCGAGGCCAAAAATCGCTTTGGCCCGATAACAGGTTTCGTAGGTGCTGAAACCAGCGTAATCGCGGGTAATTGCGCTAGCAGGCACGCCGTGGGCTAGCGCATACTCGCGCATCACGCTCACTTCATCATAATTAACTTGGCTATTATCGCCACTCATCAGCAAGTGTTGCACTTTGCCTGCTTGATATAAGCGAATTGCGCCATCAAGCCGCTCACGTAGCGCTGCGCTTGGTTGATTGTTGCGAATGCCAGCCCCAAATACAATTGCAACCTGTTGGCTTGGAATGCTGGCCAGATCATCAAAACGATAATCGGCAGTTGCCCAACGCACCCAACTATTGACCAGCAATAAAGCAATTGCCAGCGCAAGCATTAAACGCACGCTCCAGCGCAGCAGTTTACGTGGTTGTAGGTGGTTGCTCCACCCGCCGCCGAACTTGCTCGCGAACCAAGGCCAAAATCTCTTCACGCCGCACATTCCCCTTACTAACCACCCGTTCAACGGTTTCCTCAAGTTGCTGTCGTTCTTCTTCGGTTAGCTCTTTGGCCGAAACCACAATAATTGGCAAATCGCGGAATTGCTCAAGCTCTTGCAAGGCAGCAATCATTTCAAAGCCATCCATTTCGGGCATCATCAAATCGAGAATCATGGCCCCAAATGGGCGGCTATGCAATGCGCCCAAGGCTTCGCGGCCATTAGCGGCCTCGTAAACCTTCCAGCCAGCGCCTTCGAGCATACGCCGCAACATTGCCCGACTATCCTGATCATCATCAACGACCAGCACTAATTGGGTTTTATCGTTTTGCGGGTCGATACAACTGCGCAGGGTGCGCAATAATTGACCGCGATCAACGGGCTTGATCAAATAATCGTATACCCCAAATGAAACGCCTTGATTCGGCTCGGCCACAATTGTATGCATAATCACCGGAATTTCGGCAATCACCGGATCGGCCTTGATTTCTGCCAGAATTTCCCAGCCGTTGATATGGCCTGGTAGCAAAACATCAAGCAAAATTGCGGTCGGATGATAGCTGCGCACCATCGTCAAACCATCTTCACCATTGAGCGCGCTCAAAACGCTCCAACCTTCACGCTTGAGGGTGCGCGAAAGCATATGATGCACATTGCGATCATCATCGATAATCAGCACTTTGGGTTGATTATTGTTGGCATCGCTAATAATCACTGGCGCTTCATCAAGCAGCGAAACTGGAGTCATATCGATCACCGATTGCGGCAGATGCACGCTGAAGGTCGAGCCAACGCCCAACTCGCTTTGAACGCGAATATCGCCGCCAAGCAGCTGCGCCAAACGCCGACTTAAGGCCAAACCAAGGCCAGTACCGCCATATTTGCGCGTCGTTGAAGCGTCGGCTTGGGTAAATGGCTGAAATAAGCGGGCTAATTGGGCGTTGCTCATGCCAATGCCATTATCATGCACGCTAAAATTAATCCAGCCAGCTTCCTCGCTGGGCTGCACCCGCAGCGTAATACGGCCATGCTCGGTAAATTTGGCAGCGTTGCTCAGCAAATTGACCAAAATCTGGCGCAAGCGCGTTTCATCGCTAATCATCGTCAGCAAGCCCGCCGCCGATTCGATCACCAAGCGATTTTCATTTTTGATGATCATTGGATCGACGGTAGAGCGCACATCGTGCAACAATTGGGGCAGCGAAATTTCCTCAGGCAAAATTTCAACCTTGCCCGACTCAATCTTGGCCAAATCCAAAATATCGTTGATCAAGGTCAGCAAATGGCGACCTGAAAGCCGAATTCGGTCGAGATCTTCGATCATGGCGGTTTGGCCGAGGTCTTCGCATTCTTCTTGCAGAATTTCGCTATAGCCGATGATTGCATTGAGTGGCGTGCGCAGTTCGTGGCTCATATTGGCCAAGAAATTACTTTTGGCGCGGTTGGCTTCTTCGGCCACAAATTGCAAGCGTTGGGCGTGATCCTTAGCTTGCTCAAGCCGCTCGATTTGGCCGCGAATTGTTTGGGCCATAGTGTTGAAACTAGCGGCAAGCTGGCCAACTTCATCATAGCGCCGAATCGGAATATCGCTGGAGAAATCACCATCGGAAAAGCGTTGCGCTCCATCGCGCACAAGGTTAAATTGGCCACCAACCCGCCCCAGCAGATAGTAAACGAATAAAATCAGTAGCACAAAAATCGCCATGCTGCGCCCAGTTAAGGCAACAATCATGCGGCCATTTTGCTTAGTAATCGAGGCTTCGAGCGCTTCAGATTGATCGTCAATAATATCGGATAAGACTTGGCTGGCATCGTCGAGTTGGTCGGCACGCTCATGGACGATTTTCCAAACCGAAAGCTCATCCGGCGAACGGTCGTTGCTGGAATTTTGCACTCGCAAATCGATTTGAGCAAGGTAGGCAACGCCTGCATCTTGGTAATCGGCGCTGAGCTTTTGCACCTGATCGAAGGCGGCTTGGGTTTCGGGGCTTGGTTGCATGTGCTGGAAGAATTGTTCAAGTTCGAGGCGTTTATCATCGAAGGCTTGGCGATAACGGGTATAGTGTTCGCGCTCATCTGCATAGCCCAAGGCATAGGCATCGAGCGCATGAGCTTGATATTGGGTATAGAGGCTAATTTCGCGGGCTAAGCGTTCTGCATCTTCGAGATCAATCACATATTCAATATCATCATTGAGCCAATTGCGCTCAATAATCCCAACGATATTTAACCCAGTCATTAGGCTCAAAAGCACGGTTGCAATGATGATCATTGTCCGGCGTACCGACCCTCGTTTCATGCAACCTTCCTTCGCCAAGCCAACTGATTCCAATGCTATTATACTCCATTCTGTCTAGTTATCACCATTCGCTGCCTTGGTCGCGGAAGCGCTCCAACAGCCCAAAACTCACAAAGGTAACCAGCATTAACAGGCTGCTCATAGCCAAGGCTTGGCCATAGTTGCTCGCGCCAGGTTGGCCCAAAAAGCGAAAAATCATCACCGGCATGGTGGCGGTATCGGGGCTGGTGACGCTCACAACCAGCGCCGCCCCAAAATCGCCTAACGAAACAGTAAAGGCAAAGAGTGCCGAAGCCATGATACTTGGCAGGAGCAAGCCCAAATCAACTTCGCGCCAAGCCTGCCATGATTTTGCACCCAACATGCGCGCAGCCTCGCGTAAACGTGGGTTTAAGCGTCGCAAGGCTGGCAACATTGTGCGAATCACAAATGGCAAGGCCAGCAAGGTATGGGCGAGCGGCAGTAAGCCCGACCAACGCCGCAGATCAGGAGTTTCCCAGCCCCAAAGTTCATACGAACGAAAAGCGATAATATAGCCCAAGCCGATGGTTACCGCCGACGTGCCCAATGGCAGCATCAGCACGCCATCGAGCAGCTTGGTGAGGCGGCCTTGGGGCTGATCCAATAAATAGGCACAGGGCAAGCCAAACGCCAACGCCAAAACAGTCGTAATGCCTGCATAACGCAGCGAGTTGAGCATAGCTTGGGTTGGCGGCACATAGGCATAACTGCCACGCTGATTGATGCCTAGCATGCGAAAATATTCAAGGCTCCACTGGCCGTCAAGCCGCAATGCACCAAGCAGCAAACTGCCCAACGGCAAAACGATCAAACTTCCCACCAGCAACATCACCAAGCCAATGGCCAAGCGTGTTAGCCAACGCTGAGCCCGGCGTAACGGCAATTGCTGCGCTTCTTGGGCCACGCTGCTCCGCCGCACAAGCCGCGTATAGGCCAAGGTTAAGCCCAAGCTGGTGAGCATTTGCAATAGTGAGAGGGTTGCTGCAACTGGCAAATTAAATTGACGAATTGCTTGATCATAAATTTCGACTTCGATGGTGCGTTGTTGACTGCTACCCAGTAATAGCACTGTGCCAAAGGCCGAAAAGGTAAAGGTAAAGACCAACAATGCTGCTGCTAACAAGGCTGGCATTGCTAATGGTAAGGTCACTTCGAGCCAAACCCGCCAGCGTGGCGCGCCCAGCACATTGGCCGAAGCCTCCAAACGAGGGTCGTGGTTGCTCCAATAGGCGCTGAGCAAACGCACCACCACCGTCAAATTGAAAAAAACATGGGCCAGCAAAATCATGCCAAGGCTTTGTTCAAGCTCCAACGGCGCGTGCGTAAGCTCAAACCACGCCATCAACCAGCGATTGACCAAGCCACGCTCGCCAAGCAAGGCCCGAAAAGCCAAAGCCACGACCACCGTTGGCAATACAAATGGCACTGCAATCAACGAGCGAATTAATGCCCGCCCGGGAAAGCGATAATGCGCCAGAATATAGGCAGTTGGCACGCCGAGCAGCAGCGTAAAAAAAGTTGAAAGGCTGGCTTGCCACGCACTCCAAGCCACGACATGCAGCAAGCTCCGGTTGCTCACTACTGATTTGATGGCAACCAACAAGCCCTTTTCTGCAAAGGCGCGTTGCATAATGGCCCACAGTGGCACTCCAAAAAAGAGCATAAAAAAAGCGAGCGCTGGCAAGGCCAAAAGCCAATACAGCCATTGAATGCGCCGCTGGTTACTGTTTGACATAGCTATTTCTCAGCTAGCAAGCGAGGAACGACCCTAGCGCCATTCGATGCGCTCGGCAACTTGGGCGCGCAATTCTGGCGTAAACCAGGTTTCTAGTAAGGCGAGTGCCAAATCGATCCCTGCCGAAACGCCCGCCGAGCTGGCAATTGGCGGCGCGATGATATAGCGCTGTTCACGCTCGACCGTAATTTGGCTATTTTCGGCCAAGAGGTCAAAGGCAGTGTAGTGGGTTGTGGCCCGTTGCCCATCGAGCAAGCCAGCAGCCGAAAGCACCAAGGCCCCAGTGCAAACCGAAACCACCCAGCCCCGATCGCGCTGGTGGCGCAAATAATCGAGAATCAGGTTGTTGTGACGGGCATGCGTCCGTGCGCCAAGCCCGCCTGGAACCAACACCACATCAAAAGCTGGCGCATCAGCAAAGCCATAATCTGGTTGAATTTTCAGGCCATAACGGGCTTTGACGGTTTGAGCTTGCTCAGCAACCGTGTTGACCTTCAGATCAACCCAATTACTAGCCATACCAAACACTTCCAGTGGCCCGATAAAATCCAATTCCTCTGCATCGTTGAACAGCAAGATGCCAATTGATTTAATTGTCATTGTTGGTTACCACGCAATATCAAAAGTTGGCTCGCGATGGGTTGGTTCTTCCCAGGTGACTTCAACGTGTTGCACTTTGGCATGCACGGGGCCGCTATAGCACCAGCTAATCATGCGCTGCACGCCTGCTTGGCTGCCCTCGAAGATCGCTTCGACGCTGCCGTCGGGCAGATTTTTGACCCAACCGCCAACTTTGGCCAAACGTGCTTGATCGCGGCAATTAGCGCGAAAATTTACTCCCTGCACGGTTCCGGTCACGATCACATGGGCGCGGGTTGTTTCCACACAATCCCCCTTATGCTTAGGTTGAACGAAGTTCTAAGGCTGCCGCCAAAGTTGGTGCCGAAAGCACATTTTGGCGATTGAGCTTTAACTGTACCATCATTGGCGCGACTTCTGGTTGCAATCCAGCCAAAATTACGCGTGCGCCCAACAAGCGGGTTCCTTGGATAATCCGTTCGAGCATGATCAACAAGGTTTCCGAGGCTGCTGGCACGCTCGTCAGATCAAGAATCAAGGTGTTGGCGCGTTGTTCGTGCAAATAGCTAAGCAAGGACGCTTCCACCGCTTTGGCGCGTTGGGCATCGAAGCCACCAACTAATGGCAGCACTACCACATCGTCGCCAACCGGCAAAGCGGCCACAGTCAACGCATCAACGGTTTGGCGCAAGGTGGTTTCGGTTGAAACCAATTGTTGATTTGAGGTTTCTAAGCGAATTGCCAAGGCAGCGAGTTCATCGGATCGTTGCTGCATCGCTTGACGTGATTCTTCTAAGGCTTGTTCACGCTGATTAATCACGTGCATCAGGGCAGCAATAATCACCCCAGTGCCAATCAGCAAAATCGTTTGCGAAACCATGGCTAGATATTTGTAATTATCACTGACACTCATCATCAGTAACGAATCGGCATCGTTAAAGCCCCATGTACGATTCATTTCGATACTTATGGCAAGCAGATGAGTAAAAACACTAATTGCCACCGCTGCAAAAATCCAACGCCCACGCGCCAAAATAAAGCCTGCACCAACCAATTCAATACAGATTGTGGCGAAATGATACGAGACAAATCCACCAACATTATGATTGATCATGGCGACGGTAACCGAACTAGCAAAATGCAACAATAACGTTAATGGATACAGGTTATTGGGCTTGACCAGAAAAATATAGCCAACGATGAGCAAGCCATGCACAATCGCCACATAAAAATTAATCTGCGAATGCACGTTCTCCCAATCAATAATCGGAATTGGCATAAATAGCGCTGTAATGCCGAGCATAATTCGAGCGTAAAGTTTGGCGCGTTCGACGGGTAGCTGCTTTGAATCTAGCACGGGCTTGCTCCTTGTGGGTTGGGCTGTTATTTGCCAATACAGAAGCGACTAAAGATCATATTCAATAAATCATGCTCGACCGTTTCGCCTGTAATTTCGCCAAGGCTGGCAATTGCCTCGTGCAAATCGATCGCAATCAGATCGACTGGACGACCTTCTTGAAAGCCTTGGATGGCTTGCTCAAGGGCGGCGTTGGCACGACGCAGAGCATCGCGATGGCGTGGATTAGTTACTAAGCGGGCATCGCTGAGCGGCAAACCGCCAAGCAATTGCTCAGCGACCATTGTACCTAAATAATCCAAGCCCGTGCCAGCCTGCGACGAAATAGCGATGCTGCCGCGGAGCGCAGGATGGGCTTGATTAAGCGGGGTTAAATCGGCGTGCTGGCCCAAATCGGCCTTGGTCGCAATCACAATAGTTGGTCGTTCGTGGGTTAATTGAGCAATCGCCAGATCTTCAGCGCTCAATGGCTGCGAACCATCAATCAACAGCAACACCAAATCGGCTTTGCTCAAGGCGGCGCGCGAACGTTCGACCCCAATTCGCTCAACCACATCGTCGGTTTCGGTAATTCCTGCGGTATCGATTAGCACCACCGGAATGCCGCCAAGATTGGCAGTTTCTTCCAAGGTATCTCGGGTTGTGCCTGGAATTGCGGTGACGATCGCGCGTTCGGTGCGCAACAAGGCATTCATCAAACTCGATTTGCCAGCATTTGGCCGACCAACCAGCGCCGCCCGCGCCCCTTCGCGCACAACCACACCTTGATCGGCTCCGGCCAATAATTGGCTGAGCAAGCTGTGGGCTTGACGCAACGGCGGCAGCAATTCCTCGCTTGGCACATCATCCTCGGGAAAATCGGTTAGGGCAGTGACATAGGCCAGTGGATACATCAACTGCTCGCGCAGGCTGCGCAAATCGCGCGAAAGCCCGCCGCCAAGCTGATCGAGCGCTAAGCTCAGGCCCAAATTGGTTTGGGCTTCGATCACATCGAGGGTTGCTTCTGCTTGGGCCAAATCAATCCGGCCATTAGCAAAGGCGCGTAGGCTAAATTCGCCTGGGTTCGCCAAGCGCGCGCCATGGGCCAAAGCCAAACTAAGGGTTCGGCGCAACGGCAGCGGGCCGCCATGGCAATGAATTTCTAAAATATCTTCGCCAGTGAACGAACGTGGGCCTTTGAAAAAAACCGCCAACACTTCATCGACAACCATGCCTTGCTCGTCGATCACATGGCCATAGCGCATTTGGTAGGAGCGCCAAGCGCCTTTGCGGCGTGGTTTGATTATGGCTTGGGCAATTGTCAGGCTTTGCGGGCCGCTGACCCGAATAATGCCAACCCCACCAACCCCGGGCGGGGTAGCCAAAGCGGCAATCGTATCGGCATAGAGCATTAGCGCAACCTCGATGTGCTGGTTAATGGCGTGGTTGGCGGCATGCCCTGCACATGGCAAAAGCCACAGGTTGGCGCAAAGCTATGGTTAAAACTGGGCGCGGTTGGCAAGCCAGCATTATGACAAGTCTTACAATCATCAACCGCCACCGTAACATCGTGGCCGGGCAATTCTTTGACATCGGGGCCATAGGCAGCACCAAAGGCAAAAACCCAGGTTGCAACAATCACCAAGCCTGTCATGGCAAACATCAAACGCATAGGCCAACTGCGCATCATGGCGCGGTAGCGGGCGCGGGCAGCTTCTTTATCGAAAACTGGCGCAGCATCTGGCTGCTCGTCGGGCAGCATTTCAGGTGCATCGCTCATAGGGCAACATCCTTACTAAAATTGAGCTAATTGCAGTATCCGCTAGATCATATCATACTTGGGCGTGAGGGTTCAGGGGCACGCCATGAAGAGCATAGAACATAATCCTAAGCATCTCTGGCAATCGGTGGCAAAAAAAATCAGTCTTCGTGGAATTCGTGCAATTCGTGGCGAAAAACCCTCTCTTCGTGTCCTTCGTGGATCAATGTGTTAACGCAGCGGCGCAGAGAACCGATGGCTATGGGCTATTGGCTCGCGGCGTTGGGTTAGCAAAATATAATCAAGCAAATCTGTGTCAATCTGTGGCGAAAAAAAATAATCATTCGTGCAATTCGTGGCTAAAAACCCTATCTTCGCGCTCTTCGCGATCTTCGCGGTTTCGTTCTTCGTGCCCTTCGTGTCCTTCGTGGATCAAGCTTCGCCGTTTGACCAGACCAATTTTTTCGGGTACAGTGCTTGCTCAGAGGGCCATGCCCAAAGTCAATACTGTCTCGTCGCCGAGACAACCATGGTGGAGTCAGTCGCAGTAATGCGGCTTTTTTAGTTTAGTTTTGGTTATATTTGCTGGCACTAGCCCAAATTAACCAAAAAAGGAGATGCGCATGTCGCTGATCGTGGTTCACGCCAATGCTGCCCCAGCGCCAGCCGCTGCTGCTGGGGATGGCATGTCGCCGCTATTGCAGTTGGTGCTAGCGTTGGCGGTGTTGATCGCCGCTGCCAAAATTGGCGGGCTTATCAGCACCAAGCTCAAACAGCCAGCAGTTTTAGGCGAGCTTTTAGTGGGAATTTTGCTTGGCCCCAGTGTGCTGAATTTTTTACAACTGGGCTTTTTTACCAGCCCACACTTACAAACAACCGTCTTTGAAATTGCCGAAATTGGCGTGATTTTCTTGATGTTTGTGGCTGGACTCGAAGTCAAATTGCCTGATCTCTTGGCAGCGGGCAAAGTTTCGACGATCGCAGGCGTGCTGGGCGTGATCAGCCCGTTGCTTGGTGGTTTTGCGCTGGCTTGGTTCTGGCCCAACAACTATTCATTTACTAAAAGCCTATTTATTGGCATTTTGCTGACCGCCACCAGCGTTTCAATTTCGGCGCAAACCTTGCTGGAGCTTGGCAAATTGCGTTCGCGGGTTGGTTTATCGCTGCTTGGCGCGGCAATTGTCGATGATGTTTTGGTGATTGTGCTGCTCTCGACTTTTGTGGCCTTGACTGCTAACAGTGGCGGCGGCATTATGACGGTGCTGAGCATCGTGGGTGTAATGCTGCTCTACTTTGTGGTGATGAGCATTTTTGGGCTGCGCGCGTTGCCATGGCTCATCCGCAAAGCTACCAAATTACCCATTAGCCAACCGCTGGTGAGCAGCGCGATTGTGTTGGTGCTGCTTGCAGCCTGGAGTGCAGAAGCTTTGGGTGGCGTTGCCGCCATTACTGGGGCATTTTTAATTGGTGTATTTATTGGCCGCACGCCATATCACAACCGCATTGAGGATGGCATGCAAACCTTGACCTACGCCTTCTTTGTGCCGATCTTCTTTGCCAGCATCGGCCTGCACGCCAATATTTTTGCTTTACCAAGCGATTTGGTGGTCTTTGCAGCCTTGCTTTGCCTGATTGCAATCGCTACCAAAATTGTTGGTTGTGGCTTGGGCGCAAAACTTGGCGGCATGAATAATAAAGAATCGTTGCAGGTTGGCTTGGGCATGATTTCGCGCGGCGAGGTTGGCTTAATTGTCGCTAGCGTCGGCATTCGCCAAGGAATTATTGGCGAAGATGTGTTTGCTATGACCGTGCTGATGGTGCTCGTAACAACCTTAGTTACGCCATTGGTCTTACGTTGGTCGTTTGGCAACGATCAAACGCCCAAAACCGAAACGCCAAGCCCGCAACCCAACTAAAATTCTCGTCAGTGTTATATCAAAGGAGCAATTGCCATGAATCAAGGCCAATTAGAAACATTGATCTTTATTTTAAATGATGTTGATCTCTTAAATGAGGTGTTGCGAGCGTGGGAAGAACAAGGGGTGCGCGGCGTGACGGTGCTGCGTAGCACTGGGCTTGGCCGAATTGGCAATGCGCTGTATCGTGATGATGCGCCCTTGTTTCCCTCGTTGCGCGAATTGCTTGAGGACGATGAGATGCACCATTTTACGCTGCTCAGCGTGGTACAAAGCAGCCAAGTTGAGCATTTGGTCGCAGTCACCGAGCAAATCACTGGCTCGCTGAATAAACCGAATACAGGCTTTATTGTGACAATGCCGGTTGGACGGGTCTTTGGCGGCACACGCAATTTTGAGTAAGTGCGAGGGGTCAGGGGTCAGAGGCTAGGGGTCAGGAAGTTTCGAAACCGCGAAGGGCACGAAGAACACGAAGTAAGGGCTAGAATCTGAAGGCTCTTGGATATCGGAACATGGGTTGGAATTGCAAACCAATCTCCGATAGCCCAAAGTTGTACTGGTTCATTGCGTTAACCACCGCCTGATCCCCTCACCCCAACCCCTCTCCCGTGGCGCGGGCGAGGGGCTTTCATGCCATGGTTCTTGCGCAATTGGTCAGTAAAACGGGGACTCCCCTCGCCCGCGTTCAGTGGGAGAGGGGCTGGGGTGAGGGCCTACCCGCGTTGCCAACTCATGGCCGATAGCCCAAAGCCCAAAGCCATTTTGACTCTGCGCCTCTGTGTTAAATTTAACTCCATATGTTCTATGCTCTCTGTTCTATATTCTTTCTGCTCTTTGACTTCTGACTTTTGCTATACCAACCCATGGCCGATAGCCAAGAGCCTGTAGCCTTTTGCCTTCTGATTTTCGCCTTTGGCTTCATCCCTCATCCCTCATCCTTCATCCTTCGGCCAATCCGTCCTTGCGTTCTACGCTTCTCTGTCGTATGATTTTGGCGAGAATCTCCTTGTTGAGCATTGTAGAACGGCGAGCCTATGGCAAGTGGTCAAGAAACGATTCTAGTAATCGACGATAGTGAAGCAATTCGGGTGAAACTTCAGGCTCAATTGCGTTCGCTGGGCTATCAGGTCGTGTTGGCTGAAACTGGGCGAAATGGGCTGAACGCAATCAGCCAGCATCATCCGCACCTCATTTTGCTCGATTATCAACTGCCTGATACCACAGGGTTGGATTTACTGCGCAAGCTGCGCACCGATGGTAACACTGTGCCAATTTTGCTCATGACCGCTGAAGGCTCGGAACGGATTGCCGTGACGGCCTTCAAAATGGGCGTGCGCGATTATTTGATCAAGCCTTTCGAGCCGCAAGATGTTGCTCAGGCAATTGATCGGGCGCTACGTGAGTGGCGTTTGCAACGTGAAAAAGAAATTTTGCTGGGCCAATTACAAGGCCAAGTGCGCCAATTAACCGTATTGCATCGCGTGGGTAAGGCTGTGACCGCTCAACTCGATGCCAGCAATTTATTGGAACGAATTGTTGAAGCCTCGGTTTTTCTTTCGAATGCAGACGAAGGTTTTGTGCAATTAATTGATGATAATCAGTTGGTTGTGCGGGCTTCGCATAATATTAATCCCTTGCACTTGCGCGAGCTGAGCAAACATACCGATTATGAGTTGGCAAACCGCACCATCAAAACCAACAAGCCAATTCGAATTAACTCCGAGCGCGATGGGATTCGCGTGCAAGCCAATTATTTGGCCCAAGCTGTGCTGATGGTGCCGTTGTTGGTTGGCACCGAAGCCTTGGGCGTGTTGACGGTTGCCGCGACCACCCATCGGCGCAACTTCGACGAAGGCGATGAGCGTTTGATGCAAATGCTGGCCGACTATGCCTCGATTGCCTTGCACAATGCCCGCACCTACAGCACGCTGCGCGAAACCCAAGGCCGCTTGGTCGAGGCCGAAAAATTGTCGGGCATGGGCCGCATGGCGGCTTCACTAGCCCACGAAATCAACAATCCATTGGCGATTATTCGCTCGGGCTTAGAGTTGGTGGCGCAGCAACACACGCCTGGCAGCGCGCTTGGCGATTTGGTGCAAGGGCTTGATGAAGAAGTGGCGCGGATTGCGCGCTTGCTCTATACCTTGGTTAATTTTTACCAGCCCAATAATGATGGTGTGCCGCCTGATCTCAATCATTTGATTATTTCATTGATGCACATTACCAAGCCGCAACTTGATAAAGCCAATGTTAAACTCTATCAAGAATTGGCAACCGATTTGCCAGCGCCAAATATTAGCAGCGATGCCTGTAAGCAAGTGCTGATCAATTTGGTGCGCAATGCGATTGATGCGATGCCCGATGGCGGCAAATTGACCATTCGCTCGGCGCATCAAAAAGGCCAAATTTTTATCAATGTTGAAGATACAGGCATTGGGATTCCGCCTGAACATCGCGAACGTATTTTTGAGCCATTCTTTAGCACTAAAGGTGTGACGGGAACTGGGCTTGGGCTTTCAGTTGTGTATGGAATTTTGCAACAAGTTGGCGGCGCAATTTCGGTCGAAAGCACCGTGGATAAAGGCTCGAACTTTACCTTGCGCATTCCAGTTGCCGCCCAACGCAGCCAATCGCCCGATCTTGATTCCGATGAATTGTTGATTGGTTAATCCGATGAATGAGTTGCCATTACAGATCTTGGTGGTCGATGACGAACCACGTTTAAGTGGCCAGTTGCGGTTGTTATTGGAAGGGCAAGGCTACAGCGTTACCACCGCGGTTGGGGGTGCTGCCGGAATTGCCACGCTCCAAGCAAGCGACGTTGATGTCGTGCTGACTGATGTCACAATGCCTGATGTTGATGGCTATACGGTGTTGCAATGGGTGCGCGAAAATCGCCCAGACATGCCGATTATCGTCATGACTGGCTATGGTTCGCTGGAAAGTGCCACTCGGGCGCTGCGCCTTGGGGCTTACGATTATATTTTGAAGCCCTTTTCGCTGCCAACCGTGCAGGCTGCCTTAAACCGCGCTTCGGCAGCGGTTGCCAAACGCCGCGCCGATGGTCAACGCACCGCTGAGCTTTCCGCGATTGCAGCGATTGCCCGCCAAATGGGCCGTTCGTTGGAGCCGGTCGCGATGGCCGATGCCACGCTCAGCGCAATTGCCGAATCGACAGGCGCTCAAGTGGCCTTGCTCTACACCGCTGCCGAAAATGGCATGCGCTGGCATTTATGGCGACACGTTGGCTTGAATGAGCAACTTATTCAACAATTAGCCGAATTGTTTCCACCCAGCCCGTTGAGCAAAGCAACGATTGTGTGGGAAGATCGCCCGCCTTGGCTGGCTGAGATGCCCTACGAATTGCTACAAGGCATTTGTAGTAGCGTCGGCGGCAAAGTTGCTTGGGGCGCATTGCCGCTCGATGCAGGCCCGCAAGCCTTAATGTCGCTGGTGCTGGTTGGTTCGAGTCGCAAAACCCAAGCCTGGTCGCCACCATTTTTAATTTCCTTGGGCAATGCCTTGAGCATGGCCTTGGTCAATACGCGGCTGTTTAATGCAGTGCGCGAAGAGCGCGACCGTTTGCGCTTGCTCTATGGCATTAGCCGCGAATTGGCTAGCTCGCTCGACCCCGACCAATTGCTTTCGCGGATTATTCAACACACAGTGGCCGCAGTTAATGCAGAGCGCGGCAGCATCATCATTTCATCGCAAGATGGCCGCACCACTCAGCGCATCGTCGCCCGCTATGGCATGGATCAATCGGTGACTGAATCGGTGGCGGCAGCCTTGTTGCAAGCTGGGCTTTCGGGCTGGGTGTTTCGCCAGCGCGAAGCCGCGCGCATCGCCGATGTGCGAGTTGATAAACGCTGGGTTGAATTGCCCTCAACTCGTGGCCGCGTGCGTTCGGCTTTGGCGGTGCCGTTGCTGCGCGAAGATCAAGTGCTGGGCGTGATGACCTTGACCCACCCACGGATCGATCATTTCAGCGCTGCCGATTTGGAGTTGGTGCGCTCGGTTTCGGCTCAGGCAGCAGTGGCAATTGAAAATGCCAATTTGTTTGCCGAGCTTGAGCAACGGGTGTTTGATTTAGAGGGCTTGAATTCGACCAGCCGCGAATTGGCTAGCTCGCTTGATCCGCTGGAAGTGGCGCGCAAAGTGGCCTATCGCTGTGCAGAAATGCTGGCCGCGCCGATGGTTGCGCTGTTGCATGTTGATGATAAAGGCGGAACCTTGCCCTTGGTTTCGTTGATTAATGGCCAAGAGCAACCGCTGTTGAAGCTTGGGCCAATTAGTGCTGCGCTGAACGATCAGGAGCCTGTGCTGTTGACCTCTGCTGGCAGCCAAATTGAGCTTTTGGTCAATAACGAAGAGCCATTGGGCGAAAGCTGGATTGGCGTGCCGCTGATGCTTGGCGATGGCATTAACGGCTTGTTGATTGCCGCCGATGAGCGCCGCGATGCCTTCGATGCCTACGAACGCCAACTATTGACCGCCTTGGCGGGCCAAGCAGCAGTTGCCATGGAAAGCGCGCGGCTGTATGTGACAGCTTCCGAGGAGCGCACGCTCTTGGCAGCAGTGATTGAATCGGTCAGCGACGGCATTTTACTGACTGATGAAGGCCAAATTGTGGTTGCCAACCCTGCTGCTGGCGCGATTGCTGGGGTTTCGCATAATCGCTTGGTCAACCAACCGTTGCTCACCTTCTTCCCTATGTTGGCAATCTTGGCCCGCCGCGAAGATCAGGAGAGCAAAGAAATCGCAATCAACAATCGCTATTATGCGGTGAACACCGCGCCCTTGCAAAACAGCTCGTTAGGCGGCCAAGTGATTGTGCTGCAAGATATTACCCATTTCAAAGAGCTAGACCAAATCAAGAGCCGCTTTGTTTCGATGGTTTCGCACGACCTTAAATCGCCATTGACCGCAATTCAAGGCTATGCCCAATTGGTCGCAGATGGCCATATGGGTACAGTCAACGAGATGCAGCGCGATGCCTTGCAAGCAGTTGTGCGCAACACTGGCGCAATGACCGCCTTGATTAGCGATTTGCTGGATTTGGGCAAAATCGAGGCAGGCATCGGCATTTCGCCGCAAGAAACCGATTTGTCGGTGGTGCTGCGCGAAGTAATCGATGAATTGAAGCTGAGGGCCAAGCAAGGCCAAATTAGCGTCCAGCCAGAAATTCCGCCAAGCTTGCCATTATTAGCTGATCCATCGCGGATGCGCCAAGTATTTACCAACATTCTCTCGAATGCGATCAAATACACCCCAGCAGGTGGCAAGGTGTTGGTCAAAGCGAGCAATGGCGATACCAAAGTGCATGTGCAAATTCAAGATAGTGGCTTGGGCATTCCCGAAGACTCATTGCCGCATATTTTCGAGCGCTTCTATCGTGTCAAGCGCGATATTGATTCGCCAGTTGAGGGCACGGGCCTTGGGCTAGCAATTACCAAAAGCATTGTCGATGAGCATGGCGGCACAATCGAGGTGCAAAGCGCAATTGGCCAAGGCACAATCTTTAACGTCTACCTTCCCCAACATAAATAAATTCAAACAGGGCAGCCCAACCTGCCCTGTTTTTTATGAGCATCGCCCCTTTGATGCTCGCTTAAACCTTACGGCAACCCAATTGTGGGTTGCTTAGCCTAAGGAGGAAGCAAGCAATGCGACAATTTTTTGGATGCGCCTGCGTCCTAATCGTGATGCTGAGTTTCAGTTTCCCCCCGCGCCAACCAGCCCAAGCGGCTCCCAGGATTGAGTATCGCGACCCTGCACCATCTGCCAAGGCGGTCAACCCAAGCACGACGATTGCAATTCGGCTCGGGCCGCGTTTAACCAAAGCCGCAGCAGCAACGCTTGATTTTCAGGTGCTTGGCTCGCAGAGCGGCTTGCATCAAGGCAAAGTCGTGCTCGCCGAAGATCAACGCACCATCATTTTTCAACCAACCACAGCTTTTGCGTTTGGCGAAACGGTGCAGGTCAGCATCACAAGCCCGACAATCGAAGCCCTTGATCAACAACAATGGTCGTTTAGCATCGTGGAGCGCTTGGTCGCACAACCAAAACCTAGCCAACAACTGCGCGCCGAACAAGCTAGCAAACCAACTAGCTCAGCCCAGCCAACAGGCGGCATGCAAATGCTGCGCACCGTGCCTTTCAATATTCCGCCAGTAACCGTCACTTTAGCCATCAGCAATACGCCTGGCTATATTTTCGTTAGCCCATTTGATTGGGTCAGTGATGTTACGCCCAATCGCTATTTGCTGATGCTGGATAACACTGGCGCGCCGATTTATCATCATGGAGCGGGAGCTGGCGATTTCTTGCTCGATTTTCGCAAAATTGGCCCAAATCGGCTCACCTATTACGATAGCTCAACCCTCAAATACCACGTGCTCAATCAACACTATCAAGAAGTTGCAAGCTATCAAGCTGGCAATGGCTATCAAATTGATTACCATGAATTGTTATTGACCCCCGATAATCATGCCATTTTTATGATTTACGCCAATATTCCCTATGATTTAAGCCCGTATGGCGGCGAGCAAAATGCAATCCTGACTGAATTAGTGCTGCAGGAGTTGGATGCGGCGGGCAATGTCGTTTTTCAGTGGCGCTCATCTGAGCATATTCCAGTTGGCGATAGTAGCCATAGTTTGGCGGGCAGCGCGCCGGTTGATTATATTCATGGCAATGCGATTGAGGTTGATACTGATGGCCATTGGTTGATCTCCAGCCGCCACACTGATGAAATTACCAAAATCAATCGCCAAACGGGAGCGGTTATTTGGCGCTTCGGTGGCGAGGGCAATCAATTTCAATTTCTCGATAATAGTCCACGCTTCTTTCATCAGCACGATATTCGGCGCTTAGCCAATGGCAATATTATGCTCTACAACAATTGGAATAGCTTGCCACCAAGCGCCAATGCCTTCTCAATGGCTATGGAATATAAGCTCGATGAAATTAACAAAACAGCTCGCTTAGTCAAGAGTTTTCGCACCAATCCCGATCAATATGGCGTAGCCATGGGCAGCGCTCAACGGCTTGATAACGGCAATACAGGCGTTGGTTGGGGCAGCACAAGCACCCTCTATACCGAGTTTAATGCGCTTGGCCAGCCAGTTTTCGAGTTAACCACAGTCGAGCCAATCGTCAGCTATCGAGCCAAACGCTACGAATGGCAGGGCCAACCGACGTGGCCGCCAACCCTCGTGCCCGAAAGCCATGGCAACAGCACAACCTTGTACTACAGCTGGAATGGCGCGACCGAAGTTGCCGATTATCTGGTTTATACTGGGCCAACCAGTGCAAGCTTGAGTTTGCAAAATACCACCCCCAAAACCAGTTTTGAAACCAGCACGAGTGTGGTTAATAATGCTCACTGCTTTGTCCAAGTGCGGGCGCGAAATAGCCAAGGCACAGTTTTAGGCACATCGGCAATCGCCTTTTTAGCCAGCGATAGCTGTACGCCAAATCGCGTGTATTTGCCAAGCATCAAGATCCAATAACGCTTACAGCGCAGCGCGGCAATCGACTAAGCCGCGCTGCTACTTGTACTGATACATGAGATTGGCAACCATGTTCCCTCACCCCCCAGCCCCCTCTCCCACTGAACGCGGGCGAGGGGGAGCGCTCCATATCGGGTTTGCTGGGCAGGGCGCTATCTATGCAGTGCCTCCCACGTGGCGGGCGAGGGGGAGCAACCCGTATAGATAACGAATGGCGGTAAAACCAGGGTGTTAAAGCCCCTCGCCCGCCACGTGGGAGAGGGGTTGGGGTGAGGGGATCGTTAACCCAATAAACCATTACAGCTATTCACAACGCGCTGGAATCGCTTGCTCACGATCAATGTGTTGGCAAATATACCAAAGCCCATCGATTTTTTGCAGCAGCAACTGGCTCGTCTGCGAGACAGTGTTACTAAGATCAAAAAAATAGTGAACTTCGATCGCGGCATAATCGGCCTGTATATAGCGAGGTGCTTCATGAGTCATTGAATAAATTGGCCCATGGACTCGAAATGGCCCGCCATAGCCAGCAGCAAAAGATTGTTGATTATTGATCGTAAAGCCAGTCCGTGCTTTGGGCGTATACAATGGCTCAATTTCAGCATAACGCTGATTAACGCTCAACTCGCCCAACAAATGCACCACGCTTTCTGGTGCTTGTTGGGCAGTTTGATGGGTGGCATTAGCAACCACCGCCGTTGGCTGGCTGCTGCCACAAGCACTCAACAAAAGCCAACAGCCGAAAATAACTAAAATTCGTTGCATTGCATAGTCCTCCCTAAATTCTCAGCAATTAAGCAGCTAGCATACAATGTGACAGTATTTGACACAAGTATGTGGTATAGCTAGGCCGATTGATTTAGCGAGAGCAACGGCCTATGCCTGAATATCCCACCCTGCGTATTGATACGCTTAGTTTACGCAATCATTTTCAGCAAATCTCAGCGAAAGCCACGCATCAGCTTGCAACATATCAGCTTGTTGGCCTAGCCCGAACCACGTACTATTTGCGTGATCCGCAGGCAGCGAGCTATTTGCGCCAAGCAGCCCAACAACAACCAATCACGATCAATCAGCAGATTGTCAGCCTAAATTTCTATCGCATGGCTGGGGATTGGGAATCCATGCACGCATGCTTTCAAAAACTGCCACCCATGCCAGTTAATGTAAGTCAATGGGAGCAAAAAAACTATGCCTGGATTTATTTTCAAGCCTTATTTTGGATAGGCGATTATCGTGAATGTATCAAACGCTTTCAACAACAGGCCTTGTTACAAGCCATGCCCCGCGCTAACATGATCAGTCAATTGGCGGAAGCGCGATTAACCAGCAATGCCCAACATGCCTTGAAAGTTGCTCAACGTTTAGCCATGGCAATTCGTAAAGAGCAGAGCGAACCATGGCACAATTCGCCCCTGAATTATTGGGATCTGTATGAGCTTAGTTGTCAGTTGCTCGACCCGCCACTGAGCATCGATGCACCCGTGCTTGAACCAAGCCCAAATCCCGCGCAGCGCTTGATCGAGCTATTGCAAGCTCACCAGATCGTCGCGCTCGAATGGTCAATCTACAACAACAATGATGAAGCTGATGAGGGTTTTTGTAACTATCACTTTGCCGATGGCAGCAATGCGCCGTTTCATCAAGGCCTCGCCAACCAAGAATTAGAGCGCTTGGTCTGGAATGTAGTTAATGAGGATTGGTCGAACGCCTTTGCGGGCCAGCAACCATATGGAGTGTATCGGCTTGATGTGCAAACCGCCCAAATCAGCTATTTAGGCATGATTTGGAGCAGCTACGAGTATGAAGATTTACGGGCGTTTGCTGAATTTGAGCCAAGCGCAATCCCGCATCCCGTCATCCAACACCCAGTTAACCAAGATTTGTATGTGATGTATTTGCCCGATGAACTGCGCCCAGCGGTCGATCTGGCGCATTGGAATGGCGAGCAACGGAGTTATTAGCTTTGAGTGGAGAACCTATGCAATTAGCATATCCGACCCTGCGCTTGAATCGCCAACGTTTGCTCGATACCGCGCAACGAATATACAAGCAATCCCAAGCCGAGAGCGAAATTTATGGCTTGAACCGACCAGATTTTGCTCGCTGTTTATATTATTTGCGTAAACCACAGGCCGCTGATTATTTGCGCCAAGTCGCGCAGAAACAGCCTAATCTGCAAAATTATGAAGCAGCGCGGATCAATTGGTATCGGCTAGCAGGCGATCAGGCAGCGATGCAAACTCTCTATCAGCAATTATTACACAAAGCAGCCAAAGCAGACCGCCGCGCTTATGCTGATTATCAAGTGCAAATCTTCGAAGCCCACTTTTGGCTCGGCAACGATCGCGAATGTATCCAGCTCTATCAACGCGAAGCAAGCCTTCAAGAATGGCCATTATTGAGTTTAATCGCCCAAATTGCTGAAGCCCGCTTAACTCGTAACCAGCAACTAGCCTTGGCAATGGCTCAGCGCTTCGCTCAAGAAATTCGTACCGAATTACTTGAACCATGGGATGATTGGCTGCTGAATTATTGGGATCTCTATGAAATTTGCTGTGGCTTGCTCGACCCACCGCTCCAACTCGATACAGCCTTGATTGCGCCAGCCAGCAACCCGAGCCAACGCTTGCTTGAGCTATGCCATGCCGAACAAGTTGTTGCCGTTGAATGGGCAACCTACAATAATGAAGATGAGGGCGAAATTGGCTATCAAAGCTATACCCTTGCCGATGGCACAACCAAATCGTTTGGGGCAGGCTTTGTCAACCAAGAATTAGAGCGCTTGGTGTGGGACATCATGAATTTTGATTGGTTTCAGGCAATCTCCCAATATCAACAATATGGAATTTATCGGCTGGATGTTGCGAAGGCGGTTGTCAACCATATAGGCGAGATTTGGACGAGCTACGATTACGACGAAATGGAAGCCCAAGGCTTGCTTAATGACAATTATTCGCTCACGCCGCATCCTACCGATCCTGACTTGTATGTGATGTCTTTGCCGAAAGAACAACACCAAACCATTGATGTGGCTTTTTGGCATGGCCAACGGCGGAGTTATTGATGTCGCATCCCTATTATCACGCGCGCAGTGCGGCCCAGCGCTGGGGCGGCATTTGGCAAGATTATTGGCCAATTGAACATTGGTTTGATAGCAGCAAAAGCTATTGTATCGATCCACGCCATCGTATGTTGTTGCATCAACCCTATGGCATCGAATTATGTCTAGCAATCTTTGGCGAGGTTTGGCAACGCCCATCCGATCAACAAACTGTGCCAACCGAGTTAATCGCCATCCAGCATATTCAAGAAGATTTTGCTGGCATAGTGCCAAGCCTTGAGCAATGGTTTGCCAGCACCAGCACGCCTGCATGGCTGCGCCCGAAGGCTGGAATTACTGAAATTTGCCTGCAACGCTTTGGCGGCCTCGAAAGCGATTATGTAGACTTTGAAACATGGTTCAATCGGCCAAGTCGTTATGGCGACGATCCCCATTATCAATTGTTGGTGTTAAATACATTTGCAGCCTTTTTGTGCGAGCAAACTTTAGGCGTGCTGTGGCAACGCTCATCGGATGCCAAGCAGTTTCCGACCCGCATTATTGCCGAAGCGATTATCAACCGCCTGTGTGGCGGCTATATTCCTGCGCCGCTCGAAGTGCTCAAGTTCACGCCGGTTAAGCCATGGATGAGCCAAGGAGCTAAAGCGCTTTCACGCCAATTTGATTAAATAATAGTTGCTCACTCTATGGGCGCGGGGTGAGCAACTATCCAATTGATGCTTGGGCATAATGCTGGCTGACCCATTCATGCAATACCTGATGCAGCGCCGCCGCGGCAGGTGAAGGTTGGCGTTGGCTATGGCGAATTAGCCGCAAGGTGCGTTGCAAGCCGCCATCAGCAATCGTCAAGGCATGCAAGCCGATGCGCTGATCGATGGCCAATTGCGGCACAACCGCCACGCCCAAACCTGCTGCCACCAAACTTACCACTGTATCCATCTCGCCGCCATCGAGCACAATCTGCGGCGCAAAGCCAGCCTGCTCGCAGAGTTGCAAGGTATAATTGCGCAATTCGTAGCCCTGCGGAAATAAAATAAAACCTTCATCGCGTAACTCGCTAGCCACAACACTCTGGCGCTGAGCAAAGCGATGCTGCTGACTAACCGCCACGACCAGCGGCTCGCTCAGCAAGGTTGTCGATTCTACGCCATGCACAAGCGCTGAAACAATCGCTAGATCAACCACGCCTGCATTGAGCAATTCGACCAACTCGCTGGCTCCAGCCTCGTGCAATTCGAGTTGAATGCCCTGATAGCGCCGATTGAAAGCGGCCAAGGCCTGCGGAATTAGCCGCGTTCCGACCGTTGGCGTAACCCCCAACGAAACATGGCCAACCGTCAGATCGGCGCGGGCTTGCAAGGCTTGGCGCGCTGCCTGAATTTCGGCCAAGATCCGCCGCGCATAGGGTAATAGCACATGGCCAGCATCGCTCAACTCAACCCCACGCCCAACCCGATCAAACAACTGCACCCCAACTTCTTGTTCCAAAGCTTGCAACGCTTTGCTCATCGAAGGCTGGGCAATATGCTGTTCGTGGGCAGCTTTGGTCACGTTGCCCAAGCGCGCCACCGCTTCAAAATAGCGTAATTGACTAAATTCCATCGTCGCTCCTTGATTAATATTTGATAGCCTCAGACTATGATTTATAAAGCAATCATATCTTAGACGTAGCGATTTGTTAACGGTAGAGTAAGCAACAACTACATGCCTTGGCGCAATACGGGGCAATCGTTGATTGATTGCGCTAAGGCTTCATGCTATACAACGAGGTATGTTATGCGGCAGCATTACACAAGCGATGTTTTGGTGATTGGCACAGGCGGGGCTGGTTTACGGGCAGCAATTGAGTTGCACGACCAAGGCTTGAAGGTTTTGTTGGTTGGCAAGCGGCCAAAAGCCGATGCCCACACGGTTTTGGCTGCTGGCGGCATCAACGCTGCCTTGGCGACGGTCGATCCTGAAGATACATGGGCGATTCACGCCGCCGACACTTTGCAAGAGGGCAGAATGCTCGGCGACCCACGCATGGTCGAATTGCTCTGCCAACAAGCGCCGCAGGCCATTGCCGAATTGGAAGCTTGGGGCATGCCATTTGCCCGCACAAGCACTGGCATGATCGATCAGCGCTATTTTGGCGCGCATCGTTATCGCCGCACCAGCTTTGTTGGCGATTACACGGGACTTGAGATTATTAATGCCTTGATGCGCGAAGTTGAGCGCCGCCAAATTCCAATTCTCGAACGAGCGTATATCAGCGATTTGCTGCACACTGGCAATCGGGTCAATGGCGCATATGGCTTTTGGCTGGCCGATCAACGCCAATTTGTGATTGAAAGCAACGCTGTCATTTTGGCAACGGGCGGCCATATTCATATTTACCAACGCTCCTCGTCGCGGCGACGCGAAAATACTGGCGATGGCATGGCTTTGGGCTTGCACGTTGGCGCACACTTGGCTGATATGGAATTAGTGCAATTCCACCCATCGGGCATGATTTTCCCGCATGAATTGGCCGGAACCTTGGTAACCGAAGCAGTGCGCGGCGAAGGCGGGCGACTCTACAACCGCCATGGCGAGCGGTTTATGCAGCGCTACGATGCCGAACGCATGGAATTATCGACCCGCGACCGCGTGGCCTTGGCCAATTACACGGAAATTATTGAGGGTCGCGGCAGCGAGCATGGCGGGGTTTGGCTCGATATTAGCCACATGCCAGCAAGCTTAATTCACGAACGCTTACCACGGATGGTTGAGCAATTTCAAGCTGTGGGCGTTGATATTACCCGCGAGGCCATGCAAATTGCGCCCACCGCCCATTATTCGATGGGTGGCTTGAAGGTCGATCCATTTAGCCATGCGACCAATGTTGCTGGCTTGTATGCTGCTGGCGAGGTAACCGCTGGCGTGCATGGAGCCAATCGCTTGGGCGGCAATAGTTTGGCCGAAATTTTAGTCTTTGGGCGGATTGCAGCTCAGCATGCTGCCGAATATGTGCGCCAACACAGCGAGCAGCCAGTCCAAGCGGCGCAAATTCAGCAAGCAGCTGAACGCTTGGCGTGGGCTAGCCAGCAAGCAGGCGATTTCCAGCGCAGCCTGATCGATCAATTGCAGCAGCTGGTTTGGC
Organism: Herpetosiphon sp. NSE202; assembly: GCF_042688385.1. Classification (NCBI taxonomy): domain Bacteria; kingdom Bacillati; phylum Chloroflexota; class Chloroflexia; order Herpetosiphonales; family Herpetosiphonaceae; genus Herpetosiphon; species Herpetosiphon sp. NSE202. The sequence continues at coordinate 270,381 of NZ_JBHUPY010000001.1, read as the reverse complement.
ACGGCGCAGGCGTGGTTCGCAACGAACAAACGCTCGAAGCCAGCCTTGATCAACTGCATACGCTGCGCTCGCAAGCCCAACAACGCTCAGTTGGAGCAGCCGATTTGGCCGCCAGCTTAGATTTACAATCAATGTTGTTGACCGCAGAAGCCACGATTTTGGCAGCCTTGATGCGACCAGAAAGCCGTGGCGCACACCAACGCAGCGATTTTCCGGCAACTGATCCATTATGGCAACGCACAATCGTCATCAAGCCGTATCGCGATCAAACTGAACAGCTACGGCTTGAGCTTACAACCGAGTTAATTCCAACCGCCAGCGCGGAAGTGCAAGCAGCTTTGAACCAACAAGAATACAGTGTGGCTGGAAGGCTCGTTGAATAACTATTTTTAATCCACGAAGGACACGAAGGACACGAAGGCTATATAATTTATGTCCTTCGTGGATCAACATAAGCCCAATCTCCTAATCCCCCATCCCTATGCTCTATGTGTAATAGTTCATTGGATTGGCAACCGTGTCCCCTCACCCCCCAGCCCCCTCTCCCACGAAAACGCGGGCGAGGGGGAGCACCCATTTTCACCACGCCGTGCGGGAGAACCACGCGATGAAAGCCCCTCGCCCGCCACGTGGGAGAGGGGTTGGGGGGTGAGGATCAAGCCGTGGTTAACCTGATGTACCAGTACATCTATGTTCTATGCTCTATGTTCTATGTTCTACCTTCTGCATTCCTATGTTAAACTAACCGCATCGTATGCTCAACCAGAATAACAACGCCGTTGTTGTGCCAAACTGAGGAAACAATGACACAGAATGAAGCAATTGTGGTGCTTGATTATGGCTCACAATATAGTCAGTTGATTGTGCGGCGGGTTCGTGAGGCGGGCGTTTATAGCGAATTAGTGCGCTTCGATGCCGATGAGGCGACGATTGCCGCGCTCAAGCCCAAGGGCGTGATTCTTTCGGGCGGGCCAAATAGCGTCTATGCTGAAGGCGCACCGCAGCTGCCAGACTGGGTTTTGGCCAGCAATTTGCCAGTTTTGGGCATTTGCTATGGCTTGCAGTTGCAGGCGCATCATTTAGGCGGCAAAGTTGCGCCATCCAACGATCGCGAATTTGGCCATGCCGTGATCACGATTACTGCTGAATCGCCGCTCTTGGCCGATATTCCTAGCGAACATTCGGTCTGGATGAGCCACGGCGATCGCTTGGAAACCCTGCCTGCTGGCTGGCATCCAATTGCGGTTAGCCCCAATTCGCCCTATGCAGCGGCTGCCGATGAAGCGCGGCGCTGGTATGGGCTGCAATTTCACCCCGAGGTCGTGCATTCGCCCTATGGCAAGCAAGTGCTGCACAATTTTATCTACCGGATTTGCGAATGCGCTGGTAGCTGGCAGCCAAGCCAGTTTATCCAAGAAGCAGTTGAGCGAATACAGCAGCAAGCGCCAAGTGGCCAAGTGATTTGTGCACTGAGCGGTGGAGTCGATTCGGCGGTGGCGGCCTTATTGGCGCATCAAGCCATCGGCGAGCGCTTGACCTGTATTTTTGTGGATAACGGCTTGTTGCGGCGCGGCGAGGCCGAGCAAGTTTCGCACACCTTCCGCGATCACTTCCAAATTGAATTGATTACGGTTGATGCTGCCGACGAATTTTTGGGCGCGCTGGCTGGCGTAACTGACCCAGAGCAAAAGCGCAAAATCATTGGCGAGAAGTTTATTCGAATTTTCGAACGTGAAGCCCGCAACCTCGACGATGCAGCCTACTTAGTGCAAGGCACGCTCTATCCTGACGTGATCGAATCGACAGCGCCAGATCGCAACGTGGCGGTTAAGATCAAAACCCATCATAACGTTGGCGGCTTGCCCGCTGATATGAAATTGAAGGTCATCGAGCCATTGCGCATGTTGTTTAAGGATGAAGTGCGCGCGGCAGGCTTGGCGTTGGGCTTGCCCGAAGATTGGGTTTGGCGACATCCCTTCCCTGGCCCTGGTTTGGCCGTGCGTTTGCTGGGCGCAATTAGCTTCGAGCGCTTGGAAACCTTGCGCCATGCCGATGCGATTTTCCTTGAAGAATTGCGCGCGGCGGGCTTGTATCGCGCTACCCAACAGGCCTTTGCGGTCTTGTTGCCAGTTCAGAGTGTTGGCGTAATGGGCGATTATCGCACTTACGCCGATACGATTGCGATTCGCGCAGTCAGCACCGAGGACTTTATGACCGCCGATTGGGCGCGCTTGCCCTACGAACTGTTAGCGAAAGTCTCCAGTCGGATCGTTAACGAAGTCACTGGGGTCAATCGGGTGGTCTATGATATTTCCTCAAAACCACCAGCCACTATCGAATGGGAATAACTGTCTGACCGAATCAAACCCATTCTAGCAGGAGTATAGACCACCAAATTACGGTGGTCTATGTTGCCAAATGAGCACTATGAGCGATTTGCATCAATTAGTTTTGTTGACCAAATTGGCAGCTCCGCACACCCCAAGTACGCTGGTTGAGCGCCAGCATGTGCTTGAGCGCCTAGCCGTTCGCGGGCGCGTAACCCTGATTACCGCGAGCGCAGGCAGCGGCAAAACCACCTTGCTCAGTGCAATGGCCGCTGAGCGCCAGCGCGTTGCCTGGCTCACCTTAGATAGTAATGATAATGATGCAATTCGCTTCGCCCGCTATCTGATTGCCGCCCTGCAAACGCTTGAACCAGCCTTAGGCAGCAATGCCTTGGCCTTATTGAATGGCTTGCAGCAACCAGCAATCGAAGCAGTGTTAACCTTATTGATCAATGAAATTAGCGTCGCTCAGCTCGCGCCAATTGTGCTGGTGCTCGATGATTATCATTGGATCGATACACCAGTGGTGCATACGGCGCTGGCTTGGTTCATCGATCAGCTACCAACCCAATTGCACCTGATTATCGCCAGCCGAACTGTGCCGCCATTGCCGTTGGGGCGCTGGCGCGGACGCGGCTACCTCAGCGAAATCGATGCCAACGTGCTGCGATTTAATTCTGCTGAAACGACCCAATTGCTGCGCCAAACCCTCAGCGATTTGCCCGATCAAGCAACGATCGATTGGCTGACCGAACGCACCGAAGGCTGGGTTGCTGGGCTACAATTGGCAGCGCTTTCGGCCAAAGATCGGGCCAATGTCCAACAGTTATTAAGTGGCTTTAGCGGCAGCCATCGCTATATTTTCGATTACTTGGCCGAAGAAGTGCTCGATCGGCTTGACCCAGCGACGGTTGAATTTTTGCTTGCTACCAGCGTAGCCGAACGCTTGACCGGAGCTTTATGCGACCAGCTTTTAGATTGGCAGCCAGGCACAGGTGCGCAAATGCTGGTGCAATTGGAGGCAGCCCAACTCTTTTTGGTCGCGCTCGATGATGAACGGCGCTGGTATCGCTATCATCATTTGTTTGCCGAATTTTTGCGTTTTCGGCTCCAGCAGCTCGATCCGCAAGCGCCAACCGAATATTTGCAACGCGCCAGCGCTTGGCATGCAGCCAACAACGATTTGAACACGGCGATTAGCTACAGTTTAGCAGCCAACGATCATCAACAAGCGACCAATTTGATTGCCCAATTTGGCCGCGATGCCTTGATGCGTGGCGAGGCTTTGAGTGTGCGCAATTGGTTGGCGCGCTTGCCAGCCAGCCAACTCAGCCAATCCAGCCATTTGGCCTTAATTGCAGCTTGGTCGCAATTGCTAACCGTCGATATTTTGGGCATCGAAGAACATCTGAACCAAGCCAGCGCCCAGCTTGCAGCCTTGCCCCAAGCCGAGCAAGCCCGCGCCAAAGCCGAAATTGCCACGATTGAAGCGGTGTTGTTGCGCTTTGGCGATAATATCGAGCATTCGATGCGCCATTCGCAGGCAGCGCTTGAACTCGTCGAACACGACGATTTGGTGCTACGCGGCATTTTGCTGGGCAACTTAACCGTTTCGGCGCGCTTAACTGGCAATTTAACCATTGCCGTGGCGGCGGCCAGCGATGCAGTGACGATCAATCAACGCAGTGGCAACACCTTTGCCATGCTCTTGGCGATTGCCGATCTTGGCCAGATTCAAGCGCAACAAGGCGATTTGCGCAAGGCAGCCGCAACCTATCGCCGTGGCATTGAGCTAGCCAGCGAGCGTGGTTGGCATCAAGTCCCAGCCTTGGGCTTAATTCACGTTGGCTTGGGCGAAGTCTGTTACGAATGGAACCAGCTTGAGCAAGCCCAAACCCACGCCGAGCAGGCAATTGCAATTGCCCAAATTAATGGCTATTTGGATATTGCCACCGATGGCTATCGTTTGCGGGCACGAGTTGAGCATGCCAACAACGAGCGGCGCAATAGCCAAGCCTCAATTGAGCAAGCGCTGCATTTTGCCCAACGCAATAATGTTGGGCGCTTTGTCAACGAAGTGCAAGCCACTCAAGCCCGCATGGCCTTGATTCTCGGCGATCTGGCTACGGTGCGACGTTGGGCGCAAAGCGTTCAACAAACAGTTTGGCAATGGCAGCAGGTCGGCGCGGCCAATACCTATGCCCGCTGGCTAATTGCCAATAACGAGCCGGCCCAAGCGATTCAACTCGTTCAACCATTGCTGCAACAAACGCTCAAATATGGCGGCAATCGGTTGGAATGGCTGTTGAGCTTAGCATTGGCCTATGCCGCCCAAAATAACCCCAAGCCTGCCCAAACCCAACTCGAACAAGCTTTAGCAATCAGCGAGCATGAAGGCGCGTTGCGATGCTTTCTTGATGCAGGCCCAGTGCTGGCCCAATTGCTGCGCGAAGGCACGAGCTATGCCGCCCAACGAGCAGCGATTGTAGCCGCAATGTTGCAACACAGTAGCACTGCCAGCGCCGCCCAAAGCCTCAACGAGCCGCTCAGCGAACGCGAAATCGAAGTGCTGAAATTATTGGCGTTGGGCCATAGTAATGCCGAAATTGCTGAACGTTTAATCATTGCGATCGGTACAGTTAAACGCCATGTCAATAATTTGCTCGGCAAGTTGAATGCGCGCAGCCGCACCGAAGCAGTGGCAATCGCCCGCGACGAAGGTTTATTGCATTAACCAATCAAAATAATGAGTGTAGGGAGAACACTATGGGGCATCGCGCCAATTTAGTTATCGTGACTGAAACCAGCTATGAGCTGTATTACGATCATTGGATCGCCAATACTTTGCCGTTTCAGGTTTTTTGGGGGCCGGAACACGCCCTCAAACTTATTCGCCTGCAAGCCCAACACGAGCCAGATCAATGGACAGATCCCTATAGCATTGAGGCTGGAATCTTAATCGATCCCTTCAAGCAGGTTGTGCTGCTCTTTGGTTGCGAGAATGAGCCATTAGATCTCAGCAAGCAAGCTATTTTGGTTGAGTGTATGGGCTACCAATGGCCTAGTTGGAAGATTCAATGGGCGTATCGCAAAATGTATGATTTTGCGCTGTATCTTGGGATATTCGATGATTTTTGCCAACGCTTTCCGCTAATATATGATCGAAAAGAGCGGATGGCTCAAGTAGAACCACCTCAGTTTCAGGTGCTTGCTGCTGATGCGAGGGTGTTGACCTTGCTCAGTATCCGGTTTAATGATGGCCAAGTGTATTTCTTTCCTTTACACGAAGATGTGTTTAATTTGCTCTATACTCCGCTGCAAGCTTTTGATGGTTTGCACCCGCACTTAATCTATCAAACATTTGATTTAAGTCTAATGCATAAAGAGTTAGTTGATTGTTTGCATCTTGATCTGCAACAGCAGGTTGTGCATGTCTGGAGTGCTGACATTAATCCAAATCTGCAATTATTGCCGCATCCTTGGCCTGGCTGGCGCTTGCACCACTATGGCTATGATTTTAACCAATATCAGCAACTCGTTGATCAACAAGTAACCTTACCAATTGTGGATTATGCAGCTGCGTGGGATGCAATTAAAACTAATTTATTCAATAGTGATCAAAATCAAGCATTTAATTTTTTCACTGAAATTATTGCCCAAAGCAAGGCCCAATCAATTCAAATCTACCCTGATACATTAAAGCACCACGAATATCACCTGTCCTTGGAGCAGCGCGAGGCATTATTGGCGGCGACTGAGGCGGCATTTCGCCAAGCACATGGTCTATAATACCAAGGTGATTCAGCGGAGGGCACGGCTATGCGCGCGGCGGTATTAACTGGCTTTTTGGGAACAGGCAAAACAACCTTGCTCTTGGCGGTCGCCAATGCCTTGGCTGATCGGGGCGAGTATGTGGCGATTATCGAAAACGAGCGCGGGAGCGTCGGCATCGATGGTCGCTATTTGCAATCGCAGGGCATGACCGTGCGCGAATTGCGGGCTGGCTGCGTCTGTTGCGATTTGGCCTTGCCTTTGCAAATTACGGTGCAGCGCTTGAGCGAGCATTATGAGCCAGATTGGCTGCTGCTCGAAGCCAGCGGCATTGCCAAACCTGAATTGCTCAAAGCCAGCTTGCAACACCCAATGATTAGCCAGATCAATTGGCGCTTTATTGCTTTGGTCGATCCGGTGCGCTTTGGCAAAATGTGGCACGATAGCTATGGCTTAGGTGATTTGCTGCGCGGCCAAATTAATCTCGCCGATGTGATTGTATTGCCCAAAAGCGATTTAGTAGAGCCAAGCGTGCTTGAGCATGTCGCCGCCGAGATTCGCAGTTTGCGCCCCGATGTGCCAGTGATTCCGTTTACTGCCGACGATCCGGCGGCAACCACCTTGATGCTACGGGCATTTAGTGAGCCATTGCGCTAAAGGAGCAACCACATGCTAGAAATTGGCGCAGCAACGATTGTTGAGCAACTCGAACTTGCAGCAACCAACCAGCTTCAAGCGCTGTTTGAAGCCGCCTTGCAAACCGCCGACGAGTGCATTTGCACCGCCGCGCCTGAGTGGCTTGGCCATTGTAAATTAATGCTGGATACAGGCGATCAGGTGTGTTATGTTTCGCGCACCGAAGCTAATGGCCATAATTCGTGGAGCAATGCACCGAAGCCATTGGCTACTGCAACCAAGGCCGAGATTACAATCTACATTGCAGTCTATGGCATTGATGATCGCCATGCCCAGCTTGCGGCTCAGGCAGCCCAAACCATGCTCAAGCAATTAATGTGATTCGCGACTAACGTAGCGTTTTTCATATTCTTGAGTGGTACAGAGGCTATGCAAATCGGGATTACGATCGAGCCAGACAAAGCCATCAAGATGATCCATTTCGTGCTGGATGATGCGCGAGAGGCTGCCTGTGGCTTCAATCCGTTGCTCCTCGCCAGCCAAGGTATAGGCGACGACCGTTACGCCAAGCGGGCGTTGCACCAGCCCCCAAATGCCAGGAAAACTAAAACACGATTCATAGCGCTCGTCTTCCTCGCGGCTCCAGCGCTCAAAACGGGGGTTGACCAAGACCAAATTTGCTTCAGGGGTATCGATCAAAATCAGGCGTTTGAGCACACCAATTTGCGGAGCGGCAATACCTCGGCCATAGCCAATGCGTTGGCGCATATCGGCCAAGGTATCGCGCATGTCATTCAAAATTCGCGCTACTTCAGGGCTGGTTGGGTCGACGAAGGGAGTTGCTGGCTGGCGTAACAATGGGTTTCCAAGCTCGATCAGTGGTACAACCGCCATAGCAGGCTCCTTGGTGTTTTAGAATAGCTTGAAACGGCTAAATGCCCAACCTTGGAACAGAAAAATCGCGCCAACAATTGCAAAAACCGTTGGATAAGCAATTTTAACAATATCGAGCATAATCACGATCCCTGCCCAAACTAAAAACGCCGCCCCAATCCCGAGGCTCATCTGGCTAAATAATTTGCGCAGGTCGGCCACCCGACCAGAACGATTGGCGAAAAACGTGGTTGCTGCGGCCATCCAAATGATGCCGCAGCACATGATAACTGCTGGAAGTGTGAGAATCAATGCTCGCATTATTTTAGTTTATCCAATATAGCTTTTAATTCGGATTGATCATTATACGACACCGAATCGATTCCATCGTCGAGCACTTTGCGCGCCTCTTCGATATTGCCTTTGCCTTGGTAGCAATAGGCTTTGCCGATATAGGCGTTTTTAAGCGAAGAATCGTATTCGAGTGCGGTACTGTATTGATCAATTGCCGCATCGTAATCTTTCCTATTGTACAAGACATTGGCTTTGCCGAGGTAGGCGGTTGCAAAATCGGGCTTTAGGTCAATTGTTTGCTCGTAGAGTTTCAAGGCCTCGTCATAATAGCGCGTTTCGTAGTAGGTATCAGCTAGCCCAGCAATCGCATTTGGGTAATCGGGATCGCGCTCTAAAGCCTTTTTGAAGGTTGCAAGCGCTTTATCGGTATCTTTGGTATCGTAGAGATAGACATAGCCTAAATCAACATAGACCGAAAGCCACGATGGCGCGCCTGCCAAAGCTGCCTCATAATCGCGAATCGCCGCCTCATAATCGCTCTGCGGGTCGCTCGAATTGTTGCGGCCAAGCCACCAGTTGGTCAGCGCGCGGCCATTTAATGCGTTGGCATCTTTGGGGTTGCGCTCAAGCGCCTGATCAAAGAATTGCTGCGCTTCTTCATATTTACGTTCGTAAATTTGCGTCCAGCCCTTGCCTGCAAAGGCCAGGCCATAATTCGGGTCGAGCGCTAAAGCATCGTCGAATGATTGATAGGCTTTGGCAAAACGCTGCTCGGCAGTATCCGATTCGCCTAAGTAGAGCGCAACTCGTCCTTGTTCAGCATAAAAATAGCCAATATTATTGCGCAGCAACGGCAATTGTTCTTGTAAACCAATCGCCCGATTGAAATTATCAATCCCATCGACGACATATTCTTTGCCAGCTCCAGCGTCGCGACTGGTTTCGTCCTGATAGACGACCCACTGCACATAGCCCTTGGCACTATAGGCCATGGCTTGTTCAAAGCGCGACCGATTGGCTGCCAGCTCAATCGATTTATCGGCATCGGCCAAGGCTTGCTTGAGCAAATCGCTATCGCCAAGTTCGTTGCCAACATCAGAGCGAGCAGTGGCCCGCGCTACATAAGCCAAAGGATTATTACCATCCAAACGCACTGCTTCTTCGGCCTCGGCCAAGGCTTCGTTATGCTGGCGATTATCTGAATGCACTTGGCTGAGCCACGCATGACCGCTTGCTTGATTCGCATCGAGCGCAATTGCTTTGCGAATAGCCTCATTTGCATCAGGCGTTTGGCCCCGCATCAGATAAGCAATCGCCAGTTTTTCGTGCGCTTCGAAGCTTTCATCATCGGCAGCGGTTGCTTCTTTGTAAAGATTGATCGCTTCGATCAAGCCGCCACGCCGTTCAAATGCTACGTCGCCTTGGGCAATAATATCTTCGGCATCGCTGCTATTGGCCAAAATAATGCCTACGACTGCCGCAATTAACAACAAAACGCCTACGCCAATCCAGATCGTCATTTTTTGCTTGTTGCGCTGGGAAGAAGCGGTTGCTGTTGGCGCATAGGCCGCCGGGCTTGGTTGGCTAATTGGCTGCTGATGGTACTGCATGGTTTGGCCAGTGACAGGCATAATCGCTGGCTTGGTGGCTTGGGTATTAGCCGCTACATAGCCATCATACGGCGATTGGTTGTACATTGGCACTTGTTGATTGCTTGGATTGCTTGGATAGCTAGGCCGAACCTGCTGATTACTCAGCGGCGTTGGCTGATACGGTGGCACAGCCGCCTGTTGGTTACTCATCGGAGTTGCTGGGTAACTTGGCGTTGGCGCATACTGTGGTTGTTGGTTTGGCACAAAGGCTGGCGTTGCAGGAATGTTTGGCTGCGCCCCATTGTTGGCTTGGCGCAAGGCCTCAAAAAAATCAGCAGCGGTTGCATAACGTGCTTCGGGCGTGCGCGCCAAAGCTTTCATCAATACATCTTCAACCGCCGAACGCATCGTTGGCACCAAATCACTTGGCGCTCGCGGTGCCCGAATAACCCGCGCCAACAGCACTGCTTGGGGATTATTGGCCACAAATGGCATTTGCTTAGTCAGCATTTCATAGGCCATAATTGCCAACGAATACAAATCGCTCGCCGCGCCTACTGCCAAACCTTGGGCCTGCTCCGGCGACATATATTCAGGCGTGCCCATCACCGTGCCAATTTGGGTTAGCCCAGAGTCGCTGCTGCCGCCACGCGCCAAGCCAAAGTCGGTCAAATAGACCCAACCTTCTGGCGTAATCATCACATTCGAGGGCTTGATGTCACGGTGAATGACACCCTTTCTATGGGCATAATCGAGCGCCTTGCCAATTGGCTCAAGCAACTCCAACACGCGATTGACCGACATTGGGGCTTCTTGCTCAATATTTTCCTTGAGCGTATTGCCCTCAATGTATTTCATCACGATGTAGTGAAAGCCTTCAGCTTGGCCAGTTTCGTAGATAGGCACAATATGGGTATGTTCAAGCCCAGCTGCTGCCCGCGCCTCTTGCTGAAAGCGCGCAATATAACTTTGGTCAAAGGTCATCTCTGGGGGCAACAATTTAAGCGCCACCGTGCGATTGAGGTTTTCTTGGTAGGCACGATAGACCATCGCCATCCCACCCTGACCAAGTTTATCAACAATTTTGAAATGATTGAGCATGCGCCCAATCAACTGGGGATCTTGCATATAAAAAGACCTCACAATAATTCATTGTGTCGGCTCAGTCTAGACGATCTCAGGGCTTTTGTGAATAGTTGCAGGGGCGAGTAAGCTGAGATTCTGCTGAGAGTATGTTGGCGCTTCTACGCACTTGGTTGGAGTGGTGTTTCAAGCGCTGCAATTAATGGTGATTGTTAGCACAATCTCTGCCAGCGTTCGCCTATTTGTGCCAGCGCAACGTGAGCAAACGCGGCGGTTGATTCAGATCATCGTTATGCCAATGTTCGTGCAATTGGCTCAACTGCAAGCCAGCCTTGGCCGCCGCCAGCAAAAAATCGCTGATATGATGGGTAAAAGCCGGAACCTGAATGATACCTTCTTGGCCTTGGAAGCGAGCTTGCGAGCCTTGATACTGGCGAAACGGGTGTAATTCGGAAACGACTAATTGCCCGTTGGCACTCATAGCTTGGCTGGCTTGAGCGAAAAAATGATCGAGATCAGCCAGATGCTCAAGCACCAAATTTGTCACCACCAAAGCGAAATGGCCGCTAGCGACTGGCCATGCTTGAGTTAAATCTGCCTGCTGAAAGTGCACATGGGCTGCATTGATTTTGCTGCGGGCTTGTTCAAGCATGCCTGCTGAAAAATCCAGCGCCACAACTTCAGCCCCAAGCGTGCTAAAAAACTGCGTATTTTTGCCCGTGCCACAGCCCAACTCCAAAATTGCTTGATACTCTTGGCCCTGCAACAGCTCGCGCATCAATTGCTGATCAAGGTCGCGGGTGCGGTTATGGTCGCTATCATAGCTCGTAGCCCATTGATTATAGGCGTTTTGAATCGACATTGGCTGCTCCTGTAATCTATCAAGCCTTGAGGATAGCAAGCCACAGCCAAGCCAACATCGGCCATTTGATGCACTTTAACGCCCAATCGCAGACCAAGCGGCCTGCGATTGAAAACCCGAATTGATTGCGATTTAGACGAAGGCGGCCACACCAGTAATTTCGCGGCCAACGACGAGCGTATTGATCTCGTTACTGCCCTCATAGGTATAGACCGCTTCCATATCGGCAAAATGGCGCGCAATATGGTTTTCGAGCAACAGGCCGTTGCCGCCAAAGATTTCGCGTCCCAGCGCCACAATTTGACGGGCCTTGGCCGAATTGTTCATCTTGGCCAGCGACGATTGACCATCGGTCATCAAACCTTGGTCGCGCAGCACGCTCAAGCGCCAGGTGGTCAATTCCATGGCCACAACTTCGGCCAACATCTTGACCAATTTTTCTTGAATGAGTTGATAGCCAGCAATTGGCTTGCCAAATTGCTTGCGTTCTTGACTGTAACGCAAAGCCATTTCGTAGGCTGCTTGGGCATGGCCAACGCCTTCCCATGCGACACCAAAGCGGGTATTGGCCAGCACAACGGCGGTATCTTTGAAGGAGCGGGCTTTTTCAAGCCGATTGCTGGCAGGAATACGACAATTGTCGAGTTTGATTTCTGCATTCCAAAGCGCGCGCTTGGCAATTTTGCCGTGCATCACCGTCGCTTCAAAACCAGGCGTATCTTTTTCGACCAAAAAGCCGCTGACTTGGTTGGTTGCTTCATCGCGTGCCCAAACAATAATCACATCGGCAAACGAGGCATTGCCAATCCAGCGTTTCTCGCCGTTGAGCACATAGTGGTCGCCTTCAAGCCGTGCCGTGGTTTGAATATGCGAAGCATCTGAGCCGTTATGTGGCTCGGTGAGGGCAAATGCGCCAATTTTTTCCATCGAGGCCAATTTGGGCAACCAATATTCTTTTTGGGCTTCCGAGCCGCAGTAGTAGATGCTCGACATTGCCAAGCCACTGGTTACGCCAAAAAAGGTACAGACCGAGCCATCGACCTTGGCCATTTCGGCAGCAACCAAGCCAGTTGCCACACTCGATAAACCGGGGCAGCCATAGCCCTGAATCGTGCCGCCACAGACCTTGAGTTCAGCCAATTTGGGAATCAATTCGAACGGAAATTCGCCCTTCTCCCAATATTCGTTGATGATTGGCTTAACTTCACGTTGCATAAAGCTGCGCACCCGATCACGGACTTCGCGCTCTTCAGGCGTTAACAGCAAATCAAATTGGTAGAAGTCCAAGGCGGGATCGTTGGTATGCTCTTGCATCGTCATTGATGGATCTCCTTCTATGATTTTGCGTCGGATCGAGGATGACGCACTGCGTTATTACTATACCACAGTTTTGAGAAGGATGAAGGATGAATTATGAGGGATGAAGGGAAAATCAAAAGGCAAAAGGCAGAAATCAAAAAGCTGTTTTAACCACGAAGAACACGAAGGACACGAAGAAAGGCTTTAACACAGCGGCGCAGAGGGAATTTGGCTATGGGCTACGGGCGATTGGCTTTGGTTCATTACGTTAACTATGGAATTGATCCCCTCACCCCCTAGCCCCCTCTCCCGTCCGACGGGCGAGGGGGAAGCACAGAATTAGGCTTGGCAGCGTTCCAATGGACATGCCTGCAAAGCTCCCGTGGGACGGGCGAGGGGAACCACGGAATTAGCGCTCCCCTCGCTCGCGTTCAGTGGGAGAGGGGCTGGGGGTGAGGGCATGCACTTCATTGCCAATCCAATCTACCAGTACATATAGCCAATAGCCCTTCGCGCTCTTCGCGTCCTTCGCGGTTCCCATAGCCAACAGCCAACAGCCTTTCGGCCAAATCTGTGAAATCTGTGGCCAAAATAACGCTAATTCGTGGAATTCGTGCAATTCGTGGCCAAAAAATCTAAACTTCGCGCTCTTCGCGTCCTTAGCGGTTCCCATAGCCCATAGCCTATAGCCAGTCTTACTGCCCCAAATCGCGCAGCCGTTCCTCTGCTTGCAAGCGCCAACGATCATCGGGGCTGGCTTGTTGGCTAATCAGCTTATAGGCCTCACGCGCCAGATCAAGCTGGTTGGATTCTTCGGCGGTCAAGCCTTGATAATAGCGAGCTTCGTGGAAATTGCCATTAGCCGCTAATGCTCGCTCAAAGGCCTTAATCGCATCGTTGGTGCGATTTTGAGCGCGATAGGTTCGACCAAGCCAATATAAGGCCATTGGGTCATTTTGATTGCGCCGCACTGATTGATCAAGCGCCTCTTCTGCTGCTTGCAGGTTGTTCTGGCTCAAATAGAGTTTGCCTTGCAAATAGAGCGCTTCGCTATTTTGAGTATCAATTTGCGCTGCCCGCCCATAGTCGCTAATCGCTGCCGCTAGTTGATTTTGGCGCTCGTTGAGCTTGCCACGTTCAAATAAGGCGCGACCATCGTTGGGCCGATAGCTCAAGGCCCGATCAAGCAAGCGCCGCGCTTCAGCATCGTATTTGGCAGCTTGATCTGGATCATAGGCATAATTATTAATCGCCATATTGCTATAGGCGCGCCCAGCTCCAAACAACGCCTCAACATTATTCTGGTCGGTTGCGAGCACAAGATTAAATTCATCAAGCGCCCGCTCGTAGAATCCTTGCTCAACCAAGGCTTGGCCAAGCCAAAAATGAGCATTCGTGCTATTTGGCTCGCGGGCAAGGGCTTGATTGTAGTAGCCAATTGCTCCTTGCCATTCGCCGCGATCGGCGGCAGTGCGGCCTAAACCAATATAGGCAGGAATAATCGTCGAATCGTTATCCAGAATTTCGTTATAGGCGCTAATGGCCTCGTCGAAGCGGCGTTCGCGGCGAAAACTCTCGGCAATGCCAAGCTGAGCCTCGATATACACGCCATCAGCATCGCGGGCAATCGCTGCTCGTTCTTGCTCGCGGGCAGCCTCAAAACGACCTTGCTCAAGGTAAGCTTGGGCCAAATAATGGCGCGATTCAGGCACATTCGGATTCAAGCGCACCGATTGCTCCAAGGCATCGGCGGCCTCGCTATACCGCCCAATCTCCAAAAATTCGCGGCCCATATCTTCGAAGTTGCGCGGATCTTCGCCGCCAGCATCAATCGCCCGCTGATAGGCAGCGACCGCATTATCTGGCTGGTCGAGATAGCGAGCATAAAGCTGGCCCAAGGCCAAATGCGCTTCAACATAGCCGGTATTGATTTCGGTCGCAACTTGATAGGCTTTTTCGGCTCCAGCATAATCGCCACGATTTTGGCGCAAACGCCCAATTTCGTAGGCAGCGCTGGCATTGCCAGCATCAACATTCAAGGCCCGCAAGAAAATATCTTCAGCAGCCTGATCTTGGCCAGCTTGGGCGTAAACCTTGCCTAATTCGACCAAGGCTATGCTGTTGTTGGCATTGGCCAAGGGCAATAAAGTGACTTCGGCCTCTGCCAAGGCTCCAAGCTCGCGTTGGGTTGTACCAAGCGTAATCCGTGCCCCAAGATTATCTGGGCGATTGGCCACAATCCATTGTAGATAGGGCAAGGCTGCGGCCCATTGTTTATCGCGCGTTTCCAAGCGTGCAGCCAAAATATAGCCTGGCGTGAAGTTTGGCGCGGCAGCCAAGGTTTTTTGCAAATAATCGCGTACCGCCTGATTGCGCTCCGGGCTTGGGCCTTCGGTGTTGAAACGGGTAATCGCCAAGCCATACCAACCCTCAGGACGATTGGGGTTCAAGGTCGTGGCTTGGGTGTAATAATCCATGGCAGTTTTTGGCTCGCCCAAAATCCGGTGTACGCGGCCTGCTTGAATCAAAATTGCATAATTCTGGTCTTGGGTTTTAGCGAGTGGATCAATCACTGCTTGGGCAAGCTCAAGTGGTGGATCATCGCCAAACATGCCATCCCACATGCCACGCAAACGGCCTTTTGGCTCAACCGAAGCCGAAATGCCTTCTTCGGTCATGGCTACTGCTTGCCAATAGCGCACTTGGTTGAGCAATTCAAAGGCTTGGCGCGAATGAGCTTCGTGCACTCGCCCCGATTCCGGCAAGCCTGCAGCATCATCGCGGGCAGCAATTTGGCGTTGTTGGGTCGAAATCGTTTCAAGCGTAATCACCGCAGCATCGAGCCGTTGGCGCACAATCGTCAAGGTTTCGCGCGCTAAAGGCGGCACAATCTCCAATTCCCACAACGGCTGATCACCATTGTTGACCAATTGAGCCATCTGAACCCGCGCGGTCATCAATTGTACCAACGGATCGTCGCTAGCATAGCCATTGAGATTGTTGATGGTTTCGATCGCCTCGGCCAGTTGATTGGCCTGCAATTGGGCCTCAACCAAGGCCAATTTATTACTAATGCCGTTGGGATTAAGCTTGACTGCCAAGGCCAATTCGCCGACCGCTACTGCTGGATCAACGCCACGCAAGGCCAAAATACCACGATTCAGATGCAGCGCGGTAAGGTCGCTATTGGTGCCTTTAAGTCGATCTTGTGCATTATTGAAGGCTTGAGTGGCCTCGGAAAAACGGCCTTGCTCAAGCAATGTAACCCCAAGATTATTCCAGTATTCTGCTTTATCAGCGGTTTCTAAGGCGCGGCGAAAATCGCCTTCGGCAAGGCTCCATTGCTCTTGCAAGGCGGCAATCGAGCCCCGAATACCCAAGAGCAAATCAGGTCGCAACGGCCCATCGACAGCATAGCGATCGAGCAAACTGTTAATCGCTTGCACCGTTTGATCGTAATCGCCAACTTGATAGAGATCGAGCACAACCAAAATTTCGCCAAGCAGAGCTTGGGCATTAAACGGCTGATCAGCCAAGCTATAAACGAGCGGCAAAATCAGGCGTTCGCGCAGGCCCAAAGCACGATCGTGCGGCAAAGGTTGGCGCGGAGTCCAAAGCAATTGCGGCTCGATGCTGGCGCTATTGGCATCGCCGCCAGCCACAATTGAACCCCAAATTACCACATCGTATTGGGGGCGATCGGGCAAGCTCCAAGCACTTTGGGCATCAGCAATTGGCGTTTTGAGCACCGCAAATTGCAAATTGGCTGAACGCGCCTGCCACGCTTGGGCCATCGTGGTGGCGGCAGCAAAACCTTCTTGGGCGGGCTGGCCAGCATTATTGGTAAATGGCGAGAGAATCACGCGCGCCCGACTGCTTGCAACTGGCTGGCTGCCAAAAAAGCCCAACAGATTCAAGCTAACAAAAAAAGCAACTAAAAGAATCAGGAAGAAAATAACAACGCCCATGCTGCCACGAGCTTGGACTTCATCACGAACGCGCACCGCCCAAGAACGTTGGGTACGCAAATCGCGGGCACGCAGTGTTGGAGCAATAGCACCACTAGGCCGCGGCGTTTGGCGGCGTTGGCGAATTGCAATCAAGCGTTGCACATGGCCAGTTCGATAAAGGTTATAGGCAAAAAGCCCGCATAACAACAGAACGAAAATCCATCCGATCATCGAGCCTCCAGCCGCACCAAGTGCAAAGCCAACGAAAGATACTCGTGAATAGGAATGGTCGGCTTCAAATTGGTCTGAATTTGAAGCTGGGCAAAGCGTTGCTCATCGTGTGATTGAGCAATTTTGAGGCTAATTTGCGGCAAGCCTTGCCAATGTTTAGGTACTTTCGGCAAGCGATCACGATAGCCAAGCACGATTGCATCTGGCATCAGCTCGCTTTCGGCGGTAACCACAAATAACGATTGTTGCTGAAGCAAATCGCTTAGCATATCAATCAAGCTCGCATCTTGGGCCAGCAAGCCAATGGTTGGGCCACGTTTGCGCCGATCTTGCTCAATGCTCTGTGCGTTTGAGCGCCGATCAACCACATATACGCTGCCAGTTTGTTGTTTGGCAACCCGTTTCATTTCGGCAGCAATTCGGCTGAGATCGTGATAGCTTTGTGGCACATCGCCCCGATGCAAAACCACCCCAACTGAAAGGGTCTGGATTGGCACCGGTTTATTGCTGTTACTTGGGTCGTACAAGGTTAAAATCCGTTGATCAAAGCGTCGAATTACATCTTCGCAGAGAGCATTAACCTGCTCTGCAAGCGTAATAATTGCAAAATCATCGCCACCAATATGGCCAATAAACAAGCCTTCGTCGTTGTGTTCGGCCTTGATTTCGCTCAAAATAGTGGCCAAAAGCTTAATTACCAAATCGCCACGGGCAAAGCCATAGCTATCGTTATAGGCCTTGAAATTATCCAAATCGAGGTATAACAGGGCAAAAGCTTGGCCTTGGCGCAAACGATGGTTCACTTCTTCTTCGATTAAAATATTGCCAGGCAAGCCGGTTAGTGGATTGAGCACTGGCCGCCGCGTCGCCCGCAGCAATTGGGCACGCACCCGCGCCAGCAATTCGGGCATTTGAAACGGCTTGACGATATAATCATCAGCACCCAATTCAAAGCCCGTTACCACATCTTCAATTGCTGTGCGCGCCGTCAAAACAATAATCGGAATATGCGCCAGCCGCGTATCGTTGCGCAATTGGCGAATCGCCTCGTAACCATCGATCCGGGGCATCAAAATATCAACGATCATCAAATCGGGAATATGCAGTTGGGCCTTGGCTAACAGGTCGCTGCCATCGTTGGCCAGAGTAACCTCATAGCCATGCTCAACTAAAATAAGTTCGAGCAATTGGCTTAGCGCTTCATTATCGTCAGCAACGAGAATACGTTCAGGCATACTGTTCCCAAGGCAGCACCTAGCAAAAACGCTAGGCTCAGATTAACAACTGGGCGTACAAGCTCTCTAGGCTCAGGTCGCGGCGCACGGTATCGGGCGAGGCAACGGTCAGCGCTGCGGCGCTTGCTCCCAAGCGCACAGCCTCATCCAAGGGCAATTCGTTCATCAGGCCAAACAAAACCGCCGCTGCCAAGGCATCGCCTGCTCCAGTTGCATCGACCAAATCGCGCACCAAGGTCGGAATATGGCCATGGCCATCGACGGTAGCATAGACTAAGCCTTCGCGAGCCAAGGTGATGATCGCAATTTCCACGCCAAGCCGCACCAACTCTTTGGCCGCAGCGGTCGCTTCTGCTGGCGAGGTTACTGGCAAGCCGGTTAAGGCCTCGGCTTCACGCTCGTTGGGCGTAATCAAATACATGCCACGCAAACGATCGCGGTAGCGGCCCGCCAAGCCATAGGCCACTGGCTCGAAGCAGACCGGAATATCTTCCTCGGCACAGATTTGCAGAATCACATCGGCGGTAGCACGCGATAAATTAGCATCAATAAACACTGCATCTGCTGAACGCAAAAGCTGAATATTATCCTGAATATATTCTGGCGTAACGGCGCGAGCACAGTGGCTATCGTCAAGCGCCGTATACAACAAGCCATTGCGATCAAGCAGCGCCAAATAAGCCGCCGAATGTTGATCTTCCAAAATCATCATGGCATCGGTATCGACCCCAGCATCTTCAGTTTGCTGAATGATCAAGCGCCCAAATTCATCGTTGCCCACAGCGGCAATCAGGCTGCTATGCGCCCCCAAACGAGCGATGTTTTCGGCAATATTGCGGGCCACACCGCCAACACTAATCGTCAGCCGCCCTGGATTTGAGGTTTTTTCGAGCATTGGCTCAAGCAAGCGCCCTTTAATATCCAGCCCAGCCCCGCCAATAACTACCACGCGCCAATCTGTATCAAAATGTTGCATGCCAGCCAACTCCCTGTTATAGCATTATTCTTGGTCAATCAGATTGTGTTCGCGGTAGACCTTGCGTTTTTCGTGCTCATCGAGCGCCAAGGTGAGCAAGTGTTTCAAATCATCAGGTTTCATATCTGGATTATCGGCAATAATTGTATTCATCCAATCTTGCAACATTTGCAAGCTGGCGGCATTTTCTATTTCGTTACGTTGGCGTTGAATTTCCAGCTCGGTTTCGGCCAATTTCTTGAGTTGATAGGCTTCAGCATCGGCCAAAGCCATCGTGCGCTTAATTTCTTGCTCAGCCAAGCGATTGGCGGCCTGAATTTCGAGATCAGCGGTAATAGTACGATAAAAGGCCTTAATTCGATCAGCATTCAAGATAACTTGGGTAATCCCAATATCGAGCACTTCGATGCCCCATTGCTGCACTTTTTCTTGCAAGCGATTTTTTAATTGGGCAGCAATTTCAGCTCGGCGCGCAGAAATATCGGCAGGCCCAAGCTTGCCATAACTGCGTTTCTCGGGGTTATAAAAAGTGTTATCGTGGATAATTGCCCGTAAATCTTCCTCAACGTCGCGGCGCAATTGCGATTGAATCGCTTCGATCCAAAAATCGGCACTCATGCGCACTTGCATTACATCGATATTGCGGCGGTCGGCAATTTCTTTAAAAATATGGTCACGGTTGGGATAGTTGTAGGGTAATTTCAAAAAGCCTTCATAACGCATTTCCACGGGCATGCTTTCGCCCTCATCGGGAAAGCGCTGAATAATGCGCGATTGGGTATCGACAATAATTTTATCGACTTTATGCAGCGACGCAGTATCAACCATATCAACTTCAACGTCAGTTTGAATATTGTAGGTTGGCATCACCGCCACCCCAACTTCGAGGGCGGGCACAATTGGCGAATGCAAGCCAGGCGGGCGAATAATATGTTGATGATCCATGCGGCGTTGAATCAGCAGCACTTCGCCTTCTTCAACGTGTTGGCCAATTCGCGCAGTCAAGGCCAAAAAGACCATATACACGCCAGCAAGCAACACCGGAGCACACATCAACCCCAACAAATTGCCATTCAAGGCTTGTTGGCCAAGCAAGGCAGCACACGAAACTGCCGCAATGCCAGTTAAGGTGCCTAGCATATTGCGCGCCGATTCGCGTTGAGCAATCGTGCCACGACTAAACGCCAAAAAAAGCCCAATTAGGACAATCAAGAGCAGAATGATCCCAACCAGACCTTGATTTGCTTGCGATTGAGCTGGCCCGATATAAATAAATAAACAGCTTACCAGCAGGATAATCACGAGGACAGAGGGCGATAACCGGCTCATCGTTGGCCTCCCATGCAGTTAAGCCGCAAGCCAGCAGCAAGGCTCAAAAAACCATTAACAAGTACTGCGGCCTATTATACACGATGCTTGCAAGCAGGCGGTATTGCGAGGGGTCAGGTGTCAATAACCGCGAAGAACGCGAAGGGACACGAAGGGCTATTGGCTATTGGTTTTTGATTTCTGAATTTTGATTTTCATCCTCATTTCTCTGCGCCTCTGCGTTAAAAAATGAAACCGCAAAGCGCACGAAGAGCATGTTAGCCACGAATTACACGAATTGCACGAAGGGCTATTGGCTTTTGGCTTTTGATTTTTGACTTCTGACTTTTGACTTTTGACTTTTGATTTCTGACTTCGATTCTATCTATGTTCTATGCTCTATGTTCTATGCTCTTCGTCCTGCATACTTTCGGTCAACCGTTCGCCGAAGCATGCGCCGCGCGAGAGATTGATCAAATCGAACAGTTCGTCTTGTTCAACATTGATAATTTCGCGCTTGGCAAGCTCCAAAACAGTCCACAGAGCAACAATCACTTCGCTACGGGTCGTTGCAAGGCTCAGCAAATCATCAAACGCCACATAGCGTTGGCGTTGCAAACGCTCGCCAATCAATTCGGCCATTTCGGCAATTGTAATAACTTTGGCTTTGGGAATAGGAATTGGTGGTGTTTCGCGCTCAATCAGGCTTAAACGGCGCGATAAAGCATTGACTAAGGCGCTCAATTTATGCACTGCCAACTGAGGTGCTGGCAAATCTGGCTGCGGCGGTAGTGCCACTCGTTCCCAAACTCGCAAACCAGCGCTTTCCCATTCGCGCAATTTGCTTGCAGCTTGCTTAAATTGTTGATATTCGCGCAAGCGTTGAGCCAATTGTTCGGCTACATCTTCTTCTGGTGGGGCTGGCGGCGGCTCGCGGCGGGGCAACAAAGCCCGCGATTTAATCAACAATAATTGGGCTGCCAAAGCCAAAAAATCGGCAACTGTCAGCGGGTCGGGGTCGCTCATCGCCCGCACATGAGCCAAATATTGGTCGGCTACCGTCGCCAACGAAATCGCCGTGATCGCCAATTCTTCGCGCTCAATCAAGCGCAACAGCAGATCCAACGGGCCAGCAAATTCGGGCAGTTGCAACGTATATGGGTGGTGGCTTGCTAATGGCATCGTTGTAAGGATGAGCGATGAGGGATGAAGGATGAATTCATTACTTATCGCTCATGATAGTACAGAAAACATAGATCTAATGGTTGAGTAGCTTGAAAACTGGTGGCATTCCCTCACCCCCCAGCCCCCTCTCCTACTGAACGCGGGAGAGGGGGAGCACCAGTAGAATGCTCACGAATTATGAGAAAACCACCGTTAAAGCCCCTCGCCCGCGCCACGGGAGAGGGGGCTGGGGGGTGAGGGAACTTTATAGCATACCCTTGAAAGATCCCCAATCCCCAACTACTACGGATAAATCCCACGCATCGCCATCGCGCGCACGACCCGATCAACGGCGAGCAAGTAGGCTGCCGTGCGCAAGGGCACAAAGCGCTCTTGGGCAACCGTAAAGACCTCGTTAAAGGCGCGTTCCATGGTCGTTGATAATTCGCCATGCACCTCGCGCTCAGTCCAGAAAAACTCTTGCAAGCCTTGGACCCATTCGAAGTACGAAACGACAATCCCGCCTGCGTTGGCCAGAATATCGGGCACAACCATAATATTTTTGTTGGCTAGAATCGAGTCGCCAGTTGGCGTAATTGGGCCATTAGCCAGCTCAACCACAATTTTGGCTTGCACGCGGCCTGCATTGGCCCCGCTAATGTCATTTTGGCCTGCTGCCAGCACCAGAATATCGCATGGCAATTCGAGCAATTCGTTGTGGCTAATTGGCTTTGTGCCAGCCAAATTGGCCACGCCATCGGTTGTGCGCCGATGCTCAATCAACGCTGCAACATCAATTCCAGCCTCAGTTTCGGCAACCACGCCGGTGTTATCGTCGCTAGCAGCGATAATCTGGCAGCCCATTTCAGCCAAAAATTGCAAGACCAAGCGCCCAGTTGTGCCAGAACCTTGCATCACCACCCGCGCGCCTGCCAAATCGAGGCCAATTTTGCTGGCTGCTTGACGCACGGTATAGCACAAACCACGGGCGGTTCCTTGGCCATGGCCTTGCGAGCCACCAACTTGAACCGGCTTGCCCGTTGCCACCGAGGGCATGGTATAGCCATGATGCATGGAATAGGTATCCATCACCCAGGCCATGGTTTGCTCGTTGGTGTTGAGATCAGGCATCATCACATCGCGTTCAGCACCAATCAAGGGGGTAATTTCGGTCACATAACGCCGAATAATCCGCTCTAATTCGCCGCTGCTTAGCTCGCGATGGTCACAAACAATCGCCCCTTTGGCTCCGCCATAGGGAATTTGCACAATTGCACAACTCCAAGTCATCCACATGGCGAGGGCTTGCATTTCTTCGAGCGTCGCTGCCGATTGCAAGCGCAAGCCACCAAGGGTTGGGCCACGAGTAATATTGTGGTGCACGCGATAGCCAGTTAAATTGCGCACCCGACCGTTATCCAACTTGACCGGAAAATGGACGATCAACTCACGCCGGGGCGAGCGCAACAAATCCCGAACTTCCGGTTCCAAGTCCAGCAATTCAGCGGCAATATCAAATTGGCGCTGGGCGGTTGCCATTGTGGTTTCAATCATCGTAAAACTCCTCGGCAGTGAGTATAAGCAGCATTGCTTTAGCGAGAATAGTTAATATCATCTATCTTAACATACTCCGTCTGCTTCATGGGTGCTTGGGCTAGGCGAAAACGCCGCACTTCGTGCCACATGTGGCCAAAACGTTCTTCAAACAATACGACTTCAGTTACCTGCCATGTTTGGGGTTGCCAGCTTTCGGCCACCCACGCTTGGGCACTTTCCAAACTACTGTATTGCAGCAATTTGCCAAGCGTCAGTGCTGGCCATGGCCGGCGTTCGATTGGCCTGGTTGTAGGCAAAACGGCTTGAAGGTGTTCAAGTGCTGCTTGGCCTTGGCTCGGCGTAACCACCAAGCGATGCTGAATTGGAGCAATTTGTAGCTGATCAAGCGTCACTTCAAACGCAGGATACTGCTGAAGTGCTGTCACAATCTGCGCTTCAAATGCACCGCGATCAAGCGGCAGGCTACTTGGCACCAACACAATATGCGGCGGCAAGCCATGGCGATAACTTGGATCGTAGCGCAGTCGATAGTGATTAAGCTCGCTGATAACCGCTGCTGGTGGCACAATCGCCAAGCGAATTAATCGATGCTTACGATAATAGCGCGCCCGATAATCCTTCAGGCGTTGAATTTGCTGATTCAGGGTGCGCAACGAACGGATGCCAAAGCGTCCGACCCAAGCGAGCACCCGATTGCGCCGCGTTGCCAGCCAGCGTAAAAAACGTTTATACAGCACTCTCGTCAAGCGAATCAAGCGATGGCGTGGGCCAATCAGCGCCGAGCCAAGCACCAAGAAAATCAAGCCTTGCAGAATGGGCAAAATGACACCCAAAATGCCAATGAAAATAAAAAACCAGCCCAAAATTGGCCGCAAACGGGGCCAAATACGCAAAAACCACCCCCAGAGAATTTGGCGTTCTTGGGGGCGGAAGCTACACCAGACGAGGTTTAACAGCACAATGCCAATTAATAAGCGCATAGATTTAGCTTAATCCACGTTGATTGTCATTCGTTCAGTTCCATTGATTAAGCATAATTCACGCCGTTAGCGTTGCCAAGCACTCAAGTTCCAAGTAATTGGAGCCAAAGGCTGGGGCCGAACACCGCGAATGGTGGGCGCAAGCAGCACCGTGGTTTGGCGCGTAATTACTGGCAACACTGGCAATTCGCGGGTAAAAATTTCCTGCTGTTGGCTATAGGCTGCTTTACGCACTGCGGGATCAAGCGAACTAGTGGCGGTACGAATTGCCTTATCAGCAGTATCCATACACCAGCCAGTAAAGTTATCGCCGGAGTAACCATTAATTTGATTGGGAATTGCAGCGCAACTCCATAGCACCGCGCCATCGGGATCGACGCTGCGCAACCAACCAAACAGGGCCAGCTCAAAACGCCGACCAAACAACGGCCCTTGCTGGCTATACAGGTCGGTCGTTGACAAGGCTTCAATCTTTATATCAATCCCAATCGCTCGCATATCGCTAACAAATTGCTCGCTCAGCCGTTGGCGAATTGGGGTTTGAGTCGATGTCGTCAAGGTTAATTGGAATGGCGAGCCATCAGGGCGCTCGCGCAAACCATCGCTATTGGTATCAAGATAATTCATCTGATCAAGCAATTCGCGCGAGTAAGCGGGATCAAAGGTATAGCTGACGGCGGTGGTTGGATCAAAGGCCCATGATTCAGCAGCCAACCAGCTATGCAAAACGGCCTTGGGCGAGCCATACAAGGTCGTGCTAATTGCCTCGCGGTCGAAGCCATGGGCAATCGCTTGGCGCATGCGAATATCTTGCAAGGCCACAACCGCCAAGTTCATATCAATATGTTCCCAAATTGGGTTGGGTGCTTGCAAGAGTTGCAAGGTTTTGGATTGCACGTCGGTTTTAAGCTCAGGCGCTAATTGTTCCAACGAGCCTTCAGTCCAAGCCACATCAACCCGCCCGCTCAGCACATCATCGCGCATCATGGCAATATCGGGGTATAGTCGGGCAACGATTGTGCTTGGCAATTGTTCAGCTTGACCTTCACGGCGCACAAACTCCAATTGAGTGCCAGCAGTCCAAGCTTTGAGCTTATACGGGCCATAGCCAAGCGGCGATTGGCCTAAGCGATCGCTCACTTGTTTAGCGCTTGGTTCGCCTTCAAAAAGATGGGCTGGCAGCGGAGTCCAAACCGTAATCAAATAATTCGGATCATCGCGCTCTGGTGGCAAATAAGCGCGTGTCGTATATTCGTCAAGCGCCACATAATCGGCGGTTAGGTCGCTTTGGGTGGCCAATTGAGCGGTCGAGGCGCTGCCACGCAACAACTTATAAGCAAAGACCGAATCAGCAGCGGTTAATGGCTGGCCATCGTCCCATTGCAGATTTTTATTCCAGCGATAGGTCACCGTCAACTGGCGCACGCTGGTAATCGTTTCGGTTTGGGTCGTGGTAATCACACCATTCGAATCAAGATTAACTGTGGTTGTAATATATTGCACATCGCCATTTTCAAATGATGGCACACGCTCCAAAACTCCCGTTGTGGTATAGGCTTCGTTCACCACCGTCAATGGAGCTGGGTAGAGCAATTCAATCAAGGGCGCAGCGCCCCGAAACGCATAACTATAGGGATAGAGATCGACTGGTTCTTCAGTCAGACCCAATGTCCAGAGATTGCTTGTGGCGGGATTGGTTGTTGGCAGAGGAGTTTGAACCTGCACCGTTGGCTGACCGACTGGTGCGCCACCCTCAACACTACAACCAACCAAACTAAAACACAGCAAAAGCGCAAGGCTAAAACGCAATTTCATCAGCATCAATCCAAGGCGAACCATCGTACAAGCCCAAAAAACTTGCCGATCGTTGACGCTCTAATTTATTCAAACCGCAACGTTCGATCACTTTTAAGCAACAGGCAGTGTAGCGCAGCCAGCCATTTTTGTCGAATGCAGCCAAGCCATATTTAGGCCACACATGGGGTTTCTCATCAGATCTTTAGCTGGTTAAACAACGAACCGAGGTAGCAAAGCCGCCTCGGTTCTGATGCGTAATCCCAACAAGCTGTTTAACCCTGAGCAAAGTGACAAGCAACAAAGTGGCCTGGCTCTTTTTCCTCAAAGGCTGGGTCGTCGTGTTTACAAATATCTTGCGCCAACCAGCAACGTGGGTGGAAGCGACAGCCGCTTGGTGGATTAACCGGGCTTGGCACGTCGCCTTCCAAGATAATCCGATCGCGCTTGATGGTTGGATCGGGCAAGGGAATTGCCGACATCAAGGCTTTGGTATAGGGGTGCATTGGCTTGCGGAACAATTGGTCACGGCTTGAAAGCTCGACCATGCGCCCTAAGTACATCACGCCTACCCGATTGCTGATATGCTCGACAACGCTTAAGTTGTGGGCGATAAACAGATAAGTCAGGCCCAAATCTTTTTGCAAGTCGTTCAACAAGTTAAGCACTTGGGCTTGAATCGACACGTCCAAGGCCGAAACTGGCTCATCGCAGACGATCAGTTTTGGCTGCATCACCAAGGCGCGGGCAATCCCGATCCGTTGGCGTTGGCCGCCAGAAAACTCGTGGGGGAAACGGCGCATGTGGCTTGAATTCAAGCCGACCCGTTCCAGCACCTGGGCAACTTGGTCAAGCCGCTCCTTGGGCGTGCCAATATTGTGAATTTTCAAGCCCTCGGCAATACTTTGGCCTACTGGAATCCGTGGGTTGAGCGAGGCATAAGGGTCTTGAAACACAATTTGCATATTACGCCGCAGGACGCGCATTTGGCCAGCGCTTGCCTTGAGCACATCTTGGCCTTCAAACAACACTTGACCACCAGAAGGTGGAATCAAGCGCAGAACTGTGCGGCCAGTAGTCGTTTTGCCACAGCCAGATTCACCGACTAAACCAAGCGTTTCGCCCTTCTTGATGCTAAAACTAACGCCATCAAGTGCCTTAACTTCGGCGACAGTGCGGCGCAGCAAGCCACCTTTAATTGGAAAATATTTCTTGAGATTGCGTACCTCAAGCAAATGCTCACTGGTACTGTTGGAAACAGTCATGTAAAACCTCTTCTAGTACAACCAGCAACGTACCAGTCGATCACCTTCGAGCTTGATCAACGGGGGTTCTTCTTGGGTACATTGATCCATCCGATGGGCGCAGCGTGAAGCAAAACGACAACCAGCAGGCGGGTTCAACAAGCTTGGAACCTGGCCAGGAATGGTTTCTAATTCGTCACGCACATTGCCCAAAACCGGGGTTGAAGCGATCAAGCCTTGGGTATAGGGGTGTTTGGGTGCTTCAAACAGCGCATGAACAGGGGCGTATTCGACGGCCCTGCCTGCATACATAACCATCACATTTTCGGCCATTTCGGCCACAACCCCTAAATCGTGGGTAATCAAAATAATTGCAGTATTGACTTTTTCGCGCAACTCGCGCATCAGATCCAAGATTTGCGCTTGAATCGTTACGTCAAGTGCGGTGGTTGGTTCGTCAGCAATCAACAATTCTGGGTTACATGCCAACGCCATGGCGATCATCACCCGTTGGGCCTGACCACCAGAAATTTCGTGGGGGAACGAGCGCATGCGACGCACGGGGTCGGGCAAACCGACTAAGGTCAAAAGCTCAATCGTGCGTTTATTGGCTTCCTCGCCCGAAAGCCCTTGGTGAATTTGCAAGGCCTCGATAATCTGTTCACCAATGCGGAAAACAGGATTCAGACAGGTCGTTGGCTGTTGAAAAATCATTGAAATCCGATTACCCCGGATTTTGCGCATTTCTTCTTCACTCAAGTCGAGCAAATTTTCGCCATCGAACATGATTTCGCCTTCGATGACTTTACCAGTTTTGCCCAGCAAGCGTAAAATCGACATGGAGGTTACGCTTTTGCCACAGCCTGATTCACCGACAATCCCTAGGGTTTCGCCACGACGCACCTGAAAATCGAGGCCATCGACGGCATGGACAGTGCCTTCATCGGTGAAAAAGTAGGTTTTGACACCCTTGAGTTTCAACAAAACATCGGATTGAGCCACAAGCATGCCCCTATCTAGCAAGAATTACAGGTTAGCGTTTGGCGCGTGGGTCAAGAGCGTCGCGCAAGCCATCGCCAATAAAATTGAAGCACAATGAACAAATAAAGATCGCCAGCCCCGGGAAGAAGGCTTGCCAGGTATATTTTTCCAGAATCGTGGTGTTGACACCTTTGAGCATATTGCCCCATGAGGCAGCTGGCAACTTGACCCCGAAGCCTAAGAAGCTCAAGGCTGCTTCGGTAATCATCACACCGCTCAAGGCCAACGAGGCATTAACGATGTTCGGAGCCAAGGCGTTTGGCACAAGGTGGCGGAACATAATCCGCAAGTTGGACGCACCCAAGGCCCGCGAAGCAGAAACATATTCTTGCTCGCGTAAGCTCAAGATTTGGCCACGCATCAAGCGTGCGCCGCCAGTCCAACTAAAGAACACCAAGATCAAAATCAGTAGGTTGACCGTTGGCTCAAGAATTGTCGAGATAATCAACAGAATTGGCAGCAACGGCAAGGTGTTGAGGAAGTCGACAAAGCGCATTGCAAAGGCATCGACAAACCCACCAAAGTAGCCACTCATCACACCAATGATAATCCCAATCAATTCGCTGAGCAAGGTAACCGCAACCGCAATATACAGCGACACCCGGCCTGCATATAACAAACGGGTCAGCAAATCGCGGCCAATCCCATCTGAGCCAAGCCAGAAGGTCAGGGTCGTGCCGGCCGCAGTTCGGACCTCGCCACCAATACTATTATAGTAAAGATTTTTAGGGACGACATATTCGGTGCCTGGTGGTTGATCTTTTTTAGTAACTGCGGTATCAGTTTCGCCAAAGGGCATAAACAATGGCCCAAAGGTAACCGCCACAATCATCAAAAACAAAACCACTACGCTTGCAACCGCAAAGCGGTGGCGTGAAAAGCGTTTGAGAATCTCAAGCCACGGGCGCTCATATTCGTCTTTTTTCGCCTCACGGGCCTCGACTTGAGTTGTTGAAACAGCCATGGATTTTCCTTTCACACGGGTCGCTAAACCAATCGAACACTACGAGCCTCAACTAGTCAAGTCGAATTCGTGGGTCAACAATGGTATAGAGCACATCAGCCAGCAAAGTAGCAAACACCAGCAAGATCGATGAGATCAGCAAGAAGGCCATTGCCAAGGGATAATCTTTGAGGTTGAGGGCACTAATAAAGGTAAAACCAAGTGCCTTGTAGTTAAACACTGTTTCGGTAAACAATGCACCGCCAAAAACCCCAGGAATCGCAAACACGATGATTGTAATCAAGGGAATCAACGCATTGCGGAAGGCGTGCTTGTAGATCACGACCCGTTCCTTGACCCCTTTAGCGCGGGCAGTCCGCACATAATCTTGGCTGAGCACTTCGAGCATACTCGCGCGCATAAAGCGGCTCCAGTTGGCCAAGTTGAGCATCGAAAGCACGGTAACTGGCATCACCAAGTGCATGACCCGATCAAGGAACGAGCCAGCGACAACCGTACCGAGGACTGGCACTTCGTAGTTGCGCAAGGCCAAAATATCGCCAGCAGGGAAATAGAACCAGCCATTGCGTTTAAACCACAGCGATACCGCAATAATCAAAAGCCCAAACCAGAAGGAAGGCAATGATAAGCCGATAAAGCTAAATGTGGTCAAAATATAATCAAAGAACGAATATTGGCGCACTGCCGAGAAAACGCCGAGCGGAATCCCCAAGACCAACGAAATGATCGTTGAGGTAATCATCAGCCAGAGCGTATCGGGCAGCTTATCTTTAATAATGTCTAAGACGGGAGCATTGCGCTGGAACTTCCATGAGGTACCCCAATCCCAGCGTAAAATACCTTTGCGCTCGCCGACATATTGTTCAAGCCCAACTTTATCGAGCCATGTATCACCAGCAAGCCATGTGGGATACCACAAGTACCACGGTTTATCAGCCCCGAGCAATTTTGCTTGACGCTGAATATCCGCCTCACTCGGACGGCTCTTAGGGTCAGTATTTTGGCGTAACTCATCAAGGGGGCCACCAGGAGCCAAGGCAAACAGCGAGTAGATCACTGCCGATGAGAACAGGAGAACGAGAATCGCTTGAAACAAGCGCCGAATGAGATATACAGTCATGCGGTACCTCTAAAGATGCTTGAAATGGTTAATTGCCGATAAGATAAATGGTTCTTAACTAGTACACTCTGTTACGGCAAATTACGTTCAAAAAAAGAGCATTGAATTTTATCGGTTTGGAAAACTGGCCTATTGTACCATTTATCTCGCATTACAAAAAAAACCACACAAGCACGACAATCACTGTCTGGTGGTTAAAATCCGGGCGTGACAACATTGTCTTGATTTAACTGTTTATGGTGCGCTCACAAAAAGCTGTGGGAAGGCGAGGGATACAACTACGGAGCTACGTGCAAGCACGCAGCTCCGTAGAGAGGAGCTTACCAATTACTTGGTAATGTCCCAGGTTTCGATGTTCCAGAAGTCAACTTGGCTGGTTGGATTCAAGTCCAAGCCGCTAACCTTGACGTTATATGCACCAACATTGACGCGTTGGTACAATGGGAAGGTTGGCAATTCGGCATTGAAGACTTTTTGAGCTTCGATGACCAAAGGAATGCGCTTAGCGCGGTCGGTTTCAGCTTGTGAAGCCAACGCAGCTGCATCGTATTCAGGGCTACACCAGCCAGTGTTGTTCTGACCGCCGTAGCTGTTTTCTTCGGTTGGAATTTGATCACAGAGGTACAGAGCGGTCGATGGCTCTGGGCCACTGACCCAAGCGTACAAGCCCAAGTCGAAGCGGCGGCCAGCCAAGATACCTTCTGCGCCGTTCTTGAACAAAACATCGGTTGCTGGAACGAAGTTCAATTGAACATCGATACCGACAGCTTTCAAGTCTTCTTGGATCAATTGAGCAACGGCTTCGCGGGTTTGGTTGTTTTCGGTGGTGAAGAATTGAATCGTGAGCTTAGCACCATCTTTTTCAAGAATGCCATCAGCGCCAGCGGTCCAACCAGCTTCGGTCAAGAGAGCCTTAGCTTTTTCAACATCGTATTCGTATGCTTCCAAGCCTTCGCCGTTTGGTGGGTAAGCCCAGTGGTCGGCTGGCAAGAAGGTGTTCATCACAACGGTCTTGCCGAACAAGACGTTATCGATGATTTGCTTGCGGTTGATTGCGAAAGCAACAGCTTGGCGCAATTTCACATCGGCGAAGATTGATGGTTGACCATCATTGCGTTCTACGCCAAAGTCCATGTGTTCCCACACGGTTGCTGGAACATATTGACCTTTGAGCGTGCCAGCAGCTTCGAGTTCGTCGAGCTTAGGAGCGTTCGCCAAGGTCAAACCAATTGAACCAACGACGTCAATTTCGCCGCTTTCCAATTGTTGCAAGACTTGATCTTCACTGGTCAGATACTTGAAGGTAACATTGCCAATGATTGGGTAGCCTTTTTTCCAGTAGGTTTCGTTAGCAACCAATTTGGTGCTTTCTTGAGGGGTGTTTTCAGCAATCTTATATGGGCCATATGCCAATGGCTTAGCAGCGTAGTCGCTACCACCAATGGTTGCTGGGTCTTCACCTTCCAAAACGTGCTTTGGTTCAGGACCAAAGGTGTTCAAGAAGTAGGTTGCATCGGTGTAACCAGGAGCTGCGTACCATACCAAGGTTTTGTCGTCCTTGGCTTCGTATTTTTGGGTACGATCAAGTACAAAGCGGCTAGCGTTCTTGATGCCTGGATCTTGGTACAATTCAGCAGCAAACACGAAGTCAGCAGCGGTGATGGCGGTGCCATCTTCCCAAGTCAAGCCGTCGATCAAGGTCCAAGTTACAACAACTTGTTCCATGTCCATAGCTTCGGTCAAGCTAGCGGTGTCGGTGATCAACTCGTCGTTGATGACGATGTTGCCTTCGTAGCTGCTGTCAACCGAAACGGTTTGGGTCACTGCATCGCCATCTTCGAAGCTTGGCAATTTGGTGAAACAAACTGGTTGGTATTCATAGTCCAAGGTGGTGAAACAGGCTGGCTGAATCGCTGACAACACTTGGGTGGTGGCGCTTGATTGTGATTCAATGCCGAACAAGGTGTCTGGCGATTGGGTCATACCAATGATGATGGTTTTTTCTGGGTCGGTGCCAGGGCCTTCGCCCGTGGTGCCGGTACCAGCGGTTGGTTCTGCGGTTGCTTCAGCTTCAGCAGTTGGTTCAACAGTTGCATCCGTTTCGGTTGCAGCAGCGGTTGGTTCAGTCGTAGCTACTGCTGCGCTATCTGTAGTTGCGGTTGCAGGGACTGTTGTTGCTGGAGCCGTGGTTGGAGTAGCATCGCCACCACAAGCAGCCAAGATCGGAACAACAAGGACCAACATGAGCGCAAAGCTCATCAATTGGCGCTTTGATCGAAGCATTCTTGCCTCCTAAATCAATGAGTCCAAAACCCGATTCGTAGAATCGAACATTCCTGCATCAGAGGGACACAGGGCCAACAAGGTTGGTACACAACCACATCCATCTATGGATTTTGGGGTATTCTCATAGGTAGCACAGATGTGATCGGTATTCAGAGCTTCATTATAACGATTAAAAAGCTGATGTCAAAATTTGTAGTACTTTTTGCCTAAGCTTTGGGCAGTTTGCCCAACGACCTAAGTAGTTAGCTAAAAATATTTACGCTCAATTTGGGCAGTTTGCTCGCTCCACACGGGGTAGTACCACCGCGCTGGAGCGAGCAGGCTTGGTTATTTGCGGCGTTCGCGGTTGCGCAAGAATGGTGGAATATCTAAATCATCATTGCTACCAAACGTGGTTGGTGGCGTAGGCCGTTGCGGTTGTTGTGGTTGTTGCGGTTGAGCCGCTGGCCGTACTGGTTGTTGGGTTGATGGCTGATAGTTTGATTGTGGTTGGCTGCTTGGTTGGCTTTGCGCCGATGGATACGAGCGCGAACGATTGTTGCCTTGAGGCCGCGTTTGGTCAAAGCCGGTCGCAATAATCGTAATTTTCACTTCATCAGCTGGCAAGTTGGGGTCAATTCGCGCCCCGAAAATGATGTTGGCATCGGGATCAGCAGCTTTAGAAATAATCTCAGCAGCTTCGTTGACTTCCAGCAAGCCTAAATCTTCGCCACCAGTGACGTTGAACAGCACACCTTTGGCTCCGTCGATCGAAATTTCGAGCAACGGTGATGAAATTGCCATATTGGCTGCATCGACCATGCGATTATCGCCAATGCCATGGCCAATCGCCATTAACGCCGTGCCTTGTTGCGACATAATCGTTTTTACGTCGGCAAAGTCGAGGTTAATCAAACCGCGGCTGGTAATCAAATCGGAGATCCCTTGAATACCTTGGCGCAGCACATCGTCGGCCATGCGGAAGGCTTCGTTCATTTTGGTATTTTTCGAAGCGATTTGCAGCAAGCGATCGTTTGGCACCACAATCAAAGCATCAACGGTTGGCTTTAGTTGGTCAATCCCCGATTCGGCAACTTTGCGGCGATGGTTGCCTTCAAACAAGAAGGGCCGCGTAACAACCCCAACTGTCAAAGCGCCAATTTCTTGGGCAATCGAGGCAATCACTGGCGAAGCGCCAGTACCGGTGCCACCGCCCATACCAGCGGTGATGAAAACCATGTCCGAGCCACGCAACACATCGTGCAGCTCGTCGTGGGTTTCTTCAGCAGCTTTTTGGCCAATTACTGGGTTGCCACCAGAGCCAAGCCCACGGGTCAATTTATCGCCGATCCGCACCCGAATCGTCGCCGGCGAGTGGATCAAGGCTTGAGCATCGGTGTTGACCGTAATAAATTCGACCCCTTGCAGGCCCGATTCGACCATGCGATCAACTGCATTTGAGCCACCGCCACCAACCCCAATCACTTTGATTTGGGCGAAATTTTCAATTAAGTTGTTATTGAAATCCATAGTTAAGTTGCCTCCAGATCAGCACCAAAGCTCAGCAATGGCGTGGATCGACTGTAGCCAGATGCCTGTTTAGGGTAAAAACTCCCGTAACCACATTTTGAAGCGGTCGTAGGTTTGTTTCCAGTTGGTTGTTGCTGGTTGGCTTGCAGTGTGGCCGCCAACGCTGCCCATTCCATGACGCAAGCCCCAACGGACAAGCCCCACAGCCGTGGCATAGGGTGGTGCATCAATTGCTTCAGCTAATCCAGTCAAATTCGTTGGGATGCCAATGCGCACTGGCATGCCTAAAAGTTGGCGAGCCATCTCATCTAAGCCAGGCAATTGAGCCGAGCCACCTGTCAGAACAATTCCCGCAGGCAACAGGCCTTCATAGCCAGAACGACGGATTTCATTGCCAATCATGTCGATCAGTTGTTCGGCGCGAGCTTGCAGAATTTCGTTAAGTTCAAGCCGCGAAACTTGTTGATGTTCACCTGGTGAGAAGCCATCAGTATCAATCAAATCCTCTTCAGGATCATGGCTTTCAATATCGCTCACTTTACCATAGCGCAGTTTAAGATATTCAGCGGTGTTATGTGGGGTGTGCAATACATAGACCAAATCGTTGGTGAAATGTGCGCCACCAATCGGCAACACAACGGTGTGCCAGATGCCACCACCAATAAAAATTGCAATGTCGGTCGTGCCGCCGCCAATATCAACCAGCACCACCCCACGGCTTTTATCTTCTTCACTGAGCACAGCCTCGCCCGAAGCCAAGGGTTGCAGCACAAGGTCGTCGATGCCAACCCCAGCCCGTTCAACACTCTTGATTAAATTTTGAATCGCCATCACTTCACCAGTGACAATATGCGTTTCAACTTCAAGCCGATAGCCCGCCATGCCAACTGGGTCGCGAATGCCTTCGTGACCATCGACAATATAAGCTCGTGGAATCACGTGGATTACTTCGCGTTGGGTGGGAATAGCAATCGCTTGGGCTGCTTCAACGGCTCGGGCCACGTCAGTGCGCGAAATTTCATGGTCGGGCCGTGAAATTGCTACAACCCCGCGACTATTGACCGAGGAAATGTGGCGACCAGCAATCCCCACGAAGGCTGTGCCAATGCGGTAGCCAGAAAGCCGCTCGGCCTTTTCGACCGAAGTTGCAATCGCGCTCACCGCTTCATCGATATTGACAACAACCCCGCGATCAAGCCCTTTGGAAGGCGTGAGGCCAACCCCTAAAATATTGACTTTGCCTGTATCGTGAACTTCAGCAACCAAAGTACAGATTTTGGTTGTACCGACATCAATACCGACAATGGTGCGATTCATGGAAAACCCCTTGTGTTAGGCTAAAATGTTGCCTGTCAAGCAGGGTTGCTGGCGATTATACGAGATAGCAGATCGCTTTGCAACCACGCTGCATTGCGTCAACAACCTACACTAGGTCGCAGAAGAAGCTGGTTTATCAAGGCGGGAACAATGATCAATGTCGGGTTGCTCGAAATAACGAATGATGAGAGCGCGACATTGCAAAAAAGTGCATCCATCAAGCGTAGCTTCGCCTTGGTTTCGCTCTTTGCGCCTAGCCAACCAGATGTTGGCGAATGCGACTGGCATTTTCAAACAAACGGACACCAAAGGCCACCACTGCCGCCAAATAGAGGTCGATGCCTAAACGTTCGCCAAGAAACGCCAACACAACCGCCAATACAGTGTTGCCAATTAATCCCGAGATAAAAATCCGATTCCGATAGCGTTTTTCGATCGTGGCCCGCGTTGCGCCAACAATCGAATCAAGCGCCGATAAAACTGCCACCGCTGTGTAACGGGCAAATTGCGAGGGAATCGTTAGGCCGGAAACAAGCCCAATCGCCACCCCAACTCCCAGCCCCGCCAGCGGAATCCACATAGCTTGTCGCTGCTCCACCCATGTGCTCCTTATTGCGACCCTTCAGTTGGCGTTGGAGTCGCCTGCGGTCGATAGTAGGGTTTTTCCGGTCGTAAATCAATAAATATCCAAGCTGCATCGCTGGTTTGGACTTGTTGCAAGGTTGCAAGTTTGCGATCAAGGCTAATCGGTTCGCCTGCCAAACGCCCAAACACAGCTTGCTTGGTGTCATTGTAAACCGAAAGCCCGTAGTATGGGTCCCACTCGTAGCGCGTCGGTTGCCAACCAAGCTCTTTGGGTATACGCAGATACAGGGTTTGGGCCAAATTCAAGGCATCGGTGTCAATATAGCTGCCCGCCGAAATTGGAATGGTGCGGGTATCGTAAATAATTAAGGTTGCGGTGGTTATCGAAGTGGCCAAGCCCAACACTTCGCCGCCAGCAGTCACTTCGTAATTGGTGCCACCAACATTCCACACAACCGCCGCCTGCCGCTCTTGCACCCGCACCAAGACCCGCGCCGGAATCCGTAATTGCACTGTGGCGGTGGCAACATAGGGATTTTGGCCAATCCGCGCAGCCACCGCCGCCGGATCAATATCCCAAATCGAGCGGCCTTGCAGGTTGGCCAATTGGCTAATTGTGGTCGCATCGACTGAGCGATTGCCTTCGATCTCTAAGTTGCCAACCACAAAGGCTGGCGAACGAAAGACAAAAATCAAGCAGCCAATGCTCGCCAACAATAAAGCCAAAGCCAGCAATTTGCCGTTCATGAGCATGCTGCGCAAAATCGTGCGCGCGGTTGGCCGCACCATGGGCGTGCTGGTACGCACCCCAAGCGCAGTCCGCCCGCGTGGCTTGCGACTGATTATCCGGCCTGTCCGACGTGGATTACTCATCGTCCTCGCTCGTGATAGCGCTCAATTGCCAAGTCGATCAAACGATCAAGCAATTCGCTATAGCTGACTCCCGTGGCTTCCCATAATTTGGGATATTGGCTCATCGCCGTGAAGCCGGGGAAGGTATTAATTTCGTTGATATAGATTGCGCCAGTTTCGCGCTCGACAAAGAAATCGACTCGCGCCAAGCCAGCGCCATCAATTGCTTTGAAGGCGGTCACGGCCATCGCCCGCAATTGCTCGCTGGTCGCAGCTTCAAGCTCCGCCGGAATCGCAAATTGGGTTTGGCCTTCAAGATATTTGTCGGCGTAATCGTAAAAATCGTTGGCTGGCAGCACTTCGCCTGGCACTGAAGGCGCTGGATCATCGTTGCCCAAAATTGCGACTTCGATTTCGCGGGCATTGATGCCTTGCTCAACCACAATCCGGCGGTCGTAGCCAGCAGCCTCGGCCATGCCAGCCACCAGTTCAGCCCGATTGCTGACTTTGCTAATCCCAACGCTGCTGCCAAGGTTGGCTGGCTTGACGAACATTGGATAGTTCAAAGCAGCTTCAAGCCGCTCATAGATCGCTTCGGGCTGTTGTTGCCAATCGCGGCGCAACACCAATTGCCACGGCACTTGGGGCAAGCCAGCCGCCGCAAATGCCGATTTCATCAAGCCTTTATCCATGCCCACCGAGGCCGCCAACACGCCACAGCCAACGTAGGGCAGATTGGCTAATTCAAACACGCCTTGAATCGTGCCATCCTCGCCAAACGGGCCGTGTAAGACCGGAATAATCACATCGAGCGCGGCCATGTTGGTGTGTTCGGGCAAGCTGCCAGCACTTTGCACAATGGCAGTTTCGCTGACCAAACCAGCTTGCGGCGCACGGCCAAGCATCTTTTGGTCGGCCTGTTGCTCTAAAGCCAACAATGGATCGCCACCGCTGAGCCATTGGCCGTTGCGGCTGATGCCAATTGGCACAACCGTATATTTTTCAGGATCAAGCGCATTCATCACCGCCCGCGCCGATTTTAACGAGACTTCGTGCTCGCCCGATTTCCCGCCAAAGACAATTCCAACTCGTCGTTTTGTCATAACGATTGATCCTCACTGGAGATCACGCGAACTTCTAATTCAAGTTCGATGCCAAATTGTTTGAGCACTTCAGTTTGGGCATACTCGGCCACTCGCAAAATATCGCTCGCGGTTGCCCCGCCAAGGTTCAAAATGTAGTTGGCATGTTTTTCGGCAATTTGGGCCGCGCCCATGCGAAAACCTTTCAAGCCAGCAGCATCGATCAAGCGGCCTGCGGTCGTGTTGGCCGGGTTTTTAAACACTGAGCCACACGAGGAACCAGCAGGCGTGCGTTGCTTGCGGCCTTCGGCAATCTCGGCCATTGTGCTGGCAATGCGCGCTGGATCGTCGCGCCAAGCAGTTAATACCACATCAAGCACATACGGAATGCGCGTGGTTGGCCGATTAGCTGCCAGGCGCTTGAGTTGGCTGGTGCGATAATCGAACTGAAAATCAGCCGCCGACCACTCGACAATTTGATTATCGGGCATTAAGAGCCGCGCCGATTGCAGGTGTTTCGCAGTTTCGCCGCCATAACAGCCAGCGTTGCCATAGATGGCCCCGCCGATTGTGCCAGGCAAACCTTCGGCCCATTCGAGGCCAGCAATGCCCTGCGCCGCCAAGCGCCGTACCGTGCCAGCAGTTGGCGCGCCAGCTTGCACATGAATCGTCAGCTGCTCGCCATGCTCCTGAATCTCAAAGCCAGTCGATCGATTGCGAATCACCAAGCCATTCCAGCCTGCATCGCTCATCAACAAATTCGAGCCGCCGCCAAGCATAAAAATCGGCAATTGCTGCTGTTCAGCCCATTGCACAGCCTCAATTTGTTGCTCAGGGCTGCTGACATTAACAAAATAACGCGCTGGGCCACCAATCCGCCACGCGGTATATGGCGCAAGTGGCTCGTTTTCGCGAAGGTCGATCATGCTTAAACCTGCATTCCTAAACTGCGCAAGCGTTCGCGCAAGCGTTTTTGTTCATCGTAGTGGCCAAGCCCTTGGCGCAATAAAAATGCTGTATGCCAATGTTTGCCCGCGTCATGGCGATCGTTCCATTCGTAGGCCAAATCGCCCAAACGCTCGCTGGCCAAGGCAATTCCAACCGTATCGCCCAATTGCTGAGCATTGGTCAGTGCAACATTGTAGCTGGTGCTGGCCGAGCCATAATCTGCTTGCGCGCGATAGGCATCGCCCAAACGATTGTGCAACATAATTTGGCCAACGCCCTGCGAACGCCGATCTTCGTATTGCAAGGCCTTCAAAAACGAGTCAACTGCGGTCTGATAATCGCCACGTGCATGGTGAATCACGCCCATCACCGTGTAGGCGCGGGCTGTACCCACTGCATCGTGCAATTTTTCGCGCAGCATCAGACTTTCTGCTTGGCAACGTAGCGCTTGATCCAAATCGTTTAATTCGAGATACGAAAGTGCTAATTTCTCGTGCACAATCGCCACGCCCAACGTACCAGGCAGATGCTCCTCAATTTCCAAGGCGCGGGTGTAATAATCGGCGGCTTGTTGGCCTGAGCCAATCAAGCGATAGACATCGCCAATACTTGTGATAATTTTAGCGATTGTTAGCCGATCGTCAATCACCGCTCCGCGTGCTTGGGCCGCGTTATACAGGTGAATTGCCTCGGTATGACGGCCTTGGAGTTGCTCAGTTTTGCCAAGATGCAACAAGGCTTCTGCTTCGAGTGGCAAATTATTGGTCGTGCGAGCCAAATCGAGTGCGCGTTTGAGCGTTTGCTCGGCGTTGGCAAAATCGCGCATAGCTCGTTGCGAGCGACCCAACGCTACCAACGAACCGCCTTCAATCTGCACCGATTGGGCGGCGCGAGCCAAGGTCAATAGCTGCTGCGCGTAATACAAAGCATCATCGTGATTGCCCGCCCAATCGAGCACCGTCCACGCCAAACTGTAGGCGCGCAGGGCAAAATTGGCCCGTTGCTCCTCGGCCAAGCGGCTCAGATAATCCAAGGCCCGCTCGCACCAAACGCGAGCATCGGCAATATTATGTTGTGCAATCACGCTTTCAGCCTGATCAAGAGCTGCGTTGATTGCGTCGGGCCATTCGCAGGCCAATGCTAAATGCCATGCCATAATTCCATCCAAGCCTTCAGGCCGACCAATTTGCTCGGCGTAAAGTTGACGCAACCGATCTGCTGCATCACGATGAAATTGGCGATACGCAGCATCAGCAATCATCGAATCACCTCAGCGCCGCCACTAACCGCTCGCCAACCGAAACTCCGTCACCTGCGCCCAAGGTCAATACCACATCACCAGCCTGCACATCGTGTAACAATTGTTCAAAAGCTTGGTTCAAATCGCCCACTGCCAAAGCATTTGGATGTTGCATCCCAGCCACAATTTGCGTGGTTGGATCGCCCTTGCTGGTTTCACGTGCGCCATACACTGCGCCAATCCGCACCACATCTGCTTGTTCAAAAGCTGTCTGAAATTCAGCCAAAAACGCTTCCAAACGACTGAAGGTATGCGGCTGAAAATAGGCCACAATTCGTTGTTCTGGGAAGCGCGCGCGGGCTGCGGCAAGCGTGGCTCGAATTTCGGCTGGATGATGCGCATAATCATCAAACACCCGCACATTGCCTACCTTGCCTTTTGGCTCGAAGCGCCGTGCCGCCCCTTGATAGTGCACAATTGCCGCGACCGCCGCCGCGAGATCAACCCCGTAGGTGTGGGCCGCAGCCAAGGCCAATAAGGCATTTTGCACATTGTGCAAGCCAGCAACCGCCAACTGAACGGCGATTGGCTCGGCCACGGGACTAATCAGATCAAAAAGCATGCCATCGGGCGTGGCTTGAATCGCCGTTGCGCGCCAAGCATTGTGCTCAGTCAAGCCGCAACGAATCGCTGGCAAATCGGCCAGAACCCGTTGCGTGCCAGCATCATCGCCGCAAAGCACCAAGGCTTGCAGGCTGGGCTTGCTGGCAAACTCAAGAAAGGCCACATCGTACTCAGCTTGGCTCGGGTAAATATCAACATGATCCCAATCGAGGTTGGTGATAATGCCAATCGTTGGGTCAAGCGCCAAAAAAGTGCGGGCATATTCATCGGCTTCAAGCACCAACGGCCCTTGGCCCCACGCGGCGCTTGCTCCCAAGGCAGGAACATCGGCTCCAATCAAAAAGCCAGGCGTATAGCCAGCATGCTTGAAAATAACTGCCAACATTGCGGTAGTGGTGGTTTTGCCATGGGTTCCAGTAACCGCCAGCGTTGGGCGCGCTGCACTCCATTCGCGCCAAAGATCGTGGCGCGTGAGCACCGGAATCGCTGCTTGCTGGGCGGACACGATCTCAACATGGTCGAGTGGCAAGGCCGAGGTAACCAGCAAGCGATCGATGCCGACGATATGGCTCGCATCATGGCCGATCGCAATGGCAACCCCTTGGTCTGCAAGCCGCTTGGTTGCGGCATTGGCAGCGCGATCGCAGCCTGAAACCTGATCGCCACGTTCCACAAGGATCGTCGCAATCGAACTCATCCCTGAACCACCAATTCCAACAATGTGCGTATGCACCAGCGACTCCTTAAAAAAACCAGATAAAAACAGCAGAAACGCTGAGATCGACGATTCCCAGCGTCCCCAAGCATTTTTCAGAACATAGAACATAGAGCATAGAGCATAATCGATCAATAAACGTTGCTATGTTCTATGTTCTTTGCTCTATGCTCTCCTTGTTACTCCCGCATTCTGGGGAGGCGGAAGAATGTGACAATCAACACGACCAAAAAGAGCAAGGCAAAGATCGTTGGCAAATTGTCCTTCAAGGCATTTTGCTGCGAAATTGACGAGACGGTGATGCCAACGCCCTCATCAAAGGGCAAATTAGCGCCCTCTTTGTCGTAGGCAATCCAAAAATCGAGCAAGCGTGAAAGCACAAGATACGAATTCAACACGCCCACGCCGACCCCAATCACCCGCCCACCGCGACTGACTTCATCGCGACTGCCAATCGCCGAGCCAATCACATACGAAAGAATGACCCCGATGATAAACGAAATTGCCCGAAAATTCTCAAAATTATCGCTATCAATAAAGGGCGACCGTTCGCCGCTTTCGCTGCCAAACAGGGCATTAATAAACACTGCAAAGGCATTGATAATCCGATTCAGCAGCCCAGCCATGTTTTCGGCAACCGTTGGGTTGGCAAACAACACCAATGAGAAAATGAGCCCGACCGTGGTAATCGCCTCTTCCTTCCAGCCGCGCCGCCAGCCAAAGAAGCCTGCGATTGGAAAAATCACAAGCATCAAAAGCTGCAAAAAGCTAAACTGGATCGATTGTTGCAAGAGGATCACTCGAAACGACATACGCTTTAGCCTCCTCGGGCAAGCGCCAGCCATTCGCTGGCAAGCCGCGCCCCTGCGTCTGGTTGGGCAAGGCTGGCACTGCGTTGCGCCATCGTTTGCAAACGCGCAGGGCTACTCAGCACTGCTGAGAGTTCGCGCCACAAACGGCCTTGGGTTGGCTCTCCAGAGCCTAGCATTGCCTCATCGGGAATGCTAATTGCTGCGCCACGGTCGGCCAGGGCAGCAGCGTTGTATTCTTGCTTCACCATCGTCAAAGGCACCAAAATCGAACCAATGCCTGCGGCGGGGAGTTCAGCCATCGTCGAAGCACCAGCCCGACTTAACGCAAAATCTGCTGCGCCAAATGCTGCGCTCATCGAGCGTTCAGCATCGGCATGCAGATAGGGGTAAAGGTGATAACGGCTGGCCTGTTCAGGGCTGAGCTTGGCCTGAGCCTCACGCAACCATGGTTCATCGCCATTCCGTCCGCAAACATGCACGACCTGCGCTAATTCTAACAGATCGCTTAAGAGCGCGGCAACAGCCTGATTAATCGACCTTGCGCCTCGGCTGCCACCATAGACCAAGAGCACTGGCAATTGATCATTCAGCCCAAACAAGGCCCGACAGGCAGCTTTATCTTGATTAAACACCTCGCCGCGCACCGGATAGCCAGTTTCGACCACCTTGTGCGCTGGCAAATAGCGCTTAGAATCATCAAAGGTTACAGCAATGCGGGTGGCTAAACGGGCCAAAACCCGCCCCGCCCAACCAGGCACAATATCGGGCAAATAGAGCAACGTTGGCACTCGTTCGAGCGCCGCCGCCACAAACAGCGGCACACACACATAGCCACCAGTGCCCAAAATTGCTGCTGGCCGTTCGCGCCGCAATAAGCTACGGGCAGCAAGCACACCTTTTATCAACACGCCAGCATTTTTCAGCATCTGAATTGGGTTGCGCCCACGCATGGCAGCAGCAGGCAAGCCAACAAACGGAATTGTGCTCTCGCGCTTGACCAAATCGCCTTCCATGCCATCAACTGAGCCAATATAGCGCAGTTGCGGTTTAACGTTGGCGTTGATTACGCCGCCGCTGCTCAATCCTTTCGCGGGCGGTGCTGCCGTTGATTGGCTGGCTGACCAAGGTTTTGCGCTGTTTGGGCTTGCGCCAAGCGATGAGGCGCTTGGATTCGTCTGCTGGTTTGCGCCATGTGCCGCCGAGGGAGTTGCCGATGGCAAAGCTGCTTGCTCGCTGAGCTTCTTCAGGGCGCTGGCTACGGCCAAAGCCGGGTACACGTGGCCGCCCGTGCCACCGCCGCACAGCATCAGCAGCGGCGACCACTCGTGGTCGGAGTTGGCCAATTGTGGGGATGGAGAGTTCATTGGTTTGTTCCTCAGCCCGTTTCAACGGCGCATAACGGGTAACACTCAGCAGCAAGCCCGCTGCAATCATGGTCATCATCAACGATGAGCCACCATAGGAAATGAATGGCAGCGTAATCCCAGTAAACGGAATCACGGTGGTTACCACGGCAATATTAATTAGCGCTTGCACGACGAGCCATGTCGTCACGCCAACTGCAATCAACGCCCCAAATGGGTCGAGCGAGCGTGAGGCAATCCGGAAGCCGCGCACTGCCAGCACAATAAATGCTGCCAGCACCAAGCCTGCGCCAATCATGCCCAATTCTTCACCAATCACCGCATAAATGGCATCGGTATGAGCGAAGGGCAACCAGAAAAATTTCTGGCGGCTTTGGCCCAAGCCAACCCCAGTCCAACCACCAGAGCCAAGCGCATACAAAGCGTGAATTGGTTGGTAGCCACCGTCGCGTGGGTAGCTAAATGGATCTTGCCAAACCAAAACCCGCAACGCACGATAGCCCGCCGATTGAATTGCCATCCAACCAACCAGCGTGGTAATGCTGGCGGCAATTCCCAAGTGGGTCAAGCTGGCCCCAGAGGTAAACAAAATCGCGGCACTGATCACCACAATCACAATCGTGGTACTCATATTTGGTTGCAACAGCACCAAGCCTGCCAACAGCCCAAGCATAATCCCAAATGGCAATAGCCCAGTGACAAATTGGCGAATTTTCGAGCCACGCCGCGAAAGCCAGTCGGCAAAATAAATAATTGCCGCAAACTTGGCAACCTCGCTTGGCTGCATCCCAATTGGCCCAATGTTAATCCAGCGGCTGGCTCCGTTGACCTTGGTAATATGTTCGGGCAACAGCAATACCAGCAACAGCAAAAAGAGCGTCAGCGCCATCAAGGGCAAGGAAAACCGCC
Source organism: Herpetosiphon sp. NSE202 (assembly GCF_042688385.1). NCBI lineage: Bacteria > Bacillati > Chloroflexota > Chloroflexia > Herpetosiphonales > Herpetosiphonaceae > Herpetosiphon > Herpetosiphon sp. NSE202. The sequence continues at coordinate 225,837 of NZ_JBHUPY010000001.1, read as the reverse complement.
GTAACTTGCGATAATCGAACTGCATTGTGATAAACATTGCCACAACGCCAGCAATTGCCCACATGGTTTGGCGCAACACCCAATAGACCGAAGAATCATACTCGGCATAGGCCACATAAAACGATGAGCTATAGACCATCACTAGCCCAAACGCAACTAGGCCAACCACAAGGGCTAGCAACATTCCATCAGGTTTTCGCGGAACTCGATCGTTCATGCCGACCTCCAACCGTCTAACGGGCACTTAATATCCATGCTGCATAGAAATCTTCGAGCAGCGCCCTGCTGCTTGCATCAGCCATGCGCTGGTTATGTACAAACCAGGTTGCGCCAACCACAAAAATTAAGGCCGCAACCACACTCAGCCAACGAATTGGCGCAGGCGCTCGGGCCTCAATGCGCGGCTTAAACCAATCGGCAATATAGGCCAAGCGTGGGGCCAATGTAAAGCCCAGCGCCAAGCCCATCACCATGCCACCAATGTGGGCATAGTTATCGATCACCGATGAGAGCGATAAGCCAATAATCAGGTTAATTGCCGCCGTGCCAACCATTTGGCGCAAGTTCTGGCGGGCAAAATCGCCGAGCACGCTACGGGCGGTCAGGAAGAAGCCAATCAAACAGCCAATCAGGCCGAAGATTGCGCCCGATGCCCCAATCGAAGGGCTAGGCAACTTACCAAATGTATACGAAGCCCAAGCCCCGCCAATGCCGGCAATCAGGTAAATGATGCTAAAGCTCAGGCTGCCATAAAAGCGCTCAACAGTTGGGCCAAGCGCATACAGCGCATACATATTGAAGCCAATATGCACCAGCCCGCCATGGAGCACAGTTGCGGTCAGCAAGCGCCACCACTCACCGCCAATATCCATCAACGGCGACCATTTGGCTCCCAATTCGATCAATACCAGCGCATCACCTTCGCTGCTGCCCATCACGTTCATGCCTTTGAGGATACAAACCACAAACATGATGACGTTGATCGCCATAAACACCCACGTAGCCCGTACTGGCGCATTGGGTAATTGCACCATTACAGGCTGGCTGGGAGAATATTCAACACGCTCAGGCTCATAACCTGAATAGGGATCTTGCATAGTTTGCCAATTTCTGAGCCAATTGTAGCAATCAAGCTCAATAGCGACGAAACAAGAACTTAGGCCTTTGGCAATAACCTCAATTGCAGAACCTTCACTATCGTGGCTGGTTTCGTTAATGTTGGCTATAGCCCAATCTTCCTAAATAATTTTTAATCTTCCGCCAATAGGCCGACAATTCGTCGGAATTCTTCGCCACGATGAAATTCGTTGCGAAACATACCAAAGCTCGCCGCCCCAGGCGAGAGCAAAACTGTATCGCCAGCCTCAGCCAAGTTAAAAGCCGCCCGAATTGCTTGCTCAAACGATTGATAGCGCTCATGCTCAGTGCCAAGCGCCGCAGTCAGCCCAGGCGAACCAGTGCCATCCAAAATAATGAGCTGTTTTAATTGGCTTGATTGTTGAATTGCCTCAACCAACGGAGTCCAAGCTAGCTTTTTATCAGCACCGCCAGCAATTAAAATCACTGGGCTACTCATCGAATTGAGCGCAGCGGCGGCAGCAGTTGGCGTGGTTGCTGCCGTATCGTTGACGAAACGCACGCCATTGATTTCGCGCACCAACTCCATGCGATGTTCAACGCCAGCAAAGTGCTCGATTGCCGTGCGAATCGCCGCATCGGGAATACCATAGGCTTGGGCCAAGGCCGCAGCGGCGGCAATATTCAAGGCATTATGTTGGCCTTGCAATTGGCCCAGCGGCCAGCCTTCGTTGCCATCAAACCAAATCACCCGCCCCGGTGCTTCACTCACCCAAGTATTGACAATCAAATCGTGCTTGGGCAAGACCACCACATCATCAGGGTTTTGATACAGAAAAATTTGTTGCTTGGCTAATCCATAATCGGCCATCGAGCCATAGCGGTCGAGATGGTCAGGTGACAAATTGGTGACACAAGCATACTCTGGGCTTAATCCGGCTTCGCCTAGCCCTTCCAACTGCCACGACGATAGCTCAAGCACCACCGGCGTTTGGGCGGTGATGCGCGGCAATTGCTCCAAGGCCGAAACCCGCAAATTGCCAGCAACCACTGTATCGGGATAAACCTCACGCAACATCGCCCCTGTCAAAGTGGTGGTGGTGGTTTTGCCCTTGGTTCCAGTAATGCCAATAATTGGCGCTGGGCAAAGCCGGAAGAACAGCGTCATCTCCATTTCAATTGCTACGCCAGCGGCGCGAGCCAATTGCAAATAGCGCGATTCACGCGGCACGCCTGGGTTGCGAATCACCATATCAACCAGCTCAAAATCTTGGTCGCGATGTTCGCCGAGCACAAACTCAACGGGCAAGCCTGCCAAAGCTGCTAATGAAGGCTGCAACACTTCGGCGCTACGCAGATCGGTCACAATCACATGTGCGCCTTGCTCCAGCAAAAAGCGGGTAACGCCTAAGCCGCCACCATGAACACCCAAGCCCATCACGGTTATTCGTTTGTTGCGTAAATCGAGCATGCCATGCCTTACTTTGCTAAATGCCCTGCGATTCAGTGATTCATCACGTTAACTCTGCTTTGCCCTCACCTTCGCTCCCGCCCAATGGGCGAGAACGAACCACCGATTCCATGCTCCCCTCGCCCGCGTTCAGTGGGCGAGGGGCTGGGGGTGAGGGCATGCCGCTCGTTGCCAAGCCAATGCCTAGTTTTCCAATGGCGATGGATACGGCGTGGCGGTCGGATCGTCGGTCGTGGTAAAAGGATTATCAGGAATCGTCGGCTGGGTTGAGCTTGTGCTGACTTGCTGGGGCAAGGCTGGATTCAAAGCCAGCGAAATCCCAATCATCGCCGCAATAATCCCAATCATCACAAAGCGCTGGACGACTTGCATCTCCGACCAGCCAGTCAACTCGAAGTGATGGTGGATTGGAGTCATTTTGAAAACCCGCTTGCCAGTGCCAGTCGTGATCCGCGTATATTTGAAATAGTAGCGCTGAATCACCACCGAAGCAGCTTCGAGCACATAAATAATCCCCACGATGGGCAGCAACAACCATGCTTTGGAAATCAGCGCCACAATCGCCAAGGTTGCGCCCAAGGCCAACGAGCCAGTATCGCCCATAAACACTTGAGCTGGATGGGCGTTGAACCACAAGAAGGCCACGCACGCGCCCGAAACCGTAAACGAGTAGGTCACCAAGTAATCGAAGCGATAGACGAAGGCAATTACGCCAAAGGCGGCAAAGGCAATCGCCGAAGTCCAGCCTGCTAGTCCATCCATGCCATCGGAGAAATTAACGGCATTGGCCATCGCCACAATCAAAAATGTCGCAACCGGAATGTACCAGTAGCCAATATCGATTACGCCGACAAACGGTACAACCACATCGCCACCGTTGGCCAAACCAAACGGCTTGGGCAGATACAAGGCCAGCGAAGCCAGAAAGGCAATCATCACCAGCCAAACCATTTTGAAGCGCTCGGTCAGGCCGAAGGTTTTCGAGCGCACTTTGGTCAACGAAAGATAATCATCGAACGCGCCAAGAATGCCATAGCCAACCAAAGCTGCCAACGGCAAGAGCATCGACCAGCGATTAACCAAATTGAAAATCACCGTGATGATTACAACTGAGGCAATGATCATGACTCCGCCCATGGTTGGCGTGCCAATTTTGATCATATGGCTTTGCGGGCCGTCAACCCGAATTGCTTTGCCAATATTATGGGCCTTGAGCCAGCGAATCCACCAGCGGCCAAGAACTAACGTCAAAACAAAAGCGGCTCCAGCTAATAACAATGCTTCAGCCAGCTTGAGCACCAGCGCTCGCTGAAGTTCGACGACGACCTGTTCGTTATTCACGCCTTAGCCTCCGGCCTAACTTGCAAAGCATTCGCAACATCTTCCATAGCGGCAGCACGTGATCCTTTGACAAGGACGTAATCGTTCGCTTGGAGGGTCGATTGCAACGCCGCAATCACCGTAGCTTTGTCGGGTAACACATGCACATGCTCTGCTGCCAGCCCTGATTCAATGGCTCCTTTGCCAATCCAATGGGCTTTTTCGCCCACAACATATAATTCATCGACCACATCGGCGGCCCGCACGCCAACCGAACGATGGCCAATTTCATCTTGCGGCCCAAGCTCGGCCATATCGCCAAATACGGCAATGCGGCGGCCTTGCAGCTCTGCCAAAAGATTCAACGCCGCAATACATGAAACTGGCGAAGCATTGTAGGTATCGTCAATCAAGGTTGCGCCGCCAACCGCCGGATACGAGAGCAAGCGCAATTGAGCGCTGCTGCGCAACCCTTGAATCAGCGAATCCCACGAAAGCCCCAGCACAATCCCGACCGCTGCCGCCGCCAAGGCCGTATGCACGCTGTGCAAACCAATCAAGGGCAATTTGATATGCCATTTTTCGCCACGATAATGGGCATCAAAGCCAATGCCATCTAAGCCACGACTTTCGATGTTATCGGCCCACAAATCTGCTTGCGGGTCGAGGCCATAGGTAAAGACTTGGGCTTTGGTACGATTGCGCATCGCCAGCACCCGCTGATCGTCGTAGTTGAGAATCGCCCAACCATCTTCTGGCAAGGCTTGGACTAATTCGCTTTTGGCTTCGGCCACATTTTCAATTGTGTGCATGCGCTCCAAGTGCGATAAACCAACGTTGGTCACGATGCCAATTTGGGGCTGAGCAATCGTCGTGAGCAAGGCCAAATCGCCTTTGTTGTAGATGCCCATTTCGAGCACTGCAATCTGATGTTTTGGCTCAATGCCAAGCACCACCAAGGGCAAAGTATTTTCGCTGTTGTAGGAGCGTGGGCTTTTATGCGTACGCATGGTTGGCGCAAGCATGGCCGCCAGAACCTCTTTGGTCGAGGTTTTGCCAACGCTGCCGGTAATTCCAACCACCACCAAATCGCGTTGCTGACGATGGCGAGTAGCCAAGCGTTGCAATGCCAGCAACGGCTGATCAACGCTAATCAAAAAAAACGCATTGGCTGGTGCAGTTTCAGGAATTTGGCCCAAATCGGGATCAAGCTCAACAAAAGGCCGATCCAAGCCCAGTTGGCTTGGATCGGTCAAACGACCGCGTTGCACCAAGGCCGCGCGAACGCCGCGCGCCGCGACCGCAGCAATAAACTCATGACCATCGACCCGTTCGCCTTGCAAGGCCACAAACAAACCATCATCGACAGCTTCGCGCGAATCGATGCAAGCACTCGTTATTGGTAAATTGGCCAACGCTGCGGGCAATTGCAAGCTTGTTTCGCGGGCAATTCGCACTCCATCAACCACCGTTTGTAAGCTTAGCATAGGCACTATCTCAAAGCCATGAACCCATGGCGCTAGTAGATTTCGTTATTGTTCAATTTGACATTCATGCACCAACTCTGGGTTGGGCGGAACTTGATAATGGGTCAGCAAGCGCTTGAACACAGCGGCATACACCGGAATCGCCTTGGTGCCCCAAATTTCTTGGGTGCGATCAAGCTTGACCAAGACCGTAAAGCGCGAATCTTCAATTGGGCCAAAGCCCATCACCGAGCCAATCGTAGCGTTTTCGTAGCCACCACGACCATCGGGAATTGAGCTAGTGCCAGTTTTGGCTGCAATGTTGTAGCCAGGCACCAAGGGCACGCCGCCATTACCTTGGCGGTCATAATAGGCGCTACATTGCTTCCACCACATATCTTCTTGAAAAGCGTAATTGTTGTTGGCAGCGCGTACCATCATCTTGGCCACATCCATAGCCACATCATTATCAATTACGGTACGCAATACCTTTGGCTCCACCTTGTGGCACTCGCCGCGCTCACACCATTCTTGAATGATGTAGGGCTTCATCAAATTGCCACCATTGGCAATCGCCGACATCGCCCGCAAGTGTTGCAGCGGCGTGACTGCGATGCCTTGGCCGTAGCCATTGGTCGAAAGCACAATTGGCCGCCAATCGACGGTGGTATCAGGCCATTGCACAATCCCAGCCTCTTCGCCACCCAACTCAATTCCGGTTGGCTGGCCATAGCCAAAATCGCGCAAGCCTTGATAGAAACCTTCTTCGCCCGCCATTTCGGCGTATTGCAACGCGCCAACATTCGATGAATACAAAATGACATTTTCGGGAGTCATCGGCGAGTGGCCGTTGGAATCGAAGTTGGCGCAGCAACCAGGGGCGCGGGCAATAAAGCCTGGGTCATCAACCACGCTATTGACCGTAAAGGCCTTAGCTTGCAAGCCAATTGCCAAGTTAATCGGCTTGAAGGTTGAGCCTGGCTCATACTGGTCGGTAATTGCACCATTTTTGTTGTAGATTTCTGGCTGATATTCGGTATAGCGATTGGGATCAAATTTGTTGGACGTTGCCATGGCCAGAATCGCGCCAGTTTTGGAATCCATCACTGTGATTGAGCCACCACTTGCGCCATGGTTGATCAACGCATTTTGCAATTCTTCTTCGGCAATATGCTGGGCGGTTGGGTCGATTGTCAGGGTAATATCTGCGCCATCGCGTGGCTCTTGCACGGTTGGCGGATCGATCCAAATCGAGTTGGCAGCTGAGTCGATTTCGGCTTCGAGCGAGCCAGCAACCCCAGCCAACAGCGAATTGTTATAGCCCTCAACCCCGCTAATGCCCACATTTTCGTAATTGGCTACACCAACGATATTGGCAGCAAACATGCCTTTGGGATAAACCCGCACCGGCTCCGGCGTGAGCGAAAGCGCCGTATTTTTGAGCGCGCGAATTTGCTCGCTCACTTCAGGCGTTAAGCGGCGTGCCAGCACCACATACTCGCGATCTTTGGTTTGCAACAATTGTTTGATTTCGCTGGGAGCTTTGCCGATCAAGGGCGAAAGCAACAAGGCCAAGCGATCAGATTCACTTGGGTCAGCTACATCATCATCAATCAACGGTGGAGCCACGCCCAGCACATCGCGATCAACATTCATCGCCAAAACCCCGCCAGTGCTATCGCGAATAATGCCGCGGGCTGGCTGAATTGTACGATTTTGGCGAAATTCACTTTGCGCTAAGCCCGAAAGCTGATCATGGCGTTGGACTTGAACTTCAAATAATTTATGGGCATTTGCCAAGGCAAATACCACACAGATCAACAAAATGGCGTTGATGCGCCAGCGTGAGAGCAAGGGTTGATGCTGGGGAGTTGGAGCGGTACGCGCGGCCATGCAAGTTCCTCCAAAGTGCAAGAGCGGGAACGGGCGCTAACGAGCCTGAACCGTCCAACGATGGTGTGGTAGTTCAATAATCAAATATTCTGCTTGGCTGGATACAATGGGGGCAAAGCCCAAGGCGGTTGCTCGTTGGCGAATCACCTCAAGCGATTGCGATTGTTCAATCTCATACAGCAACTGGTTATTGGCGCGCACCAATTTAGTTTGCTGCACTTCAAGTTGCTCGAGCCGAAAGCCAAGCGCGGCAATTCGGCCAGTTTGGGCCAAATACAGCATACACATCAAGGCCACCACAACCGCGAGCGCAATTAACACGCTGGCGCGGCGTTGGCTGGTTGGTTGGCTGGTGCTGCGATTACGGATGGCACTCAGGCCACCAATTGGTTGAGATTGAACCGCCATCAAGAATCCTCCGACAGGTGTATCTATGCTTCGGGCGCAATCGCCGTCGTTAAGCGTCGTTGGGCAACCCGCAATTTGGCTGAGCGGGCGCGTGGGTTGGCCTTGAGTTCTTCTGGTGTGGCCTCGATTGGCTTACGGCTCAACACGTCAAGCGTTGGCACATAATCGCAATCGCGCCCAACTGGATAAATGCATGCCCGTGGACCGCTTTTCGCGGCACAACTATGCGGGCAGGCCAAAATTTCAAGTTTGGCAGGAATCAAACATTCGCTTGCTTGATCGCGCATCCATTCCTTGACGATCCGATCTTCTAGGGAATGGAAGGTGATGACCGCTAAACGCCCACCTGGAGCTAAGAGTTTGGTTGCGGCGGCTAAGCCTTCGCGCAACGCCCCCAATTCATCGTTGACCGCAATCCGCAAGGCTTGAAAGGTTCGCGTTGCTGGATGGGTCTTACCTGCTTGGCCACCCACGGCGCTACGCACCAAACTTGCCAATTGCGCGGTGCTGGTAATTGGGCTTTTGGCCCGTTGCTCAACGATTCGGCGGGCAATCCGGCGTGAAAGCCGTTCCTCGCCATATTCATAAATCACATTCGCCAAATCAGTTTCATTCAGCCGCGCAATCAAATCGGCGGCACTTTCGCCCTGAGTTGGATTCATACGCATATCCAGCGGCGCATCGTACTGAAACGAAAAACCACGTTCAGGCAAATCGAGTTGCGGCGATGAAACCCCAATATCGAGCAGAATGCCATCGACTTGCTGCCAGCCGTGTTGGGCTGCAAGGCTCGCCATCTGGCGATAATTGCCATGCATCAAGGTCACACGCTCGCCATAACTGGCGAGGCGTTCGCGAGCGGCAGCCAAAGCCATTGGGTCTTGATCGATTGCGAGTAATTGGCCAGATGGGCCGCTACCAGCAAGGATGCCACTGCTATGGCCGCCCCAACCGAGGGTGCCATCGATATAGCGCCCAGCAGGGCGTAAATTAAGCGCTGCCAGCGTGGCATCATACAAAACTGGAATATGCATTACTCACCATACTAGATCCCAAAGGCCGCGACGTGCTCGGCCAAGAGCGGCGCTTCGTCGGCAAAACTATCGAGCACCGTTTGCCAGCGCTCAGCCGACCAAATTTCAATAAAACTATCCATACCGGTAATGAGCGCTTGGCTCGTAATTGTGGCATACTGGCGTAGGTTGGGTGGCAACACGATGCGGCCCTGTTTATCGAGGCCCAAATCGCTTGCGCCAGCAAACATCAAACGGCGTAAATTACGCGCCGAAGGTTGGCTAATCGGCAGAGCATTGATCCGAGCAGCCAATTCGCGCCAGACTGGCATTGGATAAAGCAGCAAGTTTTGGTCGAAACCACGGGTCAACACCAGACCATCGGCTAGGCCAGCCCGAAATTTGGCTGGAATCGCCAAGCGCCCTTTATCGTCGACCGTATGTTCATATTCGCCCAAAAACATGGCTTGCTCCCACTGTCAAGGCTTTTACGCTCAGATGTTCGCCTGGCAATTGCCCCACATTTCCCCACTTTGCCCCACTTCCATCGCCATTATAGGCCATGGATTATGTTTTTTCAACCGCAGGCCATGGCGCAACATGACAAAACGCTAACAAAAACCAAGCCAAAAGGCTTGACGAAGCATGGCTTAATCTGCGCTAAAATAGAGGTGAAGTAGCAAGCCAAAGCCCGATTTTGCGCTTGACGCTAGCATGCTCATCGCTATAGAATGAGGGAGCATCTTCCTGAGACGAGGCTCACCATGACCAGGCCGCTCTTGCTGAGTTTTTGCAGTGCGACCATAACCGCGCTCTTGTTTGGATTGGGTTGGCTGGCCCAGCTTCCGATGCCTTGGATTTTGGCCTTAGGGGTTGTGCAAGCAGGCATTATGTGGTGGCGGCTTCCATGGGCTGTTGGCAGTGCCATCAGCATGGCGCTCATCGCATGGTTTGCTGGCATTAATCAGGTTGGGTGGCTAGCCCTATTGGTGGGTGGGTGGGTGGCTCAAGGCGGCTTACCAGCCCTCATTTTTCGCCTGTATCGGTATCCTTACGATATGTCGCGCGAATCGGCCCTGAATGGCTTTTTGGCCAGCGGGGTGCTGTTCAACACCGCGATTAGCGCCTTTTGTATGAGCGCCGTTGGTTGGCAAGTTGGTTGGATCGAAGAACATGCAGTATTGGTCACAACTGCCTTAATTTGGCTGACCAATAGTTTGGGTTCGTTGATCATCACGCTGCCAATGTTGCGCTTAGGCACGCCGTGGCTTTCGACGCGCGGTCTTTTTGGCACGCCTGCCGCTTTGCAACGTAGCATTCATCGCACAACCATTACCCGCAGCGATGTCTTACAATTAATCTTTATGCTGACAATTGTTGGCCTCATCGGCTGGGGCATCGATCGGGTTGCCTATATTCCGGTGCAATTTTTAAATGTTTTGTTCCTCTTGCCAATTGTGGCCTTCACCGCCCGCCATGGCTTCGATGGCGCGTTGCTCTCGGCCACGGGCAGTATGTTAATCGCACTCTCATTTTTCCTCGATGAAACCAGCCGCATGCGCCGGGTTGGCACAATGGGCAACGACCGGGTCGCCTTTGCCAGCATCGTCTTTGAACTCGGCGTGTATTACCTGATCAGCATGATCGGCGGCTTGTTAATTGATATTCAGCGCGCCGAAAAACAGCGGCTCGCCATGTTGAGCCATGTCAATCGGATTTTCAATCAAGCGCAACAAGAAGATTTGCTTGATCAATTGGTGCAAACGGTCTGCGAAGCATTACAAACCAATGTTGGCATTATGTTTCATTATGATGCCCACAGCCAAACCCTCAAGCCGCTTGCTTGGCAAATGCCCAAAAATTGTTCGATTGAGGTTATTTCGCATGCACTGCTGACCTACTTCCCCGATGTGCAGCACATGGCCCAAACCACGGCGAGCACCTATCATCATAATGATCGCGATGCAGCCACCACCACCAGCGCTTTTTGGCTCGAAACTGGTCTGGTCGCAGCGCTCTTAGTGCCATTGGTCGGGCGCAACGGCACGTTGGGCTTGATGGCGCTATTTGATCAACGGCCTGAGCGCCATTTTGGCCGCAGCAATATCAACTTTGCCGAAGCAATTTGTTCGCAAGCGGCAATTGCGCTCGAACAACGCGACCTAATTACCACGTTGCAACAGCAGACCGAACAACTCAGCGCCGTTTCAAATATCACCGCCACGCTCAACGCCACGCTCAACCTCGAAGTCGTCTGCCATCGCATCGCCCAGCAAATCGAGCGGGTTGTGCCCTACGATTGGGCCTGTGTGGCCTTGGCAACCGAGCAAACTCGTTTCTTTAGCGTGCTCATGAAAACAGGCCGCGCCGAAGTTGACCTGCTTGATAAAACCTTGGTGCTTTCGCCAGAAATTTGGCAAGATTTTGGGCCAATCGATGCACCGCCCTATCGCATGATTATGAATAGTTCGCCAATTAGCCGCGCTGCTGAACTACGCCAAATTGGCTTGGCGGTGGCTCTGCTCGTGCCATTGCGCCGCGATGATCGCTGGCTTGGCGTGCTGGTGCTTTCCAGCTTCGATCCTGCTGCGTTTCCGCCAGCGCACCAACATTTGTTGCAAATTCTGGCGCGCCACATGGCCTTGGCAATCTCCAACGCCCAGTTGTATCAAGAGCTGGAGCAAGCCTACCGCGCCAAACAAGAGGCCCAAGATGTGCTGCTGCAGACCGAGCGTTTGCGGGCTTTGGGTGAATTGTCGAGCGGCATCGCCCACGATTTCAACAATTTGATTGCAGGGATTTTGGGCCATACCCAATTATTGTTGATCGAAGCGCCAGAAGAGCAACGCGAAGGCTTGGTTGTGATTGAGCAAGCCGCCCGTGATGGTCGGCATATGGTTGAGCGAATTCAGCAATTTACCCGCGCTCAGCAGCCAGAAGATCACGAAATGGTCGATTTGAACACGATTATCAATGATGTGATTAAGCTGATTCGGCCACGTTGGCGCAGCCGCCCAGCCAGCACCATGATTCAAACCCGAATCGAAAAAGGCCAAATTCCGTTAATCTATGGGTCGCCGTTTGCCTTGCGCGAAGTGCTGACCAACGTGGTGCTGAACGCCACCGATGCCATGCCCACAGGCGGCATTTTGACGATTCGCACCGAGCAAGTTGACGACGACGTGATTATGGAAATCAGCGATACAGGCATTGGCATGAATGAAGAAACCCAAGTACGCATGTGGGAGCCATTTTTCAGCACCAAAGGCGAGCATGGTACGGGGCTTGGGCTTTCGATGACCCACGCAATCGTGGTGCAACATCATGGTGGACGGGTTGCGGTGCAAAGCGAGGTCGGCGTTGGCAGCACCATTTCGCTGGTCTTTCCAATTCCGCGCCCTGAAACATCGAACGACCCAATGCAAGTAGGCGGTGCGCAAGCCTTGCAACGCGGCACAATTCTGGTGGTCGAAAGCGATACGCGGGTGCAATCGGCTTTGGCGGGATTGCTCGAAAGCTTGGGCCATACCGTGGTTTGCGCCGATAGCGGCACGCTGGCCTTGGATTTAGCCTATGCCCGCGATTTTGATGCCTTGATTGCCGATAGCGGCCTGACCGACATCAATGCTTGGGATTTGACCGAATTGCTTAAAACTCGTGACCCGTTGTTAGTGGCAATGTTGCTGACCGTCTGGAATGCGCCTGATCTTGATACGCGCCGCCATGTGTTCGATGCGGTGCTACCAAAACCATTTGAATCGCAAGTTTTGGGCGAAACAATCGGCTTTTTGCTGAATAATCGCACCAAATTGGCCAATAATATGGAGAACTAAGCATGAGTTTGCATCCTCAAGCAGTCCATTTTCCAATTGCACTCTTGCTGGTTAGCTCAATTTTGACCTTGTGGAACGAGCGCAGCCCGCATCACGAGCTAGCAATTACTGCCCGTTGGTGTTTAAAAATCGGCTGGTGGAGCAGCTTGCTGGCGGTGATGACTGGCATTTTAGCCGTAGCCTTAGCCTTCGAGCAAATTCGCCAGCAATTAACTTGGATCAATAGTCATGCGGTGGTTAGTCTGAGTTTGGTGGCAGTTTATTGGCGTTTGGTGTTGGGCAAGCCACTGCCTGCCGCAGCCCAAAAACGGCGGCATCTGGTTGGCATTGGGTTAATTGTGCTGGCAGGCTGGCTGGGCGGCCAATTGAGCGAGCGAATCTGATCCACGAAGCGCACGAAGAGCACGAAGGTGCGAAACCGCGAAGGACACGAAGAACGGGAAGAATTATTTTAGCCACAGATTGACACAGATTCCACGGATTATTTTCCCATAGCCTATAGCCCGCAGCCAATAGCCACCCATCCTCTGCGTTAAAAATCACCCTTCGTGTACCCGATCCCCAGCCCCTAAACCCCGATCCCCAATGCTTATGCTCTATGCTCTCTGTTCTATGCTCTTTTTAACTTTTGATTTTTGACTTCTGCCTTTTGATTTTATTTTCATCTCTCATCCTTACCCACGCATCGCCTGATAGTAGCCAATATATTCATCGACCGAATAGCGTTGAATAACCTCGGCAACCACCGCGAGCGGCAGATCGTCGAGGGTACGGAAGCGCAAACACGATTTGCCCATATCGAATTTTTTGCCTGCTTGGCTAAATTGCTCCTGGAGCCAAGCGACCGCTGGCTCGTCGTAGGCAATGCACATCAAATACAAGCTATAGTGCTTTTTCTGGGCCGCCAAAGCCGCATAGCTCAAAGGCTGCTGATTGTAGGTCTTGGGAAAACGGGCGAGTGGCACTTCGTAGCTTAGCATGCCCCAAGCAAGGGTTTCTACAAAGCCCGCTGGCAAATGCTGGAGAATCGTTTGGCGCACTGGCTCGATGACGCTACGCTGTTCGGGCGTGAGTTCGGCTAGATATGCTTCAACCGTCGTGGCATTACTTTTCATCAGCTACCTCCATTGCTTGATAGCCTGTTGGGCTAAATCCAAATAGCGTTGATAATTGGCTTGGGCGGTGGTCAGCCACGCTGGTGGGCGCTCGACCAGCCGCGCATCAAGGCCACGTGGCACTTCATACAGATAGCGCTGCCAACGTACCACCCACCAAATGAGCATCAAGGTGCGATAGATTTCAATCCTTTGGCTAGCACTCGGATCGTCGCCAAAGCGACAGTAGGCCGTTACGAAGGCTTGCCACTGTTGCAGCGTAACCGTTGCATAGGCTGGATGGGTCATCAAATCGACAATTTCAAAGGCAGGATCGCCCCAGCCAGCATTTTCCCAATCGACTGAAACAAACCCAGTTGGTGTTTGCAGGAAATTGCGCCAGTTGCTATCGACCCGACACAAGCTGAGTGGCACGCTTGAAAACTCAGGTGCAGCCCACGTTTCTAGCCAAACCAATAAGGCTTCAAGTTCAGCGGGCAGTTGGGCGGCGGGCAATTTCGCGCAATGCTCGGCAATCAAGTGCTTGCCAACAGCGACGCTGTGCATATTCAACGTTGCAAGCGGCAATTCGAGCTTGCTTGTAGCTTGGCTGATTTGGCGCAACGCCCAATAATGTTCAACCAAGCCTTGCCATTGAGCAGCAGCCTGCGGCACGTTGGTTAATGCAGGATAATCGAGCCACGTTTGCACAACGACTGGCTGAGCAAAACTGGCTTCGTCGAGCCAAACCGCCTGCGGTGCCAGCACCCGATCAGCTTTGGCTAAGGCCTGAAGCGCTTGATATTCGCGCCACGCTCGGCGACGCTCATCGCGAATTGTCCATTTAATTGCATAATCGCTATCGCCCGATTGAGCGCGATAGACCCGATTATTTGCTCCGCCAGCAATTGGCGTTAATTGCCAGCCCCGCCATTGGGTTGGCGCAATTAACGATTCAGTTGCCAAATATTCAAGCAATTCACTCAAAGGCTGCTGCATAGCCAAACTTTCTGCTTGTTACTCATTTGTTACCTTCCAAATACAAGGTTTATGCTTTAATTGAAGAGGAAACATATAGTATTGTGAGGTTCAATGTATCAATCACCACCAACATATCACAAAAATCGATTATTAATCAGGCATTTGTGGTTAAAAATAATACTAGTAGCACTTATTAATGGATCAATTGCCAATATCGCACTTTGGGTGAAGCATCACGAAGGTATTTTCTGGAGTTTCGACTATCAAAAATTTAATATTATCTATGCAATAATGATCGTGTTTGGCAATAGCTTATTTTTCGTTAATTTGATTATACTGAGCCTGATTAGGCCAACATCACAACGCTATCGTTTGTATAGCGCAAGCTATTTGATTTTGATTCTTGTTGGTAATGATCGGCTGTTTTGGTTTATTTTTGGCGCAGATTTTGCCCAATTGTACTTATCGCGAAGTCCTATAACCCTCTTCACGCTGCATTTATTATGGCGTTGGCGACAGTTCATCAAACATTAGCTTTTGCTGCGTGGTACAGCCAAAGCCTGAGCTAATTTCACGATATTTAATTCGCCATAGCTTTGTTGCACAAATGTGATTAATTGCTGGGTATGCTTGAGCAATTGGGCATAGCGGGCATCGCGCAGCCAGACAGCATCAAAAAATTGCGAGGTTTTATCGTAGAGTTTAAATAATTTGGTCAAATCGCTGCGTTGCCAAAGCTCGCGCATTTCATGATCAAAGCTATCGAAGGTCATTTCTTGCACCAATTGGCGCACCTGTTGCGGTGTGTTTTCCAGCAAATCGGCGCTGGTATCCTCAAGTAAATCATGCCAAAGCAGCACAATCGAGCCAACCCGCCGCGTCGTTTCGGGCAGCAAAGGCTCGGCCAAAATTGTCATAGCGCACCAAATCGGGTGCATGGCATAGGGCGTACGGCCATCCCACAAGCGAACTTGGTTGTGCGGGTTACGCGCTTGAAAGGTATGTGCATGGATGGTGTGGGCGATGGCTGCACCTAATTCAGTTGCCCAGGCTTCAGTTTCGGCGTTGATAAGCCACCTCGCTTAGGCTAAACGGCGATTCAACGCCCGTTCAATCCCACTTTGCAAATTGCTTAAGGTCACAACATCGTTCAGGTTGATGCCCAAGCTGACCAAGGTCTGGGCAATTTCTGGGCGAATTCCGGTCAGTACGACTTCGGCTCCGAGCAAGCGCACCGCCCGCGCCGCTTGTAGCAAGGCTCCGGCCACTTGCGTATCGACCACAGGCACGCCCGTTAGATCCAAAATAACGACTCCAGCGTTCATTTGGCTCACGCCTTGCAACAGCGATTCGACGATTTGGCTGGCGCGCGCCGAATCAATTGAGCCAATTAGCGGCATAATCACCGTGCGCTCGTTGATTGGAATTAACGGGGTTGAAAGTTCGCGCAAGGCAGCTGCTTGGGCTTCGATAATTTGACCCTGCATTTGGTCGCGCATCACTTCGGCCTGTTTACGCTCGGTCATATCTTGCATCAAACCCAACATGCGCACCGCCACACCCTCTTTATTTGGAATAAAGAAGCCGCGATCCAAAAGCCAAATGTAATGGCCAGCCTGGTGCAAAAAGCGATATTCAACCGCATAGCTGCTACAGGTATTTTGGGCAACGTCGAGCAAGCGCAAGGCTTCGGGAGCATCTTCTGGGTGAATGCCAGCTGCCCATGCATCGACGCTTAAGCTAAATTCGGCCTTGGGATAGCCCAAAATATTGCTAACCGAATCGCTCCATTCGATGCGATTGTTGATCACATCGTAATCGTACATCACCAATTCGACGGTCGACATGATCAAATCGAAGCGTTGTTGCCAATCTAAAAGCTCTTGGGCAATCTTACGGCGCTCGGTAATATCGAAAAAGGTCGCAATCGCATATTCAATTTCGTTGTTGGTGTCGTAGATCGGGCGCGCAAAGACTTCAATCGAAATTGCAGGCTTGCCAGTATAGCGAAATTCCAAATCATCAAGGTGCACCATTTCTCCCCTAAGCGCACGTTGGGTTGGCAATTCCTCGCGGGGATAAATCGTTTCGCTGCCAACTTTATAGGTGCGATAGGTTTCAGTTTGTTCGCTGACTGGCAGCATGACATTTTGGCCAAGCAACTCTTGGGCTTTGGCGTTGGCATAATAGGGCTTGCCTTCAGGATCGATCACATATAAGCCAACCGGTGTTGCATCGAGAAACTGTTGCAAGCGATTTTGCAAGCGGCGCAGGGCAGCTTCGTTTTCGCGTTGCGCCGTAATATCCATCAACACGCCATCCCACAGAATATCGCCAGCCTCGGTGCGAGTTGGCCGCGAAGCCCCGCGCACCCAACGCACGACCCCATCGTAGACTACGCGGCCTTCCCATTGCCATGCTTCGAGCAATTGTCCCGATTCGACAAACGAGCGAATAAATTCTGGCTGATCTTCGGGGTGAACCCAATTGTAGAGCGCATCGCGCTCCGAGGTGAGGCGTTCTGGCTCGATACCAAAAGCTTGGCGAATACCTTCGCTGACGTAGGGAAATTCGCTCGAGCCATCGGGATGCAGCACAAACTGAAAGACCATGCCTGGCACATTCGAAATAATTCGCGAAAGCCGAGCTTGGGTTTCGGAGAGCGAGCGTGAGGCTTGGGCAGCGCTGGTTACATCGCGCAAGACGGCAACCAAACCGATCACCTGATTGGCATCACGAACTGGTTGCTTGATGCTGCGAGTCGTAATTAACGAGCCATCGGGAGCATTCGAGCGTTCTTCAAACTCGCTGCCAAGGCCACTGCGCAGCACTTGGCGGTCGTGGCTTTGATATTCCGCGGCATAAACATCATCACTCGAACGATCCTCAGTAACCCGAAACTGCTCAAGTGGCAGGCCAAACCATTCGCGAAAGGCGCGATTGGCATACTCAATCGTTAGATCAGCGTTTTTATATACAATCGCATCAGGCACCGTATCGAGCATAGCCTGCAAAATACGATTTTCTTGTTCAAGCTGAGCAACCCGAGCAGCTAAATCGACAGGTGAAGATGGATCGTGTGCCATAGCTGCACTCCTAAAATCCTTTGGCGATGGGCGAAAACGTGGAAGTCAGTTAATTTTACCATAGACGTTTGGGCTAGGGAATAGTCGAAAGGATGAAGGATGAAGGATGAAGGATGAAGAAAACTATCAAGGATGCAGTTAATTTATGAATTATGCAGGATTTCATCCCTCATAATTCATCCTTTCCAAAGGGTAATTCATCCCTCATAATTCATAATTCATCCTTCTAAAAGATTTTGACGAGAATTTATGATCTATGGTAAGATAACGCGCAGCCCCAAATTTGGGGCTATTCTCATGGTATGCTCCCTCACATGATGAGGGTTGTAAATACAAGCCCGCAGATGTGGCGGGCACCAGCACCGCTAAACTAAAGGAGCTATTCCGTGAAGGTTCTGTTGATTCAAGATGTCGAACACCTTGGTACTGCGGGCGACATCAAAGAAGTATCTGGTGGCTACGGTCGCAACTATTTATTGCCCAAGAAGCTGGCTGTGTTTGCAACACCTGGTTTGATCAAGCAAGCTGAAGAACGCTTGGCCAAACAACGCAAACTTGAAGCTAAACAACGCGAAGAATTACGCGGTTTGGCCGACAGCATCAATGGCGTGACCTTGAAGTTCGTTACCAAAGTTGGCGAACAAGATCGCTTGTATGGTTCAGTAACCAGCTCAGACATTGCTGAAAAACTGCAAGCAGCCATCGGTCAAGAAGTTGATCGCCGCAAAATTCAACTCGACGAGCCAATCAAGCGCACTGGTGTGTATTCAATTGGCGTTCGTTTGCTCGCCGGGCTTGAGCCACACATCAATGTCGTGGTCGAAGGTGAAAATGGTGAAGGTAGTGTTCAGCCCGCAGCCGAAGCTGCCGAAGTTGCGAGCACCGAAGCCTAGTTCATTCGTTTTGTCCAACCGCTGATGCCGCGCCAATGAGCGCGGCATCAGTGCTTTAGCCGCTGGTATCCACAGCTTTTCGACTGTGAATCCACCCGTTATCCCAACATTTTCCACATCGAGGTCGCTATGGATAAGTCGTTACCTGCCGATATTAATGCCGAACGTGCCACGCTTGGTTCGATTTTGCTTGATCGTGATGCAATTATTCCGGTTGCGCCTTGGCTGGCTAGCGACTATTTTTATCTTGAAAAACATGGCTTGATTTTTAATGCCCAAGTGGCGTGCTACAATCGCCGTGTGCCCCCCGATTTGGTTAATGTTACCGATGAATTGCGCCGCAAAGATGAATTAGAAGCTGTCGGCGGCGTGCCCTATTTGCTTGAGCTTTCGAATAGTGTTCCCACCTCGGTGCACGTTGAATACTATGCTCGCATCGTCGAACGTACTGCCCTCTTGCGCCGTTTGATCATCGCTGGCGGTAAGATTGCAGCCCTCGGTTACGACGAAACTCAAGAGCTTGAAGCAGCACTCGATCAGGCCGAATCGGAGTTGTTCGCGGTTTCACAGCGCCGCACCACTGATGGCTTTATTCACATCGGCGCGGTCGTCGATAGTTTCTTCGACCAAATTAGTCAGATGCAAGAGCGCGGCGGCGAGGTTGTTGGCCTCAAAACTGGCTTTAACGATTTTGATAAATTAACTGGTGGCTTGCAACGCTCCGACTTGTTGATTTTGGCGGCGCGGCCTGCAACCGGCAAAACCAGTTTGGCCTTGAATATTGCCTACAATGCTGCCAAAGAATCGGAAGCCTGCGTGGCGATTTTTAGCCTCGAAATGAGCCGCGATCAGTTGATGCAGCGGATTTTGGCCACCGAAACTGGCGTAGATATGCAAAAGCTGCGCACCGGCCAAATTCGCGATAGCGATCTGCAGTTGCTCACCGAGGCGCTTGGCAAGCTCTCCACCATGTCAATTTATATTGATGATTCGCCTGGAGCCAGCATTATGGATGTGCGCTCCAAATGTCGGCGCTTGCAAGCAGAAGCAGGCATCGATCTGATTATCATCGATTATTTGCAGTTGATGCAGGGCGGCGGCAAGCGCGATGGCAACCGTGTGCAGGAAATTAGTGAAATTAGCCGTGGTCTCAAAGCCTTGGCGCGTGAAATCAACGTGCCAGTTATCGCGCTCTCGCAGCTTTCGCGGGCCGTCGAAAGCCGTACCACTCACGTTCCCATGCTCTCCGACTTGCGCGAATCGGGCTGTCTAACAGGCGATACCCAAATCTATTTACCAGATCAAGGTCATTATGTTCGCATCGATCAATTGGTTGGTCAACAAGGGTTTAATGTTCTAGCACTCAATCAAGCAACATGGAAACTCGAATCACGGCCTGTTACGAATGCCTTTACGACAGGCACAAAACCCGTTTTCAAACTACGCACAAAACTGGGCCGTAGCATTCGCGCCACGGCTAACCATAAATTCTTAACCATTGATGGCTGGAAGCGACTTGATGAACTCCATCATGCCAGCCAAATTGCCATTCCACAGGAACTTACCCTAGAACTTGGCAGCAACAATCCCCAAACAACAATTGAATGGGAAACAATCGTTAGCATTGAACCAGATGGGGTCGAGCCTGTGTATGATTTGACAGTCGATACGCTGCATAATTTCGTCGCAAATAACATTATTGTGCATAACAGCATCGAGCAAGATGCGGATATTGTGATGTTCATTTATCGCGAAGAGTTGTATGATCCCGAAACTGATAAGAAAGGGATCGCCGAAATTCACCTCGCCAAGCACCGCAACGGCCCAACCGGGATTGTACCCTTGCGCTTTTTCCGCTCAACAACCAAATTCGCCAATTTAGAGACCTATCGCCAACCAGAAGGCTACTAAGTATCGAGAAATTCTCTCACACCCCTGCTCACAGCGCTGGCGCGAAGGGCTTAATTGCTGTTTAAAAAATAAAAGCTGGTATTAGCTGCGATGGATGACCAGCCCATTTTATGGATATTAATCGCAGCTAGGCCTATTGGTAAGCTGTTTAATACCAATTGAGCTATATACCAACATACCGCTAGTTTGCTATAATCCGCTGCACTGAGTTGAATTGAGGGTTCTGCTTCCATCGTCTCCAACATTCTAGCCCAACGCGCCCTCCTCGTTGCGAGGATTCAGGCGATGCCTGCTCCATTTGTGCAGATCAAGTACGAAGTGGTAGACACGATCATCCAACGTTTTCAAAACCTCCACGATCAAAGCCAAACTATTCAAGCAACGCTCTGTCAAACAATGGCCTTGTTACAAGCTGGCAAATGGCAAGGCCCTGCCGCCAATGCATGTTTTCAAGAGTTTGAGCATGTCGTTAATCCCGCATTTCAGCGTTTGTTACAGGTTTTGCAGAGCAGTACTGAAACCACCAAGGCCATTCGGCAGACCATGGCCACTGCCGAAGCCGAAGCTGCCGCGCTATTTCGCGACGATTTTGCAACAATCGGCTTGGGTGGCAACAAGCTACTGTTTAGGCAAGAAAATGGCGAGCCAGCAACTCTGTCAGAACCACCCTTGAAACTACCATTTATCCAGCAGTTTATCGAGAGGGCACTACAATTATTTGCTGAGTGGCACGCGAATTATGGCTCTAAGGTTAATCCCTATCCTGATGGGTCTGTCAGCGAGGCCGAAGCGGCAGTTATTTTTAATGATATGGCTAATGAGTCAGATATTCCCTTCCAGTTTCCCGATGATGGTTGCTATGCGAGGGCGCATGTTATGGCCTATCGAATTTCAGAACGCTATGGTATCGATATTAATAGTGTCGATAAAGTGTTTATTGATGGCAACTTAGAGGCTGAAACCAAGTTTATTTAAAAACAAATTACCCTACCAGATGGATCAACCTATCCTTCATCAACCACTGATGGAACAGTTAATTAGGATTGGCATGTTGCACCAATTATCTATGTACGCCAAGAAAATACAATTATTCCCATGGTTATTGATCCTTCGCTAGCAGATCGTCCCTTAACCATTGAACAATGGAAAGGTATCATGACTGATCCTCATGCTGTTACAAAAATCACCGATCATAATGCTTATAGTCGTAATTATTCTTATAAAGAATATCAAAAAAGTCAGATTGATGGTATTGCACGTAGTACACTTGATACATATTTACAACAATGCATTAATGCCGATTATTGTCAACCATAATTATAACAAAGGTTTTACGAATGAAAAATATACTAAATAATATGATCATGATCATTTTTGTTATCTCAATGATAAGTTGTAGTAAACAGCAAATCCCTACTAACAATTTAACACCGCTAGCCAGTGAGGTGCCTTCTATGAATCCTACAGGATTTCTCGTCTATATCTTCGATCAAGATGCTGTGCCAGGGCTTGGCCCCACGGCTGATACCGCGTGGCAAATTTTGCAGGCTGTGCCATTAGCGCAGGCTGCTTTCACCGTGACCGAGGATCTCTTGCTCAGCTATCATTGGTCAACTCAAACGATCACCTTTACCAACCCTTGGGGCCAAACCAGTATGGATACACCTAGCTATATGTGGGGCGGTGATGGCGCATTTATTGTGGTTTTTCAAGAACAACGTTTATTTGGCGGCAAGGTCGTTTCAGCAATTAGCCCTCGCCGTTTTGATTATCCAGCTATGGCCTTATCGCAAGATTTTATTCTGATGGAAAATCCCGAACTCCAAGGCAAACTCGTCTATTCGTTTCATCCACACTCAGGCGGAATGTATCCACCGCAATCCCAGTTCTTAGCCACCGATCCTACAATCGCCGAGGCGGTCAAAAACCATTTGCGTCAGCTGGGCAAACTGGTTGAGTAGGGGGAAAGGAGCAGCGTTATGCGCTGGATAGGATATTGCTGGCTGCTCGTGTTGATTGGTAGTTGTACCCAAACCGATCAACCACCACCCACGGCCAACCAGTTTGCGATATACATTTTTGATCAAGATGCTGTGCCAGGGCTTGGTCCGACTGCTGATACCGCATGGCAAATTTTGCAGGCTGTACCATTAGCGCAGGCTGCTTTCACCGTGACCGAGGAGTTATTGCTCAGCTATCATTGGTCAACCCAAACGATTACCTTTACCAATCCTTGGGGTCAAACTGATCTCGACGCTCCAAGTTATATGTGGGGTGGTGATGGCGCATTTATCGTGGTTTTTCAAGGGCAGCGCTTATTTGGCGGCAAAGTTGTTTCAGCTGAAAGCCCACGCCGTTTTGATTATCCCGCCATGGCACTCCCTACCGATTTTATTCTGATGGAAAATCCTGAGCTTCAAGGTAAACTCGTCTACTCATTCCATCCACGCTCATCGGTGATGTACGACCCACAATCACAGTTTTTAGCCACCGATCCATCAATCGCCGAGGCGGTCAAAAACCATTTGCGTCAACTGGGCAAGTTGGTCGAATAACGGAGGTTGACCATGCGCTGGATAGGGTATTGTTGGCTCATAATGGTGCTTGTTGGTTGTACCCAAACCGATCAACCACCACCCACGGCCAACCATTTTGCGATATACATTTTTGATCAAGAGGCTGTACCAGGGCTTGGCCCGACTGCTGATACCGCATGGCAAATTTTGCAGGCTGTGGCCATTAGCGCAGGCTGCTTTCACCGTGACCGAGGATCTCTTGCTCAGCTATCATTGGTCAACCCAAACCATTACCTTCACTAATCCTTGGGGCCAAACTGATCTCGATACACCTAGCTATATGTGGGGTGGTGATGGCGCATTTATCGTAGTTTTCCAAGAGCAGCGTTTGTTTGGCGGCAAGGTTGTGGCAGCGGAAAGTCCACGCCGTTTCGACTACCCGGCTATGGCCTTATCCCAAGATTTTATGCTGATGGAAAATCCTGAGCTTCAAGGTAAACTCGTCTATTCATTTCATTC
The DNA here is from genome assembly GCF_042688385.1 of Herpetosiphon sp. NSE202. Lineage (NCBI taxonomy): Bacteria > Bacillati > Chloroflexota > Chloroflexia > Herpetosiphonales > Herpetosiphonaceae > Herpetosiphon > Herpetosiphon sp. NSE202. Next base: position 202,356 of record NZ_JBHUPY010000001.1, on the reverse strand, counting down.
CCGTTCATCGGTGATGTACGACACAGAATCGCAGTTTTTGGCAGCCGATCCAGCGGTTGCCGAAGCGGTCAAAACCCATTTGCGCCAACTGGGCAAGTTGGTCGAATAACGGAGGTTGACCATGCGCTGGATAGGGTATTGTTGGCTCATAATGGTGCTTGTTGGTTGTACCCAAACCGATCAACCACCATCCACAGCTAGCCTGTTTACGCTCTACATCTTCGATCAAGCTGCAATTAAACAGTTTGAAACGTCAACCTATGATCCAACCACACTCTTAGCAACGATTGATTTGGAACGTGCTGCCTATGTCATTCCTGAATCCGCTATTATCGCCTATGATTGGCCACAACAAACATTAAAGATTACCAATCCGTGGCATGACCGGCTGCGAGAAATGCCCTTTTTTATGCAAGAAGGCAGTAAGGTAATCGTGGTATTTCAACAGCAACGCATTATCCTCACGTCATTACATTCAGAAGATACCGCTCGATTTATCTCTTCTGACGAAACAGCTTTGTATTCGAGTATTCAGCAAGACCACATCGTCTATAGTTTTCGCTATGGGTCATTGCTTCAAACGTCCCAACCACCATTCCCATTTCTCAACACCGATCCGGCGATTGCCGAGGCGGTCAAAAACCATCTGCGCCAAATGGGCAAGTTGATTGAGTAACGGAGGTTGACCATGCGTTGGATAGGATATTGTTGGCTGCTGCTGGTGCTTGTTGGTTGTACCCAAACTAAGCAACCATCGCCCACAGCTAGCCCGTTTACGCTCTACATCTTCGATCAAGCTGCAATTAAACAGTTTGAAACGGCAACCAATGATCCAACGATTGCGCTGCAAACAATTGATTTAGATAAGGCATCAATTGTGCTCGACGAAACGAATCTGCTTGCCTATGATTGGAATAATCAACAGATTAATATTGACAAAACGATATTCAGCGATGCCGATCAACAACTCTTATTCAGCGATGCTTATTTTGTGATCGTGTTTAATCAACAACGGATTATTGTAGGCAAACGGATTCTAGAATTTGCACCAACCTCATATGCATATCCCGTTTTATCAATTCAGGCTGATTCGTATCAACCCAACCAGCCAATCCAATATGCCTTGCGGAATGCTAGTTTAGGGGTAAGCCGAGCACCATTCCCATTTCTCAACGCCGATCCGGCAATTGCCGAGGCGGTCAAAAACCATCTGCGCCAACTGGGCAAGTTGGTCGAATAAATGAAGTGGTTCCCTCACCCCAACCCCTCTCCCGTGGCGCGGGCGAGGGGCTTTTAGTTTGGTGGCAGCGCCGCGAATCGCGGCAAACCCATGGTCTTTCGGTAGACTGCTCCCCCACGCGCGGGCGAGGCGCTAGGCCACAACCAAATCATACACTCAACACAACGCTGGATTATTGAAGCGGCATTTTGGTCTGAGTTTGTTTAATTGGTTTGGGCGCGGCTCGTTCTAGATCGCTAGGTTCTGGCAAATCATCAGCAAGCAACAACGGCGAATTCAGTACATGCTCAAGCAGTTCAGCGAGTTGAGGTTGCAGATCAATTGTGTGATCAAGCAGCCACAGCAGTTCTAGCAATTCATCATCAAATTCCCAGCGTTCGGGCAAGATTTTGTCAAGCGGCGATGAACTGCGCCCAGCTGGGTCGGACATCCGATAGCCCAACCAAGATTGTACAACTTTCAAGCCCGAAACGCTGAAATTAAATACCTCGGGCCGAACATGGCTAAATACACCGCTTGTGCCGATGGTAAGTTGTTGCTGTTGTTCATCGTAATGATAGACGTTAGGATATTCGCTTTGGCTTGTGCCAACATCGCATCGCACCTGCCCTCGTGGCACGATACCCTTTGGTTGATCGCTTGGCACACAGCGTTGGCCATAGCTGTGCAGCCAAATCAGGCGTTTACCCAAACTTACTGCTGTGCGAAAAAGTTCGCCATTGCTGGTGATTGGAATACGCGGCCCCGGCGTGCGTAGCTCGCTTTCAAAACGTGCAGTATAGGTTGGGCTTGCCAATAGGGTATAGCAATAGGCCATGAGATCAAGCGCATTCAGCTCGAAGCCAAGCTCACTAGCAAGGTGGTCTAATAACCCTGCTGGCACGTTGGCTTGGCTCGCCGCCGCATCACGCCATAAGGGAATAACATCTTTGCCCCCGCGATTGCGGAAATAATGCATGTCTGGGATTAGATGGCTAATAACTGCTGCACTACCTGAACCAAGTACATCTGTAAGTAGACTGGTAAGATAGATTTGATGTTCGCTATTGGCGGTATGCAAATCGGGCCGTAAAAAATCGCCAACCCGATTATCAACAATTGCCCATTGGCGATCAAAACTGCGATAGCCAATTTGTTCAATTGTAATAGGTATTTTAGGATCGGTTAAGCGTCTGAGCGCTGGCAAGCGGGTTGTTTTATCGGTTAATGTACCATACAGCTTATCAACCTTGCGATCACGGGTTTCGCTAAATAGTTCTGCTTTATTTTCTGCTTTAATAAAATACTCCCAACGGCGCTGTATGGTTGATTGATTTGCCGCAATTGGCCATGTCCGTTTATATTGCATGCCACTAATTTGCCATGGAAACAAATCGGTTATTTTAGGCCATGTTGCATAAGCTCCGCTTGCTGCAGGAATAAATGGATCAAACCATCCTGTGCCACAAGCTTCCCAGACGAGGTCGCTAAATTGTTTGACCTTGGCTATTTGGGCTAATTTTTCTTCTGTTGTACCTTCTATACAACAATAGTGGACAGTTGCAGGTTGAGTTGGTTTTGGTGAAGTGTAGCGTACACCTACTGCAATGACCACTGGTGTTTCAATTGCAAACACATTTTCTGTTTTACGTGCGCCTATATTATCGCCTCCTAGATCGATTAGCCACAACTCATCGAAGATTTGGCGCATGTGTTGGCGCATCCCTGCAAAACCTGGGCCACGCAAATACGATGAGGCCGTGATAAAACTAATCACTCCACCTTGTTGCGATTGGGGTTGTTCAAAAACCTTCCACATTGCCCAACGCCAAAAATACACATAATCGTTATAGATATTTTTAAGATGACCACCTTTTCCTGCATCTATAACTGGCTGAGTGAAGCTATTAAAAATTGGAGGTTCGTGTTTGCTTCCAAACCGTACCCAGCCACCCTTACGTTCAACCTTATCTTGTTGCTCTTCATCAATGATTTGGCGATTGTAGGGTGGATTGCCAATACATACCAATACTTCGGTTGATTGCTTTACCTTTGCTACACGTTTTTGTTCCTGGCTCAGGCTTTTTAGCACTAAAGTTAATTGCTGGGGCGGGGCATTATTAGGTGAATCAAGGGTATCGGACAAATACACATGCACCCCATCGGCGGGCAATTGAGCCTTTTCGGCGGCAATTGCCTGCGAAAACCGCAAATGGGCAACCGCATATGGTCCAACCAGTAATTCAAAGGCATGCATATTTTGGGCAGCAAAACTAGCATACTGGGTGCGTAAACCCTTGCCGCGATCACGATCAACCAGATTGAGGCTTTCTTGCAAGGCAGTTAAGAGATAGGTTCCAGTACCAGTGGCTGGGTCAAGCGTGACGACCTTAGGATCAACCATTCCGTAAGGTGCTTTGAAATACTGAGTCAACAACTGATTAACTAAGCCAACTTGGGCCTGAATAATCTCAATCGGGGTGTAGTAAACCCCACGCTGTTTGCGCAAATTGTTATCATAGGCAGCCAAAAACTCTTCATAAAAATAGAGCCATGGATCACCGCCACTAGCAAAAATCGACGAATCAACTGCCTGAATAATTCGTTCAATCACATCAATCGAGGTAGCAATTACCTCACGGGCATCCAAATCTCCTAATAGCTTGAGCGTATCGGACAGCAAGCGATGGCCTGTACGCAAATTACTAACCGCCTGATCGATCGTGATTGATGCCAAGCCATTTTGCCGCGCTAACAATAAGGCATAAACCATAGTTTGGGCATAGGCATCAGCAAATTCAAAGTCACTGGCATCAGCGAACAGATATGTTTGCCAATTTTTGAACAAAATGCTTAAAGGAGATTCGGGGTCTGGTAAAGCTTCTAAAACATCGCTGCGCAACAAAAGGCACAGCGGTGCTAATAGTTGGGCCAATTCTTTAGGGTTACGCGGTACAGTGGGCTGCCACAACATAAAATCACGAATAAGCTCGATCAAGTTATCAACATTCGCCTTGTTGATTGCCCTTGCACCGTCGCTCGTAACATCACCAATGAAACTAACTCGTCGATTCTCAACAAGAACGCCAGAACGAAACAACAACCAATCGTTGCCATTGGTATAAATCAGATTTGGCAATTGTTGGAATTTTTGCCATTGTTTGGCATCGGCACTTTTAGCGGCAAATTTGCGCGGGTCAGCCTTTTTATCAGGCGCTTTTAATTCAATATGGCCAATAATTAAGCCCGCCTGAGAAACGCCCATATCCGGCCTACCAGCGATAGATCGCTCTTGAACTTCAGTCACAACATTAATTTGCGAATTGCCAAGCATAGTTTGGCAGATCTCTTTAATAATCTTTTCAACACTTGACTTCAATTGATCTTCAGGATTAAATTGGGCTACGGTTTGCCATTTTTGAGTTAAATCACTCGCAATCGCCTGTAGTTCTTTGAGCAAAATCGACCTCCCAGCAAATATCCATTTTTACAAATACCCAAGCATTGTTATACCCTGAAAAAGTTAGATCTGCAATAACTAAGAAAGGGTTTTAAGCGTTTCTAACCCATAACTTTCCTTTAGCCAATTGATCGGACAAAGAACCAAGCCCTATGCTATAATTGCAGCCCTATTGAATGTTTGGGGTTGTGTATGCTTGAACAGTTACTTGAAAACGGCGAAAGTGAGATGCTAGCCTGTTTCCGCGAACGCTTTCGGCCTGAGGATTTGGCTGAAACGTTAGTGGCTTTTGCTAATGGCAACGGCGGTAGCGCAGTCATTGGCATCAGTGGGCGGGTTAGGCCCAAAGTCGAGGGTGTTCAAGATATTCAGGCAGCAGAAGAAGCAGCGCTAGAGGCAGCATTGGCCTGTACTCCGCCATTAGTGCTCCCATTGCCCCAACAACTTACTAGCAACCAACAAACGGTGTTGTTGATCGAAGTTCCGCCAGGCTTGCCGAATGTGTATAGCTTGCATGGCAAATATTTGCGCCGTGAAGGCCCAAGCAATGCGCCCATTCCACCCAATGCCTTGCGCCAATTGCTGATTGAGCGCGGCGAGGTTGGCTGGGAACGGGTTCGCCCAGAAAATGTCGCAATGGGCGATCTAAGCGAGATGAAAATTCAATCGTATGTGGCGCGCATTGGCCCGCCCGCCGATGGCGATCCCTTGGGTTGGCTGTATCGCCGCGGTTGCCTTACCCGCGATAATCAAGCGGTTTATCAACCAACTAATGCTGGAATGTTGCTGTTTAGCATCACCACCGAGCGCGATTACCCGCAATGCGAGTTGACCTTGGTGCGCTACACTGGCAACGAAATGAGCGATGAATTTGAGCGGGTTGATATTCGAACCACCTTGCCCGATCAAGTGCGACGAGCAGAGCTTTGGCTTGGCGAGCATATGCGCCGTGGCTCGCGCATGGTTGGCCTTGAACGTGAAGATTGGACAGAATATCCACCTGCTGCTGTGCGCGAAGCGTTGGTTAACGCTGTGGCCCACCGCGATTATACCGTGCGCGGCGAGGGAATTCGAATCGCAATGTTTGTCGATCGGCTGGAAGTGTATAGCCCAGGCCGCTTGCCGGGCCACGTCACGATCGATAATATTGCCGCCGAACGTTTTAGCCGCAACGAAACGTTGGTTCAAGTGCTGGCCGATTTGGGCTTGATCGAACGGCTTGGTTATGGCATCGACCGCATGCAGCGCCAAATGGCCGATGCAGGCTTGCCACCACCAGAATTTCGCGAAACTGCCGCTGGCTTTTTGGTAACGCTGCGCAACAAAGGCATGAATGTCGCCAACACGTCGATTATCGATACCGCTAAATGGGAAGCCTTGGGCTTGAACGAACGCCAAATCGGAGCCTTGGTCTTTTTAACTGAGAATCGCCGAATTACCAATCGCGATCTGCAAGACCTCAGCCCCGATGTTTCGCCCGAAACGATTCGCCGCGATCTCTCGGATCTGGTTGATCGGGGTTTGATTTTGAAGATTGGCCAAAAACGCGCAACCTACTATATTTTGCGCTAAGCCGCTAGGGCTTGGCCAACACTTTGCTGGTGCAAACGCTGGTCGTCGCCTTCCCAACGTTCTTGACAATTGAACCAATACAGCCATTGGCTGGGGTTTTCGCTAATAATTGAGGCCATCCACTCGTTGAGTTCGTCGGTGGCCTCGCGGCGTTGTTTGCGGCCAAAGCTGCGGCCCAAATGCAACGGCTCTTGGCAAATCAGCCGATGGCGCTTGCCTTCGCGCAGGCTATAACACGGTACAATCGGCACATTATCTTCGAGCGCAAAGGTTGCTGCGCCTTGGGGTGTACGCGATTGCAAGCCAAAAAAGCTGGCCTCAGGGAAATTCGGTCGCCAAAAATCACCCAACAAAAACACCACGCCATTGGCTTGTAGATGCTGGCGCAACCCCCGAATTAACTCGCGCGGCGAGGTCGCATCGTAATCAAAGCCAGCACAGCCAAGCTGATGAAACTGCTCGTAGAGTGGCCGCAACTCAGGGCTACCAGCCGTGCCAACCGTCAAGCAATTGTAGCGCTGCGCCAAACGCCAGTAGCTATAAAAGAAATTGCCTTGATGGGGCGTGTAGAGAATCACACCGCGCCCTTGGGCCAAGGCAGCCTCAATATGCTTTGTTCCTTCCAGCAGCACATGCTCGCTAGTCAAACGCTCAATACCAATCAGCACTTCATACAGCAACAACAGCATATGCTGGAGATAGCGCACGCCAATCCCAGTCCGCCCTAGCCACGAGCTATCAAGCAGCACATAGGCCAGGTTAGCATGCAAATGACGGCGCAAACGCGGCATAAACCAATACAAACCAACGGCCAACATCCAGCTAAGGCCAATAACCAAGCGTTGTGGCAACCAGCCGCCAATACGCCGAACGCGCGCCAAACGCTGCGGATTGGTGGTCAATTGAGCAAGCAGTTGATACATCGTCGCCTCAGGCCGTTGCTTGATACGAGCTGGCAAAATGGCGTTGGTAGCGCTTGGTCATTTGGTTGGTTTCAAAAACCACAAAGAAATCGGTGGTGTGAAATAGAGGATCGTAGGCTGGCTCGCCCGCCAATTCAGCACCCATCCAACGATAACCTTTGATCAATGACGGCAAGCGGCGCACCATTTCGCGCTCGCTACAGGTCATTGGCAAGCAGCGCAAATCAGGCATGCGGTGGCTGGCCAAGGGCTGAATGTTATAACGATCGGTAATTACGTTATGTTGACGCAGCATGCTATACAAGGCACTGACATCAGGCAATTCATCGTGGTTCATGCTGGCGCAGCCAATCAAATGACTATGTGGCCGCTCAGCCAGATAATTGGCAATTCCGCCCCAGAGCATTTGAATTGCCCGCGTGCCGCGATAATCGGCGGCAATGCAACTGCGGCCAAGCTCCAAGGCGTTGCGCAAATGGGCAAAGCGCGTAAGCTCAAATTCGGTTTGCGAGTAAAACCCCTGATGGGCCAAGGCTCGTTCGCCAGGCAGCAAACGGTAAGTGCCAACAACTTGCTCAGAATTTTGGTCGATCACCAACAAATGGTCGCACCATTGGTCGAAAACATCGAATTCAAGCCCATGTTCGTTCCAAAGCCGCGAATTATTGGCTTCTTCAACAAAAACGCGGTAGCGCAAGCGCAAGGCTTGCTCAATTTCGGCGCTCGTCGTGGCACACTTAACCGTCAGACGTGGGGTCGTGCTGCTGATCGTTGCAAGCGTCATAGCGTTGGCTCCTTTGTGATGATGGGTCACAGCGCTAGCCTAGGCTGCTTGCTTTAATCAATTGCGATTGAATTGTTAACAATTATGTTAAATTAAGTAAAATTTCTGCATCGGCAGCTTTTGCTAACGTGGCGCACGCTCCAAACAAGCGCGCACAAAATTCATGGTTTCAGCAGCCAAGGCAGGATCAGCAGCTGTACGATATTTGAGACTGGGATTTGGCCGATTGGCCCATGCTGCTTCAATTAAAGGATGCCATTTGGGGGCAAGATTGGCGAGCGCCCATGCAACCCCAGCCCGTTTTGAGTGAATCCGGCCTGTTGCTAAACTCTGCAACATGCGACAATAACTAATCACAGTAAACGCTTGCGCCCATTGATTGTTGATTGGATATTTTCCAGCCTGCATCTCGGCGGCCCAATCGTGCATTGTATTGCGAATTTCTTGGCGCAGCTCAGCTGGATCAATCGGCTCAATCAAGCTGGTTGGCGGCGGCCCAAACAAGGCAATGCCATATTCGCGCACCGTCCAGCGCATCACCAATTCATTATCATGGGTCGATAGGATTAACTGCGAACTGCCATTATCCAAATACCACAACTGGGTTTTGTTGGGGTCGGCGCGGCGTACCAAGGCTTGAGAAATATACGAGCCTTCGAGATGTTGCGCCCAGACCGAAGGCAACCCATAAATCGCGGCGTGCAACGCTTGTAATGGAGGAAGTTGGGCCGAATCAAGCTCGTCTTTTAATACAACCATAAAATCTACGTCACTCGCGTCATCCCAATCGCCGAGCGCAATCGAGCCGCTCAGATAGACCGCTAAGAGCTGATCGCCAAGCAGGTTTTGTAACTCTGTAACCAAAATGGCCAAAACAGCTTCAAGCTCAGGGTGATTAATTCGGTTAGGCTGCATTCGAGCCTCCTTTCAAAACGAGAGCCTAGCGATTGTGGCGCAAAACGGGCAAGCGCACATCGGCAACAAGCCCGATCAAGGAGCAGCTATGCAACAGCATTCCAATAAACGGATCATCATATTGCTGATTGGATTTTGTAGCGTGTTTGTGGCACTATTACTGATTCCCGCCTTGCTCATGCAGCACTTCTATTTTGAGCGCATTTGCACTGTGCATGCCCAAGCCAACCAGCTTGGCGACAGCTGGTACAGCCCAGCCAGTCGCTATAGCCCTGAAAGCTGTATTTTTGCCAATCAAGGCTCGATTCCAGTTAATCAGCTTGTTGGTTGGGAACACAACGTTGTGCTAGCGATCTGGTTAATCTATCGACCGCTAGGCGCTTTTGGGTTAACATTGTTCGTTTTTATGCAGCCTTGGCAAAAACTGAAACGCTTCAAAAATATCCGGCTATGACGCACTGCGTGCTATGCTATAATCCCAATACGGCTCAACAATGACCGTGGAGGTTCATGATTTGAAAGATTTTTTTCGGCGTGCGCCGTTACCCTTCACGTCTTCGCGGCGTGAGCAACAGATACCAGATAATGTCTGGACCAAATGCGCCAACTGTGGCGAATTGACTTATCAAAAACAATTCAATGATGCATTAAAAGTTTGTCCAAAATGTGGCTATCACTCGCGGATTAGCTCACGCGAATGGATCGAAATTTTGGCCGATGCTGATTCGTTCGTTGAGCATGATGCAGATTTGCAAGGCATCGATATTTTGGGCTTTGTTAGCCCCAAAGATAATTACGAAGCCAAATTGGCCGCTACCAGCGAACGCACCGGCACCAACGACGTGGTGATGAGCGGCAGCGCCAGCATTGAAGGCTTGCCCTTTGAAATTGCAGCCTGTAACTTCGATTTCATGGGCGGTTCGATGGGCAGCGTCTTTGGCGAAAAGGTCGCTCGCGCTGTTGAACGTGCCGCCGATCGCGGTGTGCCAGTCTTGACGATCAACGCTTCAGGCGGGGCGCGCATGCACGAAGGCATTTTTGCGTTAATGCAAATGGCCAAAGTTTCGGTGGCGCTGACTCGTTTGGCCCGCGTCCGCCAACCCCATATCTCGTTGTTGGTTGACCCATGCTATGGTGGCGTTTCGGCCTCGTATGCCTCGGTTGCCGATATTATTTTGGCTGAGCCAGGCGCGAATATTGGCTTTGCTGGGCGACGGGTCATCGAGCAAACCATTCGCCAGAAATTACCGCCACACTTCCAAACCGCAGAATTTTTCCTTGAACATGGCATGATCGATGCAGTCGTGCCACGCTCGGACATGCGGGCCACCATTGGGCGCTTGCTGCGCTTGTATGAACGACCCACATCATCGGCTGATCATCGCGAACATGTCGTAGCGGGCCACCAATAAGCCCCACGCAGAGGTCAAAACGTGACAACGTTAACTGAATTATTGCCTTGGGATAAGGTGCAAATCGCCCGTAATCCCCAACGCCCACGCACACTTGATTATATTCGAGTGCTGTGTGAAGATTTTTTTGAACTCCGTGGCGATCGCCATCATGGCGACGATCAAGCGCTGGTCTGTGGTATTAGCAAAATCGATGGTCGCAGCGTCGCGATTATCGGCCATCAAAAGGGCAGCGATACCAAAGAAAATGTGCGGCGTAACTTCGGATCGCCACATCCAGAGGGCTATCGAAAGGCCTTGCGGGTGATGGAGCATGCCAAAAAATTCAATATGCCGATCTTGACCCTGATTGATACTGCTGGCGCGCACCCAAGCATGGCCGCCGAAGAGCGCGGTCAAGCAGAAGCCATCGCCCGTAATTTGTTGGTTATGGCCGATTTGCCAGTGCCAATTATTGCGACGGTCATTGGCGAAGGTGGCTCTGGGGGCGCTTTGGCAATCGGGGTTGCCGACCGTTTGTTGATGCTTGAGCATGCTGTTTATTCAGTTGCCTCGCCAGAAGCGAGTGCGGCAATTCTCTGGCGCGATTCGAGCAAAGCCTCGGAAGCAGCCAAAGCCATGAAAATCACCGCCCAAGATTTGCACAGTTTTGGGATTGCCGATCTGATTATTCCTGAGCCAGAGGGTGGCGCGCATATGGATGTGCCAGCAATTGTGCATGCGGTTGGCAATGCCCTGCGTGAGCAACTTAGCACGCTGAGCGAACTCACGCTTGACCAATTGCTTGACCAACGCTATGCCAAATATCGTGCCATTGGGCGTTTTCGCCAAGCTCAAAGCGAAATTGTCGAGGCTTAAAAAAGTCTGGCCAGCACCTTGTCTACGAGGTGCTGGCCTTTTTGGCTTAAGGAACTTGTTGGTTTTAGCAGGGAACCCCAACCTCGATGCGTTGCAAGGCATAGGTTTCGTGCATTTCGCGCACAATTTCGGCGGCACGAGCTGGTTTAATGCAACGTTCAGCAATCAAACGCTCGGCAACTTCCTCGACCAAGGCTGGTGGAGCGCCAGCACTCATGGCAATCTGGCGGGCGTGCAAACTCATATGGCCGCGTTGAATGCCTTCGGTTGCCAAAGCCCGCATTGCAGCCAAGTTTGAAGCCAAACCAGCACACACACAGACCTCCGCCAATTCGCGGGCTGAGCTAACATTCAACAATTTTAAGGCAGCTGCCGCTGTTGGATGCACCTTGACTGCGCCCCCAACAATCCCAACAGCCAATGGCATGGTCAATGTGCCAACCAAATTACCTTCAGCATCTTGTTCCCAGGTGGTCAACGAGGTATAGCGGCCATCGCGGGCGGCATAGGCATGCGCTCCCGACTCAATCGCCCGCCAATCTTGGCCGGTTGCCAACAAAACTGGGTCAATGCCATTCAAAATGCCTTTGTTGTGGGTCGTTGCGCGATAGGGATCGACGGCGGCGAAGGCATAAGCCCACAAAATCCCTTCGATCACATCTTCGCCACGCAGATCCGAGCGATCCAACGCGCGGGCTGGAATCACACAGCGCGCAGTTGCCAAACGCCGATCGCTCAAGTTAGAGAGAATTCGCAAATAAGCACGTCCACCAGTTAAGGCCTCTAAGCGCGGCGCAACAGCTTCAGCCATCGCATTAATCGCGTTAGCACCCATGGCATCCAAACAATCGACAATCAGGTGCACCACCAACATTGGCCCCATTGGGCTAGCAGGAAACGAGTGTACTTCGACATCCTTGGCCCCGCCACCTAAGCCAACCAACGAGGTGCTTTGGCGATTGGCAATTGCCAGCAAATCGGCCTTGTGCTGCAAAATAATTTCGCTAGCAGTAGCATGATCGGCGATATGCACCAATTGAATTTGGCCAATCATCAACGATTCGGTGCTGCTGGTCGAAAAACCGCCGCCTTCGCGGGCCAGTTTGGCCGCAAACGAAGCGCCAGCCACAATCGATGGCTCTTCGACAACCATTGGAACTAAGGTATCTTTGCCATTAATTTGAAAGTTGGTCGCAATGCCCAAAGGTAAGCTATAAGTACCAACCACATTTTCAATCATCTTATCGGCGCGTTCAATCGTTAAGCTGCCAGCGCCATGCAGCGCCCGCAAATCATCGTTGTTCAAGCCATCAAAAGCCCCTACGGCTTGCAAACGATCAAGCGGCGAAAGTTGGTAAAATCCTTGTAAACGGCTATTTTTTGCTTTCATCAGAACGAAGCTCCTCTGTCGCCAAAAATTGGGTCAGCATGTTGTAGACGGCTGAAGTGTAGCATGTGACGCATGGCAAACCTAGTCAAAAAGCTGTCAAAACCTCTCATTCCGCTGTCGATTTAGCTACCGCTAGCCGTTCTACGCAGATTACATACCGAAGGATGGTAACCCAATGCTTGAAAAATTGGCACTCACGTGGCAAAATGGGCTGAGGCGTGGTTGAGTAGCTTTAGGCCGTATTCGATAGCCTAGCAGCAACGAGCCTCGAATGCTAGCCTACCTTAGTACTACGCAGCCTAATAAAAAAAGCTCCACAGCTTTCGGTAGCTGTGGAGCTTTTTGAGGCTAAGAGGTCAGATTATGGCAGAACCGTGAAATAGACATCAGCAATATGCTTGCTGGTTTTGCCTTCCAACGAAATCAACCACAGCCCAGTTTCTGAGCCATCGGTTACCCACTCAGCATTTTCGAGCGAGCCGTTTGCGCCAATCGTATCACCTTCATCGAATTTATAGGTTTCACCTGCTGGATCAGTAATCCACAAAATAACTTCTTCGTTTGGTTGGAAGCCATAAAAATCAAAGAATAAGACCGTGCCAGCTTGAACACATTTGCTAGGCCGAATATTGGCCGATCGTGGATCAGGTGTATTCTCACATTGTTGTTCTGGTGGCACTGGCTGCGACCATTCATCAATGATTTCTTTGCCGAGCAAGCCCAAAAGCACCTTGAACTCGTCAGGGTTGTTTGGGTGCCATTCGAGACGAGCACGCTCGAACCATTGGGTTACCACCGTATCGCCGTTCGCATTGGTTTCGGTTTGGGCGCTGGTCAAGGGCAAACCAAACAATTGCAACGAACGAGCGTAGGTATCCAAGCCATCAATCTTCAAGCCATGTGATTGCCAGTAGCTCTTGAAGCCCAAATTGCCTGCTTGATTACAGACGTTGTGGCCAGTTTCTTCAAACCACAAACAGCCATCAACCGGGCCAGCTTCGCGTGGCTCAGCGTCGCGGCCAAGTTGGCTAAGTCGTTCTTTGCCCAACAAACCTAGCAAGACTTCGTAAGGCGTGCCCGCATTTTCTGGGTGCAACTCAAAGCGATTGCGTTCGAGCCATTGAGTCCAATAATTAGCATCGCTATCGACATTATATTCATCACCTGCTTCAGCGATGGGATAGCCGAACACTGGCAAACCACCATTGTTCTTCCAATAGGCCAAGAAATCATCGGCCAAACATGCGGTAATGCCAGGCACATCGAAACATTGGGTTTCAAGCACGATTGGTTCGGCGGCGGCGGTTGGGCGGGGCTGAACAGCCAAGGCTGCTACGGCGAGGGTTGCAGTCGCCAAACCAAACATTCGACGGAGTACACTCACGAATTCCTCCAAACATGCTGCGAACAGCATCTAGACTGATGGGATTGCCTCATCATAACAAAATCCCAGCCAATTGCTACAAGCAATTGGCTGGGATTCTAAACCAACTAAGCAGTTCAATCAACTAAACTTATTGCGTAATCGTAAAGTAGACGACTGCAGCATGGCCACTCGATACACCTTGCATGGTAAATTGCCATGTACCAGGGTAGAGACCACGGGTGTTGAAATCAAGTACACTAATTGCACCTCGTGGTCCAATATTCAGGGTGTCTGCTGTTCCAACAATGTTACCATTTGGATCGGTGATCCAGAAGCCAACCTCTTCGTTTGCCTGGAAGCCATAGACATCGAAGCTGAAGACGGTTCCAGCAGGGCCACATTGGGCTGGGCTGATCCGTGCTGAAACTGGATCAGGCGTGCTAGCACAAGGATCAGTTGGGGTTGGGCTTGGAATTGGCGCTGGGGTTGGGGTTGGAATTGGTTGGCTGCGGCCATCAATGATTTCTTTGCCCAACAAGCCCAAAAGCACCTTGAACTCGTCAGGGTTGCTTGGGTGCCATTCGAGACGAGCGCGCTCGAACCATTGGGTTACCACGGTATCGCCGTTGGCGTTGGTTTCAGTTTGGGCGCTGGTCAACGGCAAGCCAAATAATTGCAACGAACGAGCGTAGGTATCCAAGCCATCGATCTTCAAGCCATGCGATTGCCAGTAGCTCTTGAAGCCCAAATCGCCTGCTTGATTACAGACGTTATGGCCAGTTTGCTCAAACCACAAACAGCCATCAACCGGGCCAGCTTCGCGTGGCTCGACTTGGCGATTCAATTGGGCCAGCCGTTCTTTGCCCAACAAGCCCAACAACACTTCGTAAGGCGTGCCTGCATTTTCTGGGTGCAACTCAAAGCGATTGCGTTCGAGCCATTGGGTCAAATATCTTTGCTGCGTATCAGGATTAACTTCATTAGCAGCAGCGGTGATTGGATAGCCAAATACTGGCAATCTACCATTGCCATTCCAATAGGTCAAAAATTTGTCATCGAGACAGTTGGTGATGCCGGGTACATCAAAGCATTGGGTATCAAGCTTAATTGGTTCGGCAGCGGTGGTTGAGCGAGGTTGAACAGAGAGAGTAACCACCGCAAGGGCTGCAGTCACGATTCCTAAAATCCGACGTAAAACCACAAAGTCATCCAAATATGCTGCTTTCGGCAGCCTAAAACCTACTTAACGCAACTCTTCATCAAGTTGGATGCCATTGGCGGTTGTTCTCTCACAACCGAATCGAGCGGCGTTTCCCATGTATGAGATGCTGAAGCCAGCCCAAGAGATTTGCCGGCTTCAGCCGTCCTATGCTTTTTTAGCGCCAATTACGATTGTTGGCATATTCTTTGGCCAACAACCCAAGCAGTACACCGCTACCTTCGTGATATTCGAAGCGCCCGCGTTCAAACCACTGGGTGGTGACAGTTGCGCCATCGCGGTTGGTTTCGGTGGTTGGCTCTGATAATGGCAAGCCAAACAATTGCAAGCTGCGATCATATTTGCTCAAGGCAGGATCGTTCAGCCCATTGTTTTCCCAATATTTGCGGAACTCGCCACAAACTTTGTGTTGAGTTTGCTCAAAGTAGAGACAGCCAGCTTCTGGTTGGCCTTTGGGGAAAGTGAACCAATCATCGCCGCGATCCCGCAAAACTGAATCACCTAAGCGGCCCAACAATACGTTGTATGGGGCAGCTTTTTCAGGGTGAAACTCAAAGCGTTGGCGCTCGAAATATTGCACGGTAAACGAGCCTTCGGGCGTTTGTTCAACAAATTCTTCGCTGATTGGGTAGCCGAATACGGCCAAACCGCCGTTGCGATCCCAATAGTTTTTGAATTCGCCACGCAAATTGTGGCCAGTTTCAGGGAAGTATACTTCGCCAACTGGAGCTGGCAACGGTGGCGCACCAACAGGCACAAATGCATGATTGCCTGGTTGTGGCTCGGGCGTTGGCGGCTGCGGAGCTGGCGGGGTTGGTGGCTGTGGTTGTGGTTCACCAGGAATGGTGCGCAACACAGCATTTTGTACGGTCTTGTAAGTATCAAGCCGTCCATAGCCGCTATAAACATCCTTGCCAGGAGTCATAATATCAACTGAGCTACCAGTAATCAATTTTTCAATTTGATCAACGGTCAATTCAGGCCAAACGCTCAAGGCAAGCGCAGCCGTACCAGCTACAAACGGACAAGCAGGCGAGGTGCCGCTGCCAATAGCATAGCCATCGCCACCATCCCAATTGGTTGTGGCAATATCGACCCCGGGAGCAGCAATATCAACATAATTGCCATAGGATGAGAAATTAGCAATCTCATCTTTGTAGTTACTTGCTCCAACCGCAATCACATGGTCAAAAGCAGCAGGATAGATGGTTGGATTGCCTTTGTTGCCTGAATTGCCAGCTGAGGCAAACAGCGGAATATTTTTATTGTAAATATAATTCACAGCATCTTGTTCGGCTCGTACAGCCCGTGGGCCGCCTAAACTCATGCTAATGATCCGCGCCCCATTATCAGCAGCCCAATACATGCCTTCGATAATATCGGCTGCGGTACCTTCGCCTTCGCTGTTGAGCACTTTCACTGGCAAGATCTGACAGTTCCAGCAGAGACCTGCCACGCCTTGACCGTTATTGGTCACAGCGGCGGCAATCCCAGCCATGGCCGTACCGTGGCCTTCATCATCGTGGCTATTGCCATTATTTTCTAAGGCGTTGTAGCCAGGCAATACGTGCCCTGCCAAGTCGGGGTGGGTGATTGAAACCCCAGTATCAATAATTGCAATCACCAAGCCATTGCCTTGGGTCATATCCCAAGCGCCATTGGCTCCAATTTTGGGTAAGCCCCATTGCTCTGCATAATATTCATCGTTAGGATCGACAAGGGTTTTGCGCACTGCGTTGTATTCAGCATAGCGCACGGCTGGATTTTTGAGCAATTGAGCGATTTTGGCATCGCCATTGCTGCCAGCAGGCAGTTTTAGCATCGCAACTTGGCCAATGCCATCGAGTTGGTTGGCTGCCAGCAACGGGCCAATGCCGAGGCCATTTTCCAAAGCCTTCGAACCTTCAAAGAATGCACCATTCGCACTGACGCGATAGCCATTATTAAACGTTACCAGAATCTCATCGGCAATAATCTGATCATCGAAGGATGCTGCTTGGGCTGGGCGTTGAATCAAGGGCATGAATCCAAACGCTAACAGCAACAGCAACCCCATGCGAACGGTTCGTTGCATACGGTGCCTCACTCATTTCAGTTAAAAGTGGGGAGAGTCGGTTCTCCTCTACAAGGGTCTATTATACCAGCAGGCCTACTAAATCGACAATATGCCAAATTTATAGCTTCTACTAGTACCCCACTCATCCCAATTGCTGAGAGCCTTACGCACTACGTGGCCGAAGGTTGCAGCAATTGTTAGCAATTGTGACGTGTCGTTAATTGCGTGTTTTGTCAACTAGACACTTAAGCAGCTTTTAGATACAATACCAGTGATAGATTTTCAATGGTAGATTTGGTAGATTTTATAGATTCATGACAGAATTAAGCATCGACATCGATCCAGAATGGATCTCACTGAGCGAGGCCAGCGATTTGCTGGGGGTTGCGCCTTCAACGGTTCGCCGTTGGGGCGATGCTGGTTTAGTGCCAACCAAACGCACGCTTGGCGGCCATCGCCGCTTTCAGCGGGCAGCAGTTGAACGCATGGTCAATCAGCAACAGCCTGATCATCAGCCAGTGCCCGAATTGGGCCAAACCCGCCATTGGCATCTTGATACGCGCGAGTTGATGGGCCAAGGCTGGCATGCCCGCTTTGACACCAACCCAACCACCGAGCGCATGCGTGGCTTAGGCCAACGCTTATTTGGGATGTTGATGCAATATGTCAACAGTAATGAGCTTGATGAACGGATTTTGGCTGAAGCCAAGGCGGTTGGGGCCACCTATGGGCGCGAAGCTCGCGAAATGGGAGTCTCGATGCACGATACGGTTGAGGCCTTTCTGTTTTTTCGGCGGGCGTTTGCCCAGTTGGCCAAGCCACAATCGACCCGTCCAATCGATGTGGCAACCGTCGTAGAACTGCGGACACGCCTCGATTTGTTTATGGATGCAACGTTGCTCGGAACAATCGAAGGTTTTGAACAAGCAGGCTCGTAAGTGCAAACCTCAATTGGCATCGACCAAACTTTCGCGCTTCATGATTCTTGCGCTCGATGCAAATAGCGCTTTGCTTTTTACTGGGAGTTTACTGTGCAACTGGTGGTTGTGGGGGCACATCAACGCACGGCCCCAATTTCAATTCGCGAGCGAATCGCCTTTGCCGAGGCCGAGTTAGCTCAAGCTCTGCATAATCTTGGCCAGATTGCCGTTGAGGGCTTTATCCTTTCAACCTGCAATCGGGTGGAATTGTATGCGCTGGTGGCTGAGGCTGATGGCGGGCGTTCGTTGCGCCAATTTTTAGCCCAGCAACGCTTCATCGATCTTGATGAATTGATGCCCCATTTGTATACCTATATCGATGATGATGCAGTGCGCCACCTGTTTCGGGTGGCTTCGGGCTTGGATTCAATGGCGTTGGGTGAGGCCCAAATTTTAAGCCAAATCAAAACTGCCTATACTGCCGCCCAACAAACCGAGCTGTTAGGAACAACCATGCATCGTTTGATTCAGGCAGCGCTAACCACGGGCAAGCTAGTACGCACCGAAACCCAATTGGCCCATGCTCAATTATCAGTGGTTTCGGTTGGCCTTAGCCTAGCGCGCCAACATATCGAGCTTAGCAATCGTTCGGTGGTGATTATTGGGGCTGGCCGCACTGGCGAATTGGCGCTCAAACACTATCTCGAACATACCAGCAACATCACGGTGCTGAGCCGAACTTTTGAACGCGCCGCCCGTTTGGCCGAGCATCACAAGGTTGTTGCCAAGCCCATGAGCGAGCTACTGGCGACCTTACAAGCCAGCGATGTGGTGATTAGCTGTACTTCATCGCCTGAGTTGATGCTTGATTTGGAACAGGCTCAAGCCTTGCAAGCGCAACGTCAACGCCCATGGGTATTGCTCGATTTGGCCGTGCCTCGCGATATTGATCGCCATATTGGCGCGCTGGCCGATGTGTGGCTCTACGATGTTGACGATATGCAGGCAATCTGCGAACGCAATCGCGCCAGCAAAGCAGCCGAAGTAGCCGGAGCCGAAACGATCGTCGAACGCGAATTGGTCAAATGGCAGGAGTGGTGGTCAACCCAAGCCGTCTTGCCAACGATTCGCGCCTTACGCGCCCATGCCGAAGCAATTCGGCTGGCTGAGCTTGAACGAGCCTTGGCGCGCTTGAATCTTTCCGAGCAAGAACAGGCTGCGGTTTCAGCTTTGACCAGCGCGATTATCAATAAATTATTACATCAGCCGATGCGGGCGATTAAAGATACTGCTGCCAGCCCACAGCTGGCGCACGCCGCACAGCAATTGTTTCGCCTCGATTTTGAGGCAATCGCATAAGCTCAGATGGTTAGGGCCATCACTGTTATAAAGGAATTAAACTTCCATGGAAGACGTTAAATTGCCAAATTCAACCGAAGGCCAATTGTTTGTTCAATACACCACCTTCAAGGCCGCTCCCGAATGGCGACGCTTGCCAGCAGCAGCCCGCGAAGACTTGCGCGAACAATTTGCCCAAGTGGTCGAAGAGGCCTATCCTTCAATTGTGACCTATTCGTATAGCACGATTGGCTTTAAGCTCAATTCCGATTTGTTGCTATGGCGCAAAGGCACCTCGCCAGTGGCGATGCAAGAGATGACCAGCCGCTTACTGCAAACTGGCATCGGAGCCTATTTTGAGCAAACCAACCTTTACTATGGCTTTACTCGTACTTCCAACTACACCAAGCGCCCAACCACCCAAGAGCAAGCGATCGACCTCGAAGATCGCGAACCATATTTGATTGTTTATCCCTTCAGCAAAACCAAAGAATGGTATTTGATGAGTCGCGATGCCCGCCAAGGCATGATGAATGAGCACATTCGGGTTGGCCACGAGTATGCAGATGTGCGCCAAGTGTTGCTCTACACCACCGGCATCGATGACCATGAATTTATTGTGGCCTATGAAACCGATAGCTTGCCCCGCTTTGAAGAATTGGTGATTGCGCTGCGCTCGACCGAAGCGCGCCGCTATACGCTCAACGACACGCCAATCATCACCGGGGTCAATCGGCCAATTCGTGAAGCTTTGGCAATGATTTAGTTTGTCAGCCGAGCCAGATTTGGCGTGCAATGCGCAATGCTGGCTCGGCTTTTTGATCGCAACGATTCATCAACCATCAAAGGATAGAACAATCACTATGCAAGATCGATTTTTACGGGCTTGTCGCCGTGAAGCTGTGGATACGACCCCAGTTTGGTTTATGCGACAGGCAGGCCGTGCGCTGCCCGAATATCGTGCCATCCGCGAGCAATATGGCTTTATGGATATTTGCTATCAGCCAGAATTGTGTGCTGAAGTAACCTTGCAGCCAGTGCGCCGCTTGGGCGTTGATGCAGCGATTATGTTTGCCGACATTATGACTCCATTGATTGCGACTGGCGTGGGCGTTGATTTGGTCGAAAGTATCGGCCCTGTGGTTGCCAACCCGATTCGCACCATGGCCGATGTTAATCGGATTCGGCCAATCGAGCCAGAAGTTGATGTGCCCTACATTAGCAAATCGATTCATTTGCTCAAAGCAGAATTGGGCCAAATCCCGTTAATTGGCTTTGCTGGCGCACCATTTACCTTGGCCGCCTACTTGGTCGAAGGTAAAGGCTCGAAGAATTTTCTGAATACCAAAGCCATGATGTATGGCAGCCCCAACGTGTGGCATGCGCTCATGGAACGCTTGGCCGACCTGACAATTAGCTATTTGCGGGTAAAACTTGCGGCTGGGGTTGATGCATTGCAGCTGTTCGATAGCTGGGTTGGTTGTTTAAGCCCCCACGATTATGCAACCTTCGTGCAACCTTACACCGCCCGCATTCTCAAAACCTTGCGTGAAGAAACTAACATTCCGTTGATTCACTTTGGCACCAACACCACCAATTTGTTGCCTTTGATGCGCAACGATGGTGGCTCAGTGCTCGGGGCCGATTGGCGGATTCCAATCGACGAAGCTTGGCAATTAATTGGCGACGATAAAGCAATCCAAGGCAATCTTGACCCAGCAGTCTTACTCGGGCCTTGGGAATATGTGCGCGAACAAGCTGCCGATATTTTGCGCCGAATCGACGGTCGCCCAGGCCATATTTTCAACCTTGGCCATGGCATTCACCCGCAAACTCCGGTGGCGAATCTCGAACGCTTGGTGGCGTTTGTTCATGAACATAGAGCATAGAACATAGGGGTCGGGGGATAGGGGCTAGGGGTCAGGAAATTGGAGAACATAGAGCATAGAGCATAGAACATAAATAATTTTTCGTGCTTTTCGTGTTCTTCGCGGTTTCAAGCCTTCGTAATCGTGCTTTAACGCAGAGGCGCAGAGTATCGAAGGATGAAGCGTAAGGCTTTGGAAAGAGAAAGCTTCGCGATCTTCGTGATCTTCGCGGTTTCAAGCCTTCATGTCCTTCGTGCGCTTCGTGGATCATAACTAAAGAATGAGGAACATTATGTCAGCAAAAACAGCGGTCTTGCTGATGGCCTATGGCACGCCCAACGCTATCGATGAAGTTGAGCAATACTACATCAATGTGCGTGGTGGGCGCATGCCAACGCCTGAGCAAGTCGAAAATCTTTCAGCTCGCTATCGGGCAGTTGGGGGCCATACGCCACTGACCACCCTAACCAAATCGGTAACCGACCAACTGCAAGCCCAACTTGATGCCGAATTTCCTGGTCAATATCAGGTCTATTTTGGTATGAAATATTGGCATCCATTGATTCCCGATGTGGTCAAGCAAATTCATGCTGATGGCATTAGCAAAGTGATTGGGCTGGCGCTTGCCCCCCATTATTCAAAAATCAGCATTGGCGGCTATCAAAAACAAGTTGATCGCGCCAACGAAGAATTTAATACCAACATCGAGTTGCAGATGATCAATAGCTGGCAGGAACAGCCAAAATTTCGCAATTTGATTGCCAGCCGCATCAGCGAAGCCCTGGCGTTATTTCCTGCCGAGGTGCGCGATCAAGTGACGGTGCTGTTTAGCGCCCACAGCTTGCCGCAACGCGTTTTGGCTTGGGGAGATCCCTATCCAGAGGAGTTGTTGGGCAGCGCCAAAGGCATTGCCGAAATGCTCGAATTGCCTGATTGGCGCTTTACCTATCAAAGCCAAGGCGAAACCGGCGAGCCATGGCTGGGGCCTGATGTGCTCGATACCTTGGCCGAACTGGCTGCTGAAGGCAAAAAGTATGTGCTACAAGTGCCATTTGGCTTTGTCTGCGACCACCTCGAAATTCTGTACGATATTGATATTGAGGGCAAGCACAAAGCCAATGAACTAGGCTTGCAACTTGAGCGCATTCAGTTGCTCAACGATGATCCTGCCTTCGTCGATTTGCTCAAAACCGTCGTGACTGGCCAATAAAAAAGGTGTCAGGGATTAGGGGTCAGGGTTCGGCAACCGCGAAGAGCGCGAAGATCACGAAGGGGGAAAGAACAGTTTCGGCTGAAAACTCCTGATTTTAAGGTTCATCAAACATCGGTTGCAAACCACCAATCGTCATTGAGGAGGCACAGGGGGATTAAAGCCCTCTGCGTCTCCCGCCCAGCAGACGAGGGGGAACCACCAAACCAAAAGCCCCTCGCCCGCCGCAGTGGGAGAGGGGTTGGGGTGAGGGGAAGTTTGATTCGTCGCTTACGCTAGCAAGAATGAACAGCATGAATAGATTAACCATTGGAACTCGCAAAAGCCAATTGGCCTTGGTGCAAACTCACGCCATGCGCGATGCGTTGTTGGCAGCGCATCCGCACTTGACGATTGAGCTTGAGCATATCACGACCAAAGGCGATGCGATTTTGGATCGACCATTGGCGGCGATTGGCGATAAGGGCTTGTTTGTCAGCGAAATTGAAGATGCCATGCGCAGTGGCAAGGTCGATTTGGCGGTTCATAGCGCCAAAGATCTGCCTTCAATTTTGGCTCCCGATATGACGATTGCGGCTTACCCTGAACGGGCTGACCCGCGCGATGTCTTGGTTGGAGCAGAAGGGCACACGCTGGCAGATTTAGCCCATGGGGCCAAAGTTGGCACCAGCAGCCCACGCCGCGCCGCACAATTGCGCAACTTACGCCCCGATCTGACAATTATTGATATTCGCGGCAATGTTGATACACGGTTGCGCAAGCTCGATGAAGGCCAATACGACGCAATTGTGTTGGCAGCAGCAGGCTTGCAACGCTTGGGATTATTGGATCGCGTGAGCCAATTTTTCGATCCCTACGAAATGACTCCGGCGGTTTCGCAGGGCATTTTGGGCATCGAAGCTCGCGCGGGCGATCAACGGGTGGCAGAGTTGCTCAAAGTGCTCGATCACGCTGAATCGCGGGCCACTGCCGAAGCCGAAAAAGCCTTTTTGGCCACGATTGGCGGTGGTTGCCAAGTTGCCGTCGGGGCGTTTGCCACCTATCAAGCTGGTCAATTGCACTTAATCGGTATGATTGGCGCGCTTGATGGCCGCTTAGTCCGTGGCGAATTAACTGGCGCTGCCAGCCAAGCCCAAGCGCTTGGAGCCAGCTTAGCCCAACAATTGCTTGAGCAAGGTGGGCGCGAATTGCTCTAAATCGGTTGCGATTTGCAGCGCTTTTGGCATAGCCGATTACGCTTGAATTTCGGCCATGCAGGCCATAATCTTGTATACTACCAAGGCCGACAATTGATTAATTGCAGATTGAATACTCGCCCATAGCCACGTGCTAGCAACAGATTGTGGATTGCAACGATGACGATGCGCACACCTTTAGCGGGCAAGCGAATTGTGTTGACCCGTGCCCGTGAACAGATGACCGAGTTCGCCCACCTCTTGGAAGCCAACGGAGCTGAAGTTCTGTATTGTTCGGCAATTCAAACGCTGCCACCAGACGATTGGCAAGCGTTTGATCGGGCGCTGAGCCAAATCGAACGCTTTGATTGGCTGCTTGCCACCAGCACCAATGCAGTTCGTGCAGTGTTCGAGCGCTATGGCGTTTTGGGATTGCCATGCAACGCCTTAGATCAATTGAAAATTGCTGCAATTGGCAAAGCAACGGCCAAACTTTTGACCGATTTTGGTCATGCGCCCAATTTTGTGCCGCATGCCTATGTTGCCGAGCAATTTTTGGCCGAATTTCAAGACGTTGCAGGTCAACGGATCTTTTTGCCACAGGCCGATATTGCCCGCCCACTGTTGCGCGAGGCATTAACTGCGCGTGGTGCTGAAGTTACGGCGCTAGTCGCCTATCGAACAGTGCCTGATCCACAGGTAGTTGAATTGGCTGAGTTGCTGCGTCAACAGCACGTTGATGTTGTAACCTTCACCTCAAGCTCAACCGTGCGCTACACCATCGAAGCGTTGCATGCGGCAGGTATGCGCAATTCGCAAGAATTTTTGAACCAAACGATTATTGCAAGCATCGGCCCAATTACGAGCCAAACTGCGCTTGATTTGGGCTTGCATGTTGATATTGAGGCAGCGGAACATTCAACTCAAGGCTTAGTCGAAGCTCTGGTTGAGTGGGCCAACGCCGAAAAGGAACTGGCATGAGTCCATTTGAAGCTGGGCCAATCCCCAAGCGACGGTTACGCCGCGGGCGACGCAACGCCACATTACGGCGCATGGTGCGCGAAACCCAATTAACCGTCGATAACTTAATTGCGCCATTGTTTATTGTTGAAGGCCAGAACATTCGCAAGCCAATTAGCTCGATGGCTGGTCAATTTCAGCTTTCGCTCGATCAGCTTGGCGCTGAAATTGATGAATTGGTTGCAGCCCACATTCCTTCAGTGCTGCTGTTTGGCATTCCCTTGCACAAAGATGCCCAAGGCAGCGCAGCTTGGGATGCGAACGGCCCTGTGCCCAGCGCAATTCGGGCAATCAAGCAACAAGCGCCGCATTTGGTAGTGATTGCCGATGTCTGTATGTGCGAATATACCGACCACGGTCATTGTGGCATTTTGACCAGCGGCGAGCCAGAAACAATCACGGTTGATAATGACCCAACCTTGGAATTATTAGCCCGCGCTTCAGTTGCCTATGCAGCAGCAGGAGCCGATGTGGTTGCACCAAGCGCTATGATGGATGGCCAAATTGCTGCAATTCGCCATGGCCTTGACCAAGCAGGCTATCACGACACAATTATTCTGTCGTATGCTGCTAAATTTGCCTCGGCTTTTTACGGCCCCTTTCGCGAAGCAGCCGAATCAACACCTCAATTTGGCGACCGTCGTTCCTACCAAATGGATGCGGCCAATGCGCGCGAGGCAATCGCCGAAGTTGCGCTCGATGTGGCCGAGGGAGCCGATTGGCTCATGGTCAAGCCAGCAGGAGCCTATTTGGATATTATTCGCGCAGTCTACGACGAATTCAATCTGCCCTTGGCCGCCTATCAAGTCAGTGGCGAATACGCCATGATCAAAGCTGCCGCCGCCAATGGCTGGATCGACGAGCAACGAGTGGCGCTCGAAAGCTTGTTGGCAATTCGTCGCGCTGGCGCAACCATGATCATCACCTACTATGCCAAAGACGTAGCCAAGTGGTTGAAAGAATAGGGGTCAGGATTCAGGGACGAGGGATCAGAAATTATTTAACGCAGAGACGCAGAGTAAGACCATAGAGCATAGAACATAGGGCTGGGGATCGGCTGTTGGGGATTGGGGATCGGATTGAGCATAGCAGGCATAGCATAGAATATACAAACATCCTTCGTGCTCTTCGTGTCCTTCGTGGTTACAATCTCGTGGCTTCGTGGTTTCAAAACCGATCCCCAGCCCCCGATCCCCGATCCTCAAGACATATGGAGATACAAAACGTGATCAACGATGCTTCCAGCGCGGCTTTTGAACGCGCCCAAGCACTTTTACCAGGCGGCGTTAATAGCCCAGTGCGGGCTTTTCGCGGCGTTGGCGGCGTGCCACGCTTTATCGATCGAGGCGCAGGAGCTTATCTCTACGACATCGATGGTAATCAATATATCGATTATGTCTTGTCGTGGGGGCCGTTGATTCTTGGCCACGCCTACCCAGCGGTGGTCGAAGCAATTTGTGCTCAAGCCCAACGCGGCACCAGCTTTGGCGCACCAACCGAGCTTGAAAGCGAATTGGCCGAGTTGGTGATTGCTGCCGTGCCAAGCGTCGAAATGGTGCGCTTTGTTTCGTCGGGCACAGAGGCCACGATGAGCGCAATTCGCTTGGCCCGCGCCTACACCCAACGCGAAAAAATTATCAAATTCGAGGGTTGCTATCACGGCCATGCCGATCCATTTTTGGTTCAAGCTGGCTCAGGTGTGGCAACGCTGGGCTTGCCCGATAGCCCGGGCGTGTTGAAAAGCGCCACCAGCAACACATTAACTGCGCCATTTAACGATCTTGATGCGGTTGAGGCCTTGTTTAAAGCCAATGCTGGTCAAGTTGCCGCTTTGGTAATCGAACCAGTCGCAGGCAATATGGGCTTTGTGCTGCCACGCGAAGGCTATCTGGCAGGCTTACGCCAACTTTGCGATCAGCATGGCGCGTTATTAATTTTCGACGAAGTGATGACGGGCTTTCGTGTAGCCTATGGCGGCGCACAAGCCTATTTCAACGTCATGCCCGATTTGACCTGTTTGGGCAAGGTGGTTGGTGGTGGTTTGCCAGCGGCGGCCTATGGCGGGCGACGTGAAATTATGCAAATGGTCGCGCCAGCAGGCAACATGTATCAAGCTGGTACGCTTTCGGGCAACCCATTGGCGATGGTTGCAGGCATTCAAACGCTGCGCGAAATTGCCAAGCCCGAAGTTTTCGAGCGCTTGACTGGCGTAACCTCGACGCTCTGCCAAGGCTTCTGGAAAGCAGCCTTCAAAAATGGCATTCCCTTCCAAGCGCATAAAGCTGGCAGCATGTGGGGCTTCTTCTTCGCTGGCGATGAAGTTTACGATTTCACGTCGGCGAAACGGGCCGATACCGTCATGTTTGGCAAATTCTTCCATGCCATGCTTGAGCAAGGCGTGTATCTTGCGCCATCGCAATTCGAGGCTGCCTTTGTCTCGATTGCGCATAGCGATGAGCTTGTCGCCCAAACCATCAACGCGGCCCAAGCTGCTTTTGCCAGGATTCGCGGCTAAAATAACCAGCAGCGCCAAGTTAAATTAAGCTGGCGCTGCATTCCCTCAATTGGTCAAATACCAATAAATCCAGCCAAGCACAGCCAGCAAAATTAATGAAACGAGGGCAAACGGCAAACGATAGGGTTGTGCTGATGTTACAGTTGGCACAAACATCTGATCGTGTTGTTCACGCTGATTATGCTCAATTGCTCGTAAGTTTTGTGGAAATTGAGCCATCAATAAAAAAGCCCAGTGAAAAGCAGCTAGGGCTGCCGGTGCAATTAAAAATAATGGATTCATACTATTAGCGGGATTGTGATTATCAATCTGTTGGATGAAAAAGTGGCAACCAATCATTAATCCAACAAACAACGCATATGCCCACATCGATGCTTTTTGCTGCAATGGTGGCGAAAACGAGCCAAATTTAGATACTATATTAGGATTGTAGCGATAATAGATTGATTGTAAAGCTGGAACATTGCGATTAAATGGAATCTTATATTCTTCAGCTTTTTGGATCATATAGGTAACAATCGATTGAAAATCTTTTGGTTTTAACATTGAACGAGATATTGCAAATATTTGAGTTTTGCTTACAGCTCTAATTTGATACATACCATTATTATGGGTCATATCTTCAACCGCAATAATATCATTCCAGTTAATTTTTTTACCATCTACAATCGAATCAATCTGCATATAATCATCAGCTGCAACAAATTTCCACTTATAAGCTAACCACGTAAAGCCAATTGGAATTAAAGCCAGCAATAGACAAACCATTGCAGCAATAATTGAATCAGTGGCAGCTATAACAGTAACAATAAGGAGAATAATGATAAATGGAATTCCATATTTGCCAACAGGCGACTTATAAACCGTCATACTCTGTACTCCTCAAACTATTGGCGCGAACGCTGCAAATCGGCGACAACAAAACCATGATCCGACAAATTAGCCGTGCCATTCCATGCTCGCAAAGGCTGCCAATGCAGGTTAGGCATAATATAATCCAAACGCACTGCCTTGGGAATAGGATAGTTACTTGGAAAGGTATAGCCCAAGCCCCAACCTTTTTGCTGATAGGCATCGCCAAGCTGTTGGCGCAAACGCAGATAATTGGGCTGGCGTTCGGTCGTATTCAAATCGCCTGCCAAAATTAAGGGCTGGCTTTGGTCGGCAATCAATTTTAGCAACTGCTCAAAGGTTGGGTCTTGTTGGGTTTTGGTATAAACGCCCTTGAAACTGGCCAACGGAATATGCGGATGGGTGTTGATCAAGCGAGTTGGGCCAGTTGGTGTAGCAATTTCCAAATATTGGCAGCCACAACTATCAACGCCACGCGCCACTGGAGCCAATTCGGTCACTGGCCAACGGCTCAGCGTCGCCAAACCACCAGCCCCCGAATGCGGATTCAGCGCAGCATAGGGATACAAATCGGCCAAAGCTTCGGGCAGTTGCGGGTCAAGCTGAAAATTATATTCCTGCAACACAACAATATCTGCTTGTTGCGCGCGAATTGTAGCCACCAAGCCACCAATATCGCGAGTATCGTAATACACATTCCAAGTCATAATTCGCACATCTTGTGGAGCTGGATTAGTAGATTGGGGCCACCAACGCCCGCCATAAATGCCCAAAACCACTAATAAATTCAAGCCAACCACCAGCAACAAACGACCGCGGCGGGCAAGGCTTGCGAAAAGCGCAACAGGCAACAAACTGGCATAAACCCAGGCATCAAAGACTAACAGCAGCATGCCTTGCGGCGTAGTTGCAAGATTAGTCCAGCGCAATAGCGACCACAAACTACATGGCAACACCCCAAGCCACGCCAAAGCGATCAAGCCACGTTTGATCATCGCAGAAACTCCCTTACTCTACCAATTGAAGCAATGTGATTTGAGCAGCTCAAAATCAACACCAAACCATAGCATGGCGAGCAGCAATTTGCCAAACACACAGGTGCATAACCAAGCTTTTTGCTCTATGAAACAAGGTTAAAGCGTTCATCAGCCAGTAAATTCAGTTAATTATTCGTCACTGCCAATTAAAAATTCTTCTCGCTCGAAGCTAAATTGATTTCTGCCAACATGTTTATAATATTGTTTGCATAATTTAATATTGTATCGTTGACAGTATTGATACAATTTTTGCTCAATCGCAATGCAATAAGCTTGGGGAAAGAGCATCCCAGAGATTCCTGCTTCAATAATCGAGCCATTATTGTAGATAAATTTAAATTTCAAATAATTTGCAGCTTGAGGTATTGATTGCTCATGATAATTGTACGATTCAATCGTCACTAAGCGTACCCATTGCCATTGGATTGTCACGACCTTGAATAATGATCGAAACCGAATATATTCAGCATCAATCGTAATAAATGACCGTTTTTGCATATAAAATAGATACAAACATATGATTGTAATAAATCCTATAAATATTGCAAAACTTGATATTCCATTAATCAATAGAATTAGGGTAATGCTAAGCAAAATTACACCAACGATTAATTGAAAATAGCTAGTTTTTCGATGTTTATACATTATTAAATACCTAAAAATTGGTAGTAAATTAAGATACCTATTAGGATCACCAAATAAAATACGAACAATCGCCCAAACAGCATTTTATTAACCAACTTTGGTATATATAATTGCTGCTCATACGGGTGAATCAATACTTCAGGTTGGTTGATGGCATTTGGTAACAGCGCCAAGCTCAATTTGAACGCTTGATAGAATGCAAAAGCTGCTGATGCGAACAGAAAAGGCAGATTTGAGAAAGCCAGATAGCCAAGCGTCACGATTAAAAGCATCAAGCCGAGCCCACACAAAGCAGCGGGAATTTTAGTTAATGGTGGCTGATGCAAGCGCAGGATTTTTTGCCATAGGCTTAATCGCTCAGGGTAAATCGCTGGATAAAGCACAGTTTCAATCGTTTTGGTGGGAATTGCATACTGCTGGCTATAATGAGCTAACTTGGTTTTAAATACCTGTCTCTGTTGCTCAGTAAAGCGCGTATGCACAATCATTGATTGTGTGGCATCAGAAAAGCGGATTTGATATTTGCCAGCTAGATAGCGGAGATCGCGATCCATAAACTGTGGTTTTACTGGCTCCGTAACATATTCAATTGCCTGAATTGTAGCCCAAGCAAACGTATAATCAGCGCGATAGGTCTGGATGCGAATACCCTGATCATTCAAATAGAAATGCTGCCACGTTAATAAAGCAAAACGCACAAAGATCGCCAGATACCAGCCAAGAAAACAGAGCTTTGCCCAAAACGCAAAATGACTCAAAGCTCCTAGGCCAAATATTAAACCTAGCGGCCAAACCAAGCTAACCAAAATTAATAAGCGCCGCAAAACGCGCAAGTGAATAATTGATGCATTCATAAAAGTTCTCGTTTCTCTCAATGATCGAGGATTCAAAATTTAGGCTAAGCATAGCCAAATTTCACCGTTTATGAGCATAATTGAATCACTTGTACTTGATAATCATCACGCAGAATGTGTTCAATCTCAGTCCAATCACTATCAGTTGCATTAACGATTGGCGGATGTTCAGGATGGGTTAATGCAACTGCCACAAATTTACGATCTTTAAGGTCGAATTTAGCTAAGCGTCCATCAGCGTTGGGAAATTCACTGAAGCTTGCTTTTGAGTCAATCTCAATCGCATTTATGCTCACGTGTTCGCATTGATCACTCCATTCATTAATTAAGAGCCATTTTAAAAATTTATCACCCAAACCAGGTTGTCCACTATCATGAACATCTTGGCGATACTCACCCATAATAAAATAGCCATCATCAATAACAACAATACCTTGTTGCTTAATTATTTCCAGAAAATCAATACACGCTTCCATACAATCGAATTCTCTATGGTCTGCCGCACCATTAGCTGTTAATAAAACATTCGTATCAATGATGCGTTTCATCGCCCAGCCTCGGCCTTTTTACGGCGAATTGTCTCGCGTGAGAGTGCAGCCAAATCGGCCATTTCATCACCAAAGAAATCTTTGGGCCAGTTGCGAATGTTGCCATATTGATCCACATCAAGCGGCACAGCATGCGATGTACCAGTATCATCCATATCACAAAAATAGAGTGCAGTATCAGTATTGCTCAAAACTTCTTCGGCAATTCGGCGTTGCAATCGGTGCAGCAGGTGTTCGCTATGACTTTCGAGCACAATTTGCACGCCGCGTTTAATTGTTTCAATCAAAATATCAGCCAAATTTGATTGCACCGCTGGATGCAGGTAAATTTCAGGCTGCTCTAGAATAATCGTCGAGCCAGGTTTAGCCGAAGCACACAACACCAGCACAGGCAGAATTTGAGCAACCCCAAAGCCAACATCAGTCAGTAATACCTCAGCTGCATTTGGTTTGATTTTCACCCGCACTTCGTGTAAATCAACATTCGGTGCAATCTGATGTAAGCGAAAATCAGCGATCAGGCCTAATTGCTTCAACCAAATTGCTACTTGTTTAGCCAATCGTGACTCTGAATAACGCTTTTGATCAGCTAACAAAACTAAAACTGCATGCTCACCACGATTACCCAAACTACGAATTTCACCAGTCCATTGATAAAATCGCTTAGGATCTTCGCGAATTGGCCCAAGGTATTGCATATCGCGAAAGTGCTCTTCAAAGTTTTGGATAAAATATTGTAAAGCTATAATACTTATTTTCCCTGCTGAAAGTATAGAGGGATGCACAAAATCATGAGGAAGTGTATAGAATTTACTTGTAAAATAAGGTTTCTTTTTTTCTATTAATATATTTTCTTGTTTATCTGTGTACGTATAATTTTCATCAAATTCTACAATTTCATAATTTTGATAAACTGATTTATCTTTTTTAAAGAATGTATAAATATTTCTAGTGATCGATGGGCTTTCATTTTTATAACGAATAGCCGACTCTAAATTGATTCCAAAAATCTCTGAAAAATTTACTTGAAGATTTTCTATATCCATAGAAATATCGAAATCTAATTTTTGTTCTACGTTATGCTGATAAATTACATCCTCAAAACTACCAAGCTCGACATAGCCACCATTGAGATTAAGCACTAATTGCTGATCATTTGACTCGACCGTTTGCTTCAACATCAAAAGGAAGCGCAAAATTGCGGTTTTACCAGAGCTATTGCTACCAAAAAAGCCAGTTAACGGAGCAAAACGCAACTCGCCTGTGTCATTCCACGATTTGAAATGTTGAAACCGCAAATTCGTAATCATCTGCTGAATCTCCCTATCGAGCCAATGAAATGATTGTACTGCCAAGCTTGGGGCTTGGCAACGCGCGTGTTACTCAGGGCCAAATCGTGTACAATAGCGCTAGCTACAAACCGACATCACACCCAAAAACGCACCAAAACCCACCAAAATTTCAGCCGATTCAGCCGAGGAGTACCGAATAATGACTGAACTTCCACTGCGACGATTGATTTTGTACAAGCATGGCGTTGGCTATTTCGAGCGGCGGGGTCAGTTTGAAGGTACGAAGCTCACCCTAGCCTTCAGTCGCGAAGCCATGGACGATGTGCTGAAAAGTTTGGTCGTGTTGGAAAAAGGCGAGGGCCATGTCAAGGGCATCGATTACGAACGGCCTGAATCATGGAGCAATCGGCGGATTGAGCTTGGCGCTGGCCGCCCGCTACGCGATTTATTAACCGAACTGCGCGGGCGACGAATTCGGCTCGCCTTGCGCGATGAAGCCGCCGCCGAAGGCTTGATTGTCGGCATCGACGAGCCACCACCAGAAGAGCCAATCTCGCAGGCCTTAGTCACAATTTACCGCAGCGATGTACGTCAAATCACCTTGCACCGTTTGAATGATATTCGCGGCGTGCAATTGCTCGATGCAGCCGCCGATGAGGTGCTTTGGTCGTTACGCGCCAACAGCGACAAACAAGATTCACGTACCGCCACGATTCAGCTCGACGAGGGCAAGCACGATTTGCTGGTAGCTTACCTTGCACCAGCCCCAAGTTGGCGGGTTTCATATCGAATTATTGTCGATAATATTGAAACTGAAGTGCCCGATGTGCTGCTGCAAGGTTGGGGCTTGTTCGATAATGTGCTCGACGAAGATCTCGAAGATGTGCGAATTTCGTTGGTTGCAGGCCGACCAGTTTCGTTCCGCTACCCGCTCTACGAGCCACAACAACCAGAACGGCCCTTGATTGAAGATACAATTCGGCCAGCAGCACCGCCAGCCTATACCTTGGCCGCGCCTGCTCCAGCAGCGGCTCCACGTGGCAAAATGATGCGCGCCATGGCAATGCAAGAAGAAGCATTTGGTGGCGCAGATTTTGATGCCTTAAGTTTAGGAATCGATGAGATGGCCTCAATTGCCCCAGTTGCCGAAGGTGCATCGCAAGGCGCATTGTTTCGCTACGATGTACGCGAGCCGGTTAGCGTTGGGCGTGGGCGCTCAGCGTTAGTACCGTTGCTCAATTTGCGCACCTCCTGTCGCCGCGAGTTGATCTACCGCGGTGCTGCTGGCGAGCAAAACCCAATGGTGACGGTACGCTTTGAAAATAGTAGCGGCCTAACCTTGGAGCGTGGCCCAATCACGATTATGGAAAGTCGCTCCTATGGCGGCGAAGCTGTGCTGAATTGGACAGCCGAAGGCGGTTTGGTGACGATTCGCTATGCCCAAGCCTTGGAAGTTTCAGTCAAGGAAAATCAAAGCTCAGCCCATCAAACACGGCGCTTGCGGCTTGGTCGCGATGTCTTGATTCACGAAGTTGAGGAATCGCTGACCACAATTTACACCGCCACCAACACTGCTGGCGAGGCCCGCGTAATCAAAATTGAGCATCCATTGCGCCACCCCTATGAGCTGTTTGATACCGTGCAGCCAGCAGAAACCACTAGTCAATTGGCCAGTTGGCTCTTGCCGATTCCGGCGCGTGGCGAGGCAGCTTTGCGAGTGCGCGAACGGCGCTTAATCGAACGTCGCGAACATATTCGCTCGATCAATTTCGACCAATTACGCCGCTATTTGCACGATCGCATGCTCGATCAAAACACCGTTAGCGAATTGCGCGAAGTGCTTACCCTCTATGCACGGCTCGACAGCATTGCCCAGCGCTTCAACGAAATTGAGGCCGCACGCCAAAAAATCTACAATCAACAAACCCAAATTCGTGGCAACCTTGATGTGCTCAAAAACGAAGGTGGCGAGGGCGAATTGCGCACCCGCTATATCACCACGCTTGCAGAAACCGAAGACCAATTGAATGCCCTCCGCGAAGAAGAAACGACGCTACGCAGCGAAGAAGCCGCCTGCCACGTCAAACTCGAAGAACATCTCAGCCGCTTCCCAGGCTAGAATTCCCCTCACCCCAACCCCTCTCTTGCCTAGCAGGAGAGGGGCTTTTTATTGGGTGGTTAGCAATTCATCGTGATAGAAATGCTGGTGTTGGCTAAGCGGCAGAGCGCAAGCTGGCAATGCATATTTCGAACTTCACCCACCATTTCTAGAAGTGATTTTGCTGATGAGAGAAGCAACATTTCGTTATTCAACCAACTTACCAAGCTGGCGAAAATGCTGCTTAACTGCCTCAGCAATTACTGGATCGTTACTGACAATCGCAGCTGGCGAAATTGCATTTGCTTGGGTCAAACGATATTTAAGCGTTGTATCAGCCACATTTGCTTGCAGTTCGTGATACATCACGGCAGTTTCGGGCCCAATATATTTGCTGCTAATGCTTAGCTCACGCTGGTAGGCTCTAATAATCTGCCCATTGAATACAACTAAGGTTGTGCCTTCGGAGATAAAGAATGGAGTTTTTTGATTGGCTTTAACCCATGGATTTTGCACAATCAGCGTTTGGTGTGGCCAGTTGTATTCAACGATAGCAGTAGCAGAAATCACATAGCTAGCTTGTGAAAGATCAGGATCACGCAAGAGATTCCATTCCTGATTGGCCGCAATCCGCTCAGCTTGCTGCTTGCTGAGGACGTTATTTTCAAAAAAATATAATTCATAGCTTGCAACCTGCTTCGTTGCCGGCGGAGTTTGATCTGCTTGCGTGCAGCCAAACAGCACGATCAACAGCCAGCAATAGCTCAACCAACGCATCACCACCCTCCGTTACTCAACCAACTTGCCAAGTTGACGCAAATGCTCTTTGACCGCCTCTGCAATTGCCGGATCATCCGCTAAAAACTGCGATTGTGGCTCATACAGCACTGATGGACGAGTGTGAAAGGAATAGACCAACTTGCCTTGTAATTCAGGGTTTCGCATAAGGATAAACTCTTGAGATAAGGCCATGGCGGGATAGTCGAAGCGGCGCGGGCTGCCTGCGAAAACTACTTTTCCCCCAAACAAGCGTTGGCCAGTATAGACCACCACAAATGCACCATCACCGCCAACCATATAAAAAGGTGCATCCATGCTGGTTTGGCCCCATGGATTGGTAAAGGTCATTGTTTGGGAGGGCCAATGATAGCTGAGCAATAGATCTTCGGTTATGGTAAATGCTGCCTGTTCTAACGGCACGACTTGTAAGATCTGCCATGCAGTTTCGGCGGTTGGCCCAAGCCCTGGCACCGCATCTTGATCAAAAATATAGATCGCAAATTGCTTCGTTGCCGGCGGAGTTTGATCTGCTTGCGTGCAGCCAAGCAGCATTATCAGCAGCCAGCAATAGCTCAACCAACGCATCGCCAACCTCCGTTACTCAACCAACTTGCCAAGCTGGCGCAAATGATTTTTAACTGCCTCAGCAATTGCCGGATCAGCATTGGGAAACGAATGGGGTGCAGCACTCCGAATCGTTGCGCTATTCGAGCGCAGTTGATAAACCGAGATAGCCTCTTGATTGCTATACGATTCGATTGTATCCAGCAACAATGGATAATCAGCGGCCAGCGCGGTTGAATTTGAACGAACACGGCCCATCACAATCCGTTGTTGATTAAAGACGATCACAAAAAAGCCTTCAATATCCATCTCCGCTGGACGCTCTTTGGCACTCAACCCTTGAGGATTGCGAATGCGCAGTTGTTGCTGTGGCCAATCATAAGCAAGCAGATCAGTTTCAGTAATCACGATCGATGCTGCGGCTAAATCAATTGTTTGAAGTGCTGCTGTGGGATTATGATTTGTCACCTCAAACTGATTGATTGCAGTCCGATCAAAAATATAAATCGCAAATTGCTGCGCTGTGGGTGGCGCTTGATCTGCTTGCGTGCAGCCAAATAGCACAATCAGCAGCCAACAATAGGTCAACCAACGCATCACCAACCTCCGTTACTCAACCAACTTGCCAAGTTGACGCAAATGGTTTTTAACCGCTTCGGCTATTGCCGGATCATCCGCTAAAAACTGCGATTGTGGCGGATACATAACTGCCGATTTTGGATGAAACGAATAGACCAACTTGCCTTGTAATTCAGGATTCTCCATCAGAATATAGTCATTTGATAAAGCCATCGCTGGATAGTCAAAGCGTCGAGGGCTGATTGCGGCCACGACCTTGCCCCCAAACAAGCGCTGCCTGTTATAGACGACGACAAACGAACCTCCGCCATTCCACATATAACTTGGCGCATCACGATCGGTTTGCCCCCATGGATTGGTAAAGGTAATCGTTTGGGTAGGCCAATGGTAGTTGAGCAATAGCTGCTCAGTTACGGTGAATGCTGCCTGTTCTAACGGCACAGCTTGTAAAATTGGCCATGCAGTTTCGGCGGTTTTCCCAAGGCCTGGCACGGCAGTTTGGTCGAAAATATACACAAAAAAACCTGCATCATTCATGGGAGTTACCTCGCTAGAGGGGAGTATTGAGTTATTCGATGGTCTTGATTGATTGCTACAACTAATCATCGTTACAAGAAGAATTAGAATAACAATCTTTTCAATTATATTCTTCATTAGAATCCCTTATTGTGATTATGGCTGGCAATATCCAGCATCGACACATTGTTGTTTATAATCTTCAAGTATAGCTTGTGCTTCTCCATCAATTTGTTCTCGTTGAGCCTGATCATAGGAATAATTTGGACCATACGTTGTATGTTCGGTAATTTCTGTAATAGCATCAGGATCATTCATAATCGCTTTCCATTGTTCAATGGTTAGAGGTCGGTTTGATAACGAAGGATCTATAACCATTGGGACATTTATATCACCTTGACGTACATTAATAATGGGCGCAACGTGCCAAGCCCAATTAACCGTACCATCGGCAGTTGATGATGTATCGGTAGTACCGCCTATCGTCACTTGGTCATAAATAAAGCTAGTTTGCGCTTCTAAATCGCCATAGATAAATACTTTATCGACATCATTAATATCAATTCCATAGCGTTCTGAGATTCGGTAGGCCATGAAATGAGCACGAGCGTAACAACCATCATCAGGAAACTGAAACGGAATGTCGGGTTCATTGGCCATATCCTCGAAAATCAGAGTTGCATCGGCATAACTGACCGATCCATCAGCATTGACTTGCACTCCATCAGCACGATCGTTGCGCCAAGCCTCAGTAGCTTTGAGTATAAAATCAATCAATTTTTGCAAGAATGGTAGTTTCAAGGGTGGTTCTGGCGGAGTTGGGGTTGGGGTTGCGCCACCAGCTTCTTGAACAAACATCGCCCGATTACCACCTAAGACAATTGGGCCAAAATCGTCGCGAAATAGGGCGGCGGCTTCAGCCTCAGCATCGGCCATGATTTGCCGAATGGCCTTGGTAGTTTCAACACTGCCTTGCAACGCATGTAACAAGCGCTGAAAAGCCGGATTAACCACATGCTCAAATTCTTGAAAACAGGCGTTGGCAGCGCTGCCTTGCCATTGACCAGCTTGTAACGAGTTTATCGTCTGGCATACGCTGGCTTGAATGGTTTGGCTCTGCTCATGCAGTTTTTGGAAACGAACGATAATCGCATCAACAACATCGTACTTGATCTGCACAATGGAAGCGGGCATACTTATAAACCTCTCAACGTGGAGGGAGCTTCGGGCAAGAACGCTGGGGACAGTGGAAGGAAAACCCTCAATTCAACTCAGGAATGCTTATTCTAGCTGCTTAGGGCGAAAACGCTATAGAACTACGATTGTGAAATGACGTATCCAATGGGGCTATTCGCCAGTAAGCCCTGTAAATTGGTGTGGTCATAGCACTCAATTCAAGCCATTGCAAACGAATGATCTAACGAGGAGGGGAACTCTGGCTAAAATGCAGGGGGAAGTTAGGAGTGTCGCCCTCAATTCTACTCAATCTGCTTGATTATAACCGCATAGCTCGTTATTACAAGGGTGATTTTTGAGCATCCGAAGCTATGATTGGTCGATTGACAGGTTTGCATAAGCTATGATAGAGTTGCAGCCACAAAGTTGATAGCAAACGTTGATGGGGATTAGTAGCGCAGCAATAGCCAACCAGCGATTCGAGGATGGTGCAAGCTCGAAATGGACTAGGCTACGCAAACCCACCCCAGAGTTACCGCCGAACCAAGTGTGCACGCCACACCCAAACAAGGTTGGTCGGGTTTGTCGCCGAGATCACGACACGTCAATTCACTGGTTGACGACCAAGGGGAGGCTCATCTGAGCTTCAACTAGGGTGGTACCGCGGTTTTTTAGCCGTCCCTAGATGCTGTTGCATCTGGGGACGGTTTTTTTATTGCTGCAAGGAGGTCGGTTATGCGAATGAGTAGTGGTTTCGGGCGCACATTGCGCGAGGCTCCAAGCGAAGCTGAATTAACGGCCCATCAATTAATTTTGCGCGCTGGCTTGGCCCGTCAATTATTAGCTGGTGGCATGGCGCTGTTGCCACTCGGCATGCGGGTTTTTCGCCGCATCGAAGCGCTGATGCACGCCGAATTGGCAGCAATTGGCGCTGGCGAATTTCGCACGCCAGTCGTGCATGCCGCCAGTTTATGGCAACAAACCGGACGTTATGCCCAATATGGCGAGGCGATGTTGCGCTTCGAGAATCGAAATCAGCAAGCCTTATTGTTTGCGCCAACCCATGAAGAAGCTGTGGCTGAGCTAGCCCGCCGTGAGGTCGATTCGTATCGTCAATTGCCAAGCTTGCTCTATCAAATTCACACCAAATATCGCGACGAATTACGCGTGCGCGGCGGTTTATTGCGGCTGCGCGAATTCACTATGCTCGATGCCTACTCGCTCGATGCAGATTGGGCTGGCTTGGACGCAGTGTATGACCGGGTTGCCTTGGCCTTCGAAACGATCTTCGAACGCTGCGGCGTGCGCTTCACCGCAGTTGAAGCCGATGGCGGCGAGATGGGCGGACGCGAACCACGCGAATATATGGCCTTTTCAGGCAGCGGCGAAGATACGCTCGCAGTTTGCCAAAGCTGCAATTATGCCGCCAATAGCGAGGTCGCGGTGCGCGGCCAAGCTGCTGCAACCAACGAAATTTTGCCAGCCATGAGCGAAATTGCTACGCCAGCCTGCACCACAATTGCGGAGCTAGCGACATTTTTGCAGGTTAGCGAAGCCCAAACTGCCAAAGCTGTCTTTTTCAACTCAGAAAAAGGCTTGATCTTCGTGGTCGTGCGCGGCGATCGCGAAGTCAACGAAATTAAATTGCGCGCGGCAGCAGGCGTTTCGGTATTGGAAGCAGCCACGCTTGAGCAAATTAGCGCCGTTGGAGCGGTCGCAGGCTACGCCTCACCTGTTGGACTAAGCAACGTCACCGTGATCGCCGATCATTCGGTCGTTGGGGTTGGTGGCTTGGTTGCAGGCGCAAATCGCAGCGGCTATCACTTGCAAAACGTGGTGTATGGCCGCGATTGGCAAGCAACAATCGTCGCCGATATTGCCAATGTTGAGGCTGGCGATGCCTGCCCAAGCTGTGGCGCAAGCCTAAGTTTGGAGCGCGGGATCGAAATTGGCCATATTTTCAAATTAGGCACGCGCTACACTGAAGCGCTTGGCGCAACCTATCTTGATCCACAAGGTCAGGCTCAGCCAATCGTCATGGGTTCGTATGGTATTGGTCTCGAACGATTGTTACAGGTGATTATCGAGCAACATCACGACGAAAAAGGCATCGTTTGGCCAGCCAGCGTCGCGCCGTTTGATCTGCATTTGGTACAACTTGGGGCAAGTGCCACGGTCAGCGATGCCGCCAATCAGCTTTATCAACAATTGCATGCTGCTGGCGTGAGCGTGCTCTACGACGACCGCAACGAATCGGCGGGCGTGAAATTTAACGACGCAGATTTGCTCGGTATGCCATGGCGGCTCACGGTTGGCGAACGCGGCCTCAAGCAAAATACCGTCGAGCTGCGCAACCGCGCAACGGGCGTGGTCGATACGATTGGGCTTGATCAGGCGGTAACGACGATTAAGAACATAGAACAGAGAGCATAGAACAAAGGATGAGGGATGAAGGCAAAAGGCAGAAGGCAAAAATCAAAAGCAGGATGAGGGATGAAGGGGCTAGGGTTCAGGGGCCAGGCTCTAGGCTTTGGGCTAGCAAGAATCCAATCCTAAAAATCTGTGCCAATCTGTGGCCAAAAAACTTAACCTTCGTGGCCTTCGCGTTCTTTGCGGTTTTCGACTCCTTCTTGGATCAATTTTTAACGCAGCGGCGCAGAGTTGAAAAGGATGAAGGATGAAGGATGAAGGATGAATAGTGAGCATTCGTGGAATTCGTGGCTAAAAATGTTCATGGCTTTGGGCTAGCAAGAACCCAATCCTAAAAATCTGTGGCTAAAAAACTTAACCTTCGTGTCCTTTGCGTTCTTCGCGGTTTCCATCCTTCGTCCGCTTCTGGGATCAAAACGAACATTGCCGCAGTGTGGCGGCTAGGCAATGCAGCCTGTGAACAATCAACTACTCATGGAGAATAACCGACCATGTTAACCAACCTCAATATTGCAGTTATTGGCACAGGCACAATGGGCGAGGCCGTTATCGGCGGTTTATTGCAAGCAGAATTGGTACAACCAAGCCAAGTTTTAGCTGCCACGCCACGCCCTGAGCGGCGGCGCGAATTATCGCAACGCTGGGGCATTGCCACCACCGGCGATAACCGTGAGGCCGCAACCTGGGGTAACGTCGTGATTTTAGGCATCAAGCCCCAAATGACCGAACAAGTGCTGCCCCAACTTAATGGAGCGTTTCAAAGCGATGATCTGATTGTTTCGGTACTAGCGGGCGTGAAAATGCGCCAAATTGCCGAAGCCACTGGCCATAGCGCCATTGCTCGTTCGATGCCCAACACTCCAGCCCAAATTGCCGAGGGCATTACGGTTTGGACCGCTAGCAAAGGCCTCGATCAGGCTCGCCGGGGCTGGGCCAAAATTGTGCTCAGCGCAATTGGGGAAGAAGTTGAGGTCGAAGATGAAAAATTTATGGATATGGCCACAGCGCTATCTGGCACTGGCCCAGCCTACGTCTTTATGGTGATGGAAGCCTTAATTGATGCAGGGGTGCATATGGGCTTTCCGCGCCGCATCGCCGCCCAACTGGTGGAGCAAACCGTGATTGGCGCGGTGCGCTACTCGGTGCAATCGGGCAAGCACGTTGCCGAATTGCGCAATATGGTTACCTCGCCTGGTGGTACAACCGCCGCCGCGCTCTACGAGCTTGAAAAAGGTCGGTTGCGCACGGTCTTGGCCGATGGGGTTTGGGCAGCCTATCGGCGGGCGCGCGAGCTTGGCGGCGAGTAACAAGCGCAATTGCTTTTTTGGGCTGTCCATGTACCATTAAGCCTACATTCGTGCTGGATTAAGGTTGGTGGCCTATGCTGGAATTTCGTGATATTCGCGCCCTTGAAGGGCCAAATGGCTATGCCCATGCCCAGGTAGCTTTAGTTCGGCTTGTCGGAAATCTGGCTGAAATTCAGGTTTGGCTCGATCAGGTAGCCCATGCGCTGAGCAGCGCTGGCATCAAGGCTGCTGAGCCAAACATCCAACAACACCCAAGCCTTGGTGAGTTTGCCATCACGTGGGCAACCACAACGCCTGAAAGTTTGGCGCTGCTGCTTGAACAAGTCGCGGGCACTACCGAGGCCGCCAGTACCGCCGAGATTCAGGCCATGCTTGCCAAAGAACAAGTGTCAAGTAACTTGCAACCTTTGCGTGAACAACATTTGCCACTTTGGCGCGCTGACGATCGCTGGCTAGTTGGCTATGGCGTGCATAGCCAAAACGCCGTCCAATTTGACCAAACGACCTATCAAGCTTTGCCGATTATCGCCATTAGCGGCACCAACGGCAAAACTACCACCACTCGCTTAATCGATTTTACCTTGCGCACCGCTGGCTATCATACTGGACGCACCGATACTGACGGCGTGTGGATCAATAATCACGCAATTGAGCATGGCGATTGGACGGGCTTTGGCGGGGCGCAACTGGTACTCAGTCAGCCAACAGTTGAGGTGGCGGTGCTCGAAACCGCACGTGGTGGTTTATTGCGCCGTGGCATTGCTTTCGATCACTGTGATATTGCGGTTTTGACCAATGTTGCCGACGATCATTTGCCCGATCGTGGCTTGGCGACAGTCGCCGAAATGGCCCATTTCAAAGCTACGATTGTGCGCGCTGCCCAAAAAGCTGTCATTTTGAATGCTGATGATCTGGTGTTGATTGAGGTGGTTGCGCCGCAAGCTCCTGCGCCAATTATTTGGTTTAGTTTGCAGGCCAACAATCCGTTGATTCTCCAAGCGCAGCAAGTCCAACATAGCTGTGTGTTTCTGGCAGCAGATCAATTGATGCTTGCCAGTGCAGGCCACATTCAACCATTAATTGCTGTGGCTGAATTGCCATTAAGCTTCGGTGGCGTGGCTCAGCACAATATTGCCAACGCCTTGGCAGCAGCAGCAGCCTTGCACGCATTTGGATTAAGTGCAGGCCAGATTGCGCTTGGCCTTGCTGGATTTCAACCAAATGCTGAGCACAACCCAGGCCGTTTGAACCAATTTCAGCGTGATGGCATTACCTTGTTGATCGATTACGCCCACAACAGCGATGGCCTGCGCGTGTTGTTGGCCAGTGCCGAGCCATTGCGCGCAGCCGCTGGCCAGATTGCAATGGTCTTTAGTGGCACCGGTGATCGCACCGACCAGCAAATTCAAGAGCAAATGACAATCATCGCGCAGCACGTCGATCGCTTGGTACTCAAACGTGATCCGTGGTTTTTGCGTGGGCGCGAACCAGGCACGTTAGAGCCATTGATGATCGCCGCTGCCAGCGCTGCGGGCCTAGATCCAAGCGCAATCACCGAGCTTGAAGGCGACGATAACGCCTTCGCCGAATTAACCAACAATGCCAAATCTGGTG
The DNA here is from genome assembly GCF_042688385.1 of Herpetosiphon sp. NSE202. Taxonomy (NCBI): domain Bacteria; kingdom Bacillati; phylum Chloroflexota; class Chloroflexia; order Herpetosiphonales; family Herpetosiphonaceae; genus Herpetosiphon; species Herpetosiphon sp. NSE202. Next base: position 158,844 of record NZ_JBHUPY010000001.1, on the reverse strand, counting down.
ATGTATTGCTCTGGCTGGTGTATAAAGATCGGCTGAGCAAAATTGCGATGGCCCAAGCATGGGAGCGTGCTGAATGAGTGAACCGCAGATCGAGCCAGTTGATCAAGCTGAATATCTGTGGAACTCACCGCGCGAAGCTCAAGCTCCCAAGCGCCCGTTGGTCGAAATTGGCTGGGTGCTGATCGGCACCTTCGAAAAAATCGACGAGGGCGCAATTCGGACTGCCCGCGAGCAAACCCGCGATTATTTGCGCCAATGCTGGCCCGAATTTTCGTGGCGTTTGCCAATCGTCGTGCGCCCCGACCCCGACCCTGGCGATGTTTTGGCCGAACCAATTCGCTTAATCGATATGGCGGTGACCGAGCGCTTGACCAAAGGCTGGGATTTTGCTGTCGCCTTCACCGCCACCGATTTGCATGCCTTGAGCAAGCAATATACGCTCGGCACGCCAGCCAGCGGCCTTGATGCAGCCGCCATTTCAACGGCGCGGCTCGATCCAACCGCCCAGCGTTCGATGGTACGCAAAGCTGAGCGCGAATTGGTGCTCAGTAAGCGGATTTGGGCGTTGTTTTTACATTTGCTTGGCGATTTATTGGCCTTGCCACATAGCGACGAGCCAAGTAGCCCAATGAGCGTGCCGCGCGTGCCCGAAGATCTCGATACGGTACAGGATTTTAGCAGCGAGGAGCGCGAATGGATGCTCGAATCGCTGACCGAAGTTGCTGATTTGCGGGTGGAAGAAACCGGCGAATCATCGCGCAATCCCTTCTTTTTTACCTTGCGCGTGCTGGCCCGTTCAGGTCGCGAAATTCTTGCAGCAGTCGTGCGCAATCGGCCATGGATTTTGGTCTGGCACCTGACCAAATTCACTGGCGCAGCCTTATCAACCTTACTGATTTTGCTGTTTACCGCCGAGGTCTGGGATGTTGGGGTGCGCTTGCCGTTCGATGAAGTTGCTGGAGCATTGGCAATTACGATTGCCGCCACCACAACCTTCGTCGTTACTCGCCAACGCTTGCTGACGCGGCGCACCCGTTTTCGGCTAACCGAGCAAGTCGTCGTCACCGATTTTGCAATTATCCTGACGATTTTAGGCGCAATGCTTTCAATGGTGCTGCTGCTGATCAGCGCGGCAATGCTGGTGATTTGGGTTGTACCCAACGAGCTAGCAGAGCGCTGGACCGATTTTGCCACGCTTTCGCTTGAGCGTAATCTGGCCTTAGCTGGCACCGTCACCGTGATTGGCCTGATCGTCGGGGCACTCGGGGCCAGCATCGAAGACCAAACCACCTTCCGCCATGTGGCTTTTATCGATGAGGAAACCTAATTAGAAGGATGAAAGTAAAAATCAAAAGTCAGAAATCAAAAACAAGTTTGGGGATATTGTAAGAATACAAGGTTTAGAAACCTTCGTGCTCTTCGTGTCCTTCGTGGTTAAATTTCATCCTTCATCCCTCATCCTTCATCCTTCTACTAACTTCTTGGTATACTACAGGGAGGCAACGAAGCCGACCAACATCATAGGAGATATGCTCGATGGATTTCCAGTTAACCCAAGAACAGCAAGAACTGCGTCAAACGGTACGTGAATTTGCTGAGCGTGAGTTATTGCCCAAAGCCAAAGAGGTTGACGAAAAAGCCCAAATTCCGGCCTCGACATGGAAAAAAATGGCCGATACTGGCCTGATGGGCTTGCCTTTTGCCGAAGAATTAGGCGGCGCAGGAGCCGATGCGATTAGTGCAGCCCTCGCCGTCGAGGAGATTGCCCGCTGTTGTGGCTCGACCGCACTTTCGTATGCGGCTCACGTTGGTTTAGGCAGCGCCCCAATTGCCATGTTTGGCAACGATCAACAAAAAGAACAATTTTTACGGCCTGCCGCCGAAGGTCGCTACCTTGGCGCGTTTGGCCTAACCGAGCCACATGCAGGCTCAGATGCAGGCTCGACCCGCACCACCGCCGTGCGCGAAGGCAACGAATGGGTGATCAACGGCGCAAAAATGTGGATCACCAACGCTGCTGAAGCTGGCCACTTGATTGTTACTGCAATCACCAATAAAGATCGTGGCAAACGTGGCATTAGCGCAATCATCATTCCTCAAGGCACAGCTGGCGTACATTTTGGCAGCCCAGAGCATAAAATGGGTTTGCGTGGCTCGAATACCCACGCCATCACCTTTGATAATGTGCGCGTGCCAGCCGAAAACTTGCTTGGAGCCGAGGGCGATGGCTTTGTGCAGTTCCTCAAAGTGCTTGATGGCGGGCGAATTTCGATTGGCGCAATGGCGATTGGCCTAGGCGTTGCGGCCATGGAAGCAGCAGTCAGCTATGCCCGTGAACGCCAAGCCTTTGGCCATGCGATTGGCAGCTATCAATCGATTAGCAATATGCTGGCCGATATGGATACCGAGCTGGAAGCTGCTCGTTTGCTGATTTTACGCGCTGCATGGCTCAAAGAAAACGGCAAGCCCTTCACTCGCGAAGCAGCGATTGCCAAGCTCTACGCCTCGGAAGCCTCAGAACGGGCCTGCCGCAACGCAGTCCAAATCTTTGGAGGCTACGGCTATAGCAGCGAATATCCGGTTGAGCGCTACTATCGCGATACCCGTTTGCTGACGATTGGCGAAGGCACCTCGGAAATTCTACGCATGGTCATCTCGCGTGGCCTACTTGGCGAATTAGCCTAGCTCCCCTTACAGTATCGAGAAGCCCCTCGCCCGTGCGCGGGTGAGGGGTTGAGATGAGAGCAACAGAAATTAATTGGCATAGCTTAAAAAATTTCCGTAAATAAAGCTAAATAGCTAGCTAAATTATGCTGCTGATTACACCATATTAATCAGCAGCACGGTAATTGCTTGACAGGAAAACTAATTTCGTTATAATCGTGGGCAACAGTTGGCTGCGAGAGAAGCCCGTTGATTATTCCACATAATCATCCATCAAACTCCTTCATTATTCAATCCCTCGCCTCATTCCAAATAATTATTTGGTTTATTTTGTTATTCCCAATAATTCAGCACCCAAGAGGATACACAAACACACAAGTATTTATATCCGATTGCAATTTAAAATAGTAGTTGTTTATATGCCAATTAGGTATTTATTTTGCATTTAATTCAAAATTTATAATATTTTAGGGGTAAATTTTTAACTATTTACAAATAAAATAATTATTTCTATTATAAAATCAATGATTATCTTATCAGGAGTGAAGAATCATGGTTAAGTTCATCAGTCGAGGGATTATTGCATTAGCAATCGTTTTAGGTGCGGCTAATGCAGGAGAGGCGTTTGCAGCGGCAGTTAACCCGTCAACACACCATAGTAGCGACTCATGGCGCGCATGGCCAGCACGAGTAGTAGGTGGAGGCAGAACTGGCGTTCAAAATTATAATTATGCTCGTGGTCTTACAGTCAATGGGCATATGAATGTTTTTGGGCCAAGTGGCGGATCATGTTCGTTTAATGATTCAACGTCAACCGCTCATGGCGAAGCCTATGATGAATGTAGTGTATGGGATGCAAATGGATTACATACAGCGGCTGTATCAGCTAGTCATACTTGGTCAAATCCTAATGAAGTAAAAAATACAAATAGCACGGTAAATCATCCATAGGAATTTAAATTGGTCGATGTATGGATTTAAACATACATCGACCATATAATACTATATGAAAAAATTAATTCCAACAATTCAAGGTTCATTAAGAACAATTTGGAAAAGCCGATTTATTCGAATTATGATTCCGCTCTTAATAGCTTTCGGAGGATTTCTTGATAAACGCTTTGGAGCAGAACTATTATCAATATTAATGTTTTCAACCAGTGCTTGTCTCATAGTTATATTTGCGCAGGAAAATCGATATATTCAAAAAATTGAAGAACAAATTGTTAGCACAAATTATAATACAGTTCAATTAATAACTGGACAATTAATTGCCTACCTTATCGCTACAATCTGTATTCTATTATTATGTTGGGGTGCGACCTTTCCATTTTCAGATGGTCAAAGTGCAGGATTTACGATCAATGGACTTTACTTGCGAGTTTTTAGCCAAAATCCTTGGCCATTAATGAGTAAAGTATTTGCAGCAAATTCGATTATACTAACTGGTTTAGTATGGCTACGAAATAAACCCAGATTAAGTATATTTATTGCTATTAGTTATTGGTTATTTTCATTCATTGGGATAGCAATACGTGGTTATTTACGTAATTTATTATTAGAAAATTCAAGTAATCCACTCAAAATATTAAATTTCATCCCAAGTTTTAATGTTCATCAATTTTACTGGGCTGCAACTCAGTATTGGCTACTACCAACCCTTGGGTTGGTACTCATATTATTTTCAAGCTATTGCTTTTGGCTTGATTATCGATATAAGAAGCGCTTACCAGTATCATTTTCTAAGCCGTTAATGCTAGGATTAGCAATCGGAGGTCTCATTTGTTTCATTACCGGTGAGATCTTATTTAAAGATATGTTGCAGCAGTATCAATTGATAAGGTAATAATTGATGAATCTAATCCAAACATTTTGCCTTGGTTCATTGCGGAATATCAGCCATAATCGCTTTTTATGGGTTATGTTGCCGTTATTAATAGCTTTTAGTGCTTTTCTTGGCTTAAGTGGCGATATTATGTATACACTATTTACTCAATCTTGTGCATGTTTAGCTATTGTGTTTGTGCACGAAAGCAAACGCGATCTACAAGTGCGTGAAATAGTATGGAGCACGCGTTATAATCTGGTAAGTTATAGCCTTGGTCGCTTAGTAGCCTATAGTATTGCTACCCTGATTATTATTGGACTCTGTGAAATTGTAATGTTCTTACATGACAATAATGGGTATATTGGTACTTTTTTGCAGCATAACGGTGAACATGTAACTATTTCAATGCGCTTTCCCTGGCAATTATGGATCAAAACCTTCTTGAGTATGTTACCAATCTTTGCGTTGTTATTCTGCTTACGCCAGAACCATTGGCTAGGTTTAATCACCGCAATTGGCTATTGGTTATACATTTTTGCCTTTGTTATTTTGCTTAGCCCAGAAATTCTCAAAGGAACAATAACCCCGGGATTTTATCCGTTGCGTTGGTTGGCAATTATTCCCAGCACCAATGTCTTTTTATATGCATGGGCTGACCCAATTCCATGGATTTTGCCCAGCCTTGGGTTAGCGGGCTTGGGTTGGTTTGGCTATCTGGCAAAGTGCATGTGGGTTAAAACCGCTGAACCACTGCGCATCCAACCAGCTTGGATTGGGCTGGGCCTCGCGCTGAGTTGTGTCAGCCTCTATCTTGGCTATCAGCAATTTGTGGCCATGCTCCACATGTATAATCCAGCAAGCGTGTTCTAAGGAAGGTGAGCGATGAGTTTAATTCAGCTTGAAAATATCTCCAAACATTATGGCAAGTATCAAGCGCTTGAGCAATTAAATGTGCAGCTTGAAGGTGGCATGATTGGCTTACTTGGGCCAAATGGGGCAGGCAAAACGACCTTAATTCGGGTTTTGACAGGCTTTTTGCAGCCATCACAAGGCCGCGCCAGCCTCGCAGGTTGCGATTTAGCTCAGCCTGAACAATTGGCTCAACTGCGCCAACAACTTGGCTATGTGCCCCAACATCCAGCCTTTTACCCAACTTGGACATGCAGCGAATTTGTCGATTACATCGCCCAACTCAAGGGCATGCACGATGCTGCTGAGCGCAAAGCAGCGGTTGAGCGTAGCATTCAATATGTTGGACTCAGCGACCATGCCAATAAAGCAACCCGCCAACTCTCAGGCGGCATGCAACGTCGGCTTGGTATCGCCCAAGCAATCGTGAATGATCCCAAAGTGCTGATCGTCGATGAGCCAACCGCTGGCTTAGACCCAGAGGAGCGGCTGCGCTTTCGCCATCTCTTGGCAGGGCTGGGCAACCAGCGCTTGGTGATTTTCTCGACCCACATTGTTGAGGATATTGTGCAAACCTGCCGCCAAGTAATTATGCTCAAAAAAACCATTTTATATGCAGGCGGCTTGAATGAGCTGTTAGAGCAGGCCCGCGCAGCTCAAGTAAGTTGGGAAATTACCAGCCCGACCCCGCTCTACGACCAACAATTGGCAATTGTCAGCAGTAGCAACGACGAGCAAGGTTACCATTACCGAATTGTCGGCCAGCCGCCAGCAGGCAGCAACGCCAAACCAGCCAGCAGCGTTGGCCTAGAGGAAGCCTACCTATGGATGATGCAACAAGCCAGCGCCTAAATCGCAACCCTAGCCTGCGCCAACCCTTGGCGCTTTGGCGTTTACAAGCGCGGATCGTGCGTTGGCGCTGGATCAGCAGTTTAAGCATTACGGCCCTCTTGGCAGTCTGGGCGCTGACCGCCAGCTATCACAATGCAATGCTGGTTGTGCAAGCAATTATGCCAACCATTATTGCCTGGCTGAGTGTTGGCTGTTTAATCGACGATCCAACTATTGAACTAAGTGCTGCGACCGGCCTTGGCATTCGGCGCTTGTGGTGGATGCGTAGCTGCCTGATCATTGGCCCAAGTTGGTTGGTTGCAATGCTCTGCACATGGCTTGTGGCCAACGATTGGTTGATTTTCGGCTATAGCAATTTGTTGATGTTTAGCGCGCTCAGCCTTGGCCATTGGATTACCCGCATCACCCGCTACAGCCTGATTGGCGCAATGTTGATTTCATTTATTCTCTTGAGCCAATGGGTTGCGCCATTTTGGTGGCTGCCAATGGTTATGAAGCAGCGCACGCGGCTTGAGCAAATTAAGCAATATCTTTTCTTCCCCTTAGATAGCCATGCTGCTTTTCAGGTATTGCTGGCTGAGCGGCATTGGAATGTGCTCATGCTTGGCAGTTTGGGGCTGATTACGGCCTTGTGGGCTTGGTGGTTGTATGGCCGCGAAGAAGCCCTGATTTTGCCCAGAACCGAGTGAACAGGAGCGGCTGATGTATACAATACCTTCAGCATCGATTCCATTAGCCAAAATAGTTTGGTTTGGGATTAAAAAAGCTTTATTGTATGCATTGATTGCCTTTCTCATCTACTTAAGCATATCATTTCTAGTTTCATTTAACAATCACACTTTAATTCTTATTCAATTATTTATTGTTATTTGTATATTTCTGAGCATACCTTCGTTAATTTATACAGTAATCCTAGTGTTTTTAACGCGCAAATTATCATCGATAAAAATATATCATTATCTCTACATTCTATTCTTTTCAATTGAAATTCATCTTATCATAATTATAGTATTTGATAATTTATTTTCAAGCTCATTTCGTACTCCGTTAATTGAACAAATTATCTCGGTTAATCAACAAACAATTGCAAATATTCTAAAACCAACCACGATCTTATCGTTTACCAATGCGATTACCTTTATTTTGCCCCCAATCATTGCAGTTTTTACACTATATCGCTGCCAGCAGCAAAAGCGGTTCTATCAATCAGGTTAAATCGATAAAAATTCCAATAATTATCATTGATTGATTGAATATAGGAGTGCGTTGGCTTATGGTTTCAACATTCTGTCTTGGCTCGTTACGAAATATCAGCCGTAATCGCTTTTTATGGATTATGCTAACTCTTATATTATGTTTTAGTATCCTTTTAGGCCTTAATAGCAATCTTAGTTATATTATGGTTCCAACATGTTGTGCATGCTTAGCAATTGTTTTTGTACACGAAAGCAAACACAATCGGCAAGTGCATGAAATAGTATGGAGTACACGCTATAATCTGGTGAATTATAGTCTTGGACGCTTATTAGCCTATAGTATTGCAACCCTGATTATTATTACTATTTGTGCGCTTATTATGTTTTTATTTGGTGGCAATGGAAAAATCGGAATTCAATTACCACATATGAATCAAGCAATTATGATGGAAATGCGTTTTCCGCTAGCACTGCTGATTAAAAGCTTCTTCAGTATGTTACCTATCTTTGGCTTGCTTTTATGGTTAAGAAACCAGCATTGGTTGGGTTTAGTAACCGCAATTGGCTACTGGTTCTATGTTTTTATTGTTGTGCTGCTATTAAACACGCATATTGTCAAAGGAACAATTACTTCGGGCTTTTATCCGTTGCGTTGGCTGGCAATTATTCCCAGCACCAATGTGTTTTTATATGCATGGGCTGACCCAATTCCATGGATTTTGCCCAGCCTTGGGTTAGCGGGCTTGGGTTGGTTTGGCTATCTGGCAAAGTGCATGTGGGTTAAAACCGCTGAACCACTGCGCATCCAACCAGCTTGGATTGGGCTGGGTCTCGCACTGAGTTGCCTCAGTTTGTATCTTGGCTATCAGCAATTTGTGGTCATGCTCCACATATATTATCCAGCAACTGTATTTTAATTAATTCGATGCTTGGATTGTTAATAGTTGAGCACATTATTTGGAAATTAATACCAAAATAAACAGCAGCTCAACCATGGCTGATTGCGCTGCTGTTTTAATTGACTAGGCTAAAAAATACTTAGCGTTTGCCAGAAACCGAGACAGTTTGCTCTTCTTCGCGGCCTTTGAACACCAAAATAATTGGCGTGCCAATAAAGCCGTATTGTTCGCGAATGCGGTTTTCAAGATAGCGCTTGTAGCCAAAGTGCACTTGTTCAGGCGCATTCGAGAAGAACAAGAAGACTGGTGGCTCGGCTTGCGCTTGGGTTGCATAGAACAAGCGTAAGTGTGCACCTTTGTGCATAGCTGTTGGTGGGTGTTCACGCACCGCTGCGCGCAACAGGTTGTTAATATCCGAGGTGCTAATCCGTTTGGCGCGTTCGCTCTGGATAGTTTGGGCAATATCGAGCACTTTGGTTGCACGCTGACCAGTTTTGGCCGAGATAAACTCAATTGGTGCGTATGGCGCAAAGTGAAATACTTCCGACATTGTGGTTTTGGCATCTTCGTAGCTAAATTTGGCTTTGTCGATCAAGTCCCATTTGTTGACAATAATCGCCAAGCCTTTGTTGGCTTCCAAAACCATCCCAGCCACGTGGGTATCTTGGGCGGTTGGGCCTTCTTTGGCATCGATCAACAGCAAGGCAATTTGGCAACGCTCGATCGCTTTCATCGTGCGCAACACGCTGTAGCGTTCAATCCCTTGCTCAATCGAACCCCGCCGCCGAATCCCAGCGGTATCGATCAAGGTAATTGGCGTGCCTTTATAGGTCAATTTGGTATCGATTGAATCGCGGGTTGTGCCAGGAATATCGCTGACAACCACCCGTTCTTCGCCGACCAATTTATTCAGCAAGCTCGATTTACCGACGTTTGGCCGCCCGACAATCGCAATTTTCAGCGAATTGTCGTCCTCTTCCTCTTCTTGGCCAGCAGGCAAATTGCGCACAATTTCATCGAGCAAATCGCCTGAGCCAGTGCCGTGATAGGCGCTCAACGCAATTGGGTCGCCCAAGCCAAGGTTGTAGAATTCAACCGCATTTTGGCGGCGATCTTCGGTATCGGCTTTGTTTACGCCCAAAACGACGGGCTTGCTGCTGCGGCGCAACAAAGCAGCCACTTCTTCATCAGCAGCGATCAAGCCTTCGCGTACATCAACCATAAAGACAATGACATCGGCTTCATCGATAGCCAGTTGCGCTTGTTGGTGGGTGCGACGCACAATTTCGGCCAACGGCAAGTTTGGGTCGTCATCACCAACCAACAAACCAGCAGTATCGACAATCGTAAAGACGCGACCATTCCAAATCGTTTCGCCATATTGGCGGTCGCGGGTTGTGCCAGCTTCGTCAGCAATAATTGCGCGGCGCTCGCCAATCAGCTTATTAAACAAGGTCGATTTGCCAACATTCGGTCGGCCAACAATCGCCACAATTGGTTTTTCCATAACTATACCTCTTTCGCCATCGCTGCCCAAGGGCAACCATCGCTACATTCTACGACGTTCAAGTTGCACAATCGTGGCGGTTTGGCCCAACACAGCGATTGGGAAGGTACCACGAACTCGTAATTCAGGGGTGGCATTAATTTTTTCGCGTAGCACATCGATTTCGGCGGCTAGCGCGACGATCATGCCACCAGGCGCAACAATTCGCGCCCATTCAGCACACACCCCGGAATACAATTGATGCAATTCATCGATATTGTTGACTTGTTTACCAAAGGGCAAATTGGTGACGAGTTTGTTGATTTCGCCTGGTTGGAATGGTAAGTCAGTTGCATCTAAACGGCGAATTGCTAAATCGCCGCCGACACTTGCCAGATTTCTGCTCAAGGCTTTGACGGCTTCACGGCTTTTATCGCCAGCAATCAGCCGCTCAAACGGCCCAACTGCTGCTCGTTCAGCAATGATCGTACCCGTGCCAGCCATAGCATCCAAAAATACATCGTTGGGCTGTGGATTGGAAAGCCGAACCATCGCCGCCGCAATTGCTGGCCGCAACGCTGCAGGCCGATCAACAATGCGGTTAATGCGATGGCGCATGCCGCCAGTCGAAAGCCGAATCGCTACAATAATTTCGCTGCCAAACAGCGTAACCCATACTTCAACATCAGCTTCTTCTTCGACCAATTTCCAGCGGCCTGGCCACGAATCGCGCACCGCATCGGCCACGGCGATACCCACGGCTTTACGGGCAAAATCTTGTTTGCCAGTTACCCGCGTAACCACCCGAAACGTGGTGATTTTGGGTGTGCGTCCGCCGTTGAGGGTGAAAACCCGCAGCGCAGTTGGCACCAACATACTATTTTTGACCGAAGCGTGAATTTGCTTCAAGCCGCCTTGGTCAGGAGCGATGTTGAAAGCCCGCGCGGCAACCACGAATAAATCTTCGGCAGCGCGCAGATTAAACAATTCTTTAGAGTTGGTGTCGGTGTGAAACAGCAACATATCATCTTTTTGGGTGACATGGCGCTGAGCAACCAACATTGGTTTTTGCAAGGTGGCATTAATTTCAGCCAACAACAATTGGCCAACCCCAGGTTGGGTTTGCACCGCAAACAACGGGCGGCTCATATCAACGGTTGGCTGGTGCACAAAGGCGCGGCGACGTGGTGCGCCGGCAGGTGTTGGCGCGCCAGTTGGGCTGCCAGCAGGATCATGGCGTGGGCCACGGCTTGGTGCGCCAGTTGGGCGGCCAGCGGAATCATGGCGTGGGCCACGAGCAGGCGCTTGATTGGAGCGTGCACCAGGTCGGCCAGGCCGTGCAGGGCGTGAGTTTGATTGCGGGCCGCGCTCTGGGCTACGGCGTTTTGGGCGTTGGAATGGCATATCTATTACAACTCGCGCAAAATGCGAGTTTTCCTTTCATCAGACTAAATCTATGTCAAGCAGCAATCTGCTGACAACCAACCCCACCATTAGCCCGCGCAAATGCCCGAATGACCCAGCCTGCTCAAGCCGATGGTGTTAGGGGAGTACGAAATGGCGCGACATCGTTGATAATTCGATGCTCGCCGCTATCATCACGCAGGCGTTGCGAACGAACTCGCCCACGATTTATTGCTTGCCAGAGCGCTTCAACACAGACTGCATCAAACTCTGTGTCGGCTCCTGCGCGCAAACGCCGAAACGCTTCTTCAATTGGTAAGCCTCTGCGATACGGTCGGTCAGAGGTCATGGCATCAAAGGCATCGGCGACGGCTACAATTCGCCCGCCAAGCGAAATTTGGCCTCGGGCTAAACCATACGGGTAGCCACTGCCATCAAGCCGCTCGTGATGCTGAATGATCACCGGCAACTCGCTTTGCAACATACGAATATGGCCCAGAATCCGTTCGCCAATTTCAGGATGCGATTTCATCTCGCCAAATTCAGCGTCGGTCAAACGCCCAGGCTTTTTCAGCACCCCATCGCTAATGCCAATTTTACCAACATCGTGCAAAATTGCGCCAATCCGCAGATGATGAATAAAGCTTGGGTCTAGCTCCAACTCTTCAGCAATTGCCACCGCAAATTCCGAAACCCGCATGGAATGGCCTTCGGTATACGGGTCTTTGGCATCGATCGCCGCCGTCAGCGCTTGAATAACATCCAAAAACAGCTCGTTAACATCGGCATACAAATCGGCAATTTCCAGCACTGTCGCTGCTTGACGGGCCAAGGTTTGCAACAACAAGGTATCATCGGCATCAAACCGACCAGCGCGTTTATTCAAAACCTCGATGCATCCAATCAGATGCTCCTCAGATTGGGCACGTTCGCGGCCAAAGGTAATGCAACGAGTCTGCAATGGCACTGCCAAAATCGAGCGCGTAGCAAAGCCTGTCATCTCATCAACGCTGCCATCGTGGCGTTGATCACGTTTGACATCGCCAACGCAGATCGTCTCGCCAGTGGCAGCAACATAGCCAGCGATGCCACGGCCCTTGGCCAAGCGCACCGCCTGCACCCGTTCGTGCATATAGCCAGTCGAATGCTGCAAAATCAAATCGCCGCTTTCAGGCTCGGTCAAAAATAACGAACTGGCTTCAGCATCGAGCAAAATCCGTGCATAATCAATAATCAAATTCAGCAAGGTTGTACGGTCGAGCGTCGAGCCAATATGGCCAACAATCTCGACCAAGGCGCTCAAGCGTGATTCGCGTTGCTGGCTTTTTTTCAACAAGCGCGCTTTTTCCACCTCGGCGGCCATGCGATTGCCCAACAATTTAAGCAAGCGTGGCTCCGAGCGTTGCGGATTGAAAATCTGAATCACGCCAACGACTTGTTCTTCGAGCAAGAGCGGCAACGACAAGAGCGAGCGCAATTGCAGGTTGTTGGCCTCGCCCAAACGCCGATCCCAGCGCGGATCGTTGTTAATATCTTCGATCCAGAGTGGCTGAGTGGCGGCAATTGTTGCGCCAACCAAGCCAACATCTATCGGCAAGCGCACGCCAATCAAATGTTGGCTGGCGGGATCGCCGTGGACAACCTGAAACACAATCTCGTCTGCTTCAACCAGATAGAGCGTTCCAGCTTCGCCGCCAGCGATCTCGATTAATAAATCCAACATGCGATTCAGTAATGGGTCGAGCGTCATGCTACTAGCAATTGCATCGGCCCGTTCAATCACCGCCAATACGTGTTCCAACTCAAAGGCACTATCCTGCACAACCGTCTGCGATGTCATACTCATGCTCCACTGGGTTGGGTAGCACTCGCAGGTGGTTGGTGGGCTAGCGCATTGAAGCCTGAGCCATGAAACGGCGCTGCGAGCGCGGTTTTGCTTGGCGGCTAAGTTGGCGCACGACCCGCCGAATTTCATGCGGCATGCGGGCCATGGTCACCTGCGCACCAAGTGCGGTTGCAATTTGTTCAACAGTCCATTCGTCAATTGTGCGAGTTCCGGAGTGATCAAACATCACTTTCGGCAGCATCACAATATCAGCCGGGCCATGCTTTTGTAACTCGGCAACAACATCGCCGCCTGTCAGCAAGCCCGAAACGGTCACCATATCGCCAAAAAATTGATTGACGACAGGGCATAATTCAACAGTCAGGTTTTCGATTCGACTAAGTTGCTCGGCGACTTGTTGCAAAACTGGCGCGGCCAAGGTGGCACACGCCATCAGCATTTTGGTTGGTTTATCGACAGCTTTTGGCAGTGAAGGCACAATTTCGGCCCATTCGTCTTGGAACTGGCGCACCAAACCAACGCCGTTTTCTAATTGATCGTAGCCTTCGTACAACGAGCCATCTGGCTGTTCGCGGCCAGCTAACAAATAAAACTCATCGGAAGGGTAGACCAAGACCGAGCCATGTTCGGCCATGTAATATTCTTGAAACGGCTCGCAAATGTCGATTACCGCAGCGGCTTCATCGCCGCGATATGGCCGCAATTCAACTTCGGTGGCTGCGCCTAAGCGAGCGCAAAAACCAAGATTGCCTTCTTTGGCAGCTTGAAACAGCTCGTTGGCAACTGGCGCTTCCTCTTGCCAAATTGGCTGGGCTTCCCAGTTGCTATCAATCCATTCGGCGCTTTCGTGCACGCGGATGGCAGCTTTGATACTTTGCGGCTTCTTGCCTTCAAAGCGATAGCGGGTTAGGCCAACTGGCACAATCGCAATACTTTGGACAATTGGAAACAACTGGCCCAATTCATGGATGGTTTGGGCCAAAGCCGGGCCATCGTTTAACTGTGGGCATGCCACCACTTGGGTATGCACCTCGATGCCCAAATCGCCCAAGCGCCGAATTTGCGCTAGCACATCGGGCACATCGGGTTTGCCGAGGAGAATTGCCCGTAGCGTGCGATCAGTTGCGTGGACTGAAATATACATCGGGCCTAGGCGCTGTTCTGCAATCCGATCCCAGTCATCCTCCTTGAGATTCGTCAATGTTACAAAGTTACCATACAAAAACGACAAGCGATAGTCATCGTCCTTAAGGTAGAGTGTTTTGCGGAATCCTTTGGGCATTTGGGTTAAAAAGCAGAACGGGCATTTATTGTTGCAGGTTCGGAGGCGGTCGAAGAGTGGCTCGACAAAATCGAGGCCCAGCATATCATCGGGGTTTTTGGTTAATTGGATGCTACGTTCTTCGCCAGCTTGGCGCACCAGCAACTCAACCTGATCTTCAGTCATGGCAAAGCGAAAATCAATCACATCGCGCATCACCCGACCGTTGACTTGCAGAATCGCGTCGCCAGCTTGTAGCCCAAGTTGCGCACCAGTGCTGCCTGCTGCGACTGCTTGAATAACCCCGCCATTGCCTGGTCGAATATTACTAAGATTTGGTTGATATTCCATAGCACATCACTATTTACTGCGTTAAGCGCGGCGGCTAATCGCACAAAAGGCGCACCTTGCATTGTGCGCCTCATCCGCATTCTATCGCGTCAAATTATCAAGGGCCGTGGCCCAACATTATGTATTATAGCAGAAAGCCTTAATTCTGCTAGCCTATCATTGAATATGGAAGCTACCGTGGATTGTCCCCTCACCCCAACCCCTCTCCCGTCCAACGGGAGAGGGGCTTTTGATCGGTGTAGCCTGATTGGTGTCCCAAGCATGCTCCCCCTCGCCCGCGTTCAGTGGGAGAGGGGGCTAGGGGGTGAGGGAAGTAACCAAACTACTTAACGGGGCAACACAATCACTTGTTTATCTTGAATGCGGCTGGGCCGATACAAAATCGCCACATTACCAACCAACGCCACCAATGCAGCCTCGGTATCAGCCACCAATTGATCGGTCAATTCGCGGCGTTCTTCTTTAAATTCAACAAATTTCACTTTGATCAGTTCATGTGCATCAAGTGCAGCGGCGACAGCGGCCACCACCGTACTTGAAAGCCCTTGCTTGCCAACTTGCACAATTGGCTTGAAATCGTGGGCCAAGCGGCGCAAATATTGGCGTTGATTGCTATTTAAGCTGAGCATTCTTGCCCTTTCAGTGATTAATTTACAAGAAAAAACTGCTGGTTTTCACCAGCAGTCATTCGTGGAGCGGGAAACGAGACTCGAACTCGCGACCTTCTCCTTGGCAAGGAGATGCTCTACCAACTGAGCTATTCCCGCATCGCGTTATGACGCTATTATACACAGCTTTGCGAAAATTGCAAATTTAGCCAAAGCTCAGCCAAAACCTGCTGCTACACCTAATCTTTTAGCCGATTGGAATGGGTTAAAACCTTTTGTTCATGCTTTGTCGATAGTTTGTTCAAATCTTGTCGCAAGCATGGCTTTCTGCTACACTAGTTTGAACGAAAGGTGTCGATCATGCCTGCTGCTCAACCGCAACGATGCCAACGATGGCAAGCCTCATGAACCGTTTCATTCGCAATCTGCGCCATTTTTTGATGGCCAGCGGCAACCTGTATGCGCTACGTACAGGCCTTTTGCCATGCCTACTGCTTTGGACTGCCTGGCGACAAACCCAGTTTTTGGGCTTAGGCCTAGCCATCGCGAGCTTTGGCTATCTGGCTCAATATTTGCGTTCTGCTGGGCGTTGGCCAGTACCTCGCTGGCCATGGCTTGATCAATGGCTAGAATTTGGGCTGGCGCTGGTTATGCCCTTAATCGCCACCAGCTGGTATAGCCCATGGTTATTTGATACGTGGCTTATTTTGGCGGCGACGGCGAGCCAACTTTCGCGCCGCAGCAGTACTACCTTGGGTATAGTATGGTTGGGCTATAGTGTGGCGCTGTTTACCAGCAACAAACTTGGTCAAGCCAACCCGATGTTGTTTAGTATGCTAGTGCTTGGCGTACCAAGTATTTTATTGATCAGCATTAAGCCGCGCCCGCTCGAAACCAGCAATCAACCTGCTGCGCGCATGCTCAGCAGCCTGCAAACTGCCCAACGCCGCTTTGAACTCATCAGAACAATTATTGATCATGCGCAGCGCTCGGCGATGGTTGAGGCTGTGTATCATCAGGCACATCATGGTGTCCGTGATTTGGGCTTATTAATTGATGATATCAAGCCCCAAGCCAGCCAACCAAGCTTAGTCGAGCGCTTTAAACCAATTATTGAACGCTGGCGAGCCATGACGTTAATTGAAGTACAGCTCCAAACCACAACCATTCCCCAGCACGTTAGCCCAGCCCTCGAAGCCTTATTCGTACGCGCTTTGGAAGAAACCCTCAGCAATGTGGCGCGCCATGCCAAAGCCAGCCTCGTCGAAATTAGCCTACGTGGCGACGAACAGCAGCTCTCTTTAATTGTGCGTGATAATGGAATTGGCTTGCTCAACGGCCCAATCCAAGCTGGCAGCCATGGCTTGCGCTGGCTACGTTACCGGGCACAAGAAATAAATGGTTGTTTGGATGTTTACGATGGAGTTGATGGTGGTTTAGTGGTGCAATTGGCAGTGCCAATCAACGTCTATGTGGCCTAAAAAACAACAGCCGCCATACAACTGTATGACGGCTATTGCAAAAAGAGCGAGTGGGCCAGGCTTGCTGTGACACCCATAGAGGCAAGCGTACCGTTGCTATCTTTCAATCCTGGCGGAGTTGGCAAACATATGCCGCACAGGACCCGACCCGTTCGCCATTATAGTCTACAAGCGGCTTAAAGTCAAAAAATGTTGATCTTTTGACCTGCCATGGTATACTTGCGATTGCCAGAACAACTACAGACCGTGGTGTCCTAGAAGATAGCGATGTGTCAGAATGCAGCGATGCCAGAATAAGTGCATCGCTTTTTTATTGGATACTTAAAATTTTTTTAGGACAAAAGTCACCCTTGACACTTTTAGTGTCAGAGGCCAAAGTAGAAGACGACCATTGGTAGGTAGTCCTTTCTCTTGATATGGTTAAGCTAAGGTACTATTAAAAATTTAGTACCCACGCTTTAGAATATTCTGTTGGCACACAGCCAAAGACACCGTACTATTGTAAGTAGCGCTAAGCAGGCAATTTGGGAGTGAATTGCGGTTGCAATCCAAAGCGGCGGCAGCTTGGCAACGTGTTGTTTTTTGGTGTAGTGTGGCACATATAGCCAGAAAGTAAGCCACCATGAAGTACCTGCGTCGATCAATTATTGCGCTCGTTCTCTATCTTGCTGCGTTTTTTAACATCGAGCGGCTGGACTTCCAGGGCGAGAATGTTATTGACCTACGTTCATTTGTGTATATTCTCGGGTTAGCAGCCATCATTATCACGCTGATGCTGCCCTATTTTCGCCAACGGCGGCTTTTGGTAGCCATGACCTATTGGGGTGCGATCTACGCAATTATTCGCTTGGCATTTTTTAATAGTGTTTCGTTTGTTGGGGTCGATATTTATTTATCACTCACCGAACTGGTCTTTTTGTTGGTCGGGGTGCGCTTTGCCCACCAAGTTGCGATTGACCTCTACGATTTCGAACAGGCAGTGATCAACATCACCTTGCCCCAAGTCAATCGTCAAATTCGGCCACTCAACGACTCGAACGACGAAATTCAAACCGAGATGGTGCGCAGTCGCCGTCACCGTCGGCCAATGAGTGTCTTGGTGATCAAGCCCGATCCCCAATCAGTCAACTTGGCGATTCATCGCAGCGTCGAAGAAGTGCAAAAATCAATGATGACTCGCTATGTTGTTACCAGCTTAACCCGGGTTGTTGCCGATGTGATGCGCCGTACCGACATGATTTTTGAGCAACCAAGCTCAAACCAATTTATCGTGATGAGTCCCGAAACCAATGCCGCCAATTCTGTTTCTTTCGCGGAACGCATCAAGGCTGCTGCGTCCGAGAGGCTGGGTGTAGATGTGTTGTGTGGAATTGCATCATTTCCCGACGATGCCCTAACATTTGATGAGTTGATTCGCGAGGCCGATACTCGGGCATTGCGCCAGCTCAAAGCGGTTAAACCACAAGACACACGCTCGACCATTCAGACTGAAGTTTAAAGGCCACCAATGCATCGTGCAGAAAGGAACCGTCATGGCTTCTTCACTCAATTATCGTGAAAATCCAGCCTATGCCTGGCTGTTTCAAGTTCAACCCAATCGCTCACCAATGGCTCGCAAGATCTATTTGATTAATAAACGAGCGATGGATTTGTTGATTTTATTGCTGGCCATGCCATTTTTGCTGCCATTTTTCCTCTTATGTGCCATCTTGATTAAAATTGATTCGCCCAATGGGCCGATCATGTTTACTCAAAAACGCACTGGCAAGGGCGGGCGCACTTTCCGTATGTATAAATTTCGCACGATGGTGCCCAACGCCGAGGAAATGAAAAAGCAGTTGATGCACCTCAATGAGCTGCAATGGCCCGATTTCAAAATTAGCAACGATCCGCGCATCACCAAGGTTGGTAAGTTTTTGCGCAAAACCAGTCTCGATGAACTGCCTCAGTTGCTGAATGTGATCAAAGGCGAGATGAGCCTCGTCGGCCCACGCCCAACCTCGTTTGGTGCCCACACCTACGATTTGTGGCAAACCGAACGCCTCGATGTACAACCAGGTTTGACTGGGCTTTGGCAATTGTTCGGTCGCGCCAGCACCGAATTCCATGATCGCTTGCTTTTGGATATTGCCTATATCGAACGCCGCTGCTTGTGGATCGATATTCAGATTCTGTTCCGCACCATCCCAGCCGTGTTGAAACAGCGGGGTGCGCATTAGTGCCACAACCTATTGCTTACATGATGTCACGTTTCCCACATTTGTCGGAAACGTTTATTCTGCGTGAAATGCTCGAAATGGAGCGCTTGGGCTGGGATGTTAAGCTGTTTCCGTTGATGCTGCAAGAACAGGCGGTTGTCCACGATGAAGCCAAGCGTTGGATTCCGCTGGCTCAAGCGCAACCGTTTATCTCGCCGCATGTTGCGCTGAGCTTGGCCCAACGCTTAGCCAAACAACCGCTCAAAACTGGTGGCATCGTGGCCAAAACGGTGGCCGAAAGTGCCAGCAGCCCAGGCGAATTAGTGCGCAAATTGGCATTAATTCCCAAGGCAATCACCCTCGCCAAGCATATGCAAGCACAAAAGATTGCGCATATTCATTGCCATTATGCGACCTATCCAGCCTTTGCGGCGTGGATTATCAATCGCCTAACGGGCATTCCCTATTCGTTCACGGTGCATGGCCACGATATTTTTGTGAATCGGGCAATGCTGCCAACCAAAGCGCGCGGGGCCAGCGCAATTATTGCAATCGCTGAGTTCCACCGCGAGTTTTTGGTTGAAAAATTAGGCGAATGGGTACGCAATCGGATTCATATTGTGCATTGTGGCATTCGCCCAGAGCGCTATCAACCCCAACCCAAGCCAGCTGGCGAACGCTTCGAGATTTTGACCACAGGCAGCCTACAAGATTACAAAGGCCATCCCTTCTTGATTCAGGCCTGTAGCTTCTTGCGCGATCGTGGCGTAAACTTCCGCTGCCGAATTATTGGCGGTGGCGAAGATAAAGCAATGCTTGAGCAATTGATCGCCGAAAAGCAATTAACTGGCATGGTCGAATTGCTTGGCCCACAGCCAGAAACCGCAGTCCGCGAGCTGTTAGCCACTGCTGATTGCTATGTGCAAGCAAGCATCATCACCCCAGCGGGCAAGATGGAAGGCGTTCCTGTATCGTTGATGGAAGCCTTGGCCTGCGAATTACCAGTTGTAGCCTCGCGCATGTCGGGCATTCCCGAGCTGGTGCGCCCCGACGAAACTGGCTACCTCGTGCCACCTGCCAACGCCGCTGCGTTGGCCGACCAACTGCTCTACGTGCGCGATAACCCAGAAGAAGCAGCCCGCTATGCAGCGCGTGGCCGCGAACTGGTGCAAAGCGATTTCAATTTGGTAACCTGTGTCGAGAAACTTTCCGAAACCTTACTCGCCGTGAATCCCGCTTTGCAACGACCAATTCAACGCAATGCCTAAGCGTAGGAGCAGCAGGAATGCCCCAGAAAATTGCTTTTCTCAAAATTCGCGATTTTTCGTTTATTAATCCCAATCTGATCGCTCAATTCAAGCGCGTATTTCCTGAATATACGCTTGAGGTTTTCGATTTTAAAGATTGGCTTAAACATAATCCACATATGTATCTGTTGGCAATGGCCGCCGTCTACAAAGAATATGGCCGCGAGATTTTGGCTGGCAAGAAGCAGCCCAACCCGCATTTATTTGTCACGCGCTGGATTGGCAAGCGCATTAAAAAGCTAGCGCAGCAGCGTTTCAATCCGCGTGATTATGCCTTTGCTTTTCAGACCCAAACCTTTTTTGATGCCAGTGTGGCTGGATTGCCGCATTTTATCTACACCGACCACACACTAAGAGCCAACTGGCGCTACAAACTTTTTGACCCGAGCAAAATTCAATACTCTGCAGAATGGCGCGCGGCGATTGAACCTGAGATTTATCGCAATGCAAGCAAAATCTTTTTTGCCAGCAATTTTGCCCGCAATTCAGCCATTGAAGATTACAACTATCCTGCTGAAAAAGCCGAGTGTGTCTATACAGGTATTAATGTTAAAATAGACCCACCAACCGATAAAGATTACGCCGCCAAACGAATCTTATTTGTTGGAGTAGAATGGGAGCGCAAAGGCGGGCCGGAAGTAGCCGAAGCCTTCAAGCGCATCCAAGCCCAGCATCCCGACGCTACATTAACCATCGTGGGATGTACGCCAGAGCTTGATTTGCCCAATTGCCGGATTATTGGGCGCGTGCCGCGTGAAGAGGTTGTGCAACACTTCCGTGAGGCGACGATTTTTTGCATGCCCAGCAGAATCGAGCCAGCGGGAATTGCCTTCACCGAAGCGGCAATGTATAAATTACCGATTATTTCGGCCAACAGTGGCGGCCTGCCCGACCGCGTATTGCACGGCCAAACTGGCTATCTGATTGAACCTGGCGATGTTGATAGCCTAACCAATTATTTAAGTGATTTATTGGATCACCCCGAACGCTGTCGCGAATTTGGTGAAGCTGGCTACCAACTCGCGCATCGTGAATTTACTTGGGATCGCGTTGGCGATCGCATTCGGGCTGCTATTCTTTCAACTATTCAACCAACGCAGCGCATGGCCTAGCCAGCAGTCGGCGCTGCAACAAAGGAACTGTTGCTATGGAATTTCGTCATTATCTTCGAATGTTAGGGCGCGGCTGGTGGCTGATCGCTCTGGCAGCATTAACTGGGGCAACCTTGGCGCTTGCCCGCTCTTATGTAACTGAGCCTGAGTATCGCACGCGCACGCGGCTATTGCTCAGCCCAAACTTGGCCCGCGTTGATAGCGGCCAAGAATTATATAGCGTTACCACCTTGCAAAATCGCACAATCGTCAACACGATTGCCGAAATTCTTAATAGCGGCAGCCCATTCAAGGAGACTGGCGGCGGCCTGAATTTGCCGCCAAGCGAAGTCGTGCGCTACAAAAACAATGCGGTCACGGTTCCCGAAGCCAATGTCTTGGAAGTCTATGTTGATGGGCCTGATGCCAATACCACCGCATTGTTAGCCAATAGTTTGGCCCAACGCACCATCGATTTCGTTGACCAAAAATACCCGAGCTATAGCCTGACTGTGCTTGACCCAGCCTTACCTTCATCGGTGCCACAAAGCCCCAAGCCAGTGCGCGACACCACCTTGGCCTTGATTTTGGGCGCAGTCGTTGGCGCAATCATCGCGATTGTGCAAGCCCAATTGAAAACGCCGTTGGAAGCCTTGCGCCGCCGCAGCACAATCGATGCGGTTTCGACAGCCTTCACGCGGCGACACTTCGATCAACAAGCTAAAGAAGCATTGGGCCGCAGTTCGATTGCCTCGTTGGGCTTGGTTTATCTCGATGGCATGCAAGATGTGATTGATAGCATGCCTGCGCCCGTGGTGCAGCGGGTGTTACGCCACGCCAAAAATGTGTTGCGCAACGAATTACGTGGCAACGATATTATTGGGCGCTGGGATAACACGACCTTCTCGATTTTGCTGCCTGAAACGCCGGAAATTGCCGCCACGCGCACGCTCGATCGCATTTTGAACGCGCTTGATCAGCCAGTCGAAACTGGCATTGACGATGTAGTGGTGAAACTCACGCCCTACGCTGGGGGCGCAACCCGCCGCAACAACATGGCCTATGGTCAATTAGTCGAAGAAGCCGAATCGGCCTTGACCCGCTCGTATCGCAGTGGCGAAAAGAATGTGCTCTTCTCTGCCGTCGAACAACCGGCCTAACTTAAACCAACCTGCACGGCGTGAATTGCATGCCGTGCAGCAACGAGGTCATTTATGCTGGTCAACACACCACAAGAAGAGCCAAGCAGCCAACCAGATTTTTTTAACAGCAAATGGATGAATGTCATCTTTGCATGTTTGGCGATCGCTGGTGGAGCTGGGGTTGCTGCCGCCTTGGCAGTTTTCGATAATCCGTTGAAATTGGTGCTGCTGTTTGGCGGAGCTGCCGCCGCAATGGTCACGATGCGCAACAGTGAATGGGGATTGTTGGCGCTCGTTTTTATGAGCTACACCCGTTTTTCCGATGTGATGGTGCGTAATGGTGCGCCCTCAACTGCTCAACCGTTTTTAGCGCTGCTCTTTTTAATTATTTTCATGCGCTGGATGCTCTACAACCAAAAGCCCGAACCTTGGCTCAAGCCAGCCGTCTGGATTTTTATCTATGGCATGGTCGGGGTGGCCACGTTTTTGTATGCAGATGATGTCATACGGGTCAAAAATGGCGTAGTTAGCTACTTCAAAGATGCAATTATCGTGGTGGTGGTGGTGATGATGATGCGTTCACCTAAGATGCTGCATCGTTCGATGTGGGCGCTCTTGTTTGCGGGCATTTTCATGGCTTCGATCACTACCTGGCAGCAATTAACTGGCACCTTCGATAACGATTATTTGGGCTTTGCCAAAGCTGGCAAAATGCAAATCGTTTCCGGCGTTGAAGATGATTACCGAATTGCTGGGCCAATCGGTGACCCTAACTTCTATTCACAAGTGCTGCTCACGCTGATTCCGCTGGGCATGGATCGCTTGTGGAATGAGAAGAATAAGAAATTGCGCTGGTTTGCAATCTGGCAATTGAGCGTCTGTATGGCCTCGATTTTCTTCTCGTTCAGCCGTGGCGCGTTTCTCTCGCTGGCGTTTGCCAGCTTGCTGATGTTTATTCGGCGGCCACCAAAGCTGATGTCAGTGATTATTATTGTGGCCTTGGCCATTGTAATTATTCCGACCTTGCCAGCCTCGTATATTGCGCGGCTCGAAACGATTCCCGAGGCGATTCCTGGCTTAGCCCAAGAAGACGTGCGCAACGAAGCCTCGTTCCGGGGGCGTTCGAGCGCCCAACAAGCAGGCATTCGCATGTTCTTGGCCAATCCGGTTTTTGGCTTGGGCGTGGGCAATTTTGGCAATCATTATCAAGAATATGCCCGCGATTTAGGCCTCGATAATAGCCGCTGGGACCAAGCTCCACACAATATGTACCTCGAAATTCTGACCGAAAAAGGCTTATTTGGGCTTTCGGTCTTCGCGGCCATGATGTGGGTGCTGTTCCGCGATATGAACAAGGCGCGCAAGAAGTTCCGCGAAATTAACATGGGCGATTTTGATGGCTTGATTTTTGGCTTTCAGGCGGGCTTGGTGGGCTATATGATTGCGGGGATTTTCCTGCAACTCTCCTATCCTCGCTTCTTTTGGATTCTGATTGCCATCGCCTATGCAATTCCCAATGTTGCCAACAAAGCTTACGAAGACTATCGCGAGGCGCTACCAAATGGCGAAACAGCCTGAGACGATTGTACAGAGCGCTGCTCGCAATACGTTATGGTCGTATGCCGCCACCTATGGCGGCAAAATTCTGATCTTTATCACCACGGTGATTCTGGCCTATTTTGTCACCAAAGCTGAGTATGGCTTGGTTGGCATGGGCCTGACCGTCATCGCCTTTTTAGAGGTGATGCAAGATCTAGGGATTGGCTCGGCGGTGATTTATCAGGCTGATGAGGATGCAGCCAATACCGCGTTTTGGCTTGGCTGTGGCATTGCGCTGACCCTTTTCAGCATCACATGGCTGGCAGCGCCAATCGTCGCCACCTATTTTTTGCAAAATAATCCTGATGTGATTCCGATTATTCGGGCCTTGGGCTTGAGCTTCCCGTTGTTTGCCTTGCGCAATATTCACGATGCCTTGTTGCGCAAACGGATGCAATTCAAAAAGCGTTTTATCCCCGACTTGATTCAAGTCAGCAGCAAAGGCGCAATTTCGATTGGCTGTGCCTTGGCAGGTATGGGCGCTTGGAGTTTGGTTTGGGGTCAGTTGGGTGGCTCGGCATGTGGGGTGATCGCCTATTGGATGGTCAACCCATGGCGGCCTAGCTTGAAACTTGATCGCGCGGTTATCAAGCCGCTGTTAGGCTTTGGCAGCAATATTGTAGCGGTTAATGGCTTGGCGGTGATGCTCGCCCAAACCGATTATTTGCTGGTCGGGCGCTACCTTGGCGATGAAAAGCTGGGCGTGTATACCAATGGCTTTCGCTTTCCCGATTTGATGGTAATGCAAATTTGTATTGCCTTGGCAAATGTGTTGTATCCCTTGTACAGCCGCTTGCGCGACGATCCGGCGGGCTTACAACAAGGCTTTTTTATTGCCTCGCGCTATGTGGCCTTGGTCACTGTACCGCTTTCGCTGGGGATTGCAATCGCGGCTGAGCCGTTTGTGCTGACCTTGCTGAGCGTGAAGTGGGTTGAAACCGTGCCGATTATGCGCACGATTGCAATTTATACCCTGTTTCTTTCGCTTGGCTACAACGTTGGCGATGTGTATAAAGCGCAAAATCGCACCAGCATCTTGACCAAGCTTTCGATTGTACGTTTGGTGGTGTTGGTTCCAGCCTTGTGGTTTGCCGCTGCTCAATTCAAATCGTTGCAAGCGGTCGGCATCACCCACGCCTTGGTAGCATTTTTGGGCAGTACACTCAACTTGGTGGTCGCCGCCAAAGTGCTCAACATGCCAATTCGGCGGATTTTGAGCGCCTTTCAACCAGCTTTTGTTGCTGGCGCAGTGATGAGTATTTGTTTGATGTTGACCCTGCTGGCGTTGCAAAACACGCCATCGTGGTTGCAACTCTTGGCAGCGGTTGTGGTTGGCATCGGCTCCTACGGTGGAACTTTATGGTTTGGCCAGCGCGAAGTTTTGACCCAAGCAGGCCAAACCTTGCGTGGTGCGGTGGCACGGAGATAATATGCACGTTGTTCAGGTCATCGATTCGCTCTATCGTGGTGGAGCGCAACAATTGCTGGTTACCTTCGCCATCGAAGCCCAACGCCGTGGGATCAAAACCAGCGTTGTGTGCCTCAAGGATGAAGATCGCGGCAGCAACTTGGTTGAACGGCTAAATAGTTTGGGCGTTGAAGTTGTGCGTTTTGCTGCACCCAAAATGCTGGCTCCCAAGCGCATCTGGCAACTCACGCGCTGGTTGCGGCGCAATCGGGTGAGTGTGGTGCACACCCATTTGACCTATGGCAATGTGGTGGGGATTTTGGCCGCTCGCTTAGCCAATATTCCGGTGGTGGCAACCATGCACTTGGCGGGCTTCGACCCGTCGATTGCCAATCGCCAACAGCAATTTGAAGCGCAAATTGTGCGCTTTTTGGCCCAACAAATTATTGCGGTTGGCTATACGACCAACGAAGCCTACCAGCCAATTATGCCCAATCGAAACTTACATGTAGTGCATAATGCGGTGGTTGCCGTGCCAGAAATTAGCGCTGAGCAACGCCACGCTACGCGCGAGGCAATTTTGGGCGATGCTGATTTGACGATGTTGATCAACGTCGGGCGCTTTGCTGCGATCAAAGATTTGCCAACCCTGATCGATGCTTTTGCCTTGGTGCATCCTGAACACCCCCAAGCGCGCTTGGTTTTGGCTGGCGAAGGCGATCAGCGGCCCAAAATCGAGGCCAAGATTGATGAACATCAATTGCATGCGGTCGTTAATTTGCTTGGCGCACGCGATGATATTCCAGTGCTGTTGCGCAGCGCTGATGTCTTTGTTAGCTCATCGGCCAACGAAGGCTTGCCGATTGCGGTGCTCGAAGCGATGGCCGCAGGCTTGCCGATTGTCGCAACCAAAGTTGGCGATATTCCGCAGGTTGTGCGCGAACAAGCAGGCATCACTGTGCCACCACACGATCATCAAGCGCTGGCAGCAGCCATCAATCAACTGTTGAGCGAGCCAAGCCACATGCAGCAAATGCAACAGGCGGCGCAAGCGATTATCGAGCAATATCACAGCCCAAGCGCATGGGTCGATCAATTATTAGCGTTGTATACCGCCGCCCACGAGGGCGTTGACCAGCGTGAGGCAGTTTCCGCATGAACGATAGCTTGCACGTAGCGATGATCATCCAAGGTTATTTTCCGCGCATCGGCGGTGCTGAACGCCAACTGGCGGCTTTGGCTCCCTTTTTGGCCGCCGAAGGTGTGGCAATTAGCGTGCTAACCCGCCGTTACGCTGGCTTCAAGCCCTTCGAGATGATTGAGAATGTTCCAGTGCATCGTTTGCCAATTCCTGGGCCAGTGCCAACTGCGGCCTTAGTGTTCACTGCGGCGGCAATTCCTTTACTTTGGCGCTTAAAGCCCAATTTAGTCCATGCCCACGAGATGTTTTCGCCAGCAACGACGGCGATTGCGGCCAAACAAGCCTTGGGCCTACCCTACGCCGTGACCGCGCATCGTTCGGGGCCGCTTGGCGATGTACTGCGCATGCAACAACGCCCGTTTGGCAAAGGTCGGTTGGAGCGGATTACCAAAACCGCCGATGCCTTCTTTACCATCAGCCGCGAAATCGATCAGGAATTTGAGCAGATTTTGGGCATTGAAGCCGAACGGCGACACTATGTACCAAACGGCGTTGATCCTGAGAAATATCATCCGGTGAGCGCTGAAGCTAAAGTTGCGCTCCGCCGCGAACTGAATTTGCCCAGTGAAGGCCCAATCACGCTCTATGCAGGGCGGCTCTCCGAGGAAAAACGGGTACGCTATTTGGTCGAGGCTTGGCCTGCGATTCGCGCTAAGCATCCCGATGCAAGCTTATTGATTTTGGGGCAAGGGCCAGAGGAAGCAGCGCTCAAAGCCAAAAGCAGCCCTGGGGTGATTTTTGGCGGCGCGGTGCATAACGTGCCACCCTATTTGCAAGCAGCTGATGTGTTTGTGCTGCCATCGATTGCCGAGGGTTTTTCGGTGGCGATGCTTGAAGCCATGGCCAGCGAATTGGCGGTTATCATTACCGATGTTGGTGGCGCACGCGATGCAATCGACGATGGCCAGAATGGCTTGATTATTCCACCAGACGATCAGCCAGCGCTGGAACAAGCCTTGTTGCAAGCCTTGGGCGATCAAAGCTCGCGCCAACGAATGGGCCAAGCAGCGCGCCAACGGGTGCAGCAAGAATTTGCCTTGAGCGTTATCGCCAAGCGCTTGCGCAGTTTGTACGAAGGCATACGGAAAGTATGAAGGATGAGGGATGAAGGATGAAATGTAAGAACATAGAACATAGGGCATAGGGATCGGGGATCGGGCTAGCAGAACAATCATCACAATAATCTGTGCAATCTGTGGCTAAAAATCAACCTTCTCGACCTTCGCGTGCTTCGCGGTTGCAACTTTCGTGCTCTTTGTGCGCTTCGTCGATCAATTCATTAACGCAGAGGAGCAGAGTGACCAAAGGATGAGGGATGAAGGATGAAATGCGCTCGGCATTGGGCCAGTAGAACAATAATCCCAATAATCTGTGGAATCTGTGGCTAAAACTTAACCTTAGCGACCTTCGCGTTCTTCGCGGTTACAACTTTTGCGGATCAATAGTAAGGAATACTCAATGATTGCGGCGTTATTTTGGCTGTTTGCAGGCAGCGTCATCTACACATATGCAGGCTATCCGGCGCTCTTGACGTTGTTGGCGCGCTTTCGCCGTGAACGCGGGCCGTATCCGCATGCCGAGCCAGCAGTTACCTTGCTGATTGCGGCCTACAACGAAGAGGCTGAAATTGCCCGCAAAATTGAAAACTCGCTCGAATTGGATTATCCACGCGAGCAATTGCAGATTTTGATTATTGCCGATGGATCGAGCGACCGCACGCCAGAAATTGTGCAGCAATACGCCGACCAAGGCGTGGAATTGCTCTACGAAGCCCCACGGCGCGGCAAAATGGCGGCGATCAATCGGGCGATTCCGTTTGTGCGCGGCGACATTATTGTCTTTTCCGATGCCAATAATCGCTATGATGCCAACGTAATTCGCGAACTGGTTGCGCCATTTGCTGATGCAGATGTGGGCGCAGTGTCGGGCGCAAAAGTCATTGAAAAAGGCGACGGCGCGCTGGGCGAATCCGAAGGGTTGTATTGGCGCTACGAGTCGTTTGTCAAAAAGCAAGAGAGCAAATTGGCTGGCTGTACTGCGGTTGCTGGCGAAGTGCTGGCCGTGCGCAGCGATTTGTTCGAATCGCCACCAGACGAAATTATTAACGACGACACCCATATGGGCATGCGGATCATCGCCCGTGGCTTTCGCATTCACTATGTGCCGCAAGCTCGCTCACACGAACGAGTTTCGCAATCGGCACAGGATGAAATTGCCCGCCGCGCGCGGATTTTCGCTGGGCGCTATCAAGCAATTACCTATGCTCGCAGTTTGTGGCCCTTCCGCCGCCCGCTGGCCTTGTGGCAATTGCTCTCGCACCAAACCCTGCGCACCTTGGTGGCAGTGAATATGGTTGGGGCCTTGGTGATGAATATTGTGGCGGTGCTATGGCCAAGTAAGGCAAAATCGCATAAACTACTCCGTCTGGCAGCGCCATTCAATTGGCTGTTGCTGGCGTTTCAAATATTGTTCTACACCATGGCTTGGCTTGGTGGCCGAGTTGACTCAAATAGTAAACTAGGCAAGGTGGTTTACGTGCCAACCTTCCTAGTCAATAGCAATTGGGCTGGCTTGATTGGCCTGTATCGCTTTGTCCGACGACGACAAACCACGCTATGGCAGCGAGTGGGGCGGCGCACGAACTAACTTCGACTGGTATTTGCGCATAAACTGAGGTGATCCTATGTGTGGTATTTGTGGCATTGTCTATTTTGATCAAAGTCGTACCGCTGAGCGGCCATTGCTCGAAGCGCTATGCGAAAACATCCATCATCGCGGGCCAGATCAAAATGGCTTTTATCTCAACGGCCCAGTGGGGCTTGGCTCAGTGCGGCTGTCGATTATCGACGTTGCTGGCGGCAAAATGCCAATCGCCAACGAAGATGGCTCAATTTGGATCGTCTATAACGGCGAGGTCTACAACTTCCCTGAGTTGCGCCCACGCCTAGAAAAAGCTGGCCATAAATTCGAAACCCACTCCGATACTGAAACGATCGTGCATTTGTACGAAGAAATTGGCGATGAATTTCCCAAGCATCTCAACGGCATGTTTGCCTGCGCGATTTGGGATGAGCGCCGTCAGCGCTTGGTGATTGCCCGCGATCACGTTGGCATCAAGCCTGTGTATTACGCCAATTTAGGCGATCGCTTGGTCTTTGGCTCGGAAATCAAGGCCATGCTCGATACAGGCATCAGCCGCGAAATCGACCCAATTGGCTTGCACGATTATCTTTCGTTGAATTATGTGCCTGGCCCAAATACGATTTTCAAGGCAATTAAAAAGCTTCAGCCAGGCCATATGCTGACCTACGAAGCAGCAACCAACGCTGTGGAAATCAAACAATATTGGGATATTCCACGCGTCGTTTCGCCGCACTTCAAAATTACCAACGATGTTGAAACCGACTTGCTGAACCTGTTGCGCACTGTTGTGCAAGATCAGTTGGTTAGCGATGTGCCCTTGGGCGCGTTCCTCAGCGGTGGGGTCGATTCGAGCTTGGTAGTGGCCTTGATGAGCGAAGTCACCAGCCAGCCAGTTAAAACCTTCTCGGTCGGTTTTGCCGAAAAATCCTACGACGAATCGCCGTATGCGCGAATTGTCGCCGAACGCTTCCGCACCGATCACCACGAAATCGTCATGAATCCTGATGCCCAGGCTACAGTCGATGCCATGGTCAAATATTTTGACGAGCCATTCGCCGATTCATCGTCGGTGGCGGTGTATGCGGTCAGCGAATTGGCCAGCCAGCATGTCAAAGTGGCGCTCAGTGGCGATGGTGGCGATGAGGTATTTGGCGGCTATGCCACCTATCAAGCAGACAAAATCGCCGCGCTCTATCGGCGCTTGCCGCAAGCAATTGGCAGCGGCTTAGTGCCAAGCGTAGTCAATCGGCTACCGACATCCGATGGCAAAGTGAGCTTCGATTTCAAAGCCAAGCGCTTTGTGCAGGGCGGGATGCTTGCGCCGTTGCCAGCTCACGCCGCGTGGAAAGCCTTTATGAGCGAATCGATGAAAGAGCAGCTATATGCAGGCTCGTCGATTTTGACCAAGCAACGCCCAACTGTTGATCTGCTGCAAGGCTATTACGATGCCTACGCGCCCGACGACGTGCTCAATCGTTTGCTGTATGTCGATTCCAAAGTACAATTGGCCGACGATATGCTGGTGAAAGTCGACCGCATGAGCATGGCCCATTCGCTCGAAGTGCGCGTGCCGTTGCTTGATACGCGTTTGGTCGAGTGGATGGCCAAATTGCCCAGCCACACCAAGATCAATGGCATGAAGCTTAAGTATTTGCTCAAGCGGGTGGCCGCCAAAGTGCTGCCAGCAGAAATTTTGCAACGCCGCAAAGCTGGGTTTAGCGTGCCAATTCCCCAATGGCTCAAAACCGACCTGCGGCCATTGGTCAACCAAAAACTTTCGGTTGAAGCCTTGACCGAACAAGGGTTCTTCAACCCGCAATATATTGCAACAATGCTCAGTGATCACTGGGCTGGGCGGCACGATTACAGTCGCCAAATTTGGAATTTACTTATGTTCAGCATGTGGTACGAACGCTACGGCAAATAATCACGTGCCACCAACACTGCCAGCGTAACTCGATGTTACGCTGGCCTATTGTCTCGCAAGGAGTTCGCATGGTTCGTTTAGTGCGCGTTTTTCTGCTTTTTTCCGTGGCGCTGGGCCTTTTTGCCAGCTTGCCAATGGTTTCACAGGCTGCTCGCACCAGCCTTAATCCCATTCCTGCCAAAACCGCGGCAGCCCCGCTTAACCAAGCAACGGTTACGCCAGTGGTTACCGATAGCGATACTGTGACCTTTGCCCAGCTTGGCGCGCGCGAAGATTCGATGGAAGGGCCATTCAATGCCCGCTATATCAACGTGCGCTTGCCCAGCACATGGCAATTGGAGCCAGGCGCAGCAATTACGCTTGATTTCGAAACCTTCGTTTCTGGCAGCTCGGTCAGCAGCGACGAAAATGTCCAATTTTTCGCTGGTTCAATGGATGTGCAATTCAACAACGTGCAGCTCGAACGAATTTTCCTCGATCGTTCAGGCCCGCGCTCAGTTACCATCCCAATTTCGCAAACTGCCTATACCTCAACTCGTGTCGATGGTGCACACACCTTGGGCATTTTGCTCGATGCAGGCCTCAACTGTGGCAACGATAGCCAAACCAGCGTGATCATTCGCGCCACATCATCGCTCAAATTGCCTCATAGCTTGGGCACGCTTTCGACCGATGTTAAGCAATTGCCACGGCCAATATTCCAAGATTCGCCGCTTGAGCCAGATGTGGCCACGATCGTTGTGCCCAGCAATGCCAGCGCCGCCGAGCTTGAAGCAGGCTTGATTGTCGCCGCCAAAGTTGGCAGCATTACGTCAAGCAGAATTCAAGTGCCGTTGATTGCAGAGAGCGTGCTTTCGCCAACCCTGCGCAGCGAATCGCACTTGATTTTCGTGGGTCAAGCAGCCAATTTCGAAAATTTAGATGCCGTCGATTTTGCCGAGGGCAGCGGAGCAGAGGGCTTTAATCTCAGCGAAGCCCAAGCCGCCGATGGCATTATTCAAATGGCAACCTCGCCATGGAACCAACAACGGGTGGTTTTGGCGCTCAGCGGTAACGACGACGAAGGCGTTATCAAAGCCGCCAAGGCATTTAGCACTGGCAACGTGCGAGCCAGCAACGATCCATCGATTGCTGTGGTCGCCGATGTCAATTCGCCAGATGTTTTGACCAAAACCCTGAATTTGCAAATTACCGATGTGCCAAGCACTGGCTTGACCGTCGAACGCACTTTCCGCAGCCTTGGCTTCGAAACCGCCTCAGAGTTTGGCATCGGCGGGCATACCTTCGAACTGAATGTCGATATGCCCAGCGGCTACGAAATGAGCAACGATGGCTATATCGAAGTTCATTTTGCCCACTCGGCACTGCTCGATTATTCAGTTTCGGCGATGATGGTGCGGGTCAACGATCGGCCAGCAGGCTCGATTCGCTTCGATGACACCACCTCGCAAAATGGCGTTGGCCGCGTGCCGATTCCACGTGGCAATTTGAATGTTGGCCGCAACCGAATCACGATTAGCGCCAACTTAATTCCCAATACACCATGTGTTGATCCCAACTTGGCAGGCATTTGGTACACGCTGCGCGCCGATTCAAAGATTGGCATTCCAGTCCGCGCCACTCGTGGGCGCTCGATTGTGTTGCGCAATTTGGCCACATTCCTAGAGCCACTCACGATCAGCAATACCTTGAAGAATGTGGCTTTTGTAGTGCCAAGCGATGATCCAGCAAGTTGGACGGTTGCTGGTCAGTTGGCAACAGCCTTAGGCGATAGCCTAGACCCAGCGTTTGTTGAATTGCGGGCAGTCAATCCCGAACAGGTTGCTAGCGTGCAGGCTAATCACGATTTGGTGTTGGTTGGTCAAGCACCAGCCCATGCCATTTTGCAAGATCCCGCCTTGCAGCCGATTATTCCTGCGCCGTTTGCTCAAGGCAGCAAGCACCCAACCCTTGGCAATAGTCGGGTAGTTTATCGGATTCCGCCCGAACTTAGCCTTGGCTATTTGGAATTTATGCGTTCGCCATGGAACGAGCAACGCAGTGTTTTAGCGGTGCTTGGCAGCACTGATCAAGGCGTGCAATGGTCGGGCAATGCCTTGACGACCTCGCGCTTGCGCACGCGGCTCAATGGCAGCTTGGCAATCGTCAACGACCAACAAATTAGCGTCGAAGATCCGACGGTCACTGGCGATACAGCTGGCATCGCCAACGATGCGCTCGGCGAAAACCAAGATGATCCGATCTATCGCGAAGTGACACCACCAGAAAAACCGCAATGGATCTTATATGCCATCGCTGGACTCTTGGTGTTGATGGTGATTATTTCAGTCATCGTGATCATTCAAGCAGCGCGCAATCGCAAGCAACGCCGAATCTAAATTGGGGATCGCTTGTTAGGGGTCGGGGATCGGATGATCCTCGGCCCCTGCTTTTTTAATTGATCCACGAAGCGCACGAAGGATACGAAGAACGGGAACCGCGAAGCACGCGAAGGGTAAGTTTTTTGCCACAGATTGGCACAGATTGCTCAGATTATGTTCCGTTTGCCCAAAGCCTTTCATCCTTCATCCCTCATCCCTCATCCTTCGGTGCTCTGCGCCTCTGCGTTGAGTATTGATCCACGAAGCACACGAAGGCACACGAAGGATCGGAACCGCGAAGAACGCGAAGGACTATGGACTTTTGATTTTTGCCTTTTGACTTTAACCTCATCCCTCATCCTTCTATATTCTTTATGCTACGCAGATAGTCATAAAGGGCATCATGGGCTCGATCCCAATCTTCCTTGGTTGGAATCAATGGTGTAAGCATGGTTTCGAGGGCATGGAGTTGCGGGATTGATTCAACATCGATCCGAATACCATTGCTCAACTGCTGGATAATGCCATGTTCAGCAAGCGCCTCAGGATTCTCAATTCGCGATAACAACGCTGGCCCTAGCCACATGCGCTCAGTCACAGCCCGCAAAAACTGGCTACACCATGATTGACTCATGGTGATTTGGCCATCAACATCGCCGATTAGCTCATAGGCTGTGCTATCGAGACCATCGGGTATCGTGTCCCACTTAGCGAGATAGGCCTGAATTCCCTGCTGGCTTGTAAATAGCGTCTCTACAATCTCAGTCAACTGGGCAACTAACTCGGCATGGTGTTCTTGAGGAATTGTATACAGATCGACCCACAAACTCATTTGGGGCGTAATCACTTCATTGCTTTCGTGGAGAAACACCGAATCACGTTCAAGTGTCCCGCCGATCATGCCCTCACCTAGCCGTCGATTGCTGCGGGTTGTATCCTGAATGGATAAAGGAGTTTCACGCTCCAGTAAAATCATGGTGGTGGATTGCAAGCGCTTTTGAAGCTGAGTCCAACGCTTGCCTGTTGGAATTGTTTGGCTTCGCAGCCGCGTTCGCCGCAAAAAGGGATAGCGTTCTGCCGCAGTGATTAATGAATAGTAGCCATGAGGATAAAATGGTTCAAGCAACCCATGCCACTGCTCAAATGCAGCCAGAAAAGCCGCATTGACATCAGGGGTTGGATCAAAAACAAGATGCGCCTGCAAAATCCGTGGGGTGTAGAGATCAAAAATATACTTGGTAAGCGTATCTTTTGACGTTTTTGCCACAAGATCCTGAATTCGTGGCGATATTAATGGCATCGGGTGCAATGTACATGAAAGATCAAGAGTTGTGCCTGTTGCTGGTGAGCCTGCCTTTGGATAGGTTCGAATCTTAAGGTTTCCCGTACCAGCACTTCGGACTCTTCCAGTAAGTTTCATAACGATAACATCTTGCCATCGAGCTTTAACCGTCTCACGCCAGTTCCACGCTTCAAGCGGCATTATTGCTCCAACCTGTCCTGCTGGCACCGGATGATCAGGAAAATCCACGTGAATCGAACCTAATGCATCAGATTCGATGGCCATATTATGTTCAAAACGCAGTTGATCATGATTGATATGCGTCGAGAGTGATTCGAATTGCAATAAACCCTGCTCTAATGCTGTTCCTTGAAAATTGATTACTAGGCCGGAGCTGGGTCCACCCACGGGGTGCACCATCCAAGTGAAATCGAAGGGCTGTCCAACAATACTCTCTATTCCTGCAGGATGAGATCCCCAAAGAAAGCGTGGCTCACCATGCAAGGGAGTTTGCGGATGCGGAAGTTGGGTTGAGCGAAATTTCAATCGTATAATCGGCTCGTCATCGCTAAGGCCACACCAGTGATCAGGGTTGAGGCCAAGCTGGGCGGCGACAATCGCAAAAGCATCATCCGAGGCAATTGGGCGGGTGCGAAATAGTTTTTTAAGCGCAGAGCGATCAGCCGTTGGAGGAAGAACATCAGCCCACGCCTCAACGTTTCCCTTCACCTCTTTCCAACGCCGCCGCGGCAAGGGTAGACTAACACTACTTGGATCGCTAGCATAGTGATCGATGAGTTTTCCATCGCGATACAACCATAATTCCAACGAATCATACTCAAAAACTCTGGTAATAACAACATTCGTCATCAGGGTCAAGGAAATAGTTTGGCCACAGGCTTGCAATTCGGCTACATCAAAGCTACGAGTTAGGCTTCCATCAAGTGGTATCCAGCCACTTGCTAGTGGTGCAGCAACCCGAATAACCCGATCAGCCGTTGTTGCTTCGGGGGCCGCTTCTACAAAGCCCTCGGCAATCACATGTTTGCGCAACAATTCGATAACGCCACGTTGCGTTGCTTCTGCTTGGCCGTGAGCAGCCTGAACATGCAGCATCGTTACCATTTTTTCCATAAACCCTACTTGCAAACTCATCAAATCAGAAAATTTGTTCTACTTATAGCATAAAAAACTGGCCACGTCGATCCATGCTTTGATTGATCCACGAAGCGCACGAAGGCACACGAAGGATCGGAACCGCGAAGAACGCGAAGCACGCGAAGGTTGTGTTTTTAGCCACAGATTACCACAGATTATTGTGATTCAGTTTATGCTAGCCCAACGCCAAGAGCCTTTCATCCTTCATCCCTCATCCCTATCCTTTCTGTTCGCCACAGATTGCTCAGATTATGTTCCGATAGCCCAAGGCCTTTCATCCTTCATCCTTCATCCTTCATCCTTCGGTGCTCTGCGCCTCTGCGTTAAACTCCCGACTCCTGATCCCTGAATCCTCGCCCCTCTCTCCGTTCTCCGTACAGCCATAGGCCAAAGCTCAGCCCATAGGCCAGCAACAGCCAGATAACGCTAAATTTGGGGATTTCGACGGCAGCCCACGGCAGATCGGACAGCCATTCGGCGACGCGCACCACCCAGGTTAATGCGGCCCAGGTAATCGGCAAGGCCAAGAACGCCAACCAACGCCCAAACAAACCCAAACAGGCCAACACCGCGCCGCTCGCCATAATCAAGGGCACAACTGGCACAATCAACACATTCGCGACTGGCGCAATCAACGAGAGATTGCCAAAGTGATACAAAATAATTGGCAAGGCCCAAACTTGAGCAGCCAAGGTTGCAGTCAACGGCTCAATTATCCATTCGAGCCAGCGCCAACGTAGCCACAAACGCAATTTGGCTTCAATAGGCTTGCCCCAAGCAAACAAACTGGCGGTTGCTAAGGCCGATAATTGAAAGCCCAAATCCCACAATGCCTGCGGATCAAGCAAGGTCATCAGCCAAATTGCTGCTGCTAAGGCAGCCCAAGCATCGGCTTTGCGGCCAAGCGGCTGAGCCAGCGCTACAATCGCGCCCATCAAGGCGGCTCGCACCACCGCACCACTCGCCCCAACAAAAGCCACATAGACGACAATTGCCCCTAGTGCCAAGCCAGTGGCATGGCGTTGATTAAGCTTGAGTGCCTTGCCCAAGCCCAAGAGCGAGGCCACAACAATCGTAATATTCCAACCAGAGATCACCAGAATATGCGAAAGCCCAGTGCGATTGAAGGTTTCCCAAACTGGCTTGGGCACGCTGCTTTTGACCCCAAGCAACATGCCAACCAAAACTGCTGCTT
This sequence comes from Herpetosiphon sp. NSE202, assembly GCF_042688385.1. Lineage (NCBI taxonomy): Bacteria > Bacillati > Chloroflexota > Chloroflexia > Herpetosiphonales > Herpetosiphonaceae > Herpetosiphon > Herpetosiphon sp. NSE202. The sequence goes on along the minus strand of NZ_JBHUPY010000001.1, from coordinate 121,548 downwards.
GGGGTTGAGGCAGGGTTTGGTTGATAATTGTTTGAGTGCGAATTTTTAGTGCCAATAAGCGTTGATAGCCTGAGTTGGTGGCAGGCAAAGCTTGTTCAAGCAGCGCAGGCTCCAGCATGGTATAGATCGAGCGGCGACGCAGATAGGCAGCATAATCGAAGTTCGGGCTGGAGCTTGGTGTGATGATTGTGCCACTCACCAGCAAGCGTTCGCCGTTGCTGCGCGGCGGCTCTGCTGGCAGGGTAAGCAGAATTTGGCCGGAGGTTGCTACCCGTTGCCGATTGGCTTCATAGGCCTGAACTTCAAGCACAATTCGTTGTTGTTGCGGAGTCCATTGCGGCTCGCCAACGATCACCCCCTCCAAACGGGTCGTTAAACCAATCTGTTGACGAATATCGTCAGAATTGACCATATTTTGACTGAGCAACATTCGGCCTACCCCTAGCATAGTACCGACATATATTGCTATCAGCATAATTCGCCATGATTTGCGGATATAAACAAAAATTAAAATAATTGGTATTGATGCAATAAAATATAGATACCACGCTACTTGAATCCTATCAACCAACCACAGTCCGATAGCCCATCCCAGCGTAAAACAGCAAAATCGCATATGCAAACCTCCAAATAATGCTGGTTTTTTAGAGCCGCAAACTGCTAAAAATCCCCCATGTCACTATTGCCACTGGATGGTGGTGAAAAATAGTAAAATTGTTTTTATCCCTTTGTGATGGCCTAAAAATAGTTAAAAATTAGTTGAAACAACGTATCAACAATCTTGCATATTGAAATAGTGCGTGGTATTGTTCTCCTGCGCAAATAGTACTATTCCAGCAAACCAATATTCAGACCCTTCGATAAGCGCCATGAGCATTGATAATGCTCCAGCTTTGGCCAACCAATGACTTCTAGCATGCGCTCGCCCGATCGCATCAGAGAAGTCAGTGCCAGACCTGCCGCGGCTCTGCAATTTCGTGTTTGGCAGCCAATAACGCTCGTTAGCGACATGCCAACTATATGACTATTTTCGTCAGTTTTGGTGTTGTTCTGTTACAACGCTGGCTGATGGGCTGGTTATTCTCGAAATCCCTACAATTGCGGAGGTTATAATTCTTTATGGTTCGCAAACGTTTAATCACTCTTGCTGCCTTGTTCGGTTTAGTTGGGGCTGTTTTTGGTTCAGTTGCCAGTACTGGCGCTCAAGATTATGCCAATGTTCGCGGTCAATTGATCCGCAGCTATCGTGAAGCCGAAGCCAAGGGCGTACGCCCAGATTGGGTAACCGCCGCCGTCGATACCAGTTTGAATCACTTCTCAGCCAAAGGTGCCAACAGTAGCAATTTGAAATTGCGTGGCGTTGATCAAGATGATTTGGGCACGAATGTGCGCCTCGATCAAACCTACGCTGGCTTGCCGGTTTTTGGCGGCCAAGTGATTTCGCACCTCGATACCAAGGGCAATGTAACGCAAGAAAGTGGCGAACTCTTCGCGGTTGAAGGGACTGATCTCACTGCTAAATTAAGCTCAGCAGAAGCAATCAAAATTGCTCAAAGCCAAGTGAAATATGATTTCAGCCCCACCCGATCTGGTGGCGTAGAAACCAGCAGCGAACTCAAAATTCTGCCTCGCGAAGGCAAAGATTCAGTGATCGTCTTCCAAGTGAGCTTGCACATCGAAGATGGCACCGACGCAACTGCCCACCACGAGTTCTTCATCAACGCCCAAACCGGCGAAACCGAGTTGTACTACAACGATATGGATGGCGTAAACGCTACTGGCACAGGCAAGAGCTTGTACAGCGGCAATGTCTCAATCACCACCGATTTGGTGAGCGGGGTCTACAATCTGCGCGATAACTCACGCGGTGGCATGTATACCACCAACATGAACAATCGCACCAGCGGCGGCAGCGTCTTCACCGATGCTGATAACATTTGGGGCACCAACACCACCGCCAGCACCCAAAGCGCAGGCGTTGATGCTCACTATGGCGCACAACTGACCTGGGACTATTATCTGAATAGCTTTGGTCGGCGCGGCATCGATGGCAATGGCTTCCGTGTGTTGAGCCGCGTTCACTATGGCAATCGCTACAACAACGCCTTCTGGAATGGATCAAGCATGACCTATGGCGATGGCGATGGTAGCACCTTCCGCCCATTGGTTTCGCTCGACGTTGCAGGCCACGAAATTACCCACGGTCTGACCGAAAAAACCGCTGGTTTGATCTACAGCAATGAATCGGGCGCTTCCAACGAATCGTTCTCGGATATTTTCGGCACGATGGTGGAATATAGCAGCGGCACTGGCGATTATCTGATTGGTGAAGACATCTATACCCCAGCCACCGCTGGCGATGCCTTGCGCAATATGTCGAACCCAGCTGCCGAGGGCGACCCCGACCACTACAGCAAGCGCTACACTGGCACTGGCGATAACGGTGGGGTTCACATCAATAGCGGCATTCAAAACCAAGTCTTCTATCTCTTGGCCCAAGGTGGCACCAACCGCACCTCAGGCCAAGCAGTAACTGGCATTGGCCGACCAAAAGCCGCTGCGATCTTCTATCGCGCCTTGACGGTCTACTTGACCCCAAGCTCAAACTTCAAGGCTGTACGCACCGCAACCCTTAACGCAGCCCGCGACCTGTATGGCGCAAGCAGCGCTGAATACAACGCAACCGCCCAAGCATGGACAGCCTGTGGCGTTCAATAAGCGCTAATTCTCGTTTCCAAGCACACGCTCCATCAGGGGCGTGTGTTTTTTTAGCAATTAAAAGCCTGTAGCAAGCCAATTTCTACGATTGAGCTAGAGCCATAGCTTTGCCAATGTCCAATTCAAATAATCGCCAACGCGCCCAATTGTGCTACACTGCCTAGCAGGAACCATTCTGTTTGCTAAGAGGAACTCTATGCGCCGTTTTTGGATTGCGATCATCACATTAATGATGCTGCTGAGTGGCTGCGAGGCTCAGCAATTTTTGGCAACCCCCAAGCCAACCAAGCCCAATGGCTCAAATCAACCGCAAGCCGACGTTAATCATATGGCGTTGGGCAATCCCAGTGGAGCGTTGCCCGAAACCAGCAGCAGCAACAACTATCTGATGCAGCGACCGGAATATAGCTTGGCCTACAATCGCAAGCTCAACATTCTCAATTGGGTCAGTTGGCATTTGGATATTGCTGATTTGGGCAACACCGACCGCAGCCAATTCACCACCGATCCCGATTTGCCCGAAGGCTGGTATCGCGTCAAACCCAGCGACTACACCAACAGCGGCTATGATCGTGGCCATATGTTGCCATCAGCCGATCGCACTGCTTCGGAAAGCATCAATCGTTCGGTCTTTTATATGACCAACATCGTGCCCCAAGCGCCCGACAACAACCAAGGCCCATGGAAAGAATTCGAAGATTATTGTCGCGATTTGGTGCGCGATGGCAAGCAATTGTATTTAATCGCTGGCCCCGAAGGCTCAGAAGGCAGCATTGGTGATCCCAAAATTCGCGTGCCCAAGTATGTTTGGAAGATTGCGCTGGTACTTGATGCCAATGCCCAAGTGAGCGACATCAACGCCAAGACCGAAGTAATTGCATTGCGCATGCCCAACCGCAACGGCATTCGCGATAAAGATTGGCGCGAGTATATTGTTTCGGTCGCGACAATCGAGGAAAAAACCGGCTATAGCTTTTTCACCAATCTGAGCGCTGAACTGCAAACTGGCCTGAAGCAAAAAGTTGCCACCCCGTAGAGTTGATTTCCTTACCACCGATCCCCTCGTTCACACAAATGAACGAGGGGATTTCTCCACAGCCCAAGCATCCGCAAAATCAAGGATGGGCAGCAAATATACTTCGTTGCAGCGATGCTGCTGCATTATTGCAACGATATTGCAACATCAGCCAGCATGTCCCAGCTATACTCTTCCTATCGTTTGATTATTCAATCTAGGGAGATTCATTGATGCTTCGTTCCACCATTTTCATGCGCTGGATGCTTGCCATCATGCTACTGATCAGCATTAGCGGTTGCACATCCACATTGGAAGTTACCATGGAATACTCACCCGAATTGTCGGCGCAATTGAAAGGCAATCGCTTTATCTATCAGGGTCGCGTTGTTGATGGATGGTCAAATGATCCTATTCCAAACGTGCAAGTCTCTGTCTCGCACGGCATAGGTTCACACGATAAAATCTTCATCGATGCCCATGGAAACTTTACTACGACAATGCGACTTTCTTACAATGAAATTAAAATAACCGCAGATGGCTATAAACCATATGAAGGAATATGGAATCTTTGTCGCTAACAATAATCCTGCATCGGCTTGTGTTTGTTGTTGCGAAGGATGCCTGCAACCCTTCAACAGTGGATGCGCTTAGCGGGCGATCGCAGGCACGGCCAAACGAATCACATAATCGTTGCCTTCTACGCCGGTATCCCTAGGGTCATACCAAATCACCGCCAGTTCGCTGCCATCCGGCGACCAAACCGGCCATTGATAGCGTCCCTCGGGAGTCAATTGCATGCGGTCGCCACTCTGCGAATCGACCAACCACACAATATCGCGGCTACCATTGAAGCGCGCCACAATCACCAACCAGCGCCCATTCGGCGACCATTGCAAGCCCGCGATACTATAGGCATCGGCCAGAATCATGCGTTGATTCCCGCCATCCGCATCCATCAGATACAAGTTGGCTGGTTTGGTCAGCGCCCCAGGCACCGAGCCACTGCCCACGCTCGGCTTGCCAAAAAAGGCAATCGTTGCGCCATCGGGCGACCACGCAAAATATTGCGCAACCGCAACTCCCAGATCAAGCGGTTGCAAGCCAGTAGCTGCAGTCCACCAATAATACTGTGAGCCAAGATATTGCCTATCCGTAACTAAGGCCCGATCCATGGCGGGCGACCACACCACCGCACTATGCATCATCACGTCACGTGGTAATGAGGCGGGCAGCAGCGTGGTTAATTGATCGGTCGTCGGGTCAAATTGGACATATTGATAGCCATCGCTAACAAATTGAGCATCCTGAATCGTGGAGATTTGCTGCCGAACCCCGAGCAGCTTATTCGGCAATCGCTGAGGAAAGACATATTCGGTATAGGTCGACGCAGGATCGAGCGGTAATACCAGTTGACTGCTTGCTTCTCCGTGTTCATTAATCCACCATAATTCTTGGAGAAGCGGTGGAATAAGCGTTTGCTTTTGGGCCAGCAACCCTTGGTCAAGCCAAACTAAGTTGTTATATTTGCCAGATTGCACCGTAGGAATGGTTAACGGCTGCGGTGTGGCAGGCAGAATAGTGGTACTTGGTTTCACGGTAGCACATCCCTCTATTAATCCTAGTAAGATCAGGAGCAGCATAAAACGCTGTTTCATTTGGCAATACTTCCATCACTGAGGGTATACGAGCCATCAGGATTAAACTTCGTCCCATCGAGCCGAATCCGCGAACCATCTGCCTTGGTCACAAATCCATCAGTGCCAATAAGCGTTCCATCTCTGAGCTGAGCGTCACCATTGGGCTGAATAATCGTTCCATTATCCATGGTTAATACTCCTGAAGGATCAACATGAACCCCTGGCAGCGAAGGAATCATCCCCATATCGAGAACTTTGCCCATGTAGTAGGTTGGGCCGTGCGTCATTTGAATCGTGTCATGAATTATCAGAGGTTGGGTAAGGGCCAATTCTGGCTTACGAAAGTGAGTAAAGCGCGAGTTCGTATAGGTATCAGTCCCAACAGTAGTGCGAGGATCAAAAAACCAACTGCCTGCGTCATCAGGCACTGCATAATCGGCAACAACGGCCCCCGCCTCACTACCAAGGATGATTAACCCTAAATCGAGATTTTCTTTGATCGGAAAATAACCAGGAGCAAAGATGTCCACAAAAGAATCCAGCTGTCGGGTAAAATAGCCAGTGGCTGGATTCGCCGCAACTTTAGAGCCAACTGTAGCACCAACCACCTCAGTATAACGATTAACAAAATCATTGCCACCGTTCTCCATACGGGCAATAAAGCGATACCAATTACCATAGGCCACAAATTGCGGAATCAGATCGCCTTCATCGGTGCCGGCAGGCGGAACTCCAGCCCAGCCATTAGCAACCCGCGAGCCATAATTAACCCCGCGTTGCTCGGCCATTGCCCATAGTGGCAATAATTTTGCATCAGGCTTACCAGCAGCATGGCCATCGAAGAAGTTCTGCCAAGCCACAGCTGCCCCGTCACAATTATTAAAGCCAGCAGGCACAGCACCTTTTGTGATATGGAGGCGATAGCCATTTTGAATTGCTTCGAGTACCCCCGCATCGGCGACCGATGACCAAGAACCAGGCCGCATATTGCGCATATCATGGGATTCATCAAAAAAGGCAATAATATCTTGAATATTATGAAACCAATTTGGAGTGCCAGCCTGAGCCTCTAGCGCCTCGACCCAGCGAATTCGCTCCTCGGCAGTCAGCATCTCAAATTCAGCAAGGGTTAAATCAAACCGAATCAACCTACCCCTAGCATCAAAGACTGGCCCACCAGGCAGCTTCGTAGGCCCTTTTTTCGGTGGCCATACAGCCACGGTTACTGATCCAGCTGGATTCTGCGCTTGAAGATTGCCAAACTGGTCATTAAACAGGGCTGCCGCTTCTTCTTCGGCAGTGCGCATGAGCGTGCGAATCTGAAGCGTAACTTGCTCAGCAACTAAGAAGACATCATGACAACGACCAATTGCTGGATTCACAACTGTTTCAAATTCATGAAAAAACTTGGTTGCAGCGTCGCCGTTCCAAGTGGGCTGTAATTGATCGACCATGGTTTGAAGTTGCTGACGTAACGTCGCGAGGATTGTAGCGTTGTGCTTAAAGTGTCGGGCAAGCGCTAAAAGTTGATTGTACTCAACTTGAACAAAAGGAGCATGCATACCTTCTCCAATCAATGATGAGATTGATCTGTGGATGGCTCTCTCTGGCAGCATTGTGAGCAAATACGATTACTCATCCTTCAGGCTAAAGTATAGTCAAAATATCATTAATATGCTTCACCTTCATGGGGGAATATTGACGATCAAATAGCGATAAAACCCATTATCTAACTCTTTATTTACCTAGCATTTCTTTACGTACTAAAAGAAGCCACCGCGCACTTCATCCCCAGCCGAATCACCCCCAAAGCTAGGCAGATTAGGCCAATGGAAACGCTCCCACGCATTAGGAATAATATGCTATGATACTGATAGCGTGATATGTTTTATCCGTTGAATTTCCCACCCCTCGTTGATCATCCAAAGGAGGCTTGGCAGACGTAGCATCCATGCTGGAGAACGCTCCTATCGATAGTCGGATGGTAATGGTGATATGTGCAATGTAGCGCAAGGAGATCCGCTGATGGTTCGCCGAAATATGCATCTTTCGCTGATTAGTTTATTGGTCTTGACCCTGATTTTGGCTGCCTGTGGCAGCGAGAGCACCGCAACAACCACCAGTGGTAACACTGGCTCAACCAACCCTGCAGATGTCAAAGGCGAAATTACGGTTTGGGCTTGGAACGTGGCTGCCAAAAGCCTCGAAGCCACCGTACCTTCGTTCAACCAAAAATATCCCAACGTCAAAGTTACAATCCAAGACCTTGGGCGCACAGATGTTTATGATCGGCTGACGACCGGCATGCAAGCTGGCGGCGCTGGCTTACCTGATGTCGTCGCAATCGAATCCGACCGCATGGATGTGTACACCGCGACCTTCCCAGAAGGCTTGGCCGACTTAACCAGCCGCGCCAGCAAATACGAAAAAGATTTCGATCCTTCAAAATGGGCCCAATCGAAAATCAACGATAAAATTCGCTCGATTCCCTGGGATTCAGGCCCAACTGGCTTGTGGTATCGCGTCGATATCTTCGAACAAGCTGGCGTAGACCCTAAATCGATTGAAACTTGGGCCGATTTGATCGCTGCTGGCGAAAAGATTTTGGCCGCTACCGATGGCAAAACCAAGCTCATTCCCGTTGATATTGTGGCCGATGACGCTGGCTTCCGCATGATGACCAGCCAATTGGGCGTATGCTGCTACTTCAACAGCGATGGCAAAATCAACCTGACCAACGAAAAATCAGTTCAAGCCCTGACCTTGCTCAAAGAAATCAACGATAAGGGCTTAGTTGCCAATATCAATGGTTGGGATGGCACGGTTGCCGCCACCAAAAATGGCGATGTTGCTACGGTTCCATTCGGCGTATGGTATAGCGGCACGATCATCGACCAAGCGCCTGATCTCTCGGGCAAATGGGATGTGATGTTGTTGCCAGCCTTCGAAAAAGGCGGCAATCGCGCTGCTAACCTTGGTGGTTCAACCTTGGCAATTCCCGCAGCAACCAAAAATCTCGATGCTGCATGGGCATTCGTCGAGCACGCCTTGGCCACCAACGAAGGCCAAAATCTCATGATGGAAAAATTTGGTATTTGGCCAAGCTATCAGCCAGCCTACAGCGCTGATCTGTATAGCAAACCAGTCGCCTTCTTCAACAACCAACCAATTTGGAAGATGTTTGCTGATGAAATCAAAAATATTCCACCAGCAACCTACACCAAAGATTATGCTAAAGGTCAAGCTGTTTTGGCTTCAGCCCAATCCAAGGTCTTGAGCCAAGGCATGGACCCCAAACAAGCCCTGCAAGAGGCAGCCGACGAATTAGCCAACCAAACTGGCCGGGAAATCGCCCAGTAGGTTCATGCTCGCATTCCCAGCCCCTCTCTCGCCTGCGGGAGAGGGGAGTTTGGCTTAATCCTGTGGGAATGCTGGTTACTCTAGTCAGTGAATGGTCATGCCTAGGAGGGTTCTATGGGGTCGCAGATGCTCACGCCAGCAGAGCGCCGCCACCAATGGCGACGGCGACTTACCCCGTACATGTTTTTGTTGCCAGCCTTGTTGGTGTTTGGCATCTTTATGCTCTATCCAATTGTTTCTTCGTTGCAATTGAGCTTTGAGAGCCAACTCAACCCCAACAGTGGATTTAGCTTTGATAACTATCGCCGCTTATTGGGCGATAAAGTGTTTCGCAAAGCGCTGACCAATACGGTGTTTTTATTGCTGTTTCAAGTACCATTGCAACTTGGCTTGGCAATGGTTTTGGCGGTGATTCTCAATAACGCCGTTTTGAAGTTTCGCACGGTCTTTCGCTTAATTTATTTTCTGCCTGCCATCACCGCGCTCTTTGCCGTGGCCTTGATCTTTCGGCTGTTGCTGAACGATGAAAAAGGCTTGGTCAACTATGTGCTCAATGGCTTGGGCATTCAATCGGTGCCTTGGCTGAGCAATGCGTGGCCCGCCAAATTCTCGCTGATTACCGCGATTACCTGGCGCTGGACAGGCTATAACATGGTGATTTATCTCGCCAGTTTGCAGAGCATTCCTGATGAGTTGTACGAGGCTGCTGAGCTTGATGGCGCTGGGGCATGGGCCAAATTTTGGTCGATTACCGTGCCGATGATGCGCCCAACAATTCTGTTAACCACCGTGCTTTCAACAATCGGCACGCTGCAAATTTTTGATGAGCCATATCTGCTGACCCGCAGCGGGCCATCCAACGAAACCCTGAGTATGGCAACCTTGCTCTATCGCACTGCATTCCAAAGCGCCGAAATTAATTATGCGTCGGCAATTGCCTATGTGATGGTGTTGATCATTGCAGCCTTTTCGCTGCTCCAATTTCGGCTTGCTCAGCGCGGGGAGGACTAAGCGATGGCAAAAACCAAGCTTTCAGACGACTTTATGTCGAAGCCCTTGGTCAGCCGTTTCCAACGCATTCTGATCTACATCGTGTTGGTGATTGGGGCCTTCTTCTCGCTGTTTCCCTTTTATTATATGTTTGTCCAGGCTTCGCAGCCTTCAAGCGAAGTGCTGCGCTTTCCGCCGCACTTGTGGTTTGGTGGCTCGGCGTGGACAAATATTCAAGGGCTATTTGCCAATGGCTTTGGCCGCTCGCTGTTTAATTCGGCCTTTATTGCGGTGGTCTATGCCAGCCTGAGCGTGTTTATTGCCTCGCTGGCTGGCTATGCCTTTGCCAAATTCCGTTTTCGCGGGCGCTCAGTGTTGTTTGGCATGTTTTTGTTGGTGTTAATGATTCCCTATCACGTCACCGCTGTGCCCCTGTTTCAGCTGATGGCCAAAATTACCTTTTTGGGCAATCCAACCTGGATCAGCAGCTATCAGGCAGTGATTTTGCCAGCGCTGGCCAATCCGTTTGGCATTTTCTTGATGCGCCAAAGCATGCAAGCCTTGCCCGACGATTTGCTTGATGCAGCGCGCATGGACGGCGCAGGCGAGTGGCGGGTATTCACCAGCGTGGCCTTGCCAACCATGCGCCCAACCTTGGCAGCCTTGGCGATTTATTCGTTTATGTTTCAATGGAACAGCTTCTTCTGGCCATTGATTATTATGCGTGATAAAGCCATGGAAACGCTGCCTGTGCGGATCAATGCCTTAGTTGGCTTGTCGATTATCGATTATGGCCAGTTGATGATGGGCACGGCGCTCACAACTTTGCCAATTATGATGATTTTTATCGCCTTCCAACGCCAATTTATTTCCGGCGCACTCGCAGGCGCAGTCAAAGGATAACATCCGAAGGATGAAGGATGAAATTTAACCGCTAAGAACGCGAAGAACCCGAATGTTAGATTTGTTAAATGCCTAAATTGCAACAAAATTTTAGTCACCGATTGATCGAAACTTAGTGCTCTTCGTGTCCTTCGTGGTTAAAAACTTAATCTTCTCCCGTTTGGTTTCATCCTTCATCCTTTCAAAAGAGGTTTTTTTATGCCATTAGGTGTTTGTTATTATCCTGAGCATTGGCCACAAACGTGGTGGGCCGATGATGCCCAGCAAATGCGGGCCTTGGGCTTAGAATATGTGCGGATCGGCGAATTTGCTTGGGCCTTGATGGAGCCAGCAGCAGGCCAATACGATTGGGCTTGGCTTGATCAAGCAATTGAAACCTTGGCCAGCCAAGGCTTGAAAATTGTGCTGGGCACGCCCACTGCCACGCCGCCAGCATGGCTGACCCATCGCCAACCAGACCTGTTGCGCATCGACGCGCAAGGTCGGCGTTTAGGCCATGGCGGTCGTCGTCAAGCCTGTTTGGTCAATCCCGATTACATCGAATATAGCCGCCAAATCGTCAGCGCCATGGCTGAGCGTTATGGCAACCATCCTGCAATCGCCGCTTGGCAAATCGATAATGAAATTGGCAATCATGGCTCAGCCCGCTGCTATTGCGAGCATTGCGCCGCAGCATTTCGCCAATGGCTCGAACAACGCTATGGCGATTTGGCAGGCTTGAACGAGGCTTGGGGCACGGCATTTTGGAGCCAAACCTACAGCGATTGGCAACAAATTCCCTTGCCCAATGTGCCAGTTGGCGGCGGCCATAATCCTTCGCTAGTGCTCGATTATCGGCGCTTTGCCTCGGATCAGCAGGTGGCTTATTGTGGTATGCAAGCAGACATTTTGCGCCAGCACTCGCCAAATCGCACAATTTTGACCAATATTGCGCCTGGCGACGATGAGATCAATTGGTTTGACATAGCCAAGCAAGTTGATACGATTGCCTGGGATAACTATCCCCATGGCTTTCCGAATTGGCAAGCAGTCTCGATGTATCACGACCACATTCGCGGCCTCAAACGCCAGCCATTTTGGGTGATGGAGCAACAGCCAGGCCAAATCAACTGGACTCCGACCAATCCGCCAGTACCGCCCAACCAAGTGCGTTTGTGGAGCTACCAAGATGCGGCCCATGGCGCAGCCAATGTGTTATATTTTCGCTGGCGCGCATGTTGGCTTGGCCAAGAGCAATATCATAGCGGCCTGCGCGATCACGCCAATCGGCCAGCCCGTGGCAGCGTCGAAGCCCGCATTGTTGCCGACGAATGGCAACAGCATGGCCAACCAGAAGCGGCCCCGCGCAAAGTTGCCCTGCTCGTTTCATACGACGATCATTGGGCGCAACAGCTTGATCCGCACGCCCAAGGCTGGAGCTATTGGCAGCTGCTGCGCACAATTCATCGCACACTCACCAGCTATGGCGTTGGGGTAGATATTGTGCAACGTGGCACGCCACTTGATGAGTATCAATTGGCAATTGCTGTAGCCCCAATGCTCGATAACCCTGCTGAAACTGCTGGCTGGCGCGAGTGGGTTCAAGCAGGCGGCACGTTGATTTGCACCCCACGCAGTTTGACCAAACGCAGCGACAATCGCACAGCTCCCGATGGCTTCCCCAGCGGTTTGACCGATCTGTTCGGTGCTGATGTGGCCGAATGGAGCGCGCTTGATCCGGCGAAGCCTTGGGCGGTGAAAGTTGGCGATGCCAGCTATACCGCGCCGCTGTGGATGGAAGTGCTGAACGTGAGCCATGCCAATACGTTGGCGACGTGGGATCAATGCTATGCTGCTGGGCAAGCAGCGATTACCGCCGCAACCTATGGCAAAGGCTTGGCGGTTTTGATGGGCTGCTATCCAAGCGAGGAAATTTTGGGCGATCTCTTGCCACGCTTGTGGCCTGCTGCTCAACGCTTGCCCGAGGATATTGAGCGAATTGAGCTAACTGATGGCGTGCTGTGGTTCAACCATGGCGAGCAAGCCCAAACGATCAATCTACAAGGCACGTGGCACGATCGCTTGAGTGGCGAGGAATTCAGCGCTAGCTGCGAAATTGCTAGCTTAGGCGTTCGTTGGCTACAACAAGCCTAAAACAAACAAGCCCTGTTGAGTACAATCAACGGGGCTTATTCGTTAATCCCAATCATCGTGATCAGGGTCGTGGTAGAGCGGGCGAGGCGGGGCAATCGAGCTCATATAATCTTGCAAGATTAAAATGGCCGCCAGTTCATCGACATGATCGCGATGTTTGCTTTTTTTAATGCCCATCGCTTCGAGCGAGCGCTCAGCTTCAACGCTGGTAAACCGCTCATCATACAAGGTGATGGGAATGCTGGTGCGTTTTTGCAGGCCACGCATAAAAGCTTGCACCGCCTTGGCCTGAGCGCCAACCTCGCCACGCAAGGTCAATGGCAGCCCAATCACCAACTCAACCACCTCATTATCGGCAATCATTTGTAGAAGCTGGGCATAGGCTTTATCGCTCGGCTGCGCTGGCAACGTCGGCTGGCCGCTAGCAATAATTCGGTCGGGATCGCACATTGCCACGCCAATGCGTTTATTGCCAACATCCAAGGCGATAATGCGGCCACGGCTGGGTCGCTCGCTCATTCTTGCACCTGAACATTGATTTCGGCAGGGTCGAGCGGCAAGCGCTCCACTTCTGGCACAGAAACAATATCGCCAATCAAGCCACTTTCGCGCAAGGCTTGCAATTGCACCATTGCCTCAGCTGGGGTTAGGCCTTTGATGCTTTCGGCAATCTTCAGTTTGGTGCTATCGGGCAAGCCAATATTGGTTTTTGGCGCAACTTCAACCGTTGCCAACAACAAACTTGCGCCCGAATCATCGAGGCGAACTTCACTTTTGACGATGCTGCTGGTATCGGTGCTGAACGATGGATCTTTGATCCGCAAGGCGTTGGGCAAGGCCCGATTCAATTGTTCGGCAAAATTACCGCGCACTGCCAAACCTTGAAAATTTGCCGTCACAATCAGCTCAAAATCGCCATCAGTGCCAGCTACTGGGCGAGTCTGCACATCATACAGGCTGGGGTCTTGGGTCAAATCATCGACATTGGGCAAGAAATTTACATCCGCCAACACTTCGCCTTCTTGCAACACGGTTTGCATTTGGGCAGGAATTGCACTGCGAAATTGGGCGACAGCTTGGGGCAACAGTGGCAGCCAATCTGCTTCAGTTGGCAATTTTAACAGGGCAGTCGTGCCGCCTTGAACTGGCTCAGAATTGATCGCAAATAGTGCGCCTTCATAGCCTTCAATCGTCCAAATAACATCGCCGCTGGCAGGCATGTTGTAGCGAGTGCCACCAGCGCTGGCCACAATTTGGATCGCACCAACCCCGTTGGTCACGCCAGTAATGCTGCTGCTCGCTTCGGGAATTGTCGCCTCGCCTTGGGTCAAGAAAACAATTTCTTCGCCAGCAGCGTTGAGCACCTTAACCCGCGTATTGGCTGGAATCGGATAGGCTTGGGTATTGCGATTATAGACTTCGAGACGGCCACTAGCAGCTTGATCTGGTTGCTCAGTAGCCGTAATGACCGTGCCGCGCACAGGCACCGAAATTGGCACCGTAATCAAACGGCCTTGAATTGCCGCCGAACTTGGCTCGCTAATTGGGTCTGCTTGATAGTTGAGCCGCACATCTTGGTAGGTTTGGCCACCCAAGCTTGGCGCTGGCCGCACCAAAATCGTAACCCCACTCGCAACCTTATTGCCAAATACAAACCATAGCAAAGCCAAAATAGCTATCGCCGCCAGAATCAGCATACCCCATAACGGGTAATTGCGTTTGGGCGCGTTTTGTTGCTTGAGTTCGGCCTTTTCGTCGGCGCGTTTTTGCTCAGATCGTGCGCGGCGGGCTTTGGCATCTTGGCGATGCAAGTCATCGCTGGTTAATTCAATATCTTCTGGGCGAATGCGTGGGCGAGCTGGCGGTGCAGTAACAGTCGCGCTATCACCGCTGAGCGTATCCGAAAAATCGTTGAAGCCATCAAAATCCCAATTGTCGTTGCCACGGGCTTGCTCGTGTTGGCGCAAGCCAGTTTCGCCAGCAGTTGAGGCAACTGAAAGGCTATCCAAGGCATCGGCCCAATCGTCGATTTCGCTACGTGGCTGCTGCGGCGCAGGCGTAGGAATTGGTTGGCTGGCAATTGGCTTGCTCACGCTAGAGCTGGTTTGCAAACGATCGGTCGTCGAAGCTGTGGGCAAACCTTCCAGCGAAGCCAAAAAATCTTCTTCGGGGCTAACAGGAGCAACTGGCTGGGCTGGAGCTGCGGCAGCTGGCGCAGGCTTGCTGCCGACTACGCTTGGCTCAATTTCTACCACCATCATTTGGCAGGTCAAAGCAGCTTTGACAACCTTGGGATCGCTGGTATAGAGCGTCAGTTCGATACCTTCGCGGTTGGCAGTTTCGCGCAATCGATCGCAGGTTTTACGGCTTTGTAACGAAATCGAACCTTCGGGCATGAAGATGTCAACATGCTCTGCTTTGGCATTACGCACCTGCTGAAGAATGCTATCAATTGAATCAGCAAGGGCAATGGTGATCAGTTCAGTTTTGCCAGTTGTCATTGGGTTGCCCCCAAAGCTTTCAGAATGAACACACGTCGAATATTGTGGTGTTGGCAGAATCTCGGCTTTATTGTACAACGATCTGCTACCGCTGAGGACAACCCCACAGTTTGTTACCTCATTGGGCGATTAATCCTCATGATTCCCCCTCTCCTCGCTGAGCGGGAGAGGGGGCTAGGGATACTTTAGTTACAGCAAACTGCTGGCTTCAGCCAAGGCTTGATCAAGCGCAGCTGCATCGCGACCGCCTGCCTGAGCAAAATCGGCGCGACCACCGCCACCACCACCAACTTTGGCAGCCAAGGCTTTCACCAAGTTGCCAGCATGGCGACCAGCTTTAACTTGATCGGCGGTTGCTGCGGCGAGCAACAACGGCTTGCCATCGATGACCGTGCCAAGGATAACGACACCGCTGCCTAGTTTATCGCGCAGCTGCTCGCCAAGTCGGCGGAAGCTATCAGCATCGCTGGCTTCAACCCGCGCCACAACCAATGGCGTGCCTGCTTGCTCAATTTTTTGGGCCAGCAAGCTATCAACTTGGCCAGCAGCTAATTCGCCACGCAAGCGTTCAATTTCATCGCGGCGGGCTTTTTGGTCGAGCAACAAGGCATCGAGTTTTTCTTCGACTTTGCCTGGCTGCGCGCCAAGTTTTTCGCCCAAGGTACGAATCAATTGGGCTTGTTGGCTGACCCATTCGGCGGCGGCGCGACCAGTGACGGCCTCGATCCGGCGCACACCTGAGGCCACTGAGCCTTCGCTGACGATTTTGAAGAAGCCAATTTCGCCAGTGCGGGCAACGTGAACGCCGCCACACAGCTCGCGTGAGCAAACCGGCGCTTCACTGTTGACGTGAACATGATCGCTGCTATCGCCACAACCAACGGTCACGACGCGCACAACATCGCCATATTTTTCGCCAAACAAGGCCATTGCGCCTAACTCGCGCGCTTGCGGCAAGGCCATTTCAGCTGCTTCAACTTTGCTATCAGCGCGAATCCAAGCATTCACTTGGTCTTCGATTTGCTGCAGTTGGTCGCTGCTCAAGCCTTTTTGGTTGTTGAAGTCGAATCGCAAGCGCTCTGGCGCAACCAACGAGCCTTTTTGCTCGGCATGATCGCCCAAGCTGTCGCGCAATGCGCGGTGCAACAAGTGGGTGGCGGTATGATTACGCACAATATCGCGGCGACGAGCTGCATCAACCGTGACGGTTACTTGCTCGCCAAGGCTCACGCTGCCTTCGCTGACCCGCCCGCGATGGACAAACACGCCAGGCACTGGCTTTTGCACATCGTCGATCACAATTTTGCCATGCGGCCCGACCAACACGCCGCTATCGCCCATTTGGCCGCCACTTTCGGCATAACACGAGGTGCGATCGAGCACAAAAGCGACTTCTTGGCCGCGTTGGACTGTGCCAAGTTCTTCGCCATCGAACTCTAACGCCAGCACATGGCCCCAGCTTTCTAGCTCGTGATAGCCAGTGAAGCTGGTTGGAGCCAAATTGCGCTCAGCCCAGCGTTCGGTCACTGCGCCTTTTTTGAATTGAGCAGCCCCACGGCCACGGGCACGTTGGGCTTCAAGCTCAGCCTCATAGCCTGCCAAGTCGACTGTCAAGCCACGCTCAGCGACGATCCGTTCGGTTAGATCGAGCGGAAAGCCATAGGTATCGTAGAGTTTGAAGGCATCAGCGCCACTAAATACTGCTTTATCTGCTTGGTTTGGCAACATTGCTTCAAGTTGGCGCAAACCGCCAGCCAAGGTTTTGTTGAAGCGTTCTTCTTCGCCAGTCACCACTTCGGCAATATAGCTTTGTTTATTGCGCAACTCAGGGTAGGCATCGCCCATCATATCGATGACGGTGGCAATCGTTTCGGCCAAGAATGGCGCTTTGAAGCCAATCGTTTGGCCAAAATAGGCGGCGCGGCGCACCAAACGCCGCAGCACATACGAACGGCCTTCGTTGCCAGGCCGCAAGCCGTCGGCAATCATAAAAGCGATCGAGCGGCTATGGTCGGCCACCACGTGGTAGGCCGAGCTATTGGCTTGATAATGTTCGCTGCCAGTGCCCAGCAATTCCATCACCGTGTGAATAATTGGCGTAAACAAGTCGGTTTCATACGAACGAAACACGCCTTGTTTGACAATCGCCAAGCGTTCGAGGCTCATACCAGTGTCGATTGATGGCTTGGGCAGCGGAGTCAATACGCCGTTTTCATCACGGTTGTATTGCATAAACACCAAGTTCCAAATTTCCATATAGGTGTCGTCTTCGGAGTTCACCCCTTCTGGCACTTGGTTATCGGGATCATCGCCGATATAATAGTGAATTTCCGAGCATGGCCCGCGTGGCCCAACATCGCCAGCCGACCACAGATTATCCGCAGCATCGAAGCGCAAAATCCGCTCGGCAGGCATATAGGCCAGCCATAAATCATGGGCTTCTTCGTCGGCGGGAATTTGCTCATCGCCTTCGTAAATACTGACCCATATTCGTTTGGGATCAAGCCCAATTTCTTGGGTCAGAAACTCCCATGCAAAACGAATTGCATCTTTTTTGAAATAATCGCCAAACGAAAAATTGCCCAGCATTTCAAAAAAGGTATGGTGCCGCGGCGATGGCCCAACATTTTCGAGGTCGTTTTGCTTGCCCGAAATGCGCAAACATTTTTGCGATGAAACCGCACGGCTGTAGGGGCGGCTTTCGCGACCCAAAAAGACATCGTTAAACTGAACCATCCCAGCCACTGTAAACAACAGGGTGGGATTATCGGCAGGAATCAGCGAGCTACTTGGCACGACGGCGTGCCCTTGCCGCGCAAAGTAGTCTAAGAAACGCTGCCGTAGCTCTGAACCTTTCATTTGGGAAACCTCAAGATATTA
Organism: Herpetosiphon sp. NSE202; assembly: GCF_042688385.1. Taxonomy (NCBI): domain Bacteria; kingdom Bacillati; phylum Chloroflexota; class Chloroflexia; order Herpetosiphonales; family Herpetosiphonaceae; genus Herpetosiphon; species Herpetosiphon sp. NSE202. Next base: position 103,408 of record NZ_JBHUPY010000001.1, on the reverse strand, counting down.
AGAACATAGAACAAAGCGCATAGAACAAAGCCAATTATTGTGCTCAAGCCATTAATGTTCTATGTTCTATGCTCTGTGCTCTCACGATTATACACGATGCTGATGGGCTATTTGCGCTCAGCGTAGGTCTAATTCAAACAAACTATAGGCTTCGTTGGTATCATGCCAATTGAGTTGGGCAATTAATTGAGCTTGGCGACTGTCACGCCACTGTGGAGTGAGCAACTCTTGGCATTCGGGCAGGGTGCGCGCATGGGCCAAAAGCGTGGTTTGTGCTGCCGCATCGCCTTCAATATGGGCAATAAAGCCATCTGGTTGGCAAATCATCCAGCCGCTACGATCAGGCAGCACATATAATTCTTGGCTGGCAGCACGGCGTTCAAGCTCAGCTTGATCAAGGTTGCGCACCGTCCACTGATAGACATAGCGCCCGCCATGATCGTGCAAATTCTGGGCTTGGCTCAGATCGATCAAGCTAGCATCGGCCACAACATTGGCGGGAGCAGCAGCAAGATCGTTCAAGCCATACCATTCAATAAAGCCAACATTGGCAAAATTGAGCTTTTCGGCCATCGAATGCATGCGATGATTGCTGCGCTCGGTCATATAGCCAAGCGTGTGCGCGTCCCAACTTTTGGCCCAATCGATCGAATACTCGACCAATTCGCGGCCCAAGCCTTGGCCCTGCAACTCAGGATGAATTCGCAAGCCACCAAACCAAGCTTGAGTTGGCGAAAGCACCCGCAGGCGCAGCACAACCACTGGTTCTTGCCAGCCAGCGATCTCGCCAACATACAAATGGCCTTGGGGCAACCAATAATCCCACACATCGCCAATATAATCTGCTTGGCCGTTCCACAAAGTATTGCACCACGCCACAATCGGCTCGCGATCTTCACTGGTGGCTAGGCGCAGGGTGAGTCTATTTGAGTTCGTCGTCGTCGTAGGCATGTAAATCATCAAACTCTATATCATCGAGATCGACAGCACTGCCGTCGTTATCGAAATCATCAAGGTCAAAGCCAATCCCAGCCAAGCCCGAATCTTCTTCGAGGCCGCTGGTGAGGGTATGCAAGGCCCGTTGCAAGGTTGTCGCGTTTTCGGCGGCAAAATACGAGAGGCTATTAGCATTCAAACGCGCTTGCTGGCCATCATCAAGCGGGCTAGCGCCAAGCAACAGCACAGGCATCGAGGCGATAGTTTTGCCGTAGGTGCTCAAAAAGCGTTCAAGCTCGCGCTCGGCAAAAATCGATTGCTCTTCGCTTTCGAGGTCAAGCAGCAGAATCACGCCATCGGTATTATGCAAAACATGCTGGCGGTCGGCGGCAGTTGAGCCAGCAGAACGCAAGGCATGCAGCATATAGACGGGCTTAATATCGCCAAGACTAGCATTTGCAGGCCGGTAACGAGCTACGAGGGTTGGTTCGTCCGTTGGCGGGCTATCCCAGGTTACTTCGCGTTCAGCGAGCGGAATGGCTGTAACCAATTGGGCGGCTAGTTTCACTGCATTGCGGGTAGGTGGGCCAAATAGCACGACCTTGCAATGCCATTCGTTTGTCTCATGATTGAGCCGTGACATAGCTCCTCCGAAATTCCACTGCAAAAACGATGGGCAGTCGCAAGGATTATAGCATTGTCTCGCAGCTTAGCGCTAGCTTTTCATGGTAGAGCATTCCCTCACCCCCCCAGCCCCCTCTCCCACTGAACGCGGGCGAGGGGGAGCACCCGTTTTACGTCTGGCTTTCTCTGGGTTGCTTGATTCACTGAACGGCCCACTGAACAAGGGCGAGGGGGAGCCGACCAGTGTTTACCAAGAACTGTGTCAGAACCACAAGTTTAAAGCCCCTCGCCTGCGGGCGGGCGAAGGGTTGGGGTGAGGGGATCTTAAAACCCCTGCCCAACCGAAGTTGCACAGGGGGTCTCGCGAGCTTCATTTACTCAACATTTAGGGCAAGGCATTTAATGCATTGCGCACATTATCTTGATTCGAGCTAAAAATAACCACAAATTCTTGGCCGCTGCCTTTAATGCCAACGTGCACATCGTCGTCAGTACGGTTCAGATCGTTCTCGCGCAACAACAGATCGCCATTGGACTTGAAGGTAGCCCGGAACAAATTAAGGAATTCATCGCCATCAGCGGCAGTATCCCAGCGCAATGTCCATTGCAGCACTGGGGTGAAATCGCTGGTGTGCTCATACAAACTCATGCGACCGCCGCCAATTCCAGCTGCCGCAGCGTCCATATCGCCAGCAGCATCGGTGTAATTGAGCAGCGATTTCAGGTCGAACTCGCCAATGGTGTTGGTCATGGCTGTCGTCCAGTCTGCGCCAAGCACTGGCAAGAGATCAAATTGATTGGGCAAGCTTGGGTTGTCGCGGGTCGCACTCAAATATTTTTCAGGGTGCAAAATCTGCTCAGTCGAGGTTGGTGGGTCTTGCAAGGCCTTGGTCACTGCTTCCCAACCGCCTGCTGCATAGACTTCTTCAACAAAGGTCAAGCCGTCTTCATAGGGAAACACCAAGCCATCACGCAACACGCCTGGTACTTTTTCTAAAATGTCGCTGCTGTCTTGTTGCTCTTGCAAGGTGCGCAACAATTCTTGCAATTGATCAGGCGACATACGCGGCACTAAATCGGTTTGCAGCCAATCGCTCATTAATTTGGTTGCATCGCCTTCAACCAACGAACGAAATGCCAATGAGCGGTCTGCATCAAATTCACCAACTTTCAAGCCATCTTGCAAATTAATCAATTGATCTTGTAAGTTGTGATTAAATTCATGAGCATAGGTAATTTGATCTGCGGCAGGAAAATCATTATTTTCAGCAATAATATAAAATGTATCGGTTTCTGGGTCGTAGAAACCGCCAATTTGTTCAGTTTGCAAATCAATATACAATTGCTGCAAATCAATATCTTTTTCGGCTAGACCAAGCATCCACATTTGGCTGGTTTCATGGCGAAAATCTGCTGGGGTATTTTCGGTTTCCATTTCTTTGACAATGTAATCGCGCAATTCATCGCGGGTCAGCATGCGGCGGGTTACAGGCCGTTCTTCTGGCAAGCCGCGCAAGGCAATCACTTCTTGCTCAATTTGCTTCATCACTGCGACAATTTCGGCTGGTGGCTCAACCCCGCCTGGGCCGGTTGGCGTTGGCGCAGCTGGGTCAACGGTTGGAGTCGGGCCAGCCTCTGGAGTGGCGGTTGGCTCCAGCGCTGGGCTGGTTGGCTCGGCCACACTGGTTGGCGGATTATTGAGCCGCTCTTGTAAATCGTTAACTTGGTCTTGCAGCTGGCGGTTTTTATCTTGCACCTCATCAGCAGCAGTAACTTGATCTTTCAATTTGCCAAATTCGGCTTGGGTCGTGGCATCACGCGAGATAAGCGTGCCCCGTTCAACCCACAGCCAACCGCTAGCGCCGAGTGCCACCAGCAGCAACGCCACTAGCCCAATTATTGCAACACGTGTTCGATTCATGGATATTCCTTCAAAACTAGGCCGAGATCTCTCAAACGTGTACAGAGCATATCACAGCTTTGGCCGCTTGGAAGTGAAAAAGTGGTGAGCAGTTGCCGCTGATTTGCCTATTGCGTGTACAATCAATACAGCGCGATTCACTCACAATGAGGTTCTTATGGAAAGTATTAGCGTTTTTTTAGTCGATGATCATCTGGTTGTCCGCCAAGGCTTGCGTGATTTTCTCGAACTCCAAGACGATATTGAGGTTGTTGGCGATTCGGGCATGCCCGTCGAAGCAGTTAGCCAAATTAAGCAACTGTTACCAGATGTGGTGATTATGGATTTGGTGATGCCCGAAATTGATGGCGTGGAAGCAACCCGTCGGGTCAAGGCGGTTAGCCCAAGCACTCAAGTGATCGTTCTAACCTCGTTCTCCGACGATGAAAAAGTTTTCCCAGCAATCAAAGCCGGCGCAATTTCATATTTGTTGAAAGATGTTAGCCCGCTGGAATTAGCCCGCGCCGTGCGTTCAGCCAAACGTGGCGAGGCCGTCTTGCACCCTGAGGTTGCTGCCAAATTGATGCAAGAATTCTCAACGCCCCGCAACAACGATCCCGATGCAGAAGCGCTGACCGAGCGCGAAATGGATGTGCTGCGCTTGATCGCCCGGGGCCATTCCAACCGTGAAATTGCTGATTCACTGATCATCAGCGAAAAAACTGTCAAAACCCACGTCAGTAATATTTTGTCGAAATTGCACTTGGCAGATCGCACCCAAGCGGCAATTTATGCCCTGCGCCAACGCCTTGTGCCAATGGACGATCCCTTACCCGGACGTTAATTTGGCTAAGCCGCCGCTCAACTGAGTGGCGGTTTTAGGTTTTAGCGGGCGTTTAAGTAATTTTCTGCACATCCCACACCAGCTTACTCCAACGGCTGTAAACGATTTGATAGCGTTCACCTTTACTCATTGAAAGATAGTGGTGGTGCTGATTTGACAAAATGATACCAGCATTGTTTGCTGATCATTGCCATGCTTGGAGCTGGCTTTGGATCATGCGTTGAAGCCTTTACTGGAGTGTTGCTGGGCAAACCTGGCCCACCACATTTGGGACAACAGTTCTCGCCTGAGGAAAATTTGATAGAACATTTTGGGCAATACATAGCTCCTCCGTCTCTCCGCATACTACTATTTAGCAGTTTTCTGTAGCAATAGTGCCAAAACTGCGCTTAAAAGTCGCCCAAGCACGATAATTCCAAGCGTCTCGCCTAGCGCCCAAAAGAAAGTGGGGTCAATATCCTCCAACCTGGGAGTAAAAATATTCAGCGTAGGCGAACGAAAGAGATACCAAAAGGCCACAAAAAGAATAAGATAGAGCATCCCAGACCAATTTTCGCGTTCGGGCGCACGTTGAGCATCTAATGACTGCTTAGGGATCGCTTGATGGATAGTCCATAAATGTTTAGAGAAGCGGCTATAACTGATCTGATATATCGCTCCTTTGACTGCCAATTCATACCTTTTCGGGCCTATATTGAAACTGCCGACTTGCTCAAACCGAGCATTATATTTGTTCAAGCTATTTCTGCTGTTGTACGATTTTGAGCCTAGTCGAGCGACAGCGACTTCAGCAACGCCACTCAGCAAATCAAGCAAATAGCTCATTAAATACCAGCCAACCCAACCAAAGAATATAAGTTTGAAAAAGCCAGGAATCGTCTCAGCTAGCTCGATGCGCAGCACGAACCACGCAACCGCGATCAGCATGGTCAAATAAAATACGATCCTATCCAAGAGCATGCTTTTTTGATCGCTGGTTAGCTTAATTGTGGTTGGCACGAAACTTTCCAACCATGCTTGATCAGCCGTACTAGCGACAAACTCCGGCTCGGTTTCTGGCTCCCAGAGAGGCTCGGCCATCGGTTCAGTGCGTTGATAGGCATTGGCCATGGGAAATTCGCCAAAGAGTGGAGTGGCAATCGAACGCCGAGTTTGCTGATTGCAAATTGGGCATGGCTGGGCAGCATTCACCAGCTGAGTATTACAATTTGGACATTGCATCGCACAGCTCCCATCCATTATTTGAATGATCGACTCCGCCAAAGATGAAAGATTAAGCGGCCTATTTTAGCTACTAGATACACGCCTAAAATCACCATCAGCCAAAATGACCAGCTATCTGAGCGAAAAAACCACCAACAGAAAAGTGCCATGAGTGACCATGGCACGAGCCCAACCAAAAAGAATTGCCACGCTTGTTTGGCAGTTAAGGGCCGCGAACCAGGCGGTGCAACCACAAGCTGCAATAATTGTTTGTCGATTACTGCCCCACAAGTATCACAATTACCAGCAGCACTCGTAAGGGTCGCGTTACATTCTGGGCATTGCATCGTGATTCCTATTCTGCTGCACTAGCAACGTGAGCTGTATCCAATGATCCATCAACCTGCACCATATCCAATAAACGCTGGGAAGCTTTTCCATAACTCAATATATAGAGCGCACCTGGAATCGAGGCATAATGATCATTCGCGCTAATATCGACTCGACCAAGCTGCTCGAAATAGCCAAAGTAATGGGCATTTGATTGTTGATGCTTGAAACGATAACGTTGAGTTTCGATTAAGCGATCAATATAGACTTCAGCCACACCATTGAAGAAATCCATTAAGTGGGCAACGAGCATCCAACCTGCCGCGAGGCCAATGATTGAAACAAATGCCAAAATAAACCCAAAATCGCCAACCTGAATTAAATAGCCAACAATCAGCATTGCCACAAATAGCGCCGCCAAACTCGCCAAGGCAATCAGAAGGTGTTTTTTCTTTTGGGCGCGCGTCAATGGCATGATCGTTGGCTCAAGATTGCGGTCAGTGGGAACGCTGATGTAGCGACCACTTGGCAAGCGAACAGTATTGCCAGCAGGATGGGTAGCTAAATGTGCAACCGCAGCCTCATCAAGTTGGACATAAAACGGAAAGCCACATTCAACACAGCGACTACGATCAGGAACAAGCTTTTGACACTTCGGGCATTTCATAACCATTCCTCTCTGATTCTTTCAATTGTTTGTTATTGGTTAGCCAACTTGTTGCATCGCCCACAAGCTTTTGCTGCGCGGGCTGTAGGTCACTTGATAAACTGCGCCTTGCAAGGCAGTATCGTAGTGTTGGCGACCAATATTCAGCCGACCGAGACGCTCAAAATGGCCATAGTAATTGCGACTATTTTTATTTTTGATAATTTGGGTTTTGGTTAAGCGATCAACTTGAACTTGAGCAACGCCACTGAAAAAATCGATCAACTTGGTCACTGATTGCCAGACAAAAATCAAACTCATCGCGACAATGATAATCCAGACAAAGCCTGCATCTTTATTGGCTAATGAGCGGCTAAAAGACCACACAATAATCCCAATAATTGCCAAGGGAATCAAAGCACCGAATAGCAATTTGGATTTTTGGCCGCCAGTCAAGGGCACGCTGGTGGGCATGGCATTCCCCAGCATGGTGGCGTTTGGCGGCGCAGCAACACTTTGCATTGGGGTTTGAGCCCAGGTTGAGGCTGGCTCGGCTGCTGGCTGCTCCCAAGCTGATGCAGCTGGCGCAGATGACTCCCAAGCGGCTGAAGCAGGAGTGGATTCCTCCCACTCGGATCTGGCTTGAGTAGATGGCTCCCAAACATCAGCATCATTGTGTTGATCGCGGCCCCAAGCATTGGCGGTTGGTGATTGGCCAAACGCTGCTGAGGAGGTCGAAGCTGGGGGCGTGCGTAACGGCCAATCGCAGCGTGGGCAGGTAGCACTCCTATTTGAAACATTACTATAACAATTTGGGCATTTCATCTGGGTAGTCCTCCATTGCTAATGTACGTCGAAACTCAGCATGGGTTGCGTTCATCGTTCAAGCTTACTCGATAGCCTACTCAAGGGCTAGATCAGGCTAGTACTTTAGCCTCAGCTGCGTGCTTGACAGCAACTATTTGGATTGCTATAATGCGACCGTTATCGATAACGGGATCGATAACGGGATCGATAACGAGGTCGGTACCACCTCCAAACCCTCCCTTAATTGCCGTTCCAAACTTAACTGCTTCAGTGTTCGCAACCTGTCTTCGTTGGGTGCGCCATTTAAGCGCAGCAACCCTAGCTGTGGCACAACTTAAGCCACCGCCTACGAAAACTTACTCCAAGGAAGGACATGACGATGAAGTCTCCTCGCGCGAAGTTCATGCTGGTTTTGATGGTGCTCATGACGATGGTTTTGGCAAGCTGTGGCGAAGCCGCAACTCCAACACCTGCGCCAACCGATGGCGGCACAAGTAGCACCGGTGGCACAACCGCCAACGCTGATAACAGCAAATACACCATTGGGATCTCAATGCCCACCAAATCATCTGCTCGTTGGATCGCCGACGGCGACAATATGGTGAAGTATTTCCAAGAAAAAGGCTTCAAAACCGATCTTCAATACGCTGAAGACGATATTCCAACCCAACTTTCGCAAATTGAAAACATGGTCACCAAAGGGGTCAATGTGTTGGTGATTGCGGCAATCGACGGCGAAACTCTCTCAGATGTTCTGCAAAGTGCTAAAGATAAGAAAATTCTGGTTATCGCCTACGACCGCTTGATCAAAAAGACTCCGAACGTCGATTTCTACGCAACCTTCGATAACTTCAAGGTTGGGGTCTTGCAAGCCCAATCGATCGAAACCAAACTTGGCTTGAAAGAAGGCAAAGGCCCCTTCAATATCGAGTTGTTCGGTGGCTCATCGGATGATAACAACGCCTTCTTCTTCTACGATGGCGCGATGTCGGTCTTGCAACCTTACATCGATAGCGGCAAGTTGGTGGTCGTCAGCGGCCAAACTGGCATGGATAAAGTTGCGACCTTGCGCTGGGACGGGGCAACCGCTCAATCACGCATGGACAACATTTTGAGCGCTTTCTACGGCGACAAACGAGTTGATGCAGTGCTCTCACCATACGACGGCATTAGCATTGGGATCATCTCATCGCTCAAGGGTGTTGGCTACGGCAGCGCCGACCAACCAATGCCAGTTGTTTCGGGCCAAGATGCTGAAGTACCTTCGGTCAAGTCAATCATCGCTGGCGAACAAAGCTCAACCATCTTCAAAGATACCCGCGAATTGGCAAAATCAGTCGTTGGCATGGTCGAAGCCTCATTGTCAGGCAAAGAAGTGGCAGTCAACGACACCACCACCTACAACAACGGGGTCAAAGTTGTGCCTTCACAATTGCTGGTTCCGGTCGTTGTCGATGTAACCAACTGGGAAAAAGTGTTGGTCGAAAGTGGTTACTACAAAAAAGAAGACATAACCAAATAGTTCTGGCAGCAGGTCTGGGTGTGGGCAAGGCTCATGCTCAGGCCTGCTTTGCATAGGAAACTTGGCCATCTTCTCAGCAAACGAGGCACAGGTTATGTCTGATCTACTACTTGAAATGCGCGGAATCACCAAAACCTTTCCTGGGGTTAAAGCGCTGAATGATGTTAATTTGCAAGTGCGCCGAGCAGAAATCCACGCGCTAGTCGGCGAAAATGGCGCAGGCAAATCGACCTTGATGAAGGTGCTCAGCGGCGTGTACCCGCATGGCAGCTACAGCGGCGAGATTATTTTCGAGGGCCAAGAGTGTCGTTTCAACGATATTAGCGCCAGCGAAAAACTCGGCATCGTGATTATCCACCAAGAACTGGCTTTGATTCCGTTCCTCTCGATTGCCGAAAATATCTTTCTCGGCCACGAAACTGCCTCACGCGGCGTTATCAATTGGAATGCGGCGATTGCCAAAACCCAAGCCTTGCTCAAAAAAGTGGGCCTGAGCGAATCGCCCAATACATTAATTACCGATATTGGCGTAGGCAAGCAACAATTGGTTGAAATTGCCAAAGCCCTCGCCAAAGAAGTCAAACTATTAATTCTCGATGAACCAACCGCCAGCTTAAACGAAAGCGATAGCCAAGCCTTGCTCGAATTGCTGCTGCAATTCAAACAACAGGGCATTTCATCGATTCTGATCTCGCACAAATTGAATGAAGTTTCCAAAGTTGCCGATGCGATTACGGTGCTCCGTGATGGCGCAACCATCGAAACTCTCGATTGTCACAAAGAAACAATTAGCGAAGACCGGATTATCCGCGGCATGGTTGGCCGCGATTTAAGCCATCGTTTTCCGCCCCGCGAGGCCACGATTGGCGAAACTATGTTTGAAGTTCGCAACTGGAATGTCTATCACCCACTTCACGCCGAGCGCAAAGTTGTCGATAACGTCAGCTTTAACGTGCGCAAAGGCGAAATTGTCGGGATTGCTGGCCTGATGGGTTCGGGCCGCACCGAATTAGCAATGAGTATTTTTGGTCACGCATATGGCAAACATATCAGTGGCCATGTCTATAAAAATGGCCAAGAGATCGATGTGCGCACGATCCAAAAGGCCATTCGCAACGGCATTGCCTACGTCACTGAAGATCGCAAAAACTATGGCTTAGTGCTGATCGATGGAATTAAAAATAATATTTCGCTAGCGAATCTGCCAGCGATTGCCAATAAATCGGTGCTTAACGAGCCAAAAGAATTGCGCATCACCAATCAATATCGCGACGATTTAGGCATTCGCAGCTCCAGCGTGCTGCAAAAAACCGTCAATCTCTCTGGCGGCAACCAACAAAAAGTTGTGCTCAGCAAATGGTTGTTTGCCAACCCCGATATTCTGATTCTCGATGAGCCAACGCGTGGGATTGACGTGGGCGCTAAATACGAAATCTACACGATTATCAACAAATTGGCGCAAGCAGGCAAAGCCGTGATCATCATCTCTTCGGAATTACCCGAAATTCTCGGCATGTGTGATCGCATTTATGTGATGAACGAAGGTCAGTTGGTTGGCGAAATGCCTGCCGCCGATGCCTCTCAGGAAAAGATCATGAAGTGCATTATGCAGCAGGAGGTTAACCAGCCATGAGCGCTGAACTGCAAACCAACGAATCCAGCAAAGCGGCTGGGTTCAATCTCGCCACCATTTTCGATTTCTTGAAAAATCATATGCGCGAATATGGCATGCTAGTCGCCCTTGTGGTGATTGTGCTGTATTTCCAATTTGAAACCAGCGGCGTGTTGCTCCAACCAACTAACATCACCAACGTGATTTTGCAAAATAGCTATATCGTGGTGATGGCGCTGGGCATGCTGTTGGTGATTGTGGCAGGCCATATCGATCTTTCGATTGGCTCGGTGGCGGCCTTTGTCGGGGCAGTCGCTGGCTATATGATGGTCAAAAACGATTATCCAGTGATCGTTTCGATTGCTGCCTGTATTGCAATCGGCGCTGCAATCGGCGCGTTTCAAGGCTATTGGGTGGCCTTCCGCAAAATTCCGGCCTTTATTGTGACCCTCGCCGGGATGTTGATCTTTCGCGGCTTGACTTTGGTGCTGCTCGGCGGCAGCTCACTTGGCCCGTTCCCTGAGAGTTTCAGCAATATCAGCCGCGGTTTCATTAGCGGCAACGAAGCCAAGACTGGCTTTATGAGCAACCCACTTGGCGGCGCTGACGCAAAACTGCACGTAATGACGCTGATCATTGGCTTAGCGTTTGCTGCAATCATCGTCTACTTGGATATTATCGGGCGAAAAAATAGCCGCGCATTCAACTTCCCAGTAATCTCAACTCCTTTGTTTATTGTCAAAAATGCAGCAGTTGTCACCATTATTATGGCCTTCTGCTATATCTTGGCTTCCTACAAAGGCTTGCCCAACGTCTTGTTGGTGTTAATTCCGCTGATCGCCTTGTATATCTTTGTCACCAAAAAGACCGTGATTGGGCGGCGGATTTATGCCTTGGGTGGCAACGAAAAAGCCGCCAAACTCTCTGGCGTGCCAACTGATCGCCTGACGTTCTATACCTTCGTCAATATGGGGGTTTTGGCAGCTATCGGTGGCATGATTTTCACAGGCCGCTTGAACTCGGCCACACCCAAAGCTGGCGATGGCTTTGAACTCGATGCAATCGCTGCGGTCTTTATTGGCGGCGCATCAGCCTCAGGTGGCATCGGCACAATCTTTGGCGTGGTCATCGGGGCCTTGGTGATGGGCGTGCTCAATAATGGCATGTCAATCGCTGGCGTAAGCGTCGACTGGCAACAAGTGGTCAAAGGCGCAGTGCTCTTGATCGCCGTCTACTTCGACGTATCGAGCAAAAATAAAAGTTAGTTGAAGCAGCGCAAGGCATGGCTCAGGCTTGATTCGTGCCTTGCAAACCCATAACAAGGAGTTGCCATGAGTCGGCAAACTTACGCCATCGGGGTCGATTTTGGCACCGAGTCGGGCCGTGCTGTGCTCGTTGATGTGCGCAATGGCCAAGAAATCGCCACCGCAATTCATGCCTACGCCAACGGGGTTATCGATGAAAAACTGCCTGGCACCAACATTCGGCTTGAGCCAGATTGGGCCTTGCAAGATCCCAACGATTATCTTGATGTCTTCAAAATCACCATCCCATCCATCCTCAAAGCAAGTGGCGTTGACCCTGCTGATGTAATTGGGATTGGGGTTGATTTTACTGCCTGTACGATGTTGCCAACCAAAGCCGATGGCACGCCGTTGTGTATGTTGCCAGAGTGGCGCAACACGCCGCATGCATGGGTCAAATTGTGGAAACATCACGCCGCTCAGCCCGAAGCCAACCAGCTCAACCAAATTGCCCGCGAGCTTGGCTATAGCTTCCTTGATCGCTACGGCGGCAAGATTAGCTCAGAATGGTTTTTCCCCAAGGCTTGGCAAATTCTCAACGAAGCGCCAGAAGTCTATGCCGCCGCCGATCGCTTGATCGAAGCAACCGACTGGGTGGTTTGGCAGTTGACTGGAGTCGAAACCCGCAACGAATGTACCGCAGGCTACAAAGCCATGTGGTCAAAATCGGAGGGCTTTCCACCCAACGAGTTTTTCAAGGCCCTCGACGAACGCATGGAGCAGATCGTCGATCAGAAAATGTCGCGCACGCTCTTGCCACTTGGCGCAAAAGCTGGCGGCCTTAGCCAACAAGCCGCCGAATGGACAGGCTTGCTGGCAGGCACGGCGGTTGCCGTCGCCAATGTTGATGCTCACGTCACCCTGCCAGTTACCGGCAACACCGACATTGGCACAATGGTGATGATTATGGGAACTAGCACCTGCGACGTGATGAACGGCGAACATCGCGACCAATTGCCAATTGTCGAAGGCATGTGCGGCGTGGTTGATGGCGGCATCGTGCCAGGCATGCTTGGCTACGAAGCAGGCCAAAGTGGCGTTGGCGATATTTTCGCTTGGTTTATTGAGCATGGCGTGCCTGGCGAATATTTCGCCCAAGCCGAGGCTGAAGGCCTCAATATTCATAGCTTGCTCGAACGCGAAGCCGCCAAGCTTAAGCCTGCTGAGAGCGGTCTTTTAGCGCTCGATTGGTTCAATGGCAATCGCTCAACCTTGGTCGATGTTGAACTCAATGGCTTGGTCTTGGGTATGACCTTGGCCACGACCGCGCCCGAAATCTATCGCGCTTTGCTCGAAGCAACGGCCTTTGGCAAACGCGAAATTATCGAAACCTTCAACCAATCGGGCGTGCCCATTCGCAAATTGATTGCAGCTGGCGGCTTGCCCGAAAAGAACCACCTGCTAATGCAAATTTATGCTGATGTCACCAACTATGAAATTAGCGTCATTGCCAGCAAACAGGCTCCTGCTTTGGGAGCAGCCATGCACGGCGCGGTTGCCGCAGGCCTTGAAGCAGGTGGCTACGCCGATATTGCCAGCGCCGCCAACCAGATGGGCCGCTTGAAAGCCGAAACCTTCAAGCCAATTCCCGCCAATGTTGAAATTTACGACCAGCTTTATGCTGAATATAAAGTGCTGTACAACTACTTTGGCCGTGGCGAAAACGATGTGATGAAGCGCTTGCGCATGCTCCGTCACGCCGCGCTCACCGCCTAGTTGCAGCCAGATTGGAAGCCAACGATGTTAGAAACGCTAAAACACGAACTTTGGAAATTGCACCTTGAATTGCCCAAAAATGGCTTGGTAACTTGGACTTCGGGCAACGTCAGCGCCCGCGATCCTGAAACCAATTTGGTGGTGATCAAGCCAAGTGGCGTGATGTTTGAAGATTTGCGGCCCGCCGACCATGTGGTGCTCGATTTAGACGGCAATGTGATCGAAGGCGAACTCAAGCCATCATCGGATACCGCCAGCCATTTGTACATCTATCGCCATCGTCCTGATGTGAATGGGATTGTGCATACCCATTCGCCATTTGCTACGGCGTTTGCGGCCAACGGTAAATCGATTCCAGTCTATTTAACTGCGATGGCCGACGAATTTGGCGGGCCGATTCCTTGCGCTGGCTTTGCATTAATTGGCGGCGAGGAAATTGGCCAACAGGTGGTTGAGCATATTGGCACATCGCCAGCGGTGTTGCTGCAAAATCATGGCGTTTTCACGATTGGTAAATCGGCCAAAGCCGCCGTTAAAGCCGCCGTGATGACCGAAGATGTGGCTCGCACCACCTGGTATGCCTTGCAAATCGGCCAACCCCAAGAAATCGCCAGCGACGACGTTGCGAAATTGCACTATCGCTATACCAATGTGTATGGGCAGTAAAGTCGGGGATCGGTTGTTGGGGAGCGGGTTATAGATAACCTTAGTTCCCTAGCCCTCTCTCCCACTGAACGCGGGCGAGGGGGAGCTGCCAGTATTCACCGACGCATTGCGCAAGAACCACGGTGTTAAAGCCCCTCGCCCGCGCCACGGGAGAGGGGTTGGGGTGAGGGAATGAACGGATGCCCAACCCCCTCAATTATAGAAAGGCCAATCAATGCTTGATTTGAAACACTATGAAGTGTGGTTTATTACGGGGAGCCAACATCTGTATGGCCCCGAAACTTTAGAACAAGTTGCCAAACACTCGCAAATTATCGCCGAAGGATTTGATCAAAGCAGCGTGATTCCGGTGCGTGTAGTGTTCAAGCCTGTGCTCAAAACACCAGACGAAATTTACAATTTGGTGCTCGAAGCCAACGCTGCCAAAAACTGCATTGGCTTGGTGGCATGGATGCATACCTTCTCGCCAGCCAAAATGTGGATTGCCGGCCTGCGCAGCTTGCAAAAACCCTTGGCTCACTTACACACCCAATTCAACAGCGAAATTCCATGGTCGCAAATCGACATGGATTTTATGAACCTCAACCAAGCAGCCCACGGCGATCGTGAATTTGGCTTTATCGTCAGCCGCATGCGCTTGGAACGCAAAGTGATTGTTGGCCACTGGCAAGATAGCGAAGTGCACGATCGAATTGCAGCTTGGACGCGGGCCGCCGCTGCTTGGCACGATGCCCAAGGCGCACGCTTCGCCCGTTTCGGCGACAATATGCGCGAAGTTGCCGTGACCGAAGGCGATAAAGTTAATGCCCAAATGCGGCTTGGCTACAGTGTCAGCGGCTATGGCGTTGGCGATTTGGTGCGTTTTGTCAACGAAGTCAGCGATGCCGACATCGACAGCACCTTGCAAGAATATGCTGAACACTACGACTTGGCAGCAGGCCTGAAGGCTGGCGGCGAACAGCATCAAGCCTTGCGCGATGCTGCCCGCATCGAGCTTGGCTTGCGCTATTTCCTTGAACATGGCAACTTCAAAGGCTTTACCACCACCTTCGAAGATTTGCATGGCTTGGTGCAATTGCCAGGTTTAGGCCCGCAACGGCTGATGGATCGCGGCTATGGCTTTGCTGGCGAGGGCGATTGGAAAACCGCTGCGCTGGTTCGGGCTATGAAAGTGATGAGCGCTGGGCTAAGCGGCGGCACCTCGTTTATGGAAGATTACACCTATCACTTTGGCAGCAACGGCATGAAAGTGCTGGGCGCGCATATGCTCGAAATCTGCCCCTCAATTGCCGCAACCAAACCACAACTTGAAGTCCATCCGTTAGGCATTGGTGGCAAGGCTGACCCAGTGCGGATGGTGTTCGATGCCAAAACTGGCCCAGCGGTTAACGCCTCAATTGTTGAAATGGGCAATCGTTTACGCCTGATCAATAGCGTGGTTGATGCGGTTGAAACCGACGAGCCATTGCCAAACTTGCCAGTTGCCCGCGCCTTGTGGCTGCCGCAGCCAGATCTCAAAACTGCGGCTGCTGCCTGGATCTACGCTGGCGGCGCGCATCACACTGGCTTTAGCTTTGATCTGACCAGCGAACATCTCGCCGACTTTGCTGAAATTGCTGGCATGGAATATTTGCAAATCGATCGCAACACCAACGTCAGCCAATTCAAGCAAGAGCTGCGCTGGAACGATCTCTACTATCACTTGGCCAAAGGGTTGTAAACCAACGCTAAGCAACCAACGTCGCAACGCTGCACACCAATGGCGCTGAATCGCCAACCCTTTAGCAGCGTTGCGGCGTGGCGTAAGCAACGCAGGAGCAAGATCGGCTATACTAAGCAGCCTTGCATCCCAGCGATTTGAAATGCAGCGTGCTATTGGGAGTTCGCCATGACCATTCAACGTCCACAAAAAGTCACGATCAAAGATATTGCAAAACTGTGTAATGTTTCGACCCAAACCGTTTCGCGGGTGCTCAACAATCGGCCTGATGTGTCACCGCAAACCCGTGAGGCAGTTGAAAAAGCAATTGCCGAAATGGGCTACCAGCCAAGCGCTTTGGCCCGCAGCTTGGTGCAGCAACAAAGCTTTACCTTGGGCGTGATTACCGCAGGTTTGCAATATATGGGCGTGTCGCTGACGTTGAATGGCATCGCTGAGGAAAGCGAAGCCTCGAATTATGCCTTGTTGCTCAAGGAATTGCCGCGTTTTGATGCGACCAATATTGTGCCAATTATCGAAGCACTCATGGCGCGCCACGTCGATGGGATTATTTTTGCGGCGGCGGAACTCAACGAGAATGTTGAGATTGTGCAAGCCCAATTGCCAGCAACCTGCCCGCCGATTGTCTTTGTCAAAAGCCAGCCCAACCCCCGCTTCACCACAATTGGCATCGATAATTATGGCGGTGCGCGCCAAGCAGTCGAGCATTTGCTAAGCATCGGCAAGCGCGAAATCGGCATTATCTGCGGGCCAATCGAATGGCTTGAAACCCGCCAACGCCGTAGCGGCTGGTACGATGGCTTGCTGGCGGCAGGCATTACACCACAGCAACAACAAATTGGCATCGGCAATTGGTCGGCGGCCAGCGGCGAACAAGCCTGCGGCGAATTGTTCAATCGCTACCCCAAGATGGATGCAGTGTTTGCCTGCAACGATCAAATGGCCTTGGGCGCGTTGCATTACGCCAGCAAACATGGCCTGCGTGTGCCCGAAGATTTGGCAATCGTCGGCTTTGATGATTTAGCTGAATCGGCCTACTTCTCGCCAGCCCTCACCACCATTCGCCAACCATTGCGCGAATTAGGTCGCTTGGCGGTCCAAACATTATTACAATTAATCAATCCCAGCGATGAGCACATGCCAGCAGTCATCACAACCCTGCCAACCCAGTTAATTGTGCGCGAGAGCAGCGTGCGCTAAGCAAGTTCACGCCGCAGCTTAGCTAATTCCCACACATGTTTATTCCGCGGGCTGTAGGTAACAACATAATAATTGCCTTCGCGGGCAACACCACGATGCTCCAATTTTAAGTTTTGGCTGCCAATGAGCTTAAAATCGCCGTGCAAATAGCCCCTTTGTCTGGATGGCCGCACATAGTGCAGTTTGAGCAACTGATCAATCTGCACGTGAGCAATGCCAGCAAGCAGGTCGCGCCCGCGGCTAAGCAAGGCGAAGCCTACAAGCGCAAATATCAGGCCAAATATTGGCCAAATGAGCAGCCAACCTCTGCTCTCATGCCTAATCGCAACATACAGGATTGTGCCAGTACAAGCCAGCAAGCCAAGCCACATGCTAAGCACAACAATTTCACGGCGCAAAGCTTGGCGTAGCTGTGGCGTTAACGGGATTTGTTGGCTCAAAATCAGTGGCTTGAGCTGACAATCGCATTTGGGGCATTGGTTGATGTGCAGATCAACCTTTTGCTGGCAACGCGGGCAGTGCATGACGATCTCCAAAAAACTAGAATTCAGCATGCAAGACGCACAAACCGAGCGTTTCATTACCCTCAATGCTTGCAGCAATTAGGCTAGCTCCCTTGAGCGGCTAAGCGGCGCTAATTCCCAGATAATCTTGCTGTTTGGGCTATAGGTTATGCTGTAAAAATTACCTTCAATCGCCAAATCATATTGCGCTTTTTGCAATTGTTGGGTGCCGATTGCGCTAAATTCAGCATAATAATGCTTGCCTGAGCGATTGCTATATTCGCCCAGCAACGTCAATTGATCCAGCTGAACCTGGACATAACCGCTCCGCAGATCACCTACAAGCCTGCTCAGATACAGACTTGTGAAAGCAACCATAACCGCAACGCCCAGCCATGTCCAAATTGGCACAGGCCGAACCGCCAAACTCAAACTAGCCAGCACGATTGCAACAAACAGCAAGCCAGCGCTTGGCAGCAAAATTTTATTAATCAGCGATTGGCGTTGTGGTGATGATAAAGGGATTTGTTGGCTGAATAGCAGCGGTTTAAGCGCTTGTTGGCAGTTGGGGCAGCGATTGACGTTCAAAGCGACGTTTTGCTGACAACGTGGGCAATGCATGGCGAATCTCCACAAAACCAGAATTCGCCATGCACTACGGATAAAGCTAGGCGTTGGTTGCCTTGAGCACTTCCAGCACTTCGGCTGCCATTTCGTAGCGGCCAAACGATGGCATGATATAGACCCCTTGGATGCGATCGTAGGCAGCGGTCAGAATTTCTTGCGAAACTTGCACCCCAATCGCCCGCCCATTCGAGCCAGCTTCTTTCATGCGCTCCAGCACTTCGTTGGGCAGGGTAATGCCTGGCACTTCGTTATGTAAAAATGAGGCATGGCGATAGCTCTGAACTGGCATCAAACCCAACAAAATGGGAATTGGCAACGGGCCAAGTTTATCGAGAAAACGATCAAGCTCGGCTGCATCGTAGGAAATTTGGGTCATGGCGTAGTGCGCGCCAGCAGCCACTTTTTGATGCAAACGATCAATTTCCCAATCTGGGTCTTCGGCATTGATATTCAGGGCCACGCCAATTAAGAAGTTGGTTGGCGTGCCAATATCATTACCAGCGGTATCAACGCCGCTATTCATGCCAGCAATCACCTTGACCAAGCCAATCGTATCGACATCGAACACGCCAGAGGTGCCAGGATACGCGCCAAACGACGGCGGATCGCCTTTCAAGGCCAAAATGTTGCGCACACCCAAGGCATGCGCGCCAAGCAAATCGCTTTGCAAGCCCATCAATGAGCGGTCGCGAGTGGTGAAGTGCAAAATCGTTTCCATGCCAACTTGTTGCTGAATCAAGTTGCACATTGGCAAGGCGCTCATCCGCACGCGCGCCATCGGGCTATCAGCAACATTAATAAAATTCACGCCTGCAGCTTGCATTTGGCGTGCACCTTCGAGGCAGCGCCGAGGATTGTGGCCTTTGGGCGGGTCGATTTCAACACTGGTAACAAATGCGCCATCGGCCAACATGCGGCCAAGTTGGGTGGTTTCGGCACTTTTGCTAGGCAATTGCACGCTTGGCGCTTCGTCATCAACAATCGTAATATTGAGCGTGCTGGCTGGATTCAGATCCTGCAAGGCCGCATGCATGCTGTTAATATGCTGCGGCGTAGTGCCACAACAACCCCCAACAATCTGCACATTCAATTCTTCGACCATGCGCCGCGCGTAATCGGCCATATATTCTGGCGATGAAGGATAAAACACGCGGTTATGGCGCTCGGTTGGCCAACCAGCGTTTGGTTGGGCCGAAATTGGAATCGTAGCATTGACGGCACGCATGCTCTGCACAACCCGAAACACCCGTTGCGGGCCAACCGAACAATTGACTCCAACCACAGCCACGCCCAACTCGCTAAGTTTGCGTACAACTTCTTCGGGCGTGTTGCCAAGCACCGTGCGGCCATCTTCGGCAAACGTCATTTGGGCCACAATTGGCAAATCGCCAACTTGCTTAGCAGCCTTGACCGCAATCACCATCTCGCGCAAATCGCTAAATGTCTCAAACATCAACAGATCAGCGCCCTGCTCCAACAACGTGCCAATTTGCTCGGCAAACGCTTCTTGGGCTGCTTGTTCGGTTAAGGGGCCGTAGGGTTGTAACAACACGCCCAGCGGGCCAACTGCGCCAGCAATTAAGGTATTGGTACCAGCAATTTCGCGGGCTTCGCGGGCCAGCTTCATCCCGCGATGGTTAATTTGACGGACTTTATCAGCAAGGCCAAACGGCTCTAATTTAAAGCGATTTGCGCCGTAGGTATTGGTTTCAATAATATCGGCCCCAGCCTCAATATAGCTCTGATGAATTTCACGCACGACATCTGGCTGGGTCAGATTCAAGGCATCGAAGCACTCGTCAAAGTCGTTGCCGCGATTATACAATTGAGTGCCCATCGCGCCATCACAAAGCAAGGCTCGTTGCCCTAGTTGTTCAAGAAATGGATTCGCCATAGCCTTAGTTCCTTGTCCATTGGTAAAGTTGTTGTCGCACGATCGCCGTTGATCGCCAGTAACTATAGCATATTGCTTAACATTTGCTGGTTTCCGATCCACGAAGGACACGAAGTGACACGAAGGCTCGGAACCGCGAAGGACACGAAGGCTGTTTTTCGCCACAAATTGCACGAATTGCACGAACAATATTCCGCTAGCCATAAGCCTATAGCCTCGTCACCAATCCCCAACCACCGATCCCCGATACTCAAACAATCGTTTCGCCACCCTTCCGTCCCGCCCCAGCGGGAAACGTCAGGGGTTTTCAGCCCCCGACACCCGCTAATATTCACGCGTTGGACTGTTGCTCTGTTTCCTATTCCCCCAGCAATATCCTTCGTGGACTTCGCGCTCTTCGCGGTTCCAATCCCCGATCCTCAGCTTTTTAGCCACAAATTGCACGAACAATGTTCCGATAGCCATAAGCCTATAGCCTCAGCACAATTTTGACTTCTGACTTTTGCCTTCATAATTCATCCTTCATCCTTCATCCTTTATCTTCAATTCTGCTGGCCGAATTTTTGCTATAGGCTTAAGTTATCGTTTCGCATGGAGCACCAATCGGTTTATGACAGTTCAAACAACTACGTGCTGCTCAACCTGCAATTTTGCCGAAAATCCGCCTAGCGCGCGCTTTTGTGGCAATTGTGCCAGCCCATTGCCGCTGCACTGTTTTAGTTGTGGCGCGGCTAATCCACCAGGTTTTCGCTTTTGCGGCACCTGCGCTACTGCGTTAATTGAATATATTCCTGCTGCCACAACCCGCCGCGTAGTAACAATTTTATTTGCCGATGTGTGCAACTACACCAACCTAACCAATCGGCTGGGTGCTGAGCATATGTATAGTTTGCTCGACCCATGTTTGCGTCGGTTGGGCGAAACGGTGCGCCGCTTTGAAGGCACGATCGATAAATTTACTGGTGATGGCTTGATGGCGGTTTTTGGCATGCCTGTGGCGCTTGAAGCTCACGCCGCCCAAGCTGCCTACGCAGCCTTGGCAATGTTCGAGGAATTGGCGGCCTACAACGAAACGATTGCCCACGCAGGCGTTCAATTTCAAATTCGGGTTGGCTTGGCCAGCGGCGAGGTAATTGCCGGGTTGCTTGGCTCCGACCGCTACAGCGATTTAACCGTTATTGGCGGGCCAGTAAACTTGGCAGCGCGGCTCCAACAGGTAACCGATGCTGGCACGATTATGGTCGATGACGATTTAGCCCAAAATTTGCAGCAGAATTTTGTCTTTAGCGAGCAACATACGGTTTCGCTCAAAGGCTTTGAGCAACCGATCACGGCGGCGATGCTTGCAGGCAAGCAATTATCGCAAACGGTGATTGATGGCAGCTTTGCCTTACCCTTGATTGGCCGCGATGCAGAATTACACAATTTGATCGGCGCGACCGAACTCTTGCACAACGGCATGGGTGGGGTCATTGGCCTGACTGGCAGGGCTGGCGTTGGCAAAACACGCCTGACGGGCGAAATTATTCAACATTTGCACAGCCGCGATGTGAAAGTGCTGGTCAACGATTGTAGTAGTGCCACGCGAATTGTGCCCTACAGTGCCTTTTTGGGCTTGATTCGCCAATTATTTCAAATCGATCATGCCGATTCTGCAGCTACCATGCATCATAAAATTCAATTGCTGATTCATGAGTTGGGTAATATGCCGCTCGATTTGATGCCTTACATCGAATATTTGCTCTCGCTCGATTTTATTGATCAAAGTTTGGCTGAACGGGTGCAGCACCTCGATGCAGCCCAATTGAAGCGCCATGTGTTTTTGGCAATTCGCGAATTATTTGTGGCTTGCACGCGCCAACAATCAATGGCGATTGTGATCGACGATGTGCAATGGGCCGATGATTTGTCGCTGGAGCTGTTGGAGTTTATTGCCGAAACCTTCGATGCATCATCGCTCTTGCTTTATATGGTCGCCCGCGACGACGAAACCCCACAAATTCGCCAAACCTTTAATCGCATTTTAGCTCAGGCTCGCCAACGTGGCTTGGTGCTTGAGCTTAATTCGCTCAGCCCAGAAGCTGCCGAAGCTTTGATTAAGCAAATTTTACCCCAAGCCTCAGCAGTGATGATTGACCATTTGGTGCGTCAAGCAGATGGTGTACCGTTTTACTTGGAAGAATTAGCCCGCCATGCCTTGCACGCTGGCCTCGATATTCAGGCCCAAAGCAGTGATAGCCTGCAAATGCCGACAATGCCGCTTTCGTTGCAAGCGTTGATGCGTTCGCGCTATGATCGCTTGCCAACCGATTTGGCCCTGAGTTTGGCGATTGCCTCAGTAATTGGTCGCCGCTTTAGCCAGCAATTGCTCAGCCAATTGCGGCCAGAACAGCCAATCAGCGAGCATCTTGAGCAATTGCAACAACGTGGGTTTGTGCAGCCAATCGCCAATCATCACGACGATTGGTCATTTAGCCATTTGCTCTTACAAGAAACGATTTACGCTAGCCTGCTGCAACAGCAACGCCATACGCTGCACGGTGAAGTAGCGCAAGCGCTCGAAGCCCAAGCTGGTGAGCATCCAGAGTTGTATATCGATGCTTTGGCCTATCACTTTAGCCATTCACAATTGACTCACAAAGCCTTGGAATATTTGCTGTTGGCTGCTCAACGCGCTGCCAGCCGCTTTGCCAACGATGATGCGCTGCGGTTGTATGATCAAGCATTGCCATTGCTGAGTGCCCTTGAGCCACCAGTTCCAGAGCATAGCACAAGCCTATTTCACGGGCGCGGCGATATTTTGAGCTTTGTTGGACGCTACGATGAAGCACGCGTCGCCTATCAACAAGCGCTTGGCATGATTCAGCCTACGCCAGAAAACGAAGCCACCCATGCCACGATTTTACGTCAACTTGCCGCCACCTACGAAAAACAGGGCAACTACGACGAAGCTATGCAGCATTTGGAGCAAGCACGCTTGGTTTTGGCCGATGGCGCATTGCTCGATCATGCCCGTATCGATTGTGATGCAGGCTGGATTGCCTTCCATCGTGGTCATTTGGACCAAGCAGAACGTTTGCTCAACAATGCCCTCACCATCAGCGAGCTGAATAACCACCACGGCTTGCAAGCTTTGGCGGCCAATCGGCTAGCGGGCATCTTTTGGCAGCGTGGCAATCTCAAAGGCGCGCAAGCCTTGGTTAATCAGAGTTTGGCGGTGAGCCGCTATCTTGGCGATTTGCCAGCCATGAGTCGGGCGCTCAACAACCTTGGCGTAATTGCGATGGAGCTTGCCGATTGGCATGCAGCCGCCAGTTACTACGAACAAAGCCTCGAAACGACCCAAGCGATTGGCGATTTGAATGGCCAGATTCTGGCAATAAACAACCGTTCGCATTGTATGATGATGCTTGGCTCGCTCAACGATGCCTTGCGCTTCTCGCAGATGGCCTATCGTCTGGCCCGCCAAATTGGCGCAAAGCTGCACATGGCGACAGCCCTCATTCAACAAGGCACGATTTCGTTTTATGTGCAAGATTATCAACGGGCACGCGGCTACTATTTGCAAGCAGAAAAATTGTATTGCGAAATCCACCACTACGATCCCAAGCGGGTGATTATTGCCGAAATGCTTGGGCGAATTGCCTTTGTCGAGGGTCGGCGCACCTGCGCCAACCGGATGGCCAAGCGTGCGATTCGGCTGGCCAACCAGCTTGACGAGCCGCAATCGCTCTTCCGTAGCCAAGTGTTGCAAATCTATTTGCAAGCCTACAACGGCCAACGGCGTGAGGCGAGCGAGGCAATTGATCAATTGCTGCAACTCTCGCTCAACAATAACTATTTGTTGGCGCTGGGCTTGACAATTGGTGCAACCATCAAACGGCTTAACGGCGATTACACGGTAGCCTTGGCGCATCAAGAACGGGCCGAAATTTTATTTGAGCAAATGAATACCCCAACTATGCTCCGTGAGTATGTTTAAGCCCTAAGGGTTGGTTTTAAGATCCCCTCACCCCAACCCCTCTCCCGTGGCGCGGGCGAGGGGCTTTAACGTTATGGTTCTCCCGCAATTCCTTGGCGAAAAATGGTCGGCTCCCCTCGCCCGCGTTCAGAGGGAGAGGGGGCTGGGGGTGAGGGCCTGCCCATGTTTGCCCATCCAATACTAAGGTTCTTGCAAAAAAACCTGCCCTTAATCGAAAGTAGCGCTGACTTGTGATTGCAAGTCAGCGCTACTTATTGCGCTATGCCAAAACGTGGAAGTATTGCTACTCCCACGCTTCCCGCTCGAAATGGTTGAAATTTAGTCGCTAATGAGACTCCCTGCATTAATGGTGCTGTTCAGGCTTCCTGCATCGGCGTTATTGCCCGCCCATGTGCTGTAACTGCCCGCCCATGTGCTGTAGCTGCCCGCCCATGTGCTGTAGCTGCCTGCCCACGTGTTGTAACTACCAGCCCACGTGCTGTAGCTCCCTGCCCAGGTGAGATAACTACCAGCCCACGTGCTGTAGCTGCCTGCCCATGTGCTATAGCTCGTGGCAAGGGTTGAGCTATAGGTCGCTGTATCGCTAAATGTATTGCTGGTTGAATCGTATTCGGTCGTCCCTTGATAGTGGTTGCTGGTATCGTCAGGATTACTGCTGACAATCAAGTCGGTCGTAAGATCCATGCCTGCGTTGGCGCTGCCAGTATTGCTGCCATCGACCACAGCAGTTGGAATAACCTTGCCAGCGCCTTGTTGCCACATGCTATAGGCTGCTTGACCATTATCCAAGGTCGCAACTTGCGCAGTGCCAGTCAAGCGCGCCTTGATTTGATTATTGGTTAGGGTTGGTTCATCTTGCAACAAGAGCGCGACAATGCCGCTGACCTCGGCGGCTGCCATCGATGTACCGCTCAAGGCATAATAATTAAGGTGTTGTGACGTTTTAACGTCGGCCCATTGGAGTTGGGCACGTTCGCTCACCAAGCCAGCTGCGCCAGAATTGGCAAGCACACTATCTGCTGGTAATGGAGCAATCACCCGTGATCCAGCAATCACTACATCGGGCTTAACAAAGCGGCTTTCGGTTGGCCCAGCAGATGAATAGGCTGCAATCGTATCGCTGCCGTTATCGTTATAAATCGCTGGCCGAATTGCCCCAACGCTGACAATATATGGCACATTGGCAGGAGCCATAATCGTAGCTGGATTCGGACCGGTGTTGCCTGCTGCTGCAACCACCGTAATGCCTTCGTTCCAAGCATGCATCACTGCTTGATTCATCGGGTCGTACCAGTAGGGCGAAACAACCTCTGCTTGCAACGAAAGATTTAGCACCCGAATGTTGTATTGATCGGCGTTATCAATCACCCAATCAATTGCTGCAATAATTGTGCTATACGATGCTTTACCTTGCGAATCTAAGGCGCGGACAACCACATAATTTGCGCCCGGGGCAATCCCGACCTTGGCAGAGCCATACTCTGGTGGCAAAGCACGATTATCGCCCAAGGTGGAAAAAACGTGAGTTCCATGGCCATAGGGGTCGCTGCTATTGAAAATTTGGCTAGTCGCCAACATATCTTTATAGACTAAGAAACGGCTGCCTTGGCTGTAGCGGGCGGTCGTGTTATTGATCCGTTGCCAACGCTCAGGCCGTTCGATGCCAGGCAAGCCTGAATCGATTACCGCGACCGTTACACCTCGGCCATCGATACCACGCCGTTGCAAGGCATCGGCACCGGTCACAATTGAGGGGTATTGCAATGCTGGCGTTTTTTTGCCTTTTGGCCCACGGCCAGCCATGCTAGCAGGTGCTTGCGCAACCGTTGTTTGGGCCGAAGCCTCGACCGTTTGGTCGACAAACACCCGCAAGCCTTGGGCTTGAAGTTGTTCAATTTGTGGCGTGGTTAAATGCGCCACACTGGTTTCAAAACGGCTAAATTGGCGTTGGATTGTGCCACCAACTGCCTGAATTGCACTGGTTTGTTGGCTGAGCGAGCCACCCTGCACTAACACTTGTTGGGTCGCTGGCGCAGGCTGGGCGATTCCCAGCAAACTGACAACGAGGATTAGGGCTAGCACGAGCCGACCTTGCAATAATCCTCTACGATGTTCTCTATCCATAGCGCCTCCAAATTTGGCATGAATGTGGTGTTTCGAGCGGTCACTGTTGGTATATCATAGGTTATGCCACTAACTGGATTAATGCATGGCCATTAGTCCTAGGTTAGTCCTACCGCGAGGGTGAGATCGTCAAGCCATGTAGTAGCTTTTCATCGCAGATTAAGCTCGCTGTGGTATAACAGGCCGCAGTGTGTTCAAGCAAGTGCATCATAACCCACACACATACAAGGAAAAATGATTGATGATTGATGATCGTTTTAGCTCATTAGAAGCAGTGCCACGCGGCAGCAAAGATATTGCCAATGTGTCGCATCTGGTCTATTCCCGCCGCTGGCAATATTTGGGTGGCGTGCTAGGCATGCTTGGTTTGGGCAGTGCCACGACATTGCTCAGCAGCCAACCACCACGTTGGGCCAAACCAATGCTTGGCGGTTTGTTGGCGGCAGGTGTAGCAGCAGCGGGCCTAGGCGTGGCCAATATTTGGCGCTTGGCCGTCGAACAGCATACCTTGCGCTTACCGCTTTGGCCAAGCTCGCTGAATGGCTTCAAAATTGCTCAGCTCAGCGATTTGCATCTTGGGCCGAATTACAGCCAGCGGGTACTCCGCCAAGCCTTAGCCAGCATCAAACGCTGGCAGCCGGATATTATTTTATTAACTGGCGATTTTGTGAATCGGCCAAGCGATGTTGGCACGTTGGAGCGCATGTTGACTGGCATCAATGCACCATTAGGCGTATACGCCTGCCTCGGCAACCACGATTACTGGGACGATCCGCAGCTGATTGCGCGCACCCTCAACAAGGTTGGAGTCGATGTGCTGCTCAATCAACATCGGGTGGTGCATTGGCGTGAGCAAGCAATCGTGATTGCTGGCGTAACCGACCCATGGCAAGCTAACGCAGATTTGGCATTGGCATTGCACAATGCACCTGCGGCCCCGATTATCTTGCTGGCGCATGGCCCCGATTTCGCCGATACTGCTGCCCAACACAAGGTTGCCTTGCAACTTTCGGGGCATGCCCACGCTGGGCATATCAATGCACCATGGTTGGGGCCGCTGGTTGTGCCACGTTGGGGTGAAAAATACCCACACGGTCGCTTTATGATCGACCAGTGTGGGCTGTATGTTAGTCGCGGGTTGGCGGGCTTGCCAATTCGCTTTGGCGCAACACCTGAAGTTGGCTTATTAACCTTGGTTAGCGCCTAATATGTAATGATTCATTGCGTTAACAACGATTCCCCCTCACCCCCTAGCCTCCTCTCACGTTAGACGGGAGAGGAGGAACCGCTGAATCAGGGCTCCCCTCGCCCGCGTTCAGTGGGAGAGGGACTGGGGGTGAGGGCATGCACCTGGTTGCCAACCCAATGAGCTAGTACGCCTAATAATCTTCGTGAACCTCTAAAATGCGGCGGCGCAAGGGGTACAAATCGGCGGGCCGACAATGCACATCGCCAATCCGCAATTGATATTTCAAAAACGCCAATTCGGTCAATAAATGATGGCGAGTACGCACGATTTGGAGTGCTCGCCAGCCGCCGCGAAACAAGGCATGCCATTGGCTTTGCACTCGTCGCCTGCTAGAACGCACCGTTTGGTAGGTTGCTTGATCGATAAATCCACAATGAATTTCCTCGATCAGCTCCAGATCGATCCAATAGCGTTCTTTGCGCCAAGCAATGACCGCCACCAGCACCACAATCAACACACCACCGCTACTAATCAACCAGGCGATCAATACCCCAGGAAAGCGATAGCTAATCGTCATGTTGTGCAGCGCGTGAAACACCACTGCCAAAACCAGGCTCAGTGGCTGCATCACAATCACCACCCAACGGCGGCGTTCGTAGCGAATCATGCCCAAGGCCACGCCAATAATGCTGGTGTAGAAGGCATGATTAAAGCCAAAAAGCACCACCCGCAGCCAAAGCAACGAGGTAATCGAGCCGCCACGGCTGGCAAAATAAATCGCATTTTCGGTCATGGCAAAGCCAAAGCCAATTAATGCGCCATAAATAATGCCATCGAGCACGCCATCGAACTCATAGCGAAAGAACATATAGATGCCAAACAAGGCCAAGGCTTTGAGTGGTTCTTCGACCAACGGTGCATACCAAACTGGTTGGCTGCCACGGTCAAAGCCCAAGGTCGAAGCAGTATTGGGCAATTCTGCCAACAGCGCGAGGGCCACGGCAGGCACCGCACCCCAGACAAATACTGCTAACAGCAGCGGCCATGGCTCTTTTTCATAGCGATCAAGCCACCATAAAAAGGTCACGTACAGCAGCGTTGGCAATACCGTCAGAATAATTGCAAGCCACATTGATTTTCTCGTTGATTGATTGCGGCACTGCGCTTGGCCATCAATACGGTATGACCTATTCCGTCACCCATGGTCGGGTATCGGGTTCGGGAATACTTAGCTCAGCGAGACGGGCATTTGTGGGAATCCCATCACTGTCCCATCCATGCAGAGCATAATATTTCGTTAGCAGTGTGTCAAGAGTGGGAATTTGATTGGCAGCAACTCCGTCAGTTAATGCTTGTTGTTGCCAGCGCGCGCTGAGTTCGTCGTGATGGCCCCATTGCAAGGCCAACAAGCGCTCAACCGTAATAATGCGCTCGCCAACTTTGGCCAAATCGGTTGCTGAAACTTGCTTGCCAATATCGGCGCTCAGAATCGTCGCTAATTCTTTGGGGGTCATTTGGTAGGCTAAACTGGCCAAACGCCGACAAACTCCGGCGCTATCGAGGCCTGCCACAAAGCGTTCATGCCAAATGAGGCGTTCGGGCTTACCATTGACCACGCTTGGTTGATGGTCATCGCTGCCCTTAAGCCATTGGGGAATCGTATCAAGCCATTCGTACCAAGGCATCGCGCCACGGGCATCGCCGCCAATTGGGCTAGTTGCCAAATGCAAGGCCCAGCCTTGGGCAGCACGTGGGTCGAGCGGGCTAAGTGGCAAATTATTGGCCAGCGGGGCAAATTGCTCGCTGCCATAAAAGACTTGGCTCATCTCGTACACGCCCAACGAGAGCAAGCCCCCAATGCCTTGTTTAGTGGCAATCGCATCAATTGCCGCCAAAATCGCCGCTTCATCGCCCCATTGCAAATCGTATTGGCGGGTCAATTCGCGCTGACGACATTCCATCAAAAAGCCAATCGCATTCGCGGTTGCATTTGGGTCAAGCCCATAGCGCAAGCAGCGCTGGTTGGCTTCAATAATTGCGGCAGGAGTTTGCAAGCCACAGCGCGCACCAAAGCTGACAATTGCTTCTAGCTCAGGCCGTGGTTGGTTGGTGGTGGCAAAATCGTGGTAACACGGCAGCGGGCAGCGCGGGCAACCACGATCATAAATCTCGCCAGCATAATCACCAGTGGTTGGCATGACGCTTGGCTCGGGGTCTTGGCCGTTGCGCCCAGTAATAGCCCCATGATGGGCAGCCAAATCAACGTAGTAGCTCGAACCATAATCACGAATTGCTGCTGCCAGCGGGTCGCGGCCAATCCGCTCGGTAATTGGCTTAAACGCTGAGAGGAACGTGGCGGTATCAGCAGGTTTGACCATGCGCGTACCACGCACCACAATCGCCTTGAGCCGTTTGAGCGCCATCACCATACCTGTGCCAGCAGGCTCGGCCATGTAGCGACCTTCGGCCACCAAAGCAGCATAGGGCAGCATCTTTTCGCCAGCCTGACCAAGGGTCAAGACTCGCGCATCAGCGCCATGTTCGGCCATCAGGGCATCGTTGATTTGTTGGGTGTCAAGGCCATTGAGGTGATTGGCGGGGTAAAGCTCTGCTTGACCATTATCAATTACGGCATAAAGCCACGCAGTTGCTTGGCCAACAACCCAAATTGCATCGAAGCCAGCCCGTTTGAGCGCCGCGCCCCAATCGCCAACCGCCCAACTATGAATCAAATTGCCAGTGATGGGAGAACGAGTGGTCGCGACAAAGCCGCCAGTAGCGTAGGCCGGAGTGCCAGCCAACACCCCAGGAGCCAGTAATAAAGGATTATCAGGAGAGCGAACTGCTGTATCGGGGGGAACAAAATGATACATCAAGCCCGCTGTCAGCCCACGTCCACCCAAATATAGCTCGCGAATTGGCGATGGGATGTCAAACGTGGAAGTACTGGCTGTGTCGAGGTTAATGCGTAACGCACGCCCGATAAACGCCATGCGTGGTCTCCTTCCGAAGCTACTACGATGCGTATTGTACAGTAGGTACACAAGTCTAGCAACGCATACCCTGTACTATTGCCAACTCGCTAGCAGTACGAGCCTAAAAGCGCTTCTCTAGGCGGTGTAGGCTGTATGCTAGCGTGTTTCAAGCCGAGCAGCGTTGAGCGCTGGCCAATCGATTTGCACGCCTAAACCTGGCGCTGCTGAGGGTTGAATGCTGGCGGTTTCAAAGCTAAGCCCAGTTGCCAGATCATTAGCAATCAACAACGGCCCATCAAGGTCAACTAAATCGACCAAACCAGCCAAGGCGCAGGCCGCCGAAACCCCGATGCTGGATTCAATCATACAGCCAAGCATCAGCTGCAAGCCATGGGCGCGAGCCGTGGCAATCGCTGCTTGTGCGCCGACAATGCCGCCAGTTTTCATCAATTTAAGGTTCACGCCATCAACCAAACTGGCCCAACGCGCCACATCAGCAGCAGTTTTAATTGGCTCGTCTGCAAAAATTGGCACGCCATAGTTGGCAGCTTTCAGCTGTGCATAGCCAGCAAAATCATCAACTGCCAACGGTTGCTCAACCAACTCAACGCCTAACTCGGCCAAAGCTGGAATCAATTCAGCAGCAGTTTCGCGGCTCCAACCAGCATTAGCATCAACCCGAATGCGGCTGTTGGGGGCTGCTTCGCGAATAATCGCCACGCTGACCAAATCGGCAGGCCCGCCCAACTTTACCTTGAGAATGGGATAATGGGCCACGGCCAAGGCTTGTTGGCGCAAGGCTTCGGCTTCTTCAATTGGCAACGTCACTGAGGTTTGGGGCAATTCCAAGCCATTCAAACCGAGCAAATGGCGCAAGGGCACGCCAAGTTGCTGGCCCAAACGATCATGCAAGGCCAAATCCACGGCAGCGCGGGCGGCCCGACTTTCAAAATCAAGCTTGCCCAACAGCCAGCTAATTGCCGCAGGATCATAGCTGCTGGTGATTGTGTCGCGATAGCGTTCGAGCCACGCCTGAATTTTGGCCGCAGTCTCGCCGTGGTAGGCCACCGCAGCGGCTTCGCCCCAGCCATCATCCAAATTCAACAGCACATTATGACGGGTGGTGCTAGCACCGTGGGCAATCCGAAAGGTGTTACGTAAACAAAGTTCAACCGGATAAAGCGCCCATTCCATGGCTATTGCTCCTCGCGAATCCGCCGAATAACGACCAAACCAGGGTTACCTTGAGCCTGATAGACCTGCTGATGCACTTCATCAATCCGATCAAGCGAGATGCTCCAATTGCGTTGATTGGCATGAATCATCCACTCATTATCAAGTGCAATTGAGACGTGGTTAATCCGCTCGTGGCGATAATCTTCGATGTTGCGCAGCACGCCCCAAAACAGCAAATCGCCAGCAGCAACCTCTTCACGGTTGATCAAATGGCCAATTTGCGATTGCTGATCGGCATCACGGGGCAATTGCACGCCCAGCCAACGGTAAGCCGCCTGCGCCAAGCCAGAGCAATCGAAGCCAAAGCTGGTTGTGCCGCCCCAAAGATAAGGCACGCCGATCAATTGGCGAACTGCCCGCAGCATATCGTCGATTCCCGCTTGATCAGCAGAGAAATCATCGACTGGCGTTAATGAATCGGCTTCGAGCCAGCCAGGCACGCCGGTTGGGGTGCTTATAAAAGCTTTGCCATCGCGAAATTCATCAATTTTAAGCCGAATGCCCCATGGCAACAAGCCAATTTGCTCGCCTTCTAAGCCAAATAATGGCAGCCAGCGGCTGGTAATCACATGGGTGGCAGCGTTGCGATAATCGCTAGGCTGCTCGTGGAGCACAACGCCGTTGCGATGCACCCAACCAAGATAACCATCGCTGGTGATGACGTTTAACCATTGTTGATCATGGGCGATCACCTCTAAGCCTTCGCCAAAACTGGCCTCGGTGACCAATTCAGAATCGCGGGTGGCCTGCCAGCGCACATCCAACACTCCAAACCCAACCGTTGCAAAGCCATGTTCGGGCTGCTCGCGCAGCACAATCAACTCATCGCGCACATTCGGCAACAAGGCCAAGAGCGCGGTATGCTGGCTCCGATCCAACACCCGACCACGGAGCACCGTGCCATTGTCTTCTTCGACGTGGGCAGCTAAAATCGTCATACGCCGACGATCAAATTGGGCTGCATACTGATCAATCGTGGTTTGAAGTGGATGCATCGTTCACGTCCTCTGCTAGCATGAAACCGTGATTGGTAAAAAAGTGGGCCTGTGAACTATTGGCGAGCACGCGAACTTGGACCCGTGGATAGCGCGCTTGGGCTAAACCATTGAGGGCTGCGCTGAGCAAGGCTTGCTCAAATTGTTGTTGCTGAAAGGCCTGATCAACCGCCAGCTGGAGAATTTCGACCGTATTGGCCTGTTTGACCACAACAATTGCACCCAGCAAACCGCTGCGAGTTTCGATCACAAATGAGCAAGCATCGAGCAAACGGCCATACTCGCCTTGTAAAACGGCAAAGGCCCAATCGATGGTGGCCGAGAGCGTTGGCGTAGGCTCGTTGGGGAGCGACATGCCAGCGGCATGCACCAGCCGACCCAAATCTACCCCATCGTCGGTGCTTAAATAGCGTAACGGGTACGGGGCATCAAGCACGCCAAGCCGAGTTGCCGAGTGTAAGGTTTGCCAGTGATCCATGGGGTATCCTTTGAGATCGCGATTAAGGCTATGCTACCATATTTTTGGGTAATCCGAACGATTGCTAGCTCCCCCAAGAGTCCTAGTTCGATAATCCGCCTAAAGACTGAGAGATCGCTACTTGACGGCCTGCAAGCGGCTATGCTATTCTAGGCCTGTTCGAAATCAATTCTGCTATTTTCTTAGATGGAGGCTGCATGATGATCAACTTGATCAACAACCAACTGCGCACTGCAAGTGATGCAGGTACCCATGCGCCCATCTACCTCGTGCTTCTCTCCTAAAGCGATACGCTAATAAGCACCGAGGGCCGTGGGCGTGATTCTAACAACGCTCACGGCTCTTGTTTTCTGCGGCTGTGGACCTGCCTTTCTATGATGGGCCGTGAGCATTCTTTTCAGCAAGATACTCATGGTCTATTACGTTTGTTTAGGAGGCTCCTAGTGTTAATGCTCGACCGCGATGGAACCGTCCTGTGTGTAGAAAAGCCCAAGCCCAAGCCAAACGCCATGAAACGGGCGTATGCTGAGTTGCCCCACGAGCCAGATCAAGACCAAACCAGCCGCATTGGCCGTTTGGTCGACTTGGCCTTCGATCAACTTGGCTTCCGGCGCTTGGAGTTGCATGTCAGCGACGACCACGCCAGCAAACGTCGATAATTCTCCTCAACGACGAGCGAGTGTTGATCGATCCCATCTATCGCATATCATGGAATTGCTAGCAGCCCTAGCAGTTGACCGGTTCGTGCAACCATTGGATGGAGTACAACAATGCAGCAAGCACCTGCTTTAGTGGTGGCAAATATCTATAAACAATTCGGCACGAGTGAAGTCAAACATTGGCTCACTCGTCGCCCTCGTCCCAACCCTAAGCCTCCGGTCGTTGCGGTTGATCATGTCAGTCTCGATGTGGCCGAAGGCGAAATTTTTGGCTTGCTCGGGGCCAACGGTTCAGGCAAATCAACCTTGATTCGCTTGATCTCAACCTTGCTAATCCCCGATGCTGGCCAGATTCAGGTGTTTGGCCTCGATGTACGCACCGATGAGAAAGCTGTCAAACGCTTAATCAATCGGGTTAGTGTTGAGGCTGCGTTTTTTAAGAAGTTGAGCGCCTTAGAAAACTTAATGTACGCCGCCCGTTTGTACGATCTCAAGCCAGCCTATGCCCGCACTGAATCGGTGCGCATTTTGGCAGCGCTCGGCTTGAAAGAAAAACGCTTATATGAGCCGCTAGAAAATATGTCACGCGGGATGCAGCAAAAAGTTGCCATCGCCCGTGGCTTGCTCACCAAACCACGGCTTTTGCTGCTCGATGAGCCAACCACGGGGCTTGATCCGCGTTCGCGCTCGGATGTGCAACGCTTTGTGCGCCGTTTACGCGATGAATCAAACACAACCGTCTTTTTGACGACCCACGATATGGACGAAGCCGATCGGCTTTGCGACCGAATCGCAATTATCGATGCTGGCAAAATTGTGGCTTTGGATACGCCGCAAGGGCTTAAAACCAGCATCGGCCAGCAAATCGGCAAGCCCAACGCCACCATGGAAGACGTTTTTATGACCCTGACAGGCCGCTCGTTGGCCGACGAAGATTTTATGGACGAAGACAGCGATTATATGGAGCACAACCATGACCAAAATACTGAACAAAGCATTGAAGGAGCGTGAATGAACGGAACAATCATGCGGGCCCAAAGTGGCTTTTTCTGGGTAAAACTCGACGAAACTGGTGAAACCTTGCGCTGTACCCTGCGTGGGCGGCTCAAAAAAACCAAACAATATAGCGACCTCGCGACGCTCGGCGATTATGTGCGCATCACCCAAACGATGCCCGGCGAGGGCGCTGTCGAAGAGATTTACCCACGGCGCAGCAAGCTCGCGCGAACCGCAATCAAAGGTGCCCGTTTTGAACAAGTGATTGTCGCCAACCTCGATATTGTGTTAATTACCTTTGCGGTTGCTCACCCTGAGCCACATGTGCGCATGATCGATCGCTTTTTGGTCATTGCCGAGGCCAACAATCTCGATGTGGCGATTATTGCCAATAAATGCGATTTAGCCAGCGAGAGCAAACAAGAGGTTTTCAACATCTACGAGCAAATTGGCTACCCAGTGTTTTATACCAGCGTCGCCACGGGCCAAGGCATCGAGCAAGTTCAAGAAGCAATTCATAATAAAATTTCGGCCTTTACTGGCCCTTCAGGCGTTGGTAAATCGAGTTTGCTCAACGCCATTCAACCAGGCCTGAATTTGCGCACTGGCGATGTGAGCGATGCGGTCAATAAAGGCCAGCACACCACCGTTGCTGGCGAATTGGTGCCCTTGCATGCTGGCGGCTTTGTGGCCGATACACCTGGAATTCGTGAGCTTGGCTTGTATCAAATGGAGCCAGACGAACTCGAATGGTGCTTCCGCGAATTCCGCCCCTTTATCGACCAATGTGGCTTTAGCGATTGCACCCATACTCACGAGCCAGACTGCGCAGTCCTAACAGCGGTTGAGGCTGGTCAAATTAGCGCCGCCCGCCATCAAAGTTATGTCAAATTACGTGACCAAACTGCTGAGCAAAGCGCCAGCCAACGCTTTTAAGATCCTTTCACCCTCTAACAAGGGTAGGTTTTGAGCGATTGGTCGGCGGTGGAGCGTTCCCTCACCCCCCAGCCCCCTCTCCCACGAGAACGCGGGCGATGGGGAGCACCCGTTTTTACCAACGCATTGCCGAAGAACCATGGCGTTAAAGCCCCGCGCCACGGGAGCGGGGTTGGGGTGAGGGGATCTTAAAACTGACCCTTGTAAGCCATCCCCTGCTCCCTCCTTACAAGGGTCGGTTTTGAGCGATTGGTCGGCGGTGGAGCGTTCCCTCACCCCCAACTCCCTCTCCCACGAGAACGCGGGCGATGGGGAGCACCCGTTTTTACCAACGCATTGCCGAAGAACCATGGCATTAAAGCCCCGTGCCACGGGAGCGGGGTTGGGGTGAGGGCCAGCACCTGCTTTCACCCCAAATTATGCAAAAACCACAAAACAAAAAGCCCCTCTCCCGCGTTTTCGTGGGAGAGGGGTTGGGGTGAGGGTATACTCGAACTAGCGCCGATTGTTATTTTCGGTCGAGCGGGCAATCGAAGGGCCTGGAGTATGGGATGGTGGCCCAGCGACTTCGCGGACTGATGGTGGTGCTTGCTGCTGTTGGGCTGCATAATCGGCGGCAAATGCGGCCAAAGTGGCATCAGGCTCATAGAAGAAATCGAGGTTATTGCCATCTTTGGCTTCTTCTTCCGAGACCACGATTTGCACTTTCGCGCCATTGGGAATCCCGCCCGAGGCCAACAAATCGGCCAATGGGGCATCGATATCCTTCATCAAGCGCGAGCGCAATGGGCGTGCCCCAAAGCGTGGGTCGAAACCACGGCGCAAAATATAATCGCGCGCTTCTTCGTTGAGGCTAATTTCAACCCCATGGCGGCGATATTGATCATTCGATTCAGCAACCATGCGATCGAGCACTTGGCGCAAGGTATCGCTGCTCAATGGACGGAAGGCGATAATTTCATCGATCCGGTTGATCCATTCAGGGCTAAACACCTTTTGCAGCGATTCGAAACCGATTTGATAAATTTGTTGGCCGGTTGATTCGACAACTCGATTGGGTGTGCGGAAGCCAATCGTGCGTTGCGAGACATAATTTGCCATTTCCTGAGCGCCAACATTCGTGGTCATGATAACAATAGCGCGTTGGAACGAAACTTTGCGCCCACCGTTGAGCAAAGTAATCTCGCCATCTTCCATAATTTGCAACAACAAATTCCACAGCTCGGACGTTGCTTTTTCAATTTCGTCAAACAAGATCACAGCATTTTCTTGCTCGATTAAATCGGGGTCGAGCAATGGCTTCTGATCGCGTCCGACGTAGGAGGGAGGAGCGCCAAGCAAGGCTGAAACTTCGTGGCCTTGGCTAAACAGCGAACAATCGAGCTTGAGGAAACCACCACCTTGCGGATGCAAAAAGGCAGCTAAGCGCTTGGCGCATTCACTTTTACCAACGCCAGTTGGCCCCAGAAAAAGCAAAGTTGCGCGTGGGCGTTGCTGGCTACCAGCGCTAAAGCCAAAGCGGGCGCGATTTAAGGCCCGAATTAAGCTTTCGATCGCCCGATTTTGGCCAAAGACACTGCTGCGTAATTCTTGTTCAACCGCATCGAGTGGGTTTTTATCACCGCGCACCGCTCGTTGCATGGAACCGCTGATCGGTGTTTTTTGCTGTTCATCCATACGTTTAACCTCCAAGACAGATACGGCAACCATGGCAAAACCCGTGAGACTATTGTATCCCACGGGTTTTTGCTGAGTCAAGGATGCTTAGTCCTGTTTTTTATGGCGCTACAGGGATGGTATTTAGTACCGCAGGGTTGATAGTCAAGATCTGACCAACGACCCATCCTTCGGTGCCATCGGGAAGCTTGACTTTGAACCAAGCACTTTGGCTATCGCGGCCAGTCAAGGTCAGGTTGATCCCAGCATCGACCGTGGTTACAACCCCACCACCAGGCGCTGAGCGCACATTGCCACCATTGAAGGTCACGGCAAATGGCGCATCGCCACTGACTGGGGTAATTTTGTTGACTTCGCTAGCTGGCAAATCGATCGTGCTGCTATTGAGCCAGCCCGATTGACCGCTTTGGCTAATTGCCACCAAGTACCAAACTTCGCCGTTGACTGGCATTTTGACCACGATCCGCGCAATTTCGCCAGCGGTCACGTTGCCACGTTGGTTGGCTGGGCCATATGGGGTGGTGTAAATAATGCCTGGGCGGCTAATCACCACATTATCCAATGGCACTGGCACGCCACCAGCAACAGCAGTTGGTTCGACTGGTGGGGTAACTTGGGTTACTGGCGTAGCCCCATCAGCAGGGGTTGGCACGACAGTTCCAGAAACTGGTTCAGTTGACTCAACTGTTGGCGTAACATCGACTGGAGTCACTGCTGCATCGCCCAAGAAGCGATCGAGGGCATCGCCCTTGATTTCAATTGGTTCGTTGGCGGTGGCCAAAACTGCACCCTCAGCGTTAGCAACCGTCACCTGGACAGTATATTCCGATGATTTGCGGCCATCTTCGTGGTCTTCGATTTCGGGAATGGTTAACCGAGCTTTGCCAGCGGCCACAGTCGAGGTCATCGCGGCGGTATCAAAAAACTCAAATGGCCGGCCATCTTCCAATAAGATCGCGCCCACTTGGCTGTTGTCAGGTGCATCTGTGGTAATGTTGATTTGAGCCGTTAATTTGCCATCGCTTACAATCATGCTGGCGCGTTCAATGTCGAGCACAGTTTGGGCCACGGGAGTTGGCACAATTTCTTCGTCACCACCTTGGCTAATAATGCCATAGGCCACAGCGCCAAG
This sequence comes from Herpetosiphon sp. NSE202, assembly GCF_042688385.1. NCBI lineage: Bacteria > Bacillati > Chloroflexota > Chloroflexia > Herpetosiphonales > Herpetosiphonaceae > Herpetosiphon > Herpetosiphon sp. NSE202. The sequence continues at coordinate 64,975 of NZ_JBHUPY010000001.1, read as the reverse complement.
CACCAAGAGCAACACAAGGACGACTAAAATTATCCCAAGCCCGCCACCTTTTTTGGGTTCTTCGGGGGTTGGCAAGGAGGTATAGTCAGTTGGAACATAGTCAGCAGGCAACGATAGTTGATCGGGGACTTTTTTGCGCCGTAACTGCCAAACAGTCGTTGGCTGAGAACGTGGTGTTAAGGCAACTTGAGACATTCGGCTCGCCTCCCCCACGAAGTGTGGGTTACTAAAAAATGCAAAGTTATCGCTTTAGGGCGTATTATAGCGAGGAGAGATTGATTTGACAACGAAGCCAAGTTTTGGCTTTGATACAATAGCCTAGCATTAGTGTCAAGCGAGGTCGTCTTATGCGGTTGATCGTGGTTCGTCATGGTGAAACAGCCTGGAATGCTGAACGTCGTTATCAAGGCCATTTGCCCATTCCCTTGAATGCACGTGGACGCGAACAAGCGTTACGCGCCGCTCAACGGCTCGCCACATTAACAATTGATCAGCTTTATGCCAGCGATATTGCCCGGGCTTGGGAAACTGCCAGCATCATTGGCGCACACATTGGCTTGGCTCCGCAAGCATTGAGCGATTTACGCGAGATTAACGATGGTGATTGGGCTGGCCACACGCCAGAAGAATTGCACAATCTCTTTCCTGATCATATGCAATTAATCAAACTCAATCCCGACAGCACCCAACGGCTCAATGGTGAATCGTATGCTGAATTGCAACAGCGCATGGCCAACGCCTTCGATCATTTTGTTGCTCATCATCGCGGCCAAACTGTGGTCGCAGTTTCGCATGGCGGAGCGATTCGAGCCTTGGTTTGCCATCTGTTGGCAGCACCACTCCGCCATTTTGGCCGTTTATGGCTCGATAACGGTGCGTTCGTCGAAATTGTGGCCCACGGCGATGAATGGCGCGTTTTGCGGGTCAACGATGCCGCGCACCTCGACGGGGTGTTTGCCAAGGGGGAATGAGAGCATAGAACAAAGAACATAAGTATTGGGGTAGGTGGTCAGAAACCGAGTGATTGAGCGCAGAGAGTGTGAAAGGGGTCAGGATTCAGGGATCAGGGCTCAGAAACCAATAGCACTATGATTCACGATTTCTGACCCCTGATCCTTCATCCCTGGCCCTTCGTGATCTTTGCGCTCTTCGCAGTTTCGTCCCTATGCTCTATAGTTCTATGTTCTTTGTTCTCACTCCCGTGCTATAATCCCACGGTGAATTTTTTATGTCCTGTGAGGAGTATCAAACGAATGCGCCGAACAACCACGATTGCGCTTTTAGCGCTTGTATTAGCCGCCTGTGGTTCTGCTGAATCAACCGCAATGCCAACGCTCGAACCACGCCCGACCAGCGCACCAACTGCCGAAGTTGCCCCAACCGAGGCCAGCACTGGCCGACCAACTTCGGCTCCAAACGACACTGGCAGCAATCCAAATCCAGGTTCGTCCAAGCAATATGCCAGCGAGCCAGCCATGACGATTGATGTCAATAAGCAATATATCGCCACGCTCAAAACCCAAAAAGGCGATATTGTGATTGAACTCAATACCAAAAATGCGCCACGCACAGTCAATAACTTTGTGTTTTTGGCCCGCGAAGGTTTCTACGATAACGTGACCTTCCACCGCGTGATTCCTGGCTTTATGGCGCAAGGTGGCGACCCAACCGGCACGGGTATGGGTGGCCCAGGCTACAATTTTGGCAATGAGTATAATGATACCACTAGTAATTTGCTCTTCGATAAACCTGGGGTTTTGGCAATGGCTAATACTGGTCAACCAAATAGCAATGGCTCACAATTTTTCATCACCTTGGCTCCAGCAATGCATTTAACCCCCGATGCCTATACGATCTTCGGCCAAGTTACCGCTGGCCAAGATGTGGTTGATCAAATCAGCCCTCGCGATCCAGATATGGGCGGCGCACCTGGCGATGCAATTTTGACCGTCACGATCGAAGAAAAATAATGAATCATTTATATAAAATCTAGCATTCTTAAATCATTTAATCACTAATTCAAAGGCTCCTTGATTCGAAGAATCAAGGAGCCTTCCAACAAAAATTTGCAGGTTTTTTACTATTAATGTATATTTACAAATGATTGTACTTGAGTAATATAGGAAAGGATTCAAAGAATGAGTAAATTATGGCGGAAGGTTCTTGCCGTTGGGTTTATGTTTTCTTTGATGTTGGTTATTGTACAACCTGCTTCAGCGACTACAAATGTAGTCGTGCCCTGGAACGGCATTGTCTATCATGAGTGCATCCTTACTGATTTTGTGGTAACCACTCAAATCAACCCATCACAAATCTATGCAGAATGCCAAAGTCCAGGTAATGGCCCAGGTCATACTACTCTTAAATATGACAAAAGAACCTATACAGGGTCGTATTTTCAAAGTATTACCACCACAGAAGTCAGTATTTGGGGTAATAAAGTTGGGATTAAAGCAATCCCCTAAGTATGGATCAAATATTGAAAATTCGATCTTAATTTAAAATCAAGAAAAACTCAACTGTGCTGGCTGTAGGGAAATCCTTAGTTCAAGCACAGTTGATTTTTGTATTAAGCTTTTTATAATGCCTCTTCTAAATTAATTTCGCTTAACGTAATCATGTGGCGTAGTCAGTAATTCGACTACGCCACTGACCAAACTGTAGTAGGCTCCCACAATTCGCAGCAACCCAGCGTGCTCACGTTGGGCCAATAATGGAATCTGCTGCAACTCCACCACTGTATGCAGAACATTTGCCCGAATCGCCGCATCCAAACGATTCGGATCATGACTATCAATTTCAGCAACTGCTGGCCGCAGATGATCAACTAAGACGGCAATCCGATCAGGCGCAGTCTGCTGCTTATCAAGCATCGATATTGTTGCTTTGACCGCGCCACAATGCTCATGACCAAGCACCACCAGCAACGGAATCTCCAACACATCAGCACCAAATTCGATGCTGCCAACTGTCACTTCATCGATCGCATGGCCCGCCGTGCGAATCACCAACAAATCGCCAAAGCCACAATCAAACAACAATTCAGGAATCACCCGCGAATCGACGCAACCGAGGATCATGGCAAACGGATGTTGGGCTTGGGTTAATTGTTGGCGGTAGAGGCTATCGTGATGGGGATCGAGGGGATGGTTGGCGACAAAGCGGGCGTTGCCAGCAAGCAAAAAGGCCAGCGCCGCCGCCGCATCAACGGTTAATGTTTGCAGATCTGGTAAAACAACTGGTGGAGCCATGGAAAAACCCTTCCTTGTATGCAAAGCAGCATTGCTATCAGCATAGCAAGCGGTGGCTCCAACACAGTTATAGTTCCGCTACCCAAGATGTATATCTAAAGACTATGGGTTGATTGAGGCGTTCCCTCACCCCGCAATCACATCTCCTTCCAAGAGTAGATTTTTAGTAAAGCGCGGTGGTCAAACGCCCCTCACCCCCCAGCCCCCTCTCCCACTAGATGCGGGCGAGGGGGAGCCGATCGTTTTTACCAAGGAATTGCGGGAGAACCAGCGCGTTAAAGCCCCTCCCCCGCCGCGTGGGAGAGGGGTTGGGGTGAGGGAATCTTAACTCCTACCCTTGGAAGCCAGCCCCCGCTCCTTTCAACGGTAGGTTTTGAGCGATTGCTCGGCAGTGGAGCGTTCCCTCACCCCCCAGCCCCCTCTCCCACTGGACGCGGGCGAGGGGGAGCCGACCATTTTTCGCCAAGGAATTGGGAGAGAACCACAATATTAAAGCCCCTCGCCCGCCGCGTGGGAGAGGGGTTGGGGTGAGGGGAGGGAACCTCAACTCCTAGAAAAATTCGACTGTGCCGCTATCAAGGCTATAGTAACCGCCGATAATGCGTACGTTGCCAGCTGCTTCAAGCTCAGCCAACAACGGCGCTGCTTTCAGGGCAGCAACGGTCAATTTGGTATTTTCGCGCACCACTGCATCAAGCAAATCACCAGATTCATGGCCGGCGGCGGTGACGGCATCATACGCTGGGCGAATATGCTCAACAATCGAAACAATTTGGTCGGGCGCTGGGGTGTTGCTTTCGATCGATTCGATCGTGGCATTGACTGCGCCACATTTTTCATGGCCCAACACCAGCACCAGCGGCGTGCCCAACTCGGCAACCCCAAACTCGATGCTGCCAATTTCGACCGCATCAATCACATGGCCCGCCGTACGCACCACCAACAAGTCGCCAATCCCGCGGTCGAACACCACTTCTGGCCCAACCCGTGAATCGACGCAGCCAACAATCGTGGCAAACGGTTTTTGGCCTTTGGCCGTGGTGCTGCGGCGATTGGCATCTTGATTGGGATCAATTGTGCGATTGGCAACAAAACGGGCATTGCCATCTTTGAGCAGTTGGAATGCACTATCGGCGTTAAATTCAACTGGCTCAGTCGTTGCCGCAGGCATCAGCGTTTCTTCGGCCCCGCAACCAGCCAACAACCCTACCGCTAGAATGCCAGAGGCCCCTAAAAATTGGCGGCGCGATAGCTTGCCCAAATCCATGAGCACAACTCCTTAGATAGCTATAATCCAATTTGTTGATTATAGATCTAAGCAAATTGCCAATCAAGCATTTTGGGCTTGCTCCAAAAAGGCCCGAATTGCGCCATAGGCAATTTCTGGTTGCTCCAGCACGCTCATATGCCCAGCATTGGGAATTGTGACCAAGCTGGCGTGAGGCAAGGCATTCACCATCGCATGGGCATCGTGGGGCGTGGTAATTTGGTCGTCGTTGCCAACAATCACTAAGCTTGGCATCGCCATCGTCGAAAGATATTGGGTTGAGTCGGGGCGACTAGCCATCGCATGGGCGGCGTTGGCAATCGTTTTGGGATTGGTCGTGAGCATCATACTGTTGAGTCGTTCAACCAAACGCTGATCTTCGGCGTTGGCTGGGCTAAGCAATTTGGGCAACATTTGGGCAGCAATCGGCGCAGCGCCTTCGCGGAGAGCGGTCTCAGCAGTTTTAAGCCGATTTTGCTTGGCTTCGTAGTTGTCGGATGTGGCTTTGGTATCAATCAACACCATTGCCCACAAATGCTCGGGATAGCGCCGCGCCAAATTCAAAGCAATATAGCCACCCATTGATAAACCCAGCACCGCAGCGCGATCGATGCCCAAGCGATCCAATAATTCGATCAAATCGTTGGCCTGATCGTCGAGCGTCCAACTATCGCTGCCACTTGATTCGCCAAAGCCGCGCAGGTCGGGGCTAAGCACTCGATAGCGACTGGCTAAAGCCATGCGGGCTTCATCCCACATCGAGCGGTTGAACGGGAAGCCATGGATACACAGCACGACCTCGCCATCACCAGTATCGTCGTACATCAAACTACGACCACGAACGTCAATCGGGGGCATGAGCAAGCTCCTTCCAAAACAATACACTCGTTGATCGTGGACGCGGTACAATAGCATGCTAGGAGGGTCATTATGGATTGGCAACTTTATATGCGTCCAGGGTGTCATTTATGCGACGAAGCCGAGCATTGGCTAGAACCACTAGCCCACGAGTTTCAGGCTCGGCTGGTCTGTATCAATATTCTCGATGAGATAACGGTGTATGAGCGTTATAAGTATAAGATACCTGTGCTGCAAATTGCAGCCCAATTTTGGTACTATCCGTTTAATGAGACCCAAATTCGTGCGTCACTTCACTCCCAACCTAGCCCAAATCAAGGAGTTTAACCATGCTAGGCCGTTTAGCCTCATTTGGATTAATTGTATGCTTGCTGGCTGCATGTGCCAGTCAAACCAACTCCACAGCACAAAGCCTGCCAGCCTCAGCCGTAAGCCTCGCCCAAAATTTAAGTTTGGCCGAAGGCACAGTGCAAATTGGCGAGCAAATTCCCGAGCTGAGCTATGAGCAAGCAGGCAAAAAAGTCACGCTTAGCGATTTTCGCGGCAAAGTCGTGGTGCTCAATTTTTGGCAAACCACCTGCGTGCCATGCCGCACCGAAATGCCTGATTTCGAGGCAATTGCCCGCGAACGCCAAGATGTGGTCTTTATTGGTGTGAACAAAGATGAAAATGCCGAGGTTGTGCAGCGTTTTGCCAGCGAAGTTGGGGTAAGCTATGTATTGCCACTCGATCACGATGGCAGCATTAGCAAAGCCTTTAATGTCAATTATCTGCCCACAACCTACTTTATCGATCGCGATGGGCTGGTGCAAAAAATCCATGTCGGAGCCATCAGCCGCTCGCAAGCCAATAAGCTGATCAGCGATTTTGGGCAACCCTAAGCGCTGAAACCAAACCCCAAGTAGCAGGAGTAAGCCCGATCATGAATGAGCGTGATCTCAATCGGTTAGTGCTTGAAAAGGCCAAGCAACAAGTTGAAGCCCACAAAGCCGAGCGCGAAGTCATTGTGCAAGAGGCGCGGAAGCCAAAACCGCTGCCAGAGCGCGACGAACGCCCAGCTTTGTGGGGCTTGCTCGGCGTATTGTTGACCTTGACCATCGCTGGCCTGTTTTTGATTCCAGGCGGTTTCACCGAAAAACTCAGCTGGGTGGTGCATGGCGTTTGCTCCAAGGAACATACGCTGAGCCTCGGCGGCACGATGATGCCGCTCTGTCAGCGCAATACTGGCTTATATAGCGGTTTCTTGGCGACGATTATCACCTTGGTTGCCATGGGCCGTGGCCGAGCCGCCAAATTGCCACCATTGGCAATTGGCATCGTGCTGATTCTGAGCGTCGGCTGGATGGGCAGCGATGGCTTTAACTCGCTGCTGCTTGATATTGGCAACTACAATCTCTACACGCCGCAGCCAATCTTGCGGATTCTCTCTGGCTTGGCGATGGGCATTAGCATGGGCACGATGATCTTATTTGCCTTCAACATTAGCGTGCGTGCCAACGCCCGTACCGACCAACAAATTATTAGTGGTTGGCGCGATTACGCGATTTTGGTGGCGGTAGCGGTTTGTCTGTTTGTGCTGACCCAACTGGCCTCGCCATTTATCGCCTATCCTTTGGCAATCTTCAGCACGGTGGGCATTCTCAGCGTGATGTTTATCGTCAATATTATGATTATTGCGATGATTACCCGCAGCGAAAATACAGTTGTGCGCTTGACCCAACTGGCCCGCCCAGCCATGGTTGCCTGCGTCATGACGGCAATTGAATTTGGCTTATTGGCGTGGCTGCGAATCATCATGGAACGCTCAGTGGCTTAGTGAATTTTTTGGAGGTATCTTGGCATGCCACAGGCTGCAATTAATGGCATTACACTCAATTATGAAGTCGCTGGAACTGGCGCACCCTTACTGTTAATTATGGGTTTGGGCGGCACGCTCGACGGCTGGCGCAAAGAATTGCCATTTTTAACTGACCATTTTCAAGTGATTTATTATGATAATCGTGGGGTTGGCCAAACCACTGCCCCAACCGATTTCACCGCCTATAGCATGGAGCATTTTGCCGCCGATGCAATTGGCTTGCTTGATCATCTTGGCATCGAGCGCGCCCACGTTTGGGGTGTTTCAATGGGTGGCATGATTGCCCAACATGTGGCGTTGAATTACCCTGAGCGGGTACAAGGCTTGGTGTTGGGATGCACGCTCTCGCATTACACCAACGACCCAAGCGCGATTCCAACTCTGCCCGCCGAGTTTCAGGCCGAAGCCAGCAACCTTGCCCCAGAGGCGTGGGTGTTGGAATTGATGCTCAGCGGAACCCAAAAAAGCGCCGAGCAAGTGATGCAAGATAGCGTACGCTTTAATTTCGCTCCTGCCTTTGTTGCTGCCCATCCCGAGCTAATCGAGGAATATATTGAGGTTGGGATGCGCAATCATGGCCCAGCGCATGGCTTTATGGGCCAATGGAGCGCGATTATGAACCACAGCACAATCGAGCGCCTGCCTAAGCTTCAGCACCCGACGCTGGTGCAACATGGCGATGCCGATGCCTTGGTACCGATTGGCAACGGGCGATTGCTGGCATATTTGCTGCCTCATGCAGAATTCCAGTTAATTCCTGGGAGCGGTCATTGCTATTTCATCGAGCAGCCAGAGCTAGCCAGCCAAGGAGTCAAAGCGTTTTTGCAAAGTCTCTAAGCGTTTAGGCAATTGGTGAGCAGGCTGTGCGACCAGCCTGCTTCTTTTTTTAGCTAAGGAACCCTGCATGCAGCCAAAGTACCGAGCTTGGTTGGCCGGAGCCAAAGCCGAGCTACCAATTATTATGGGCGGAATTCCGTTTGGAATTATTTATGGGGTTACTGCATTAAAACTTGGCTTATCGCCATGGTTCATTCAAGCCATGTCGACGATCGTATTTGGCGGCTCCTCGCAGATGATTATTGCTCAAATGTTTGGCTCATTCGCACCCAATCTGGCGATTATTCTCACATCGACGGTGGTCAATTTGCGCCATGCCTTGTATAGCGCCTCGCTTGCGCCATATGTACAACCGCTCAGCCGTTGGTGGAAGGTGCTGTTGGCCTATTTGCTGACCGATGAGGCCTATGCGGTAGCGATTACCAACTATCAAGAACGTAACGACCCTGAGCATGGCCATTGGTTCTTTTTTGGAGCTGGCTTTATGCTCTGGATCTCATGGCAAGTCAGCACCGCAATTGGCATTTTGGTTGGCAGCCAACTTCCGCCCATGCCAGTCTTGGATATTGCCGCAGCCTTAACATTTATTGGCATTTTGATCCCAATCTTGCGTGATAAAGCACTGATTGCGGCGGCGATAACTGGAGCAAGCGTAGCAGTGCTTGCATCCGGCTTGCCTTACAAACTCGATTTAATGGCAGCGGCAGTCGTGGGCATTGGGGTTGGCTTAGCGATTGAAGGGAAGCAAGCATGAGTCTGTGGCTCACGATTGTGGTGATTGGCGTGATCACCTTTGCTATTCGCTATTCGTTCATTGGGCTAGTCAATAACGCCGACTTTCCAACGATCGTTCAGCGCGGCCTGCGCTTTGTGCCAGCGGCAGTGTTGGCGGCGATTATTGCTAGTGATTTAGCGATCAGCAATAAACAAATTGATCTGATTAATCCCAAAATGGCTGCTGGGGCAGTTGCGATTATTGTGGCCTGGTATAGCCGTCAAGTAATACCGACCCTAGTTGCTGGATTTATCGTGTTTTTGCTGCTCAATTAGTTGCAGGTCGGGCAGTTCTCCCGTAGAATAGAGAGGCAGCATCCTTGATCGACAAAGGAGACGACACAATATGCAGCTGATTGGCAATCTGGGCATTTTAGGCTTTGGCTTGGCGCATCTTGTGCTTGGAGCCGTTTTATTAGCGACAGGCTATCGCACCCTGACCAAAGAAATTATTCCACGCTTAATTGAAGCCCGACCAAGCGTCGGTGCACGCGTCGGAGCAGTTTTGGGTGGGGTCGGTTGGACAGTCGCCGTTGCGCTGTTTTGCTTCCTGGTTGCGGGGCGGGCTGCCCAAATGGTGTTATAAGCCATTTATTGCAACGCTCAACGAATCAACAACAGCATAATCGCATTGATCGTATCAACACTATTTACACTGAGGCATTATGCGTTCATCGATTCGTCAACGTTTTGGCTTGGGCCTGATCATCCTTGTGATTGTGGTGGGCAGTGCCAATGTTATTGCGCGCTGGTCACTGGGCAAGTATCGAACTGATGTCGAGTCGCTGATCGATCAAACGATTCCGCAGCTCGATTCATTATTGCGTTTGCAAACCAGCGCCCAAGGCGTTACCCAAAATACGCTTGCCTTTTTACAAACCAACGACGATCAATACTTGCTCTCGCGCACGGGCTGGGTGCGTGAAACTGAACGCCTGATTGGCGTAATGGATGGCTTAACTGGCGATACCAACCAGCCAACTCAAGAATCGTATGTTGCGCTACGCCGCTCGGTGCAATCAATTATTGAAGATACCCAACTCTTTATCGACAAAGCTTCTACAGACGACCCCCGCGTGATCGAGCGCCGCTTCGACCAAGTGCGCGATTTGAATTTATCCTTCGATACCCGCTTCAAAGCCTACCGCGATTTAGTCACCGATGAGGGCGTTCAACGCCGCGCCAATATCTCCAACAACCCCTTGCGCTATATGAACGTGCTTGGGATAATTGCCGTTTTAGCGCTGATTGGGCTGATGGCTTTATTCCAATATATGGTGTTCAAGCCAATTCGCGCCTTACAACAAACCGCCCAAACCGTCGCTGCTGGCAATTATCAGCAGCGAGCTGAGGTCAAGCGCCTCGATGAAATTGGCGATGTGGTGGTGGCCTTCAACCATTTGCTCGATAGTATCAACAGCGAGCAGCAAGCATTACGCGATCAGGTTGAACGCGTCGATCAAGCGCGCAACGAGGCCGAAACAGCCCGCAGCGATGCAGCCGCGCAACTTGAAACGATTCAAAATCAACGGGCAATTATTCGCTCGATGAGTGTGCCAATTTTGCCTGTTGGCAAGCGCATGTTGGTTGTGCCATTGATTGGCGAACTCGGCCCGCAACGGCTAAAAACCTTGCAAACCAACGTCCTTGGCCGCATCTCAAGCGACCGCCCACGCTGGATTATTATCGATGTCACGGGCGTGCCAGTGATCGACAATCTGGTCAGCCAAGCCTTCTCAGAGCTGATCGATAGCGTGCGGCTGTTGGGTAGTGAGCCAATGCTGGTTGGCATTCGGCCAGAAGTTGCTCAAGCCTTAGTTTCCACCGGCATGAATTTCAATAGTTTGGTGGTTGAGGCAACCTTGCAAGCAGGCATTGCCTACGCCGAACGTCACAGCTAGAGGTTAAGATTCCCACACCCCAACCCCTCTCCCACTGAGCGGGCGAGGGGCTTTAACGCCGTGGTTCTACCATAAGCTGATCCCCTCACCCCAACCCCTCTCCCACTGAGCGGGCGAGGGGCTTTTGGTTCTTTCGTCCTGCCATAGACTGATCCCCTCACCCCAACCCCCTCTCCCACAGAGCGGGCGAGGGGCTTTTAGTTCTTTGGTGCTGCCATAGGCTGATCCCCTCACCCCAACCCCTCTCCCACAGAGCGGGCGAGGGGCTTTAATCCCGTGGTTTTTGCATGATTGGTGGTAAAAACGGGTGCTCCCCCTCGCCCGCGTTCAGTGGGAGAGGGGGCTGGGGGGTGAGGGAACCTCAATTATTGGCGATTCATGGCGTGAATCATCTTCAGGCCTTCGTGGGTCAGCCATGGGTCAACATGGTCGATCACATGGGTTTCGCTCGCGATAATATCAGCAATTACTTCTGCCTGGCCGCCAGTTGCCACCACCGTACCACGCGCACCCAACTCCTGCCACATGCGGGTGATCAAGCCTTCAACCAACCCAGCATAGCCCAAAACAATCCCCGATTGCATATAGTGCGAGGTGTTTTTGCCAATCACGCGCGGCGGGCGAGCTAATTCGACGTGATAGAGCTTGGCCGCAGCTCGAAACAGTGCATCAGCAGAGATGCCAATGCCTGGTGCAATTGCCCCGCCAATATAATCGCCTTCCGCAGAAATCACATCAAATGCGGTTGCCGTGCCAAAGGCAATCGCAATCACTGGCCCGCCGTAGCGGCGAAAGGCTGCGACCGAGTTGGCAACCCGATCAGCGCCCAATTCGCGTGGCGTATCGATCAACAAACGCATGCCAGTTTTGATGCCTGGGCCAATGACCACTGGATCAACATTCAAATAGGTGCGGCTCAATTCGCTAAAAACACTGGTTAATGGCGGCACAACGCACGAAATTGCGCAACCCTCAATCTGATTAATCGAGATGCCCCGCAGTTCAAACAAACTGCGCACCAAAACCGCATATTCATCGGTTAATTTTTGGCGTTGGGTCGATAAACGCCAATGCGCCACCATCTGATCGCCATCCCATGCAGCGATTTTGCTATTCGTATTGCCAATATCAATCGTAATTAACATGTTGCTTTTTCCACATCAGCGTGAATCAAAAATCCAATCCATTATTGCATACTTTTGCTTTTTCAACTATTTTTAACAATTCGTCAATGCACGCAGCAGCGAAACAATGATAATATAAGCACAGAATTAGCTCTTTTTTGGCTAGGGAGCGTACCCGTGGCCGTTCAAGTTTGGATTGGCGAAAAGCCCGAACACCCCAATGAGCGCAAAGCAATTATTGCCTTAGCCAACGGTCTCGACCGCTTGGAAGGCCTATACGTCATGCTGGCGAATTTTAGCGTCGGTGGCCATACCATTGACCTTGTGGTGTTGAAGAACGATGCAGTCTTTATTGTCGAAATGAAGCACTGCGATGGCAAGGTTTATGGTTCGGTCAATGGCCGCTGGAAGGTTGTCAGTAGCTCAGGTTCGGTCAAATGGCTCAATCAAGGCCGCAAAAATCCCTACAATCAAGTGATTGCCTATTACTATGCGGTGCGGAATTTCTTGCACGACCATCAGCACGAGATTATGTCGGAGCAAAAGGCCAGCCAAACCGATTTTCGGGCGTGTAAGCGCCTGATCGTAATCTCGCCTATTTTGGAGCGCGGCTCGGAAATTAATCTCGATTGGCGGGTAAATGTTAAAGGCTTGGATGAATTACCAACCCACTTGGTCACTGAGCGCACCGACGAAATTAGCTTCACCGACGAGGAAATGCTCAAAATTCCACGCTTGCTGAATTGCTCGATCTGGGAAGAAGTTAATCAATTGGTGGCTGGGGTTATGCCAGCGTGGGATGATACACCCTCTGATCCGCCGCCGCCAGTCGTCGTGCCCGAGCCAATTGTTGTGCCCGAGCCAATCGTCGAGCCAGCATTGCCCAAAACATGGCAACAACGGGTGCGCGATAGTTCGCTACGCACCCGCTTTAATGTGTTGGGTTGGGCGGTTATCTCGCTCTTGTTGATTTTGGTGCTGGTGCAGGGCCGCAACATTACGATTATCTCAAATGCGCCAACGCCCGAGATCTATGGTACGATTCCGGTTCCGGCGGCTTCGCCAACCCCAAGCGGCTGTATTACGACCTTTGGCCAGACCATTCGCAAAGCCCGCGATCCGGTTTCCTATCAATGGTATACGATCGATAGTCGTGCCAGCGAAGAGGCTTATGTGGCAGTAACCCTTGATCGGGTGCAATTTTGCGCCGATCAGATTGTGCTGCATTGGAGTGTGCGCAATACCACCCCGGGCATCGTGCAATTGGGCCTGACGAATAATAATATTGCGGTCAGCGATACCAGCGGCATTGTCTATCGTTTGCGCGAAGAACGCCAAACCATCCGCGTGCGCAACGGCAAAATGAGCACTGGCACGGCAACGATTCCACGCTCAGTCAATTCAAATGCCAATACGTTGACCATCGAATTGCTCAGCGAGCCATTTGGCGGCCAATTGTGGACGGTGCAAGTACCGAAGAAGTAAGAACATAGAGCATAGAACATAGAGCATAGGCGTTGGGGATACAGAGAAAAGGATGAAGTACGAGGGATGAAGAGCATAGAGCATAGGAGTTGGGGATTGGGATAGAGGGGCTGGGGGGCGAGGGGTCAGGATTCAGGCTATAGGCTATGTGTACTGGTTCATTGGATTGGCAATCGTGTCCCCTCACCCCCCAGCCCCCTCTCCCACTGGACGCGGGCGAGGGGGAGCACCTGTTTTCACCACGCCGTGCGGCAGAACCGCGGGATGAAAGCCCCTCGCCCAGCGGATGGGAGAGGGGTTGGGGTGAGGGGATCAGGCGGTGGTTAACCTGATGTACCAGTACACATAGAACATAATCAAAGCAATCTGTGGCTAAAAACAGCCTTCGTGCTCTTCGCGGTTTCAACTGTTGACCTTTGACTTAGGAGTCGGATTATTTAACGCAGAGGCGCAGAGAAACGATGGCTATTGGCAATCGGAACATATGATGATAAATGATTGCTGAATTCAATAGCCTACAGCCTATAGCCTATAGCCACACGACCCTTCGCGCTCTTCGTGCTCTTAGCGGTTTCAACTTTTTGACTTCTGACTTTTGATCTTTGCTTTTGACTTTACTATGGCGCAACTAACTGGCAACTTAGAACGCATCACCTATCGCTCGGAAGAAACGGGATATACCGTGGCGCGTTTGAAAGCCCAGGGTCAGCGCAGCGTCATCACGGTTGTTGGGCGCTTGCCCGATGTGCAAGTGGGCGAAAGTTTACAACTCGAAGGCGAATGGACTGAGCATCGCACTCACGGGCGACAATTTGAAGTCAGTAGCTATCAGACCACCCGCCCAACCGGCAACGAAAGTATTGTGCGCTACTTGGCCTCTGGCTTGTTGCCAGGCATCGGCCCAGTTAATGCCCAACGCATTGCCGATACCTTTGGCGAAACAACCCTCGATGTGCTCGACCAAACCCCCGAACGCTTGCGCGAAGTCAAAGGCTTGGGCACCAAGAAAATCGCTGCAATTATCGCCGCGTGGCAGGAGCAACGCTCAATCAAGGCCTTGTTGGAATTAGGCCAAGCAGTTGGGCTGACCACAGGTTTGGCGCTGCGGATTTTCCGCCATTACGGCGAGCAAGCCAGCCAAATCGTGCAATACGACCCCTATCGGCTAGCCTTGGAGATCGAAGGCATTGGCTTTCCAACCGCCGACCAAATTGCCCAAGCCTTGGGCGTAGCCCGTGATGCGCCAAGTCGGGTGATTGCTGGCTTGCGCTATACACTTGGCACGGTTGCCAATAGCGAAGGCCATTGTGCCCTGCCCCAAACAACATTAATCGAGCAAACTCAGGCGATTTTGGAATTACCGCGGAGCGTGATTGCTGAACAATTGACGCTCGCAACTGAATCAGTCTTGTTGGTGCTTGATGGCGATTTGGTTTATTTGCCAGCCTATTATCATGCCGAAACTGAATTGGCCGCCAACCTACGGCGTTTGCAGGAATTGCCCAGCGCAATTCAACTGCGTTTCAAGCAGCAAAGCGATGCAATTATTCTGCGCCAATTGCATAATGCCAATTTCGATTTGAGCCAACGCCAAGCAGAAGCAGTGTTGGCCGTGTTGCGCTCAAAAGTGGTGTTGCTGACTGGTGGGCCTGGCACTGGCAAAACAACGACGGTGCAGGCGATTTTGGCTTTGTTGCAACAGGTAGGTTTGCGCACAATTTTGGCCGCGCCCACTGGTCGCGCTGCCCGCCGCCTCAGCGAAACAACCAATCATCCTGCCGCCACGCTGCACCGCACCTTGGAATATGCTGGCGGCGCTGGCAACGATCGCTGGGGCCGCAATGAGCACAATCCCTTAGCCGCCGATTTGGTGGTGATTGACGAAACCTCGATGCTTGACATTTTGTTGGCGCATCATGTAGTTAAGGCCTTGGCTCCAACCACGCATTTGCTTTTGGTTGGCGACCCCGATCAATTGCCAGCGGTTGGGGCGGGCGCGGTGTTGCGCGATTTATTGGCGAGCAACAGCATTACCACCGTGCATTTGGATACGATTTTTCGCCAAGCCGCCGATAGCCAAATTATCACCAATGCCCATGCGATCAACCAAGGTCAAATGCCGAGCGTCAATCGCGGCGATTTTTATTGGTTTCCGCGCAGCAACCCCGCCGAATGTAGCGCGATGATTGTTGAGTTGTTGACAACTCGCATTCCGCGCCAATTTCCCCAATTCGATCCCTTGCGCGATATTCAAGTATTGGCGGCAACCCATCGCGGCGCAGCGGGTGTGCTCGAACTCAATAGCCAACTCCAAGCTGCGCTCAATCCGGCCAAGCCAAATCTCCACGAAGCAACCCTTGCGGGAACGCTATTTCGCGAAGGCGATAGGGTGATACAGACCCGCAACAACTATGATCTCGATGTCAGCAACGGCGATTTAGGGCTAATTCAAACAATCGACCACGATCAACGCACCGTCAGCGTCTATTTTGATGATACGCGCACGGTGGTTTATAAATGGAATGAATTTGATGAAGTGGCCTTGGCCTATGCGATTAGCGTGCATAAAGCCCAAGGTTCGGAATACCCTGTGGTGATTGTGCCAATGTTGCGTTATTACAATGTGCTGCTCAATCGACCTTTGCTATATACGGCAATTACCCGCGCCCGCCAATTGGTGATTTTGACTGGCGATTGGCAGGCTGTCGAGTTTGCCATTGCCCAGCGCCGCAGCATCCAACGCATTACTGGGCTGATGCAGCGGGTTACAGAACATAGAACATAGGCGTTGGGGATCGGCTGTTGGGGGCTGGGGATTGGCAACGAGATTCATGCCCTCACCCCCAGCCCCTCTCCCACTGAACGCGGGCGAGGGGAGCACTGTTTTCGTGGTTCCCCCTCGCCTCGCGGGCGGGAGAGGGGGTTAGTGGGTGAGGGGAAATCGGTAGTTAACGCAATGAACCATTACACATAGAACATAGGCGCTGGGGATCGGTAATTGGGGATTGGGGTTGGCTATGGGCTATCAGCAAATAATCAAAAATAATCTGGGCAATCTGTGGTTAAAAACGTTCTTCGTGATCTTCGCGGCCTTCGCGGTTTCCGTGCTTCGTGTCCCTTCGTGCCCTTCGTGGATCAACTCAGCTCTAAACTCGATAGACAACGCCCAAGAATCACATATGCTAAATAGGATCAGTCGTTTTAGACTAGATTTTTAGGTTTTTGCTCGCAGTTTGGGGCGTATAATGCGCTTAACTGGAGTTTTGTAGTGGACGATGTGCCAGCGTTGTCACATCAGTAAGGAACATCATGGGAAACTTTCTTTTAGCAATGCTGCGTGGGTTTATTGGGCGTTGCCCGTTGTGCGGCAAGGGTAAGCTGTTTCGCAGTTATTACGATATTCACCCAAACTGTAGCGTTTGCGGCGTTGGCTACGAAGCCACGGGTAACCAAAGCACTGGCGCAATGGGCATTAATATTGTGCTCACCATCTTTTTGGGCTTTATTGGCGGCATTTTCTTGGTGATTTATGCCAGCGACCAGCTGATGATGGGCTTATTGGCCTTGTTGGTTGTCATGTCGATTTTTCATATTATCTTCTATCGCTTTGCCCGTGGCCTGTGGCTGGGCCTGATGGTGGCAACTGGCGACCTTGAAACTGGCAAAGACGAACGCGGCTAAAATAAATAATAATGCGGGATGAAGATGCATACTTCATCCCGCATTGTTGTTATTGCTCACAGCCAACACGATAGGCATCAAGCTCACGATGTTTGAGCATGGCATTAATGCCCAATTGGCGGGCTTGGGGGCAAAATTGGCTGGTTTGCGCCCCAGTATCAGTATATTCAATCGCAAAAACTGGCTTGCCAGCAGCAATAAATGGGCTTAATTCGCCACACCAACCTTGATCAAAACAATCCTCGGTTAAGGCCCAATCGTAGTATGCCAACAACTCGTCAACTTGCTCGGAATCGTTTTTGAGGCCAATCGATAAGCCATGGCTATGGGCTTCGTTGGCCAACCAGCGATTATAGACCAATTGATCGTTGGCGGTCAGGGGAAAGCCAGTTGGGTTTTGGTAGCCATTAATATTATCCGGCTCGATACCATCAAAGCCTTTGCTTTTGCATTCGTCCATTCGTGCCCGCATAATCGGCGCAAGCAGCTCAATTTGGCGAATATCAAGCCATTTTTCACCAAGCCAGCCTTCATAATCGTTGCCCAACACGCTGCTCGGAAAAGCATTGGCATCAGATCGCCAATCTTCCCACGCGCCAACATTGATATAGCACACAACTTTGTGACCTTGGCTCTGCAATTGGCTCACAGTTGCGCTGCTCGTATCAAACAAATCCAGATCATACACAGTTACCGCATGCGAAAGATCAAGCGGCATGCCACTAAATTGCAGTTGCATGGTCGAATTGACCGCTGGTTGCCACCACGCATTGCGCTGGGCGATTGGCACGAATGCTCGTTGGCTCAGTGGCCGTGCGAACAGTACCGTTACCAATATCAACCCCAAGCCAAGCCCAATTAACCAAAAGCGCCGCATCGTTACCTCACTACTTCGACCCAATCAAGCACAATCCCAAGCTGACGTTGGTCGCTCGCAGGTTCCCATGGTTGGGCCAAAATTTCAATGTGCCGTTCATGCTGGCTGGCAGCGAGTGGTATCTGCAGCACTCGCCACTCAGCTCCAAGCCCATCGACCTGCACACATTGGGCCGCTGCAACACAAATTTGCAGCTTTGCCGCTGGAGCCTCAACAGGCCGTGGATTAGACAAGCGTAAGCGTAACATTGTTGCTTTACCAGCTGGCAAACGAAGCTTGGCCTTGGCCATCGACCAGCGGGCAGTGCTTTCGGCCAAGATTTCAGCGGGATAAAAGCCGTCAATTAAGCCAATATCCACACCAGCGCCCACATCAATCCAATGCTCTGCTGGCCGATCGGCTGCCTGCCATGCGGTCGCCAACAAGCTGCTGCTATCAACATATTGATTGGCCCATGCTTCGCTGGCAGCAGTTTGATCGCCCCGTTCAAGCAAATATTGACCTAGGCGATAGTAGGCCAAGGGATAATCGTGATTGTGATTGGTTGCGGCAAGATAGGCTTCGAGGGCTGCATCTGGTTGGCCAAATTGCGCTTTGATTGCGGCAAAAGCCAACCAACTATCTGCTGAGGGCAAAATGCTGAGGGCCTTTAAACTAGCGGCTTCTGCTTGAGGCAAATCGCCAGCAGCCAGCGCTTGATCTGCACGCCAATCCCACCAACCACGCTGAACTTGTTGTTGCAGCAATTGCCACGGCGAATGATCGATAATCACCCAACCAATAATTAACCCAAGCGCAGTTGCAGCCAAACGCTGCCAAATTGGCGTATTGATGCGTAATTTTGCCAAGCAAAACGCTGCATACATCAGCATAATTGGCCAGAAAAACTGGCGATAACGGGCCTCGCCATGGGTAAACATTGTGCTACCAACGATATAGCCAACCCACAGCAATCCCAACCACCAACGCGCATCACGCGGCGCACGTGCAAAGCCCCACAGCGCCAAAATTACACAAGCGATATACCAAAAATCATCGAAAATTAAAGCCACAAGGAGGTAGGGCAAGGCCACATCGCTATAATAATTGGCTTGCAGAAAGCGATCTTCAATTGGTTTGATACGCCATAGATAAACGGTGTTTGTCCATGGCTTGCGGGCCAAAATACTCGGGTCAGCAGCCAACAACTCGCGACCACGGGCCGAAGCATAATCGGCGCGTTCAGCAGGATTCGGAATGGCAGCAAGGATGGTGTTGATTTCGCTTAGCTCAAGCGGCGGCTCGCTGAAGGCCCAAAGATTATAGGCAAAGCCGGTTTCGACCGTAATCAGGCGACCATAGGCTAGCCAATTGCGCAGCGACCATGGCGCAATAACCGCACAGGCGACCAAGCCCAAGGCCAAGCCATGCTGCACACTGCGCCAACCCCGCCAATTCCACCACATCCAGCCAATCAGTACTGGCAAAAAGGCCAGTGGCAACGAGCGGGTCAAAATTGTTAGGCCAATTGTCAAGCCTGCGAGCATGGCAAAGCGCAATTGCTTGCTGCGCTGCCAACGCAAAATCAGCAACAAACTGCTGGCCCATAGCACATTCCACAGCGTTTCGCTCATCCATAAATTGGCAAAGGTGGCGAAGGTCAGCAAACCGCTTGCCAAGCCAGCTGTCCAAAGGCCCACTTTTTCGGCGTGGGCATGATCGCCAGCCCATTCGCGCCCAAGCAACCACAGCAACCACACGTGCAATACGCTCAACCCGATATTAAACAAGAGGGCAATTTGGGGATCGTTATTGCTCAACCAGAGGGTTGCAGCCAAATACAATGGGTACAGCGGCGCACGCAACCATGGATACGAATCGTAAAAACGCCAGCCATTGCCAGCCAACAAATCGCGGGCGACCGCAAGATATTCAACTTCGTCATTAGCTGGTTGATGGCTTGGCAAGAGCCATAAGGCCAACCGCACCGCCGCCGCTCCAACCAGCAAAAGAATTAATATGAGTCGATAGCGACTGCTTGTCGGCCACCAACGAAAACGCTCATCCATGCAATCAGCCAACCTATTCAAGATGGTGCAGCATTATTGATCAAGTTGTTGGAGTACGTCTAGCGCAGCTTGCACGGTTTGTTTGTGCTGCTCCGCATGGTCGATTGTGGCTGGCAGATCACCTGCTTGCTCGCCATACCAACCAAATTGGGCATGATTACCGCCCTGAATTTCGACCCATGTGGTTGTGGCAGGCATTAATGGGCGGGCTGCGTCAATATCGGCCAAGGTTGCCAAGCCATCGTTGCTGGCGTAAATCATGGTGCTTGCCAGCTGGCGATCAGCCAAATTGTTCGAGGCGGTGGGGTAAGCAGCCAAAAGAATCAGGCCATCGATGGCCTCGCCATGCTCATGGCTATATTTGGCAGCCATCGCCCCGCCCAACGAATGCCCGCCAATCGCCCAATGTTCAATTTGGGGATAGGCTGCAAGCACCGCATCGGCGCGATTCGCGCCAAAAATTGCCATATTCAGCGGCATTGGCACAATCACCACCAAATAGCCATTTTGCGCCAATTCGTGAGCCATTGGCGCATAGGCAGCGGCTTCAACTCGCGCCCCAGGGTAAAAAACAAAGCCAGTTGTGGGCGCAGTGGTTGGCTCAAAAACCAGCCAATCGCCTTGGGTGACGGTGACATTTTGATCCGAAACTAATGCCGCAGTTGCGGTAGGCATTGGTTCAGCGGCCATGCTTGCCCAAAACACAAAGCCCAGCCCAAAAAGTACAACGATCGTCAGCAAACCAAGGGCAATCCGTTTAACAATTCTCATAGCGCGAACTCCTGAATGCGATTCAGTTTCATTCTACGCGCAATCCATCCTCAAGGATGAGAGCAAAGAACAGAGAGCATAGAGCAAAGGACATAGATGGAATGGTTTATTGGATTAGCAACGAGGAGCGTTCCCTCACCCCCCAACCCCCTCTCCCACTGAACGCGGGCGAGGGGGAGCACTGGTTTTTACCGACGTATTGTGCAAGAACCACGGCGTTAAAGCCCCTCGCCCGCGCCGTGGGAGAGGGGTTGGGGTGAGGGGAATCGACTGGTTTTTACCACACGTTGCCGCAGAACCACGCGTTTAAAGCCCCTCGCCCGCGCCACGGGAGAGGGGTTGGGGTGAGGGCATGCACCACACGTTGCTACAGAACCACGCGTTTAAAGCCCCTCGCCCGCGACGTGGGAGAGGGGTTGGGGTGAGGGGCTCTTAAAATCAACCCTTAAGCTTGAGATTGGCTTGATTGCGCATGCAATCAGCGGTTGTATGGTATAATAGCCGTTACCGCATCGCCAAGATGGGGTCATAACCATTTGCGCCTACTGTAATGACTCTTTATTAGAACCATGCCCTAGCTATTTGGGGCTTGGTGGAGAACACAGACCGATATGCCAATTGATGTTAAATCAATTCGACTCGGTGAAACTGGCTTGGAACGTCTGATCCAATGGTTGCGGACATCCAACCAGCCTCAAACGTTAGAAGCGATCACCGCGAAATATGTCGAAATTTTGCGCTCGCTGGTGGTTGAGGAGGAAGGGCGATGAGTAGTCCAACCAATGCACCGGCTCAACCAACATGGAATGGTAGCAGCGAGCAGCAAACGCTGGCTGAGCGTGCCTTCAATGTGATGATGCTGCAAAGTGCCTTTTTTCCCGAAAATGTTCCGGTTCGCCAAACGGTAGCCAATCTTGCCGCGTTTATCGCGAGCCAAGATGGGGTTGATGCCAGTGCCTTAGAAGCCAGCATTAGCGCCGCCCTTGAAGCCAATAGCCAAATTTTTCGGCGCATTGACGAGGGCGAGCAAGTGGTGTATGCCACGACCCGCCTCGGCTACTACACCGAGCCTCAAATCGATACACGCCATAGCTTTGCCAAACGGCTGCACGAGCCAGAAAATCCCTTGCCAATCGATGATTTGAGCGTGGTGATTACCCGTACTCGCCCTGCTTTAACCACGATTGAGCCAGTATTTATCTCGGATTATTGGCAGCAACGCTCGCCAACCACTGGCGAAGAAGGCGAAATTATCAATCCAGTCGCCCCAGCTTTGGCTAGCACCAATGTTGACGCTGATGAGGATGAAGCTTTCGAAGAAGTTGTTGCACCAGTCGAAGCTGCGCCAGTTGCGGTTGCGCCAACAATCGTTGTTGAAAAGCCAGCTCCAGCTCCGGTTGCCAACGCAACTTCGTTGGTGCTGCCAAACGGCGAGGCGCTTGATTTTGCCCAATCAGTCGAAGCAATTTTGGCCGATCATGGCAATACGATTCAAGCAGCCTTATCGCAAGCAATCGATAATGACCCATTGCGCCGGATTGTGGCCTTTGGCGATGAATATTTTGCTGAAGAAAATATCCCAACCCTCAGCAAAGGCGATTTGCGCCGCATCCGCGAGTATATCGTGGAGCAAGGCGAGCCAATGCCCGATACGTCAATTTTGAGCGATGTTTACTATCGAAATCCCCGCGATAACGATTATGTAACCTTCCGCTTTGCTTTGAACTATCGGCTGAATCGCGAAAAAGATTTCGAGTTTGTTGGGGTGCAAGGCGCACGCTTGTGGAGCGCCAAAGGCTTGCCAGCAGTTGGCACCAAACGCTTGAAAACCAGCGAGCTTGGTCAGTTCTATAGCTTCCTCGAAGAAACTCCGCAATTCGATGATAGCTTGAGCCAAACCAGCGCCGATGATATTAAGCAAAATCGCCAACTTAGCCGCTTCTTGAGCTTCTTCGAATGGGAATACGGCGTATTGCCCTACGATGCAGCCTTGAAGGCGTTGTTGCCACAACCATTATTGCCAGAACAACGCACGGCTATTTTGCGGATCGAATCACCACAGCACTATAGTTTCTACTTGGCTGAATTGCGCTACCCAACCGCCAACCGCGGTGGCTGGCTGCATGGCCTCGAAGATTTCTTCAAGGAACATTTGGTGCCTGGCGCGTTGATTACGCTTTCGGCAACCGATGACCCAAGTGTTTGGACGCTGCAATACGAAGAAACCAGCGGCGCTGAAGTGAAATTGTTGCAACAAGACGATAAAAAAGGCCGCTACGCCTTCGTTAAGCACAATTTCTACTGCGATGCTGATAACGATTTGATTGCCAGCCAAGAGCGCTTGCCACGGCTCAAAAACATGAAGG
Source organism: Herpetosiphon sp. NSE202 (assembly GCF_042688385.1). Lineage (NCBI taxonomy): Bacteria > Bacillati > Chloroflexota > Chloroflexia > Herpetosiphonales > Herpetosiphonaceae > Herpetosiphon > Herpetosiphon sp. NSE202. The sequence continues at coordinate 41,877 of NZ_JBHUPY010000001.1, read as the reverse complement.
TCTTGACTTCGGGCGAACGCCGCCGCTTAGCCACAACCGCTGGCTATGTGTTGGAGCAAGTTGGACAACCTCGTCCAGGCGATCGCGCTGGCTTCGAGCTAAGCATCGATGATCTGTTCTTGGGGGTCAATGTCCAACGGCCAGCAACCCGCAGCTATTTGCTGGGCGAATTGGCCGAAGAGCAAGATTTCCTCGTCGAGGAAGCGGCAGTTATTTACTTCCCGCCACCAGAAGACGAAACCAGCAGCGATAGTAACACCTTCGACGCTGACGACGAATAAACACACAAAAACGGCTGAGGCAACCACCTCAGCCGTTTTACTTTTAGTCGCTTGTTATTTAATTGCCGCTGGGATGAAAATCTTGGTTGGTGATGCCAGCACGATCAGCGCTGGCCGAAATACATGGACAGTACCAGTGCCTGCATAGCGGCGGCCAGTAAAGGCGAAACTATGCACACCTTGGGGAAGCAAGGCTAAGCCTTGGCTGTTGATCACCCGATCAGTGCCGTCGCCACTATCAGGATAGACATTAAGCCAGCGATCGGTGTTGGCTAGGCCAATCCCATCAATACTGAAGCGGAACAAGCCTTCCCAAGCAGCATCGGTTGGAGCGTTTAATCCAGCTGAGGCATTGCCATCCATAAATACAACCCCATTACCAGTTTGCATGCTACACGAAGCCAAGGGCGAAAATGTGCTTACCGCACTGCTCCAGCTGCCAGCGCCGCCTTGACCACAACGCAGGGCAGTAACTGCTCCTGCTGGAAAGTAAATGATACTCAATGAAGGATCAAAGAGATTAACGGTGCCTGTGCCCGTGCTGCGCCCTGCCAAATACTTAAACGTATGCGTACCGCTGGTAACGGGCATGAGCTGGCTGGTAGCCACCGATTCATCAGTCCCATCGCCAGTATCGGCCTCAATATTTGTCCAGCGATAGCTGCCAGCGACGTTGGTCGTATCAATCGCGAGTCGCGTTTCAACTTCGTAAGCTTGATTGACAAACGAAGCAGAGGCATTGGCGTTCATGTAAACATGGCCAGCTTGAGGTAAATTCAAGCTACAACTGTTAATTTCGGTTAAGGTCTCGCTGCTGGTTGTCCAGTTGCCATTGAGGTTGGCGTTACAGGCTTTAATCGGGCTTGAATTTGGAAAATAGAGTACACTCAAAATTGGATTATAAAGATTGACCGTACCGCTGGCTGAGAAGCGCGAGCCAAGAAAGTAGAAGGTGTGGGTGCCTGCGGTAACCCCAACAATCTTGGAAACCGCTAAGTTTTTATCGGTGCCATCGCTACTGTCGGTATAGATATTGACCCAACGATCAGTGCCAGGATCGCCGCTAATGCTATCGGCTCCCAGCCGAAAAAGCGCTTCATAACTGCTACTCTCGCTCGCAATGCCCAGCGAGGCCGAAGCAGCCAGATAGACAAAACCAGGCTCAGAGAAGGTCAAACTACAACTAACGATTGGAATCAACGCAGCGGAGGTTGTCGTCCAGTTGGCAATCCCACTGCCACATTGGGCAGCGCTGCCGCTAGCTAAAGCGCCATAAATATCTGGCGTTTCCGAGCTTTTGGGATTTGTTTGGTTGATCGTCGTTACGCCGAATGGATCATGGGCGGGCGGGTTGAATTGATTCTTCGCGGAAATCGCTTGTGGTTCTTGGGCTTGGGCAATAATTGGGGAAAGTGCTAGAGCCAACAGGCCGACCGCCGAACACCAACGTCGTACATGCTGCATACATTCCTCCTACTGAACAAAGCGAAGTTCAAAACATAAAGAGGATCAGGCTAAACTTTTATTTCATTACAGCCCAAGCAACACGAATCCATTGTCGCTTGGGCTGTAAGTATTAATCGTCTTCTTCGACGCTCCAAGCATGCACGCCTTGCTTGGTAAACGAGAACGGGCGCACGGTCACACCAGCTTCAATCAAGGCCGCCTCAAGTTGCAGCCGCTTGCTGAATGGCACGCAGAAGCACATAAAGCCACCGCCACCAGCGCCCGACAATTTGCCGCCCCACGCACCTTGGCGTAGCGCAAGATCGTAAATTTCGTTGACAATCGGTGGCGCAATATGCGGTGAAAAGGCTTTTTTAATTTCCCAAGCGTGGTGCAGCAATTTGCCAAATTCTTTGATTTGGCCACGGCGCAAAAGCTTCGCGCCTTCGTCAACCATAGCTTTGGTTTCATCGTGCAGGCGCAAGGTTTCTCCTTCGGTCACGCGCCGCACTTGGTCTTGCACCAAATTATGGGTCAGCAGCTTACGATCGCGCACATAGCCAATGATCAAGCACGATTCTAATTCCAACAAGGCATCTTCGTTGGTTGCAACGCGCTCGATAATAACCTGTGGCCCGCCAAAGTGCTGCACCGCCATGCCACCAAATACCGCCGTATATTGGTCTTGACGACCGCCTGGAATCCCCAAATCAACCCGTTCGATCCGATAAGCCAATTCGGCCATTTCATAGGCATCGAGCTTGAGGTTATAGGCGGTGTCGAGCAATTTGAGCATGCTCACCACCAAAGCCGATGATGAACCCAAGCCTGAGCCTGGCGGTACGTCGCTGAACATGGTAATTTCAACGCCGCTGATTTCAGGGTGGGCATCGATCACCGCTTGGGGCAACGAGAGCTTGCCAGACCATTCGCGCCCAGTCATCGCCCGACTGACCGCACTCAAATCGAGCGAGCGAATCGTGATGCCAGGCTGATCAGTGGGCTTGAGCATACAGCGCACATATTTATCAATCGTACAATTGAGCACCTTGCCGCCATGTTCTTCTGCATAGGGGCTAACATCAGTGCCCCCACCAAAAAAACCAATCCGCATTGGTGCTTTCGCTTTAAATAATTTCACACGCTACTCCTTGAGCCATGCCAAACGCACGCGGCATAGCGATGAGGGTTGGTTGGCACAACAAAACGCCATCGCAGGCAATGGCGCTTTATGGTAGCAGATTTTAGCAATCTGCATGTTTTTTGCGAGCGGCTTCAGGCTGACGGTTTAGCGCAAGCGTTTGGCCTCTTTATCGGCGTGCGAATAGAGATATTGCAGCCATGTACGGGCATTAAGCGGGCCAAAATCGTTGTGTTCAACCACATCGCTGCTTGGTTGTTCAAGTGCAAAACGTTTGGCCAAGGCAATCGTTTCTTGGCGGGTGGCCTTGAAATCGGCCAACAATTGCGGCCATGAGCGATCTTCTGCTGGCGCATAGGCCTCGTATTCATCGCGATTAAATGGCTCGCCAAAACAGACCTTGAGCCGCTGCGCGCCCCAGCGTTCGATGCCGATAATATGTCGCAGTTGTTGGCGATTTTCAGGCAGATCGCTGGCGTTATTCGTGCGCTGTTCAATCGCTGTACCGCTTTCGGTCAAAAGCTTCTCATAATCGCCATAGGTACGGTTTTTGGCTGGCCGAATGAAATAGAATTGGGCAATGAGCTTGAGAATCAAATTTCGCATACTACCTCGCAAATCAGCTTAGGTGCTAATAGTAGCTTAAATTTAGGGATGAAGGATGAGGGATGAAGTCAAAAGTCAAAAGGCAAAAGTCAGAAGGCAAAAAAGAGTATAGAACAGAGGAAAGGATGAGGGATGAAGGCAAAAAGAACATAGAGCATAGAACATAGAACATAGAGCATAGGTGTTGGGATCGGTAATTAGGACTGGAGATGGGTTTCTTAACGCAGCGGCGCAGAGAAACGATGGCTATGGGCTATATGTAATGGTTTATTGGGTTGGCAACCAGCGTCATGCCCTCACCCCCAACCCCTCTCCCACTGAACGCGGGCGAGGGGAGCACGGGTTTTTACCGACGTATTGCGCAAGAACCACAACGTTAAAGCCCCTCGCCCATCCGATGGGATGAGGGGATCAGGCCATGGTTAACCTCATGTACCAATACAGCTATTGGCTATCGGAACAATAATCAAGCTAATCTGGGCAATCTGTGGCAAAAAACTCAGCCTTCGTGATCTTCGCGCCCTTCGCGGTTCCCGTTCTTCGTGGATCAAAAAAGCAATTCTTGTGCGCTTCATCGCTCACTGTAAGCTCATTCTCAGCCAATTATCATTGATTGGCCTTGGGTCTACGATTTAGGCTAGTACCACGTTCAATCGCTAACACCATCCCCTTTGTTGATTGAGCAATGTTGAGAGGGTTTACCATGCGCTATCTGTTGCTGATTGGATTGCTGTTGGTTGGATTGCTAGCAGTGAGTTGTAGCCGCAATCAAACCAGTTTAGACCAAAATACCACACCAACCAGCCTCAATACGCCATCGCCATTCGTCACTTACCAACCAATCGCAAACACGCCAACCGAAGAATATCGGCTTTTTGCCCAAAAAGAATGCAAGAACTATATCGCAGAACCTGGCCCGCCAGGATTTATCATTAATTGCTGGCATGGCTTAGTTAATGGTACTGATGTTTTCGTTGAAGGCAACGGAGTCATTCATAAACCTGCGAATTATGCGATTGTATCTGGCTATCTGACTGTTTACAAAAATGGTGAGTATATCAATAAATTTCATTTCCCCGTTGATTTAGGTGGCTTGACGATTGTGAGGGAAATGCTGCCATCGCTGGTGATTTCGGTGGGGGTGCATTTTGAAGCACTCTTCAATCTAGAAACCTATCAATGGACTGATCTCAATGGCACGCCAATTATGCTCAATCCAACCACCACTATTTGGCCAACGCTGATCATTCCGACAATTGCCCCAAGCATCGAGATTGTAGGGGTGAGTTTGCTTGACGGCGATACCAACCTGCCGATTCCCGGCTTTGATCCCATGCCCAATCCGGCAATTATTATCCTTGATTCATTACCAACCAAGCATTTTAATCTTCAAGTACATACAAATCCTCCGACGATTGGCCATGTCACCTTTCTGCTTGATAACGAGTCCCCTCATCGAATTGATCATACGCCACCCTATACCTTTATCGAGCCAGGAGAAAAGTGGGTGCCGCAAGCAGGCTTCCACGAATTGGTGATTATTGGCGCGCCAGCCAGCAATACAACCGCATGGAAAATTAATAGTAGGCTTATAGAATTTACGGTAAGCAAACTGCCAATTACGCCAACGCTTGAAACCAAAACCAGACCGATCAAAAAATAAGCACCTGCAAGCAATAGTCAAAATATGTTTCAGGAGTCAGATTTCAGGAAAGAGAAGCAAGAGCACTTTAACACAGAGGCGCAGCAAATGTATGGCTGATGGCTATGGGCTATCGTGGATGAGTTGGAACCTCCAATAGCCAATAGCCTAATCCCCCTTCGTGGTTGCAATCGTTCTTTAAGCTATGTATGGGAGAGGATCAAGATGACCTATCGCAGATTAATCGGATTACTGATCGTGGCGCTGGCGGCGGTCAGTTGTGGCCGAACGCAGTTGACGATGGATGAGAGTACGGCTCAATCTTCGGGTGGCCCAGCCGATCTTATAAGCATTACACGAGCCGCAGTATTCGCATTTTCTAGCAGTGCAACCACAGCAATTCAATTAAGCCCTGGGAAGACCGCAACCAGCGCTGTGCTTGCAACCCAATATCACATCGATCAAATTACTGCGCTTAATAACAAAGAGAAGCAATTCTTTGCCGATCAAACTCAGTGGGCATGGGATCTAGCAACCGTGTATGCTGGAGGCGAATTCCCAACATCGAGCATTATTTCAACGCTTTCACCTCGCAGAAGCGCATTTGCAACAGAGATGGCATTAGGCTATAGCCCAACCCCAGAACCGCTTCCGGTCGAAGGGCAAGTTTTTGAATGCAACCATGGATCAGATACAATTCGCGGCAACTGTTGGATTGTAAATGACACTGCGAAGCATATTTATTATTATCTTTTTACGGGGGCGCTCAGTGCGGAACCGGATCAAGGGATTCTGCTTGTCTTTGCCTCTGGCCCTTCATTAACAATCGCAGAACTGCGGAGGCAGGAATACCATACTGAGCAACCACTAGGCCTTATTATGGTTGAATCAGCAGCATGGCCATTGGTGTATTTGAAAAATCGGGCAAGCCCACCGCAACGCTTTATCTTCAACCTTGAAACCCGCCAATGGCTTGATCCCACTGATTCAAGTATTCCAGCAATGCCCACCAAAATCACACCAGTTGCAGTTACACCAACCAGCAAGTAGCACACTTCAAAAGGCGCAGAGCATGTATGGCTATAGGCTTTTGGCTTTTGGCTAACGGGGGCATTGCGGTTATTGCTTGAATCGGCATTTAACGCAGAGGCGCAGAGAAACGATGGCTATGGGCTAGCAGAATAATAATCTCAATAATCTGTGCCAATCTGTGGCAAAAAAATCGTTCTTCGTGCGCTTCGTGGTTCAGAGGCAAGGATTTTAACGCAGAGGCGCAGAGAAACGATGGCTGATGGCTATCGGCTATCGCGGATGAGTTGGAACCTCCAATAGCCAATAACCCATCTTCGTGATCTTCGCGTCCTTCGCGGTTCCCGTTCTTCGTGATCTTTGTGCGCTTCGTGGATCAATAGAAGGGACACTGAGAACCGAAATTCTCTAGCGTCCCCTATGTTCTCTGCTCTATGTTCTATGTTCTATGCTCTTACTCGCCAATCGTGCCGTTGCCTTTGCTCCATTGCATGGTGTAAAGGTTGTAGTAACGGCCTTTGCGGGCTAGCAACTCGGCATGGGTGCCCATTTCGCTAATCTGGCCGCGATCAAGCACCACAATTTTGTTGGCGCTGGTGATGGTGCTCAAACGGTGGGCAATCACAAAGCTGGTTCGGCCCCGCATCAGCGTATCCAAAGCGGCCTGAATTTGGCGCTCGGTCGTGGTATCAACGCTGCTGGTCGCTTCATCCAAAATCAGCAAGCGTGGGTCGGCCAACAAGGCGCGGGCAAATGAGAGAATTTGGCGTTGGCCAACGCTCAAGTTCACCCCATTTTCGCCAACATCGGTGTTGTAGCCTTCGGGCATGCGCTCGATAAATTCGTGGGCACCAACTGCTTTGGCGGCGGCAATCACAGCCTCATCGCTGGCATCCAAGCGGCCATAACGAATATTGTCGCTAATGCTACCACCAAAGAGGAAAGTATCTTGCAACACAATCCCCAATTGTTGGCGCAAGCTCGCTTGGGTTACGTCGCGAATATCATGGCCATCGACCAACACCGCGCCATCGGTTACATCGAAGAAGCGCCCAAGCAAACGAATGATTGTGCTTTTGCCAGCGCCAGTTTCGCCAACCAAGGCAATCGTCTCGCCTGGCTGGGCTTCGAGGGTCACATCACGCAACACTGGCTCGCCATCAGCATAGCCAAACGATACATGGTCAAACATCACATGGCCACGTACTGCTGGCAAGATTTTGGCATTCGGCGCGTCAAGCATATCCGGCTCGGTATCAAGCAAGGCAAACATGCGCTCCGATGAGGCCATGGTCGATTGAAAGGTGTTGTAGCGTTGCGCCAATTCCAAAATTGGGTCGAAAAAGCGGCTGACATACAAGACAAACGCCACTAAAACCCCAGGCGTTAGCTCATCGCCGACCACTAACCAACCACCAACGCCCACCACCAAGGCTGTTGCTAACGAACCCATAAAATCGACGGCAGGGAAGAAGGTCGCGGCCAAGCGCGCGGCGCTGGTGTTGGCATTGAAATACGAGCGATTGAGATCGTCGAAGTGCTCGCCGTTGGCCTCTTCACGCACAAAACTTTTGGTCACGCGAATGCCTGAGATCGATTCGTTCAAATAGCCGTTAATCAAGGCGATTCGTTCGCGGGTTGAGCGATAGGCTTGGCGCACCCGCACCCGCCAGTAGTTGGTCACGATGACCATAATTGGCAGCACGGCAAAGGTTACCAGCGCCAATTTCCAGTTGAGCCAGAGCATGGCCAGCGTAATGCCCACCAATGAGAAGGTTGCGCGGGTTAGCCCAGTAATCGACCAGGTAACGAAATCTTGCAACACATCAACATCGGAAATGAGGCGGCTCATCAAGCGACCAACGCTGTAGCGATTGTAGAAATTGAGCGATAAACGCTGCAAATGGCGAAACAGCGCTGAACGGACATCAGCCACCACGCCCGTGCCGACAATCGCCAACAAGTGAATCCGCGAGCGGTTCGAGAGCCATTCGCCCAACGAAACCACCGCAAAAATAATTGTCCACGTGTAGAGCGAATTGAGCGATTTGGCCTTGATGCCCACGTCAATTGCTTGACCAATCACCCACGGCGAAACGACCGACAGCACTGTGCCAATAATCATCAGCACAATTGCGGCGGTCATGGTGCGTTTGTAGGGCACGATAAAAGCCAATAACCGACGCATCAAACGCGGATCGTAAGCCTTGCCCAAGCTATTTTCATCGTCCTTGGGCAATAAATCGGCGACCTTTTTTTCTATTTCATCATCGCGCTTGCGCGACGGCGCTAAAGCTTTGGTTGTCATGGAAAACCCCATAATATCAAAAGGCAGAAGTCAAAAATCAAAAGGGATCAAGAGCTAGACAGCAGGGACTAGGTTTAAAAATATTATTCTTTGTCCTTGAGCCATCGCTACTTCGTGCTCTTTGTGTCCTTCGTGGATCAAAACGTACCCTTATGTTCTATGTTCTATGCTCTTTGTTCTTCGACAAGGCTTTCCTCTTGATCTTTGAGTTGCAGATCGTAGATGGTGCGATACAGGCCAGATTGGGCCAATAATTGTTCGTGTGTGCCGTGTTGCACCACCTTACCAGCATCGAGCACCAAAATTTGGTCGGCATTTTTGAGCGTCAACAAGCGTTGGGCAATCACAAAGGTCGTGCGACCTTGCATCAATTGGTCGAGTGCTTGTTGAATCAAGTGCTCGGTTTCGGTATCCACGCTCGATGTTGAATCATCCAAAATCAAAATCCGTGGGTTGAGCAACAAGGCGCGGGCAATTGCGATGCGCTGGCGTTGACCACCAGAAAGCGTCACGCCACGCTCGCCAACTTTGGTTTGGTAGCCTTCGCTGAAATTGAGAATAAAATCGTGGGCGCGGGCTGCTTTGGCCGCTACAATCACCTCTTCGTCGCTAGCATCGGGCCGCCCGTAGCGAATGTTGTCGGCAATGCTTGAGCTGAATAAGAATGAATCTTGCAGCACAATCCCAATTTGTTCACGCAAACTTTTAATTGCCAAATCGCGCACATCGTGGCCATCGACCAACACCCGACCTTCAATTGGGTCGTAGAAGCGTGGAATCAGGTTGGTGATTGTGCTCTTGCCAGAGCCAGTTGGCCCCATCAAGGCGATCACTTGGCCCGGTTTGGCCTCAAACGAAACATCGTGCAAAGTTGGGCGGCCACCTTCGCGATAGGCAAACGACACCTGCTCAAACTTGACGTGGCCTTGCACATGCTCCAAGCCCTGAGCAGCGGTTTTATCGGCCAGTTCATCGTAGGTATCGATAATTTCAAACACGCGGGCCGAGCTAGCAACCGCCGTCGCAGCCAAGTTGACCGTAAAGCCCAAGCGTTGCACGGGGTTGTTCAACAACAACACATAGCTGATCATGGCGAATAACGAGCCAACCGTAATCTTGCCATCAATTGCTTGCGGGCCGCCAATCCAGAGCAAAATAATCACGCTGATGGCGACCAAAAAGTTGAAAAAGGGCCAGCTATTGCCCCAAATGCGAATGACGGCAAAACGACGGTTATACCACTCGCCATTATCACGATCAAATTTTTCTAGTTCATATGGCTCGCGGGCAAAGGCTTTGACCACACGAATGCCCGTTAGGCTTTCTTGCATCATCGTCGAGAGCTTGCCCATTTGCTCTTGAATTTTGGTAAACAGCGGCTCGACGGTGTTGCCAAAGCGAATTGTGGCGTAGAGCAGCACGGGCAAGGGCAAAAGTGCCAAGCCAGTCAAGGTTAAATCCTCAACAATCATGGCCACGATAATCCCGAAAAGCAAAAGCATAGTCGAGCTAAGTTCAAGTAGCCCAACCCCGACAAAGCGCTCAGTTTCGGTAATATCGCTCGTCGCACGACTCATCAAATCGCCAGTTTGTGAGCGATCGTGGAACGAAAACGGCAGCCGTTGAATCGCATCGTAAAAACGATTGCGCAAATCGTAGGCCACGCGAAAGCTCAGCCACTCGCTATAATAGCGTTGAGCAAAGCCGAAAATAACCCTCACAACTGCCACGCCCAAAATAATGAGCGCAGTAATCAACAAGGCCCGACTTGAGCCGCTAGCAATCCCTTCGTCAATTGCTTGTTTGAGCAATTGGGGAATTGCAATGTTTAAGCCGACCGCCAACAGAGTTGAGCCATAGGCATAGAACACTTGCCTAGGGTAGGGCTTTAAGTGGGCCAGTAATCGTCGATACTGATCTAGATGCTTCACGCATGCCTCCTTTGTGTTGGTTATCCCGAACCAGCAGACTATATAGTATATGCTAAAATGTGCATAACAATATCCGACTTTGGTCGCATGATTATGTTCCAAAGGGACAGTTCAGGGGTTAAACAGCAAGGACACATCAGCTTAATTGCGATGTGTCCTTGGTGCATTGTTGTGATTATTGAGCTAAATTCGCCGTAGATTTAGCCTCAGCCCGCGTATAAAAGCAGGATTGTTCGTTTTTCGGCTCCCCCTCGCCCGCGTGCAGTAAGAGAGGAATCTCGTACAAGGGTCGGTCGTTAAGATCCCCTCACCCCAACCCCTCTCCCACTGCGGCGGGCGAGGGGCTTTCATGCTGTGGTTGTTGCATGATTGGTGGTGAAAACGGGTGCTCCCCCTCGCCCGCGTGCAGTGGGAGAGGGGGCTGGGGTGAGGGAACAGATAATCTCGGCTCCCCCTCGCCCGCGTTCAGTGGGAGAGGGGGCTGGGGGGTGAGGGAACAGATAATCCTAGCTGCGGGCGGCTTTGGCTTGGCGCATCGTTTCGTGAAACTGCTCAACGTGATCGTTGGTATGTTTTAAGCCAAGGAAGTAGCGGCCATGGGCGTTGAGCGTCCCCCACCCCTCGTAGATCACTTGGCTAATTTCAAGATGCGGCTGGTCGGGCCATGCATCGAGCATACTGAGGCACATGCGGCGGCTTTCTTCCAGTCGTTGGCGGGCTTGCTCAACGGTTTGCAAATCGCGCCATGGCATTTCATAGCGCAAGCGTTCGTTGGGCAAAATACCCGAAGCCATCGCCAAAGATGTCAAGGCTGCCTCTTCGTTGCCAGCGGTGATATGGCAAATCAAATGGCCAAACGTCCAAGCCATATCCCGTTCTTCCTCAGAAGCCCCAGGATCGTTCGCCTTGGGATCGGATGGGACGAAAACAATATCAGCGTCAACTGCATCGGTTAATAAACTCAGCAGATCGCCAATCATCTCATCGGTTGCATCCCACAGATCTTGCTTGCTTAGGCTGGCCCCAAGCTCGCCCAAGGTTTGTGTACCGTCCTTCAATGGCGTAAAATCGATCATAACACACCACTCCTATCCAGAGTTGAAACAGTATTAAGTGTACCCCAGCTTCTCGCGAATTGGCACGCTGTTTATTGATGATTTTTGCCTGAGCATTTCGATAACCAAGCCAATCCAACCCTCTAAGTCCAGCATTTGCTCAAAATACCAGCTCATTGTATGGTTGTACTGCATAATTCGCCTAAGGAAGCTGCTGCTTTCTCTAGTTAATGGTACTGCTCAATGCTGAGTTCTCCACTCGAAGGCTTGTTAGTGCTCGATCTCTCACGAGTGCTGGCAGGCCCGTATTGCACCATGATTCTTGGTGATCTTGGGGCGAATGTGATCAAAGTCGAAGCGCCACAAGGTGATGATACTCGGCGCTGGGGGCCGCCATTTGTTGCTGGCGAAAGCGCCTATTATTTGGCGGTCAATCGCAATAAACGCTCGTTGGTTGCCGACCTCAAAACCGCCGCCGATGCAGCCTTGATTCGCACCATTGCCAGCCAAGCAGATATATTGGTCGAAAATTTTCGCCCGGGCACGCTCGAACGCTTTGGCTTGAGCTTAGCCAATTTGCGGGCGCAAAATCCCCGTTTAATCACACTGACAATTAGCGGCATGGGCACAACTGGCCCTGAAGCGGAGCTACCGGGCTACGATTTTATTGTGCAAGCAACCGCAGGCTTGATGAGCATCACGGGGCCTGCCGCTGGTGAGGCTAGCAAAGTTGGGGTGGCGGTCGTCGATTTAACCACCGGAATGTTGGCAAGCAACGCAATTTTGGCGGCCTTGTATGCCCGCGAACGCACCGGGCTTGGCCAACATATTGATATTTCGTTGTTGGAATCGCAGGTAGCTTGGCTAGCAAATGTTGGCAGCGCCTACCTGATCACGGGCGAGGAGCCAACCCGCTATGGCAATGCGCACCCGACGATTGTGCCGTACCAAAGCTTTGAGGCCAGCGATGGTGCGTTTGCGCTGGCAGTTGGCAACGATCGCCAATGGCAACGTTTGTGCGCTGTTTTAGAACAACCAGCTTGGGCAGACGACCCACGTTTTAGCACCAACCCGCAGCGCGTGCAACACCGCAGCGAATTGGTAGCCTTACTTAATCAGCAGTTTGGCCAAAAACCAAGCGCTGAATGGGTTAAATTGATTCAAGCAGCAGACATTCCGGTTGGCGCTGTGCGCAGTGTTGGCCAGGTTTTGAACGATCCGCAGGTGTTGGCTCGTGAGATGGTGGTACGCGTAGATCACCCAACGATTGGCGATTTAAAACTGTTGGGTATACCCTTTAAATTCTCAGCAACCCCCGCAAGTATCCGTTTGGCTCCACCATTACTAGGCCAACATACCCAAGAAATTCACCAGCAATTCCAACCAAAAGTACTATCAGAACCAGAGTAATTTAATTGCAACGCTGCTATGACTCTGCTAAAGTGGCAAGAAACAGGTGCTTGTGCTGCTGGAGCTTGCTGCAACTGCCTTTTCGTATACACTTGGAATTGAGTTCATCAAATCCAGCCATAATTCTTAAATATCATTAATTATTACACCCTTAAACCAAACAAGCATTGTTATTCAAGCCAATTAATCATAATTGGTACAAAACTTAGCATTGTTGCTGCGATTTAATGCTTGGAAACAGCCAAATGATGATTTATATACTAAATATAATTTTAGCAATAATAGTGTAAGGAGGCAGCTTTATTTATTGATAATAAAGTTGCTTTTTTATTGATACTAGCTTGTTGATAATTTGATTAAACTCTACTATACTGGTTCGTATCAATCGCAACTTGTGATCCTCACCTACCTATTAAAATCTGGAGTATTGTTGCAACTCTATGGCAGTAATTCTAAGTAAACTGTTTTTAAGCGTGGGGATATAATAAGGCTGGCGAATTTTGCTGAGGAGGACTTATGGAATATCTTAGGCAGCGCTTTGAGCTAGCTCGTGGCCTAGCCGGCACCAATCTGCGCTCCATGGAAGGCTTGCGGGGAATTGCAGTTTTTCTTGTGTTCTTAGTTCATTTTCGGAGTTCAATCCAAGCGTGGTTGTTCAATGATAGCCCAACCGCAATCGTTAATAATGCCTTTGGAATGGTTGGCAATACGGGTGTAGATTTATTTTTCGTGCTCAGTGGGTACTTAATCTATGCCTCGTTGATGAAACGCCAGCAAGCGTATGGTAGTTTTATTGGCCGACGCATCCGGCGCATTTATCCAACATTTTTCGTAATCTTCATGGCTTATCTTGGCTTATCGATTATTTTTCCTGCTGAAAGTAAGATTCCAAGCGGAATTGCTGCTGCAACGCTCTATTTCATTCAAAACTTACTCTTTTTGCCTGGAATGCTGCCGATTGAACCAATGATTACGGTGGCATGGTCGCTTAGCTACGAGGTTTTTTACTACCTCATTATGCCATTGATCGTGCTGGCAATTGGCTTGCGCGCTAAAACGTCCCAATGGAGGATCGGCTTCTTCAGCATTGTTGGGGTCATCTTGGCCGCCATCTGTATTATTTGGCAAGGCCCGTTGAAGCTCGCAATGTTTATTGCTGGAATTTTGCTACATGAGTTGTTGGAATCGAAGCGCAATTATACTCCTACAGCCTGGCTTGGCTTGCTTGGGTTGCTTGTTGGCACGTGCGCACCATTACTACCGCTCAGCGGCATGATTGGCAATGCGATTCGCTTTAGCCTGATTTTCAGCGGCTTTTTGCTGGCATGCTGGCATTGTTTCAGCCAAGCTGAATCGTGGCTCAAACAAGCGCTTTCGTGGACTCCCTTGCGCTGGCTGGGCAATATGAGCTATTCCTACTATTTGGTTCATGGTTTGAGCTTGCATGCAGGCTTTATGCTGTTGCAAAAATTTATGCCCGCTACGCCGACTGGTGGCTGGTTCTTTTGGTTGATCTTGCCGCTCATGTTTGGGGTAACGCTGGTCAGCGGAGCGCTATTGTTTGTTTTGGTTGAACATCCAATGTCGTTGAAAAGCGCCAGCAAACCGGTTGTCGTAGAGGAAACTCGCGAGCCTGAAGTGCGGCCAACGCTCAACACAGACGCTGCCTAGAGCAAACCACGCCTATTTAAGTTTTGATCCACGAAGGGCACGAAGGACGATTAGGCTATTGGAATGTGGCACCGGGAATTCGTTGAAATTACCCCAATTCAAGAGCCAATAGCCTAATCCATCGCTCCCAATCCCCAATTCCTCTGTTCTCTGTTCTTTTTTGACTTTTGCTGTTCATCCCTCATCCTTCATCCGTTCCTATGTTCTATGTTCTTTGCTCTATGTTCTATTCTTCATCCTTCATCCCTTCTTTAATGTGGTAGCATACAGATAGTTTAGTGGGGGATTGCAACTGTGCGATTTGTACGTGCTCGACTCACAACCTTCGACGACCCGCATTATCGGGCGTTTGTTGAACAGATGACGATTGCTCGTGAGAATCAGCGGGCAACTCGGCCACCGCGCCAGCGCGATTTGTTTGGTGGCGAGGCCGAACAGTTGCTGCGCGAATGGCTCACAGCGCAGGGTCAAGCGCTTTCCGAGCGCCGAATTCTCGAATACGACGAGCGCAGTGGTCGCCAAACTATTCGTAAATATCGCGAAATTGATGCCTTGGTGGAGGTTGGGCGTAGCGTGCATGTGTTTGAGGTCAAGGCCAGTCGTTCAGCCCATACCATTCGCAAAGCAGCAACCCAACTTCACGACATTCGCGCAGCTCTGCAATTAATTATTCCTCGGGTCTATACGACGTTGTTATTGGTCGATACTGGCATTCCTGATGCAGAGGCCGTGCAAGCGTTGATGCGTAGCCCCGATGCCCCGCATACACCACCACCAACCATCGCTGATATTATTGGCAATCAAAGTCGCTTCCACCTGATTGAACATCCTGAACAAGCCCAACAATGGCCAGATCAGATTAGCATTCGGCGTTTTAGCCTCGATCAATTAGTTGCGATGGCTGGCGATCGCCCGTTGCATCTCGATTGGGCGCTTGATGATGATGAGGAAGTGCCCAGTCCACTACCGATCAAGCGTCAAACTGTGGCTGATGATCCCGATGATGATACCGATAATCCATTTGCTGCGCTGCTTGGCGCATTATGAGGTATAACTGTGTCCGCCCTCTACGATTCGACGGTCGAAGCCGACCGTATTGCTGCCACAACCAGCTATCCGCCAGCACCATGGGTCATGCAAGGAACATGGGTTTGGTGTGTGCATCCAGTCAAACGCAACGCCGTCGCCGACTTGCTGCCAGCGCCGCTTAAGCCACTCTGGCTGCCAGCAGGCCGCAGTTTGGGATTTTCGTTGGTTGGTCAATATGGCACAGGCTCGACCTTGCATTATGGCGAGGCTGCCTGTGGTTTGGTGCTCAAACTTGGCCCGCGTCCTGCGATTTGGATTCATGGCCTGGTCGTCGACTTGGATGAATCGGTGGCTGGCGGGCGCAACATTTGGCACTTGCCCAAAGAATTAGCCCGCATTTCATGGACGAATCCCAGCCGCGACCGGATTAGCGCCGATCAACAAGGCCGCTTGCTACTGAGCTTCGAAGGCATTCCCAAGAAAATCAATGGCTTTAATGTAGGCATGAATTTCGATGTGCTAGTTGTGCACGAGCAAGAACTGTATCGAATTCCGGCGCGCTTTGCTGGCACAGTCGGCATCACCCGTAAAATTCGGCCCTTCTTTCCGGCCAGCGGCGCGTGGGCCAAATTTGGCGTTTCGGGCTATTCGATCTCTGGTTTAGGCAATGGCCGTGGCGATTTTGGCGAATTGCTAAAGGTATAAATTTTCAGGCCCGAGCCGACTAGCAGAGCAAGCTAGTCGGCTTTTAACATGTTCAGCAAAGATGCGGTATAATTAGCACAGAGGTGCGAAAATGCCAGATTTATCCCATACCAATATTGCCAATCATGCGCTGTTTGAAGAGCGCTTACGCAATTTGCCGCTCGCCCCAGGCGTGTATATCTATCGCGACCAAGCCAATACAATCATTTACGTGGGCAAATCCAAAAGCCTGCGCGATCGGGTGCGTTCGTATTTTGGTGCGCCGCGCGGCCTGACCAGCAAAACCCGCCGTTTGGTGCAAAATATTGCCGATTTTGAATTTATTACCACCGACACCGAACTAGAAGCCTTGCTTTTAGAAATGAATCTGATCAAAAAGCACCGCCCACGCTACAATGTGTTGCTCAAAGATGATAAAAGCTATCCCTATATTAAAATTACCAAGGAAGAATGGCCACGAGTGCTGCGCGTGCGCAAAGTGCTCGAAGATGGCGGAATTTATTTTGGGCCATTTGCCAAAGCTAGCAGCGTCTATGCAACAATTGAATTATTAAATAAATTATTTGCGTTTCGTTTATGTAACGATGATATGTTTAAAAAGCATGCCCGAATGAACCGAGCTTGTATGTATTATGATATTAAACGCTGTCTTGGGCCATGTGCCAATAACTGCACCAGCGAAGAATATAGCACAGCGATTAATCAAGTGCGGTTATTTTTAAGCGGCAAGCCCGAAGCAATTTTGCGCGACCTCAAAGTGAAAATGAACCAAGCCGCCGAAGATTTGCAATTCGAGCGCGCGGCCTATGTGCGCGATCAAATTAAGGCGGTTGAGCGCGTGATGGAGCGCCAAAAGGTGCTGAACACTGCCGCCAGCGACCAAGATGTAATTGCCTTTGCCCGCGATGAAGGCAAAGCAGTCGTCCAAGTTTTCTATATTCGCGGGGGCAAACTGATTGGCTCGGAGCCGTTTACCCTGCAAGGCACCGAGGAAGAACATCCAGAAGCCTTGATGAGTTCATTTTTAACCCAATTTTATGATGCAGCTGCCGATATTCCGCCCAATATTCTGTTGCCCGATTATCCCGAAGAAACCCAAATTATCGAGCAATGGCTGGAAAGCAAGGGCGGGCACAAGGTCAGTTTGCAAGTGCCACGCCGTGGCGATAAGAAAGATTTGGTCGATTTGGCAGCCCGCAACGCCAGCCAAACCCTCGATCAGCTGCGCTTGCAATGGCTCAACGCCGAACAACGAGCGACAGCTGGATTAAGCCGATTGCGCGATGTCTTGAATTTGGCTGAATTGCCGCAACGCATCGAATGCTACGACATTTCGAATACCCAAGGCACCAACTCGGTGGGGAGTATGGTGGTGTTCGAGCAGGGTGAGCCAGCCAAAAAGCACTATCGCCGCTTCAAAATCAAAACCGTCGAAGGTGCAAACGATGTGGCCTCGCTCAGCGAAGTGCTGCAACGCCGCTTTGCTCGCGCCGATGATACAGGCCAAAGCGAAGATCCAGAGCCAGTAGAGCAACCAAGCGCCGAGCCAGCGAGCAACGACGAAACTTGGACAATTCTGCCTGATCTGATTTTGATCGACGGTGGGATTGGCCAAGTGAATGCCGCCGCCAAAACCTTGGCCGCAGCGGGCTTCGAGCATATTCCAGTGGTTGGCTTGGTCAAGGGTGATACCAAAGGCCACTTGCCGTTTGGCTTGGTCAAACCCGGCCAGCGCGTGCCAATCGCCTTTGCCCAAAACGATCCTGGCTTGCATCTTGTACAGCGCATCGACGAAGAAGCCCACCGGTTTGCGATTAGCTATCACCGCAAATTGCGCACAAAAGGTATGCTGCGCTCGACGATGGAAGATATTCCAGGCATCGGCCCTAAACGCAAAAAAGCCTTGATCAACGCCTTTGGCTCGCTCGATGGGATTCGCAACGCCAGTATCGAGGAACTAGCCGCCGTGCCCGGCATGACCCGCAAAGCCGCCGAGGAGATCAAAGGACTTTTATAGAAGGATGAAGGCAAAAATCAAAAGTCAGAAGTCAAAATTTAACGCAGAGGCGCAGAGAAACCAAAGGATGAAGGCAGAACATAGAACATAGAACATAGAACATAGAGCATAGAACGTAGAGGCGCAGAGGAATCAAAGGATGAGGGATGAAAGCAGAACATCGAACATAGAGCATAGCTGTACTGGTACATTGGATTGGCACCCATGTTCCCTCACCCCCAGCCCCCTCTCCCACGAGAACGCGGGCGAGGGGGAGCATCCGTTTAACCATGCAGTGCGGCAGAACCACGGCGTTAAAGCCCCTCGCCCGCCACGTGGGAGAGGGGTTGGGGTGAGGGGATCAAGCCTCGGTTAACCTGATGAACCATTACAGCTATAGGCTATGGGCTATGACGACATAATCTGTGCCAAAAAATTAATCTTCGCGATCTTCGCGTTCTTCGTGGTTGCTCGTCCTTCGTACTCGTTGTGCGCTTCGTGGATCAAAACCAGCTCCAATGCAGATCGTATGTTCTATGCTCTATGTTCTATGTTCTCGCTGACCAGCGTAACAATTTTGAAACAAACGCCCTAGCGTAGCTTTGACAACAGCCAAGCCATGGTGTATCATTTTAGCGTTGTCGGGGCGTGGCTCAGCCCGGTAGAGCACAGCGTTCGGGACGCTGAGGTCGGAGGTTCGAATCCTCTCGCCCCGACCACCAATCACCGTTTTGGCGGTGATTTTTTGTTTTTAGGCTTTTGACAAGCCTGCACCGCTGGTTGATAATGGCCTGCGCTATGCAACGAAGCACATTTTTTCGATTCCAACCACTCTTTTGGCTTCTCATCGTTGGGGTTTGCGCAGGCAGCCTCGCCGCTTGGTCGTGGCTTGAAAATGAGCAATGGCGCGGCGTAAGTACGCACGTTGATCAGCCAATTGCTTGGGCCAATGTGCCGCAAGGCGGCGTGAATTTGCCCAGTTTGCACCTCGAAGCACCTGAGGTGATTTCGCGCACCCTCGATACAGCCAAAGCTGCTGGCTTTTATTGGCTGCGCGTCCAGTTTCCTTGGGAAGATATTGAGATTCACGCCAAAAACGATTTTCGCGATTATCGCCACGATTACAATGGCGATGGCACGGTTGATCAAAACGATGCAATCTCAGCTTGGACCAAATACGATGGGATTGTGGCAGCGGCCCAAGCCCGCAATTTGCAATTGATCGTGCGACTTGACCGCCCGCCAAGCTGGGCACGCCAAAACCTGCCGATGGAGAGTTTTCGCGTCGCCAAACGCGAGCAAGACCCTGGCTCGACCGGCCCGCCCGACAATTATGCAGATTATGGCGATTATGTAAATGCCGTGGTTGAGCGCTATCGTGGCAAAGTGCGCTTTTTTCAGATTTGGAACGAGCCAAATTATGGCCACGAGTGGAATTGGGCCGATCCCAATCCTGCTGAATTTATCGAATTATTGAAACTTGGCTATACCCGCGCCAAAGCTGCCAACCCCGATGCAATCATTATTTTCCCGAGCCTTACGCCTGCTGATGGCTTCGATTGGCAAGCCAAGAACGATCTCGAATTTTTGGCCCAAATCTACGAGCGAGGCGGGGCTGCCTATTTTGATATTTTTAGTGCTCAGGGCTATGGCCTTGGCCAGCCAGCAACCGAAAATCGCTATGTACGCCCAGTGCTCAACCCCGATGGTTCGTTGAAGCGCGATAAGCTTTGGCAACGTCCGCTCGATTCGCGCACCGATGTGACACGGGTGGTGTTACTACGCGAAGTAATGGAGCGCTATGGCGACGAGCATAAAGCGGTTTGGATTAGCGAATTTGGCTGGAACAGCTCACCAGTAGCGACCCAATACGGCGCGCCAGTCAGTGAAGAACAAAAAGCCCAATATCTGGTTGAATATTTGCAACGAGCACGCCAAGAATGGCCATGGCTTGGCGCGATGAATATTTGGTTTTTGCGGCCTGGGGTTGGCTTCTCGCCCGAAGATCCAACGATTCATTTTGCCTTGCTCAAGAGCGATTGGACTGAACTGCCAGCCTATAGCGCCGTTAAATCATATCTGAATCAAGCGCCGCAATTGGGCATTGGCCGCTATCAGCCAACTGATTTGCTGTGGCAAAACAGCGACGTGTATGTGGCAAATTGGTGGGGCGAACGGCTGAGCGTCGAAAGTACAGGCCCAATTGAGCTAGAAGTTGATGGCAAAGTGCTTACAACCCAATCCTTTGAGGGCGAACTAGGCCAGCATCAGCTGCGGATTCGCGGCGAGTGGCAAACACTCACGATTAGCCGCCAACGAGCGTGGTGGTGGCTTTGGGCCAGCATTCCATTTGGGCTTTGGCTCGGCTTGTTACTAGCATTGAAGCGTTTTTGGAGCGTCCTAGTACGAAAGAGAACTGTATGATGCTTGCACGTTGGCGTTGGCATCCATTGGCAACTGTCGGGGTTAGCGGCATCGCGACGTTAGCAATTTTGGCTTTGTATCGACCAAAACGCTTTGCGCCCTTGGTTGGCATCGATGAAGCTGCTGCGCACAATTTGCTTTTTGCGCTGGCGTTGCTGGCGCTTTTTGCGGCACTTGCTTGGCTGCGGCCAGAAATTGGCTTGGCTGGCGTAGCCGCAACAATTCCTTTCAACTATCGCTCGCGTGGCTTTTGGGATGGCGACTTTCCGTTTATCAATGGCAAATATTTTCCATTGCACGAACTACTGTTGCTGGTTGTTTTAGGTGTAACCGCGCTCGATCTTGGTTGGCGTTTGCTGCGTGGGCGCAGTGCATGGCGAGTTTGGTGGCGCGAACATTGGCGCATGCTGCTGCTGCCCTTGGCTTGGCTGCTGATTGCGACATTTGCTGCAACGTTGGCCGTGCCCGAAGGCCAAGCAGAGGCATGGCGCGAATGGCGCTGGATGATCGTCGAGCCATTGCTGTTGTATGGCTTGATTCTCTATTGGCAACCACGCTACCCCGTGCGGCGCTGGCTACTTTGGGGCTTGCTTGCTGGCAGCGCAATCGTGGCAGTAATTGGCATTTTGCAATGGCGCGACCTCGATTGGACTCCAATTGATGGCACGGGTATGTGTTTTAGCGATTTGATCGTTGATTCTGGCGGCACCAAACGTACCTCATCAGTCTATTGCCACCCCAACAATTTGGCACTCTGGATGGATCGCGCGAGTATGTTGGCGGTTGTGGCTGCTGCTTGGACACTCTGGCAATTTTGGCGCAAGCGCAGCTGGCAAACGGCGGCGTGGTCGGTGCTCTATCTTGGGGCCAGCAGTTTATTGGTGCTCAGCCTGATGCTGACCTATTCCAAGGGCGCGCGTTTTGCCGTAGCGTTGGTGCTGATTGGCCTGAGTTGCTTGCCACGGCGTTGGTGGCTGCCGCTAATCACGAGCGTGGTGCTTGGTGGGTTGTTGCTCTATTCGTCGTTGAGCGGGCCTGAACGCCTGAGCGTAACAGGCGATTCAAGCTCGGCACGCTTGAGCATTTGGCGTTCAGCAACAGCGATGATCGCCGACCATCCAATTTTGGGCATTGGGCTTGATCAATTTTATTTCTATTTCAACCCCCAATATAATCGTGGCTACATTGAGCCAGCGCTTGCCAACGACCTTGCCGAGCGCAACACAGCCCATCCACATAATTTGTTGCTCGATCTATGGTTGCGGGTTGGAATTGGAGGCTTAATTATTTTTGCCAGTTTGGCGTGGCGCAGCGTGCGGCGCAGTTGGCAGATTTGGCATAGCGATCAGCCGGAACGCTGGTTGGCACTCGCCGCGATTGCCGCCTTATTGGCAGGCTGGCTGCATGGCGGGGTTGATCAAGGCTATTTCTCCAGCGACATTGCTATGGTCACATGGCTCGCCTTTGGCATGATCGATAGCTTTCGGATTAAGCAAGCGGATACGGCCAAAATAGTACAATAATTCTATTGAAAAGCGCAGCATTTCGCACTAAAATCTATTTAATATTTTTAATGTTTATCAGTTTAGCAAACCATAAGAATAAAAACAGGCTATAGGTTGAGGAGTGCTGGCCGTGGAATTTGATCCATCGCAACCAAATGCTGGCCGAATTTACGATTATTTGTTGGGTGGTAGCCACAACTTTGCGGTTGATCGGGTGGCTGCAGAACGCTTGGTGCAGATGATTCCAACGATTGAAAATGGTGCGCGCTTAAATCGTTGGTTTTTGGATATTGCGATCAATCGCTTGGCTGATGTGGGCTTTACTCGCTATCTTGATTTGGCCAGCGGCTTGCCCACCCAAGGCTACATTCACGAAATTCGCCCCGATGCCTTGGTGCTTTACAACGATTATGATCAGGCCACCGTCGCCTATGCGCGTGAAATTATCGGCAACAATCCTCGGGTTATTTATCATCACGCCGATATTGCTGAGCTTGAATCGATTTTGGCCCAAGCCGATCAACATTTTGCTGGCGAACGCAAGTTGGCCATCTGTATCATTGGGGTTTCCTATTTTTTGGATGATCAGGTGTTGCGCCAAACATTACAACGTTTATACGAATGGTGTAGTGCTGGCTCGCAACTCGCCATCTCGTGGCTAACGCTACCAGCAAATCCCAACCCCAAATTACAAGAATTACTGGCTCGCTATCAGGCCATGGGCAGCCCAATCTATCCCCGCACCGTTGCCCAAATCAACCAGTTTATCGCGCCATGGACGTTGCTTGAGCCAGGCTTTCAGCGGCTCTCCGAATGGAACGAAATTGATGGCACATGGATTATCGAAGGCGACCGCCAAGCAGACGATGATCAAAGCGATATGTATGGCACGTTTATGATTAAAGGCTGAGTGAGAGCATAGAGCATAGAGCATAGAGCAACGAAGGATGAAGGATGAGGGATGAAAGTAAAATGATCAGAGATCAGGGATTAGAGGCTTTTGGTTTTTGGTCGGAAGCTCCTATAGCATGATCCCCTCACCCCAACCCCTCTCCCACGGAGCGGGCGAGGGGCTTTAATCCCGTGGTTCTGCCGCACTGCGTGGTGAAAACGGATACTCCTCCTCGCCCGCGTTCAGTGGGAGAGGGGATTTGATGCCGTGGTTCTTGCACAATGCGTCGGTAAAAACCGCTGCTCCCCTCGCCCGCGTTCAGTGGGAGAGGGGCTGCTTACAAGGGTAGGTTGTTAAGATCCCCTCACCCCAACCCCTCTCCCGTGGCGCGGGCGAGGGGCTTTAACGCGCTGGTTCTTCCCCAATTCCTTGGCGAACAATGGTCGGCTCCTCCTCGCCCGCGTTCAGTGGGAGAGGGGGTTGGGGGGTGAGGGAACGTTCCACTGCCGACCAATCGCTCAAAACCTACCCTTGTAAGGAGAGGGGCTGGGGGGTGAGGGAATGCCACTCGTTGTCAATCCAATGAATCATTACACCTAGAGCCTATACCGTATAGCCTTACTTCGTGCGCTTCGTGTCCTTCGTGGTTAGAAACCCTACGCCCGCAACGCATCCAAATCTGGGCGTAGCACGACGCTTTCTTGCTCGTTGGGGTCGGTGCGCGCAATAATCGCCACTGCTTCTTCGGCATATGGGTTGAAGGGAAAGTGCGGCATGCCAGCGGGAATATAGACATATTCGCCAGCATGCACGACCGCATGGCGCTCCAACTGCTGGCCATAATACATTTCGACCGTACCGCTCAGCATATAAATTGCGGTTTCGTGGCTTTCGTGGTGATGCGCTTTGGCGCGTGCGCCAGCAGGCATGCGCAGCATATGCATACACAGCGCCTGCGAGCCTGCGGTTTCGGCGGCAATGCCAGCAAAATAGTTCAGCCCTTGTTTGCCAGCAAACCCATGTTGTTCGTTGGGCCGGATAATTACACAATTAACTTGTTCAGACATCTGCATTCCCCCAGATATTAGCTTTCCCAAAATGGCTTGAGCACACCGCGATCGACCAAGACCTCGCGCATTTCGAGCATGGCCGTGTAGGTTGGCAGCATCGTCAAAGCTGTGTCGTTGGCAATTGCTAGATCAAAGGCTTGCGCCAAATCTGGCTCGACATGGATTTGCTGCTGGTCAATCCCAGCATATTTCAAGCGATTGGCCATATCTGCCGCCCGCGTACCACTCACCACAATTTTTTGGGTATGGCCGGCCAACGCTTCAAAATCTGCATCCCAAAGCCATGAAACATCAGTACCATCGGCAATTTTATCGTTAATCGCAATCATCAAGTTAAGCGGTGCTTGGCTCCCGCTGGTAATCATGCGCACAGTTTCGCTTGCCCCAATCGGATTTTTAATCAAGGCCATCAAAACCTGTTTTTGCTGATAGTCAAAGCGTTCGATCCGCCCGAAGGCGGCGCTAAATTGCTCCAAGGCCGCGCGAATAATTGGCAACGGCACATCCAAGGCGCTGGTGGCGGCAATCGCTGCTAAGGCATTGAGCGCATTGTAGAGTCCAGGCAAAGGCAAGTTTAATTCGAGCGCTTGCTGGCCTTGGGCTTGATTCAACACGACGCGCAAGGTACTGCCGCGCGTGCCATCAAGCTCCAATTGGCGCAGCACAATGTGCGGCTCTGGCCGGCGATGACCGCAGGCTGGGCAATAATAACGCCCGATATGGCCATAATAGGCAGGATCATAGCTATAGGGCTGGCCACAACGGCGACAGAAAATTGAATCGGCGGCATGGCGCAGCGCATCGTTGCCATGGCGCGTATCTTCGAGGCCATAAAAAAGCACCTTGGCTTGCAAGCCAGTTGCCAAATCGGCGATTGCCGGATCGTCGGCGTTCAACACGACGGTGCTGGTGCTCGGCAGCGTTGCAAGCACTTTTTGCCATTTGGCGGCCAGCGTATCAACCTCGCCATAGCGATCAAGCTGATCGCGAAAGAGATTGAGCAGCAAAACCACTCGCGGCTGGGTTTCAGCAATTGCGGCAGGCAAATGGGCCTCATCAACCTCGAACAAAGCACGGTTATACTGCGGCGCGCCCCAAATGCCTAGATCGAGGGTGGCAGCGGTTAGCCCAGTGATCAAATTGGCTCCAGCCCGATTATGTAATGCAGGCTGGCCTTGTTGGCTGCAAATTGCCGCGATCATGCGGCTGGTCGTAGTTTTGCCGTTCGTACCGGAAATAAGCATCACGCCGCCATTGAGCCGCTGCGCCTGATGCCGCAATACGTCGGGCGCAACCCGGCGCGCAATTCGACCAGGTAAATTTGTGCCGCCGCCAAAGCCAAACTGGCGGCTTGCCCATTGCGCTAATTGCGCAACACTTAATGCAACATGCTCACGTAGTGTCATGATTATCCTCAGTCACAACCAGCCCATACTTTCTGGAGAGTAGGATAGCATAAAAGTCAAAAGGCAAAAATCAGAAGGCAAAAATCAGAAGGCAAAAGTCAGAAGGCAGAAGGCAAAAGTCCAAAGCCTAGAACTAATTTCCCTTCGCGCGCTTCGCGGTTCCATCCTTCGTGCGCTTCGTGTCCTTCTTGGATCAAATTTTTAACGCAGAGGCGCAGAGGAATACTGGCTTTGGGCTATCGGCTTTGGGAACAGAATCAAACATAATCTGTGGCTAAAAACTTAACCTTCGCGATCTTCGCGTGCTTCGTGGTTTCAATTTTTGGCTTTTGATTTTTGCCCTTTGACTTTTGCCTTTACTTTGCCTTTCGCTACGCATTCTCGTATACTAAACGGCGTTAACAACAATTGACCTACGCAAACTATAGGCGGGAGTATATGCAACCGAATGGAATCTTAACCCTAACTACCGATTTTGGCAGTGTTGATGCGTATAGCGCTGTGCTTAAAGGAGTGATTCTCTCGGTTAATCCGCAGGCTACGTTGATCGATGTGACGCATGAAATTGATGCGCAGCGGATTGCCCAAGCAGCCTATTTATTGCATACAGGCTATCGTTATTTTCCCGATGGCACTGTCCACTTGGTAATTGTTGATCCAGGGGTGGGCGGCGATCGCAAGGCCGTGGCGTTGTGTTCGCCACGTTGGGCCTTTGTGGCTCCCGATAACGGGGTGCTTTCGTATGTGTGGAAAGACCTTGTAGCAGAATTTGGCCGCGAGCAATTAAAATTGATCGAACTGAGCGATAAGCGCTGGTGGTTGCCCAAAGTGAGCGCAACCTTCCATGGCCGCGATATTTTCGCCCCAGTTGCGGCCCATCTTTCCAAAGGGTTGAAAGCCGAAGAACTTGGCAATCCATTGGCTGAATTGGTCGAATTGCCACTAGCCGAGCCACGCCATCGCCTTGATGATGCATGGGAAGGTCGAATCATCCACGTTGATAATTTTGGTAATTGTATTACCAACATTACCCGCGATTTTATTGCCCAGCATGGCAGCATCGAGCAAGTTGAAATCGGCATTCTCGATCAGCGAATTGGCCGAATTTGCCGCACCTATGCCGATAGCGAATGGGGCATGGTGATGGCGCTCTTCGGCTCCAGCGAACGGCTTGAGTTGGCGGTGCGCAACGGCAATGCCGCCCGCATGCTCGGCGTTGGCATCGGCGATAGCCTCCGCATTCGCTTTATAGAAGGATGAATTATGAGGGATGAAGTATGAAAAGGGTAATCAATTACTCATCCTTCATAATTCATCCTTCATCCTTTCCCAAAACTATGTTTGATACTCTCAATAGCGAAAGATGAGGGATGAGGGATGAGGGATGAAACAAGGTTATCAACTATTCATCCTTCATAATTCATCCTTCATCCTTCCGTAAAAACTATGTTTGATACTCTCAATAGCGAACAACGGGCGGCGGTTATGGCGCAGCTGGGGCCTGTTTTGGTCAAGGCTGGCGCAGGCAGCGGTAAAACCCGTGTCCTCACCTACCGCATCGCCTATCTGATCGAACAGGGCGCAAGCTCCGATTCGATCGTTTCGGTGACGTTTACCAACAAAGCGGCCAGCGAACTGCGCACCCGTTTGCGCGATTTGCTGGGCAAACGTAGCCGTGGCCTCACCGCCGGAACTTTTCACGCCATCTGTGGCAAATTGCTGCGCCAGCATATTACTGGGCGCATTCGCAATTACACCGCCAATTTTACAATCTATGCTGGCGACGAGCAGTTGCAACTCGTTCAACAAGCTATGGATAGCTACACCGGTCGTATGCCGCATGATCTTGAAGCGCCGCAAGTGCTGAATTTGATTTCGCGCTTCAAAAGCCGCATGCAGCCGCCAACTCTTGCCCGTCAGATGGCTAACGATCCGCTCAGCCAGTATGCAGCGGCGATTTATCGAACTTATCAACGCCAGCTTGAGCGCTCGAATGCCGTCGATTTCGATGACATGATTGTGATGACCTACAAGCTGCTGTTTGAACATCACGATGTGCTCGATGAAGTGCAATCGCGCTGGGCGCATGTGCTGGTCGACGAATATCAAGATACTGATTCGGCGCAATATGCCTTGCTTGAGTTGCTTTCGCGGCCAGTTGGCAAGCGTCCGCGCTCATTATTTGCGGTCGGCGATGCCCAACAATCGATCTATGGCTTTCGCAACGCCGATTACACGATTATCAATCGCTTTACCCGCGATTTTCCCGAAGCGCAGGTCGTTGAGTTGCTGACCAATTATCGTTCGCGCCAAGAGATTCTTGATGCAGCCTACGCTGTGATGCGCCATTCGGTGGCTGTGCCAGCGCTCACGTTGAAAGCAGCCCGCCGTTCGCCGCCAGTGCCAGCCTTGGTAATTAACGAAGCCGCCGACGACCGCGCCGAAGCCGATGCAATCGCCAAATCAATTGGCAATTTGCTTAGCACAGGCCGCCGCAGCAAAGATATTGCAATTCTCTATCGCTCGCGGCATATGAGCCGGGGGCTGGAAACTGCATTGCGCCAAGCACGCATTCCCTATTCGCTCAAAGGCCAAGCAGGCTTTTACGATCGGCGGGTGATTCGCGATGCCTTGGCCTTCTTGCGCATCATTGCAAATCCCAGCGACAGCCTGAGCATGAATCGAATTATCAATGTGCCAGCCCGTGGAATTAGCGCCAACACAATTGCTCATCTCACCAGCAAAGCCGCAGCCTTGGGCTTACCGCTTGGCGAAGCGATTTTGAAGCGCGAAGCTTGGGAAGGACTCAGCGATCGGGCGAGCCAAGCAGTCAGCGATTGGGCACGCAAAATCTATCGTTGGCGCAAATTGGCTAGCGGAACCTACCCGCCAGAGGGCTTGCTACAAACAGTATTGCAAGAAAGCGGCTACCAAGCCATGATCGAAAAGGATTGGAAAGATCCTGATCGCAGCGATGCCCTCGCCCACTTGGAAGAGTTGCGGGTGGCAGCAGGCGAACATACCAACCTGGCGGCATTTTTGCAAGAAATTGCCTTGCTCACCAACGTTGAGGATAAAGATGAGCGCGATGCAGTACAACTGCTAACGATTCATGGAGCCAAAGGCTTGGAATGGCCAATAGTTTATGTGGCGGGCTTAGAAGAAGGCACGCTGCCCCACGAACGCTCGTTGGTTGAGGCAGGCGGCGTTGAAGAAGAACGGCGCTTGTGTTATGTCGCTTTGACGCGGGCTGGCGAACAATTGTACCTTTCGCATGCCAAAAAACGCCAGCGCAACACCCGCAATCCTTCGCGCTTTCTTGATGATATTCTGGTGTATGGCCGTGAACGAGCCAAAGCCAAGGCTTTCTAACCATTCGTTAACGTTGAGGTAAACTTTTGAGCCTACACTCTGAGTGTTAGGATTTTTGAAGCGTAGGAGTGACCAATGAAAGAATTAATTGCCCAACTTGTCCAAAAGGCCAACTTAAGCGAAGAACAAGCCAACAAGGCAGTTGAAGTGGTCAAAGGCTTTTTGGGCGACAAATTGCCAGAAGGTTTGCGCGGTCAAGTCGAAAGCTTTCTGACTGGCGAAAACGTGATGGATGTGGCCGACAAAGCCAAGGGCTTACTCGGCGGGCTGTTTGGCAACAAAGAATGATTTCAGTCACGAATAAAGTGATGCAAGGCAGCCAAGCTTGGCTGCCTTTTTGTTATGTCTGCAAGTGACCAAAATTTGATACAATAGCACTACTGTGTTGCTAAAGGAACCGAATCTATGCAAAGCACTCGCACCGTTGATCCCGATCAACAGCCTGATCACCTGCGTTTAGGCCGTTATTTGGGGTTAACTGCCATCGCGATTTATGTCGGGTTATTGATTGGCGCGACGCTGACGGTGATCATCCCCGATGCATCGGATTTTATCATGCAGTCAAAAATTCCGCTAAGTGGCTTTGCAGTGCTTTTTCAAGGCTTATTTTTTATTGCTGGACGCTTTTTTGCCCGGCGTAATCAAATTAAGCGAAGTATCTATCTGATGATTATTGGTTGTACTGTATTACCAATGATCATTACTTTTTTCAACCCAATCGAATGGCCACTCAGTGTTTTATATGTTTTTTTGATGTTGATTATTGCTGTACAATTTGTCAATAGCCATCATCTCAAACAAATTAGCATTGTGGCATGGATTTCGGTTATCATTGTCACATTCTTGGGATTTATTTTCAATGATCAATATAATTATCCCAAAATTAATGTCTTGCTGATTATGATTACCTCGGGAACGCCGATTGTGACCATGATTATCTCATTATTATTTAGTTTTCATCGACGCTTGAATTTGACCGTACGCGAAGTCAAACGAATTAATTATTCGCTGGAAGAATCGCGAGCTTCGTTAGAGCAACAAGTTGGTCAGCGCACAGAGCAATTGCAACATACGCTGATCGAATTACAACAACGGAATCAAGAACAAGCAGCCTATGTGGCCCAAATTGAGCAGCAACGCCAAACAATTCGCGAACTCAGCGTGCCAGTGCTGCCAGTCAGCGGCGATACGCTGGTGTTGCCAATTGTTGGAACGCTTGATAGCGAACGCTTGCGCGATTTACAGGTGATTGCACTGGGCGAAATTCAACAGCGGCGTGCTCAACGCTTATTGCTCGATGTGACGGGGCTTTCGTGGTTTGATAACGATGTGGCAACTGGTTTATTGCGCTTGGTTGATTCGGCACAATTGCTGGGAGCCAAGGTGGCCTTGATTGGTGTGCGGCCTGAAGTGGCCCAAGCCTTGGTCAACTTGGGCATTGTGTTCGAACATGTGGCTATCTACCGCGATTTGCAATCGGCCATGCACTAGGGAAATGGCCGAATTGCGCCAACGAAGCGGCTATTCCAATAGCTATTGGATAAATCGGAAACCCGAATGCCCAAATTTTCGGAGAGCGCCTGAATGACGTTGCCATTGCCAGCATAAATGCCAACGTGGCTCACACCTTTTTTATAGGTATTTTTGAAAAAGACAATATCGCCGGGCACTAAATCGTGTTGGCTGGTAATTTTTTGACCATAGCCGCCAGTCCATTGTTCGGCGGCGCTGTGCGGCATATCGATGCCCAATTTGCCATAGACATACAACACCAAACCTGAGCAATCGAAGCCGCCGCGCGGAGTCTCGCCACCCCAAACATAGGGATAGCCAATATATTTGCTCGCCAAGCGTACTGCTTCAAGCGCATTGGGCGAGGCACTCAAGGTTGGCACGCGGCGCAAAATATAATCATCTGCTTGTAAAAGTTCAGCCGAAACCCAGCCCTCAGTGCCAGTGTTGGTGCGCACATTGAACCAGCCAGCACGTTGTTGCAGCAAATTAACCTGGCCTTGCTCAGCGCCCAAGGTGGTTATGATCTCCGAGCCGGTTTGCGGCGCAACCCGCACATTGGCCCGCTCGACATTCAGTTCGGCTAGCAAAGCCGGATTTGGGTCGGCGTGCTCAGCGATTTGGGGCAAGGCTTGGGCCGAGCTAGCCAAGGCCACATAACTATCATCAACCCAGCCCAAAGCCCGTTGTGGCGTGACCACTTGCAGCCAACCCTCAAAGCGGCCAACTACGGTTAGCGGCGTTGTGTTGGGCAAAATCGCCATGGGCAAATAATCGACACTTGGGCCATCGCGCAAATTCAATTCATCGCTTGCGACCAAACCAGCAATCGTGGTAGTAAAAACTGTATCGGCAGAAATTGGCTCAGCCAACAAACTGCTGGTTAATGGCAAGGTTTCGGGAATAGCCAAGGCTTGAGCTTCAAGTTCAGGATTCAACACCGGCGCTTGCCAATCGGCAGGAATCGGCTCATCGAGGGTTGCACCAACCCGGACGATTTGCGGCGTTGCGGTTGGCGGAATTGGGGCGAGCGAGGTTGCAGGAAACGTCCACCAAAGCAGCAAAGGCACAGTTAACCCAGCGCCAAGCAACCAGCCAGCGATCTGCAATCGCCGCCGATCCCGCGCTAGGATTGGCAATTGGGGCATATTGACGAATCCTTATTCTTCAAAAATAATCCCATAGGCCTGATTCAACTGCGTTAAGGCAGCAGCAGGCAGTGGCAAACCAAATTGTTGAATGGCATCGCTGAAATCATGGAAATAGTATTCGAAACCTGCCGGAGCCGCAACTATTAATGCAACACAGGGACTGGTTCCAAGGGTGCGAAACGAATGGCGCACACCCATGGGCAGATCAACCGTGGCTCCCTGCTTGGCAATAATTGTCTGGCCATTGATCCAAAACTCAAAAATTCCAGCTTGAATAATAAAGGTTTTATCTTCGCGCGTATGCATATGTTGCATAACGCCGGTTCCCGGCAAGCTGGTATATTCAACTAAGGAAAACGCGCCATCAGTATCCGAGCCAGTGAGCTTGACCGCAACTTGGCTATATGAGTCGTTGGCGATCGGACTTTCCAAGAGCATGGTATGATCGGCAAGCTGTGACATAGGCAACCTCCGCTGATTAGGATCATTATAGGCGATGGTTTTCGCCCTGGCTATGGAGCTTTTATGGGATTTGAAACTAATACTATTCGCTTCCTTTTGGAAGCCCGAAGTACTGGTGTCCAGTTTAAACAGAGTTTAACCCTAGGTCGTCAGGGGATGCACCTTGGGGTGTACGATTTACAAAAAGTTTTTGCCGAAGTAGGTGAGACGCTACCGCTGATTGTGGCCCAAACGCTCACCCGCGATGCAGTTGATGGCGAGCCGCTTTTTGCCGAACCGCTGCTGCATTATCTTGGGGCCAGCAGCGCCGATTCAATCGATTTTTCCGCTTATGAATCAGCAACGATTTTGCACGATCTGAATCAGCCAATTCCTGCTGAGTTGCATGGCCGATTTAGCAGCGTGATTGATGGTGGCACGCTTGAACATATCTTCAATCTGCCAATCGCGCTGCAAAATAGCTTAAATATGGTTGCTGAAGGTGGTCATTTTCTGGCGATTGCGCCGTGCAACAATATGGCAGGGCATGGCTTTTATCAATTTTCGCCAGAGTTATTTTGGCGCATTCTGACCCCTGAAAATGGCTATCAGCTGGAAAAAATGTATGTTTTCGAAATGTATCCGCATGCACCGTGGTATCGGGTGCACGACCCCAAGGCAGTTGGCGGGCGGGTTACGTTGCAAAATCGCCGTCCAGCCTTTTTATTGGTTCAAGCCAAACGAATCAGCGCTACGCCAATCGAACGCCTCAAAGTGCAACAAAGCGATTATGTGAGTGTTTGGCAGGCTGGTATAAGCTCACGCCGACCATCGTTGGTCAGCCGCCTCACAACGCCGCTGCGTCGCCGCTTGCCAACCAGCCTCAAAATGGGCTTGCGAGCAATCAGTTTTCGGCTCAAAGATGGCTTAGCATTACTGCGCTCACCGTATCGGGCCAAGTATTACGATCGGTATAAGTAGGAATTGGGGTTGGGGATTGGGGATCGGGGGTTAGGCTATAGGCTATGGGCTTTTGGCTATCGGGGCGTTGCGGTTCTTGCTGGATGGGCATTTAACGCAGAGGCGCAGAGAAAGCATGGCTGCGGGCTATCGGAACAATAATCTGAATAATCTGTGCAATCTGTGGCTAAAATAGCCTTCGGGCCCTTCGCGTCCTTCGCGGTTTCAATCTGCGTGAATCGGCATTTAACGCAGAGGCGCAGAGCAATGAAGGATTAAGGATGAAGGATGAGAGATGAGGGATGAAAGAGCGAATTCGTGCGCTTCGCAGATCAATCCGATAGCCCATAGCCCATAGCCTATAGCCTCCATAGAACAATCGCCGATTTGTCCTATGTTAGTTCACAAAGTTGTCGCTGATTGTATCCGTAGCACATCTGCTATACTTAGGGACGCGAAATCGTCCCGCAAGCCAAACTGTTCCTCCCAAACATCGAGGAGTGTAGCAATGACACTGATTGAAACGGTTGATGCAGCTGAATATTTCGAGCCAACATCAACTGAACTGAGCAGCCAATCGATCTCCGCAATGGCGCGTGGCATGGTTGGTTCTGAAATTTTGCGAATTGCCGGTAATGTCCGCACGTTGCAAGCCCAAGGCCGCACAGTCTGTAATTTCACCGTCGGTGATTTTGCGCCTTCACAGTTTCCTATTCCTGAAGCGTTGCGCGATGCAGCGATTGAATCGTATAGCGCTGGCCGCACCAACTACCCGCCCGCCGAAGGGGTGTTGGCATTGCGCAAAGCAGTGCTTGCCCACTACGAAAAGCGGTTGGGGCTGCGCTATCCATTAGAAAGCATTCAGATCATTTCTGGCGCTCGCCCCGGCATCTACGCCGCTTATGGTGTCTTGATTGATCCAGGCGAAACGGTGATTTACCCAGTGCCGTCGTGGAACAACAATCACTATGCCTATTTGTGTGGCTCAAAGGCGATTGAGGTTCCAACCCGCCCAGAAGATGGCTTTTTGCCAACCGCTGCCTTGCTTGAGCCATTCATCCAAGAAGCACGCTTAATCTCGATCAACTCGCCGCTCAACCCAGCTGGCACGATGATCTCGCCAGAGGAATTGCGCAAAATCAGCGAATTGATTGTGAATGAAAATACGCGCCGCAAAGAGCTTGGCTTGCGTTTGCTCTATTTGGTTTACGATCAAATTTATTGGGAATTGCAGCTTGGCGATATTCGCCACGTTACGCCAGTCGAAGTAATGTCCGAAATGGCTGCCTATACGATTTTCATCGATGGGATTTCTAAATCGTGGGCAGCGACCGGCTTGCGGGTTGGCTGGGTTGTAGCACCACCCCACATCACCGATCGGATCAAAGCTTTCTTGAATCACGTTGGTGCGTGGGCTCCTCACCCAGAGCAAGAAGCCACGGCGCATATTTTGAATTCAGACAATGTGCTCGACGACTTCTATGCCAATATGCATAACGAAGTTCGCGCCCGTTTGAATTTGATCTACAACGCAGTCCAAGAAATGAAGGCTGCGGGCTTGCCAGTTGATGCGATTGCACCCCAAGGCGCAATTTATCTTTCAACCCAATTCGATTTGGTTGGCAAGAGCCTCGATGGTGTGCCGATTACCAGCAACGCCCAAATTGGCGATATTTTGCTGGAGCAAGCAGGTGTGGCCTTGGTGCCATTCCAAGCCTTTGGCTTACGCCAAGAAACCGGCTGGATGCGGCTCTCGGTTGGCGCAGTTTCAGTCGCCGATGTCGAGCAATGTATCCCTCGGATGCGTGCAATCTTGGAGCGCGTCAAGTAACATGGCCGATCCACGTGGCCTGCGTTTGCTGCTTGCCCGTCATGGTGCGACCGCCTGGAATGAAGCGGGACGCTACCAAGGTCGCGCTGATGAAGGGCTTAGCGAGCGCGGCCACACTCAAGCATTGCTGCTTGGGCAATGGCTCAACGAGGAAACTCCAGAAATTGTGCTTCACAGTGGCGCACGCCGTACAGCTGAAACGCTGGCGCGTGCGCTGCCCACAGTTCACGCCAAAAGCGACCCCCGTTGGCGTGAAATTGATCATGGCGAATGGGAAGGCCTGACCTATCGCCAAGTTTTAGATCAACATCCTGAGCAAGCTCGCGCGCATTGGGCCGACCCGCTGCATATTCCCGCCCCCCAAGGCGAAACCCTCTTAGCTGTCGCCGAGCGGGTTCAAGCAGCCACCAATGATCTCATTGCGCAATACGCTGGACGCTGTGTCCTACTGGTTGCCCATGCCACCAGCCTGCAAGTCTTATGCTGCCACTTATTTCAAACGCCGCTTAACCTCTACTGGCAGTGGAAATTCGACCTCGGCAGCCTTTCGTGCCTTGAACTCTACCAAAGCGGCACAATCATCAATTGGCTCAATCGCGGCTACACCCGCCCCGCAAGCTGCTAACCAAACATCCTATCTCGGCTATAATCAGAGCCTATCAGCAAACGATCCAATCAAATTGGAGTATTGAGTATGCCACGTTGGGCACTTTTGGCCGATGTTCATGGCAATCGTTTGGCCTTAGCCGCAGTTTTGGCTGATCTTGCGCAACGCACAGTTGATCAGATAATCAATCTTGGCGATAGCGTGTATAGCGTGCTGCAACCACGCTGGTGCGCTGAACAACTGGCGCAAATCGCCACAATCTCAATTAGCGGCAACCAAGATCGCATCTTGTTCGAAGAAATTCCAATAGTGCAACAAAACCTCAGTTATCGCTTTGTGCAGGCCGATTTAGGTCCCAACGAGCGCAATTGGCTTGCCAACCAGCCAGCCACGGCAATTGTTGATGATATGTTTTGTTGTCACGGGACACCAAGCAGTGATACCGCTTATTTGCTGGAGCATGTTACGCCGCAGGGTGTGCAGTTGCATTCAGAGGCAGCAATTCGCGTCGCAATTCAAGGCGTTAGCCAATCGCTGATCGTCTGTGGCCATAGCCATATCGCCCGCACTGTGCAGCTGAGCAATGGCCAGCTGATCGTCAATCCAGGCAGTGTTGGCATTCCCGCGTATAATGATGACCTACCGTACCCTCACGTTATGCAAGCAGGCAGCCCGCATGCGCGCTATGCGATCGTTGAACGCAACGCCCATGGTTGGCAAGTTGAGCAGTATGCGATTGGCTATGCGTGGCACGAGGCCGCCGCTACTGCTCGCCACAACGGGCGCGAAAATCTAGCCCGCTGGCTTGCAACAGGTCGGGCACAACTTGCTGATTAATTGCGGAAAGGATCGCTCGCTTTGACGCTTGATCAATGGTTTTATCTGGCAGCATTTGGCTTGGGTTTGCTGATTATCATCATCACCAAGGCTCGCCGCCAAGCGCTCTGGCCTTCGCTCGAACACATGCAACGCTCATCGCGCTGGTTGTTTATTCAGCCGTTGGTGTTGGCCAGTTGGCTGATTAGCGCAGCAGGCGTGGGCTTGCTCGCGCGTGAAGCTGGAGTTAATTGGTGGCTTAGCGGCCTGATTGCGCTGGCTGGTGGCTTGGCAGTTGGCTTATTGCTCTATCGCATGCTTATCGAGCGCCGAATTGTGCAGCAGGCTGGTTCAGCCGCCAGCAAAGTTGGGCCAATCGGCCATCTGGGCGTAGTGGTCGAAGCGCTGCCAGCAGAAGGCTTTGGGGTGGTCGCCTATGAACATCAAAAAGGCGCAGCCCGCATCAATGCCCGAGCAATTGGTGGCCGAGCAATTGAGGCAGGCTGCGCGGTGATGATTGTCGAAGTTAACGATCAAGGCGCGACGGTGCTACGCCTAGAATCGCTCGAAAGCTAGCCATAGATACAGTATGGCGTGCTTTGCTCGATGATCGGGCTGCCAGCGGGAGCGGTGTAGGTTTGCCATTCAGCAGGTAATGCATTCAATTCAACCGTTTCATCGACCACAAATTGCACCAAGGTTTCGGTTGTTATGCCTTCGTAGGTCTGGCTACTGGTAAATTTCCAAATCTGGCCAGTATTGGCATCGATCCAGGCAATCCCCATATCGCCACCAAGATCAACTACCGTCAGTTGACGACCGTCAATTTCTTCGCTGCGCAAAATTGTAGCATTGGGAAAATTACTGTCAGAGCCAAAAGCTCCTTCGCCTACCCATTGTTCCAAGCTCAACGAACATTCATCGAACGGCGCTTTGACCGAGGTATTATCCTGGGCATTGTAATTCCAAAAGTAGTTTTCATCGACAATCGTTGGCCCCATTTGATATCCGACTGGTTGGCCATTTAATGATTGACGGGCTGGCTGATAGAGCAATATATGCGATTGGCCTTGCACCAGCCAAATTTCATCGCGATAATATTCGTCAATTTGGCCATCACTGCTTGTGGTTGCAATCTCAATTGCAATATGCCGGGCCTTGCCATTGGCCACAATTGGCTGGCTAGCAAAAGTTTCTGCCCGTTGCAGCAACTCGGCTGCTGAAACGCTACGGGTTGGTTGATTCAGGCCAAAAATCAAGCCCAAACCGACCGCGACGCTACAGACAGCCATGGCCAAAGCCCGCCCTGGACGACGTTGAAAGAATGCTTGCATGCTATTTCCTCGCTTTACTGGTGGCTGGAGTCCAGCCTGAATTCGTTGAATCGTTGCTGGTGCTGGGCTAAACCGCTGGGCTTGCCCGTTGAGCTGTTGACCAAGCACGCCGTTTTCTAGCTCAGCCAAGGCTTGGTCAAGATCGAGATTATTGGTCATCGGCGAGCCTCCGTTTGAGTTGTTCAAGCGCGCGATAGGCGGCGATTTTGACCGCAGCCTCACGTTTGCCGACAATTTGGGCAATCGTTGCATAAGGCAGTTGGGCAAAAAAGCGCAGTTGAAGCAACTCCTGCTGTTCAGGATTAAGTTGGGCCACAGCTTGCTGCAACAAGGCTTGTTGTTCAAGCGCCAACATGGCCAATTCGGGCGATAATTGCTGGCTGGCAAGGTCATCAGATAGTGGGGTTTGCTGCTGGCGGCGTTGGCCGCGCCGATAAAAATCGGCTAAACAGCGGCGCACAATCGTAAACAACCAGCCGACGAATGGACCATTGGGCTTGAATTGGCCAAGGCTTTGCCAAGCGCGCTCAAACGCCAACGCCGCCACTTCTTCTGCATCGTGGTGCTGTTGCAAACGTGCCACAAGAAAGCGATAGACCGGCGTGATATAGCGTTGGTACAAGCGTACAAAAGCCTCATGATCGCCCGCCACCGCCAACGCCACATCACGATGATCCTCCAGCGTTTGCTGATCGAATGGCGTGCGCTCAGCAACCAAGCGATGAATCAATGCCATATCGTCAGCCTCCTTGTGGTTTGAATTGCCATGGCCTTACGCCTAGAATATCGTTAGCAAGCGCTGAAAAGTAACAAATGGCCAAGAAACCAGCACTTTTAGCAAGATTTTGCTTAATTCTAACAATCGCTTAACTGAGCATTTTGGCGCAAGCAATCGGCTTTTTGGGCTTCAGAATGAGCTAAATCGATTTAGCACTCTCGTGGTTAGAGTGATAAGCCAAGCCTTGACAAGCTTAACGGAACGACATACACTAACACTCGGATTTAGCACTCATCACAGTAGATTGCTAAATGGTCAACTAAGGAGGACACAGTATCATGTCTGATTTCCGGATTCGCCCCTTGGCCGATCGTGTGGTGATCAAGCCTCAAGCCAAAGAAGAAAAAACCAAGAGTGGCTTGTTCCTGCCCGACACAGCGAGCAAAGAAAAACCTCAAGAAGGTGTCGTTGTGGCTGTTGGTGAAGGCAAGTTGGATGATAACGGCAAGCGTGTGCCAGTTGCAGTGCAAGTTGGCGATAGCGTGTTGTTTGCCAAGTATGCTGGCACCGAGATCAAGTTGGACGACGAAGATTATTTGATTTTGGCTGAAAAAGATATTTTGGCCGTCGTTCAAGGCTAAGGCTAATTCGCGACGCTTCTTAGGAGGATTATTTAACAATGGCAAAGCAAGTTGCTTTTAATGAAGATGCCCGCCGCGCCCTCAAACGTGGCGTGGACGTGGTTGCAGATGCAGTTAAGACGACCTTGGGCCCACGCGGTCGCAACGTCGCTATCGATAAAAAATTCGGCTCACCAACCGTAACCCACGACGGCGTTACCGTTGCTAAAGAAATCGAATTGAAAGACCCATTTGAAAACATGGGTGCACGTTTGTTGGTTGAAGCTGCAACCAAAACCAACGACGTTGCTGGTGACGGTACCACCACCGCTACCGTTTTGGCCCAAGCAATTGTCCACGAAGGCTTGCGTCAAGTGGCTGCTGGCGCTAACTCGATGATGATCAAGCGTGGCTTGGATAAAGGCACCGCCGTGTTGTTGCAAGCAATCCGCGATTTGGCCAAGCCAGTCAACGATCGCACCGACATCTCAAGCGTTGCTACCATCTCAGCTGCCGATTCGTCAATTGGCGATTTGATTGCTGAAGTGATGGACAAAGTTGGCAAAGACGGCGTTATCACCGTTGAAGAAGGCAAAGGCTTGGGCTACGAAACCGAGTATACCGAAGGTATGCAATTCGATCGTGGCTACATCTCAGCCTACTTCGTCACCAACAGCGACCGCATGGAATCAGATTTGGAAGACCCCTACATTTTGATCACCGACAAGAAGATCAGCTCGATCCAAGAAATCTTGCCAGTGCTCGAAAAGGTCTTGCAATTCACCAAGAACTTCGTAATTATCGCTGAAGACATCGACGGCGAAGCCTTGCCAACCCTCGTGTTGAACAAATTGCGCGGCACGATCAACGTGTTGGCAATCAAAGCTCCTGGCTTCGGCGATCGCCGCAAAGCCATGTTGCAAGACATCGCCATCCTCACCGGTGGTACGGTTATCAGCGAAGAAATTGGCCGCAAGCTTGACAGCGCCACGGTCGAAGATTTGGGCCGCGCTCGCCGCGTGATTGCCAACAAAGACGAAACCACGGTTATCGAAGGCCGCGGCGACGAAGAAGCAATCAAGGCTCGGATCGAACAAATTCGTGCTCAAATTGAAACCACCACCAGCGATTTCGATCGCGAAAAACTGCAAGAACGCTTGGCCAAATTGGCCGGTGGCGTAGCAGTGCTCAAGGTTGGTGCTGCAACCGAGCCAGAATTGAAAGAACGCAAGCATCGCGTCGAAGATGCGCTCTCAACCGCTCGTGCAGCAGTTGAAGAAGGTATCGTGCCTGGTGGCGGGATTGCCTTGTTGAGCGTATTGCCAGCGTTGGATAGCGTTGAGCCAGCGAACCAAGACGAAAAAGCTGCAATCTTGATCTTGCGCCGCGCCTTGGAAGAACCAATTCGCCAATTGGCTCGCAACGCAGGCGAAGATGGTGCCGTAATTATCGACACCGTACGCCGCTTGCAAAAAGATCAAGCCGACTCAACCCTTGGCTACAACGTCATCACTGGCGAATATGGCTCAATGGTTGAAATGGGTATCATCGACCCAGCCAAGGTAACCCGTTCGGCCTTGCAAAATGCCGTCTCGATTGCCTCGATGATCTTGACGACCGATGCCTTGGTCGCCGATATTCCTGAAAAGGAAGCTGCCCCAGCTCCTGGTGGCGGTATGGGTGGCATGGGCGGCATGGATTTCTAATCCAGCCCGTTCGGCAACACAAAACCCCTGTTGTTCAACTGAACAGCAGGGGTTTTCATTTAACTTGTATTATTGAATCACACCAATTCAATAGGAGAATGCTTATGTCGATTCGTGTCTGTTTAGCAGGAGCAACCGGCTGGGCTGGCTCGGCGTTGGCCCAAGGCCTAGCCAAAACCAATGATTTAAGCTTGGTAGCAGCAGTTTCACGCAGCCATGCAGGCCAGCAATTGGGGGCTGTGTTGAATCAGCCTGCGCTGGATTGTCCAGTGTTTGCTACGGCCAGCGAGGCGCTGAGCCAGCTCTGCGATGTGTTCGTTGAATACACCAAGCCAGTGGTGGCGCTCGATAACGTGTTGCAAGCCTTGGCCCATGGCGCGCATGTGGTGATTGGCACATCGGGCTTAGATGATGCTGCTTATGCCACAATCAACGAAGCTGCCTTGAAAGCTCAACGTGGCGTGTTGGCGGTTGGCAATTTTGCGCTCACCGTGGTGCTTTTGCAAAAATTTGCCTCGATTGCAGCCCGCTACATTGCGCATAGCGAAATTATTGATTACGCCAGCGACAAGAAAATCGATGCGCCAAGCGGCACAGCCCGAGAACTAGCCTTTCGCTTAGGCCAAGTGCGTGCTTCAGCCCAAACCGTGCCAACCGAAGAGATTGTAGGCGAGCAAGCAACCCGAGGAGCGCGCATGGCTGAGCAACAAGTACATTCGGTGCGCCTGCCAGGCTACGTGATTAGCATTGAAGCAATTTTTGGCATGCCCGACCAAAAGCTCATTTTGCGCCATGAAGCAGGCAATGGAGCAGAGCCATATGTTGATGGCGCGTTATTGGCGATTCGCAAGGTTAATACATTTGTAGGCTTGAAACGTGGTTTAGAGCATATTTTAGATTTAGCTTAACCAAAAAGAAGACTCCGTTGGAAAACCAACGGAGTCTATCGTGGAATGGTACGCATCCCCCTACGTTCCCACAGCGGGTGCTGCAGTAGCCTCGGTGTGTGTCGCGTTCACGGCCTGGTTCGGGATGGAGCAGCGTGGGGCACAACCACCTCGACACGTACCAAATTGGTTGCCCTCGCGCCAATCACCCATACCTGACGACCATCATCAATCACATTGCCTGCATCACTGCCCAGTTCTGCCTGCCATTCGACCATTCTTTGGCCACACCGCGTCCTGCCGACGCGCGGCAACCGATGATCGCTTGGCTTTCTGCGGGTGTCTGCTCTACCGTTCACACGGCCTCCACAGCAC